>NZ_JAMRVB010000001.1:0-11038 GCF_023743875.1 Enterococcus italicus
GTTTCAAATATTTTGGTATTGGGGAAGTACTCAAGTGGCTGAAGAGGCGCCCCTGCTAAGGGTGTAGGTCGGGAAACTGGCGCGAGGGTTCAAATCCCTCCTTCTCCGTTTTAGCATGGTCCGTTGGTCAAGCGGTTAAGACACCGCCCTTTCACGGCGGTAACACGGGTTCGATTCCCGTACGGATCATTGAAGCATTCATCTGAATGCTTTTTTTTTTGCTTTCAAATGAAATATGCGCTATTTCAATTAGAAACGTGGTATAATCATTTCGTTGCAAGTTCCCGAAAGGATTCGCATATGAACGAATAGCGAAGATGCCTTGTAACCGAATCGAAATTTAGGGGGAATAAAAAATGTCAGAAAAACATTTATTTACTTCAGAATCTGTTTCTGAAGGACATCCGGATAAAGTGGCTGATCAAATCAGTGATGCTATCTTGGACGCAATCGTTGAAAAGGATCCGGAAGCTCGTGTGGCCTGTGAAACATCTGTAACAACTGGCTTGGTTCTTGTTTTTGGTGAAGTATCAACGAAGGCTTATGTCGATATTCAAAAAGTTGTCCGTCAAACAATCAAAGACATTGGCTACACTAGAGCCAAATATGGCTTTGATGGTGATAATGTGGCTGTCTTGGTTGCATTGGATGAGCAATCACCAGATATTGCTCAAGGGGTCAACGAAGCGTTAGAAATTCGTGGTACACAAGGCGATAAATTAGATGAGATTGGAGCAGGAGACCAAGGCTTAATGTTTGGTTTTGCTGTGGATGAAACACCTGAGTTAATGCCGTTACCAATTGCTTTGAGCCATCGTTTGGTCCGTAAGTTAGCAGAATTAAGAAAATCAGGTACCTTGGATTATCTTAGACCTGATGCAAAGTCACAAGTAACAGTAGAGTACGATGAAAATGAAAAACCATTACGTGTGGACACAGTTGTCATCAGTACCCAACATGACGAAGAAGTTTCAAATGAAACGATTCGTAAAGATGTGATTGAACAAGTTATTCAAGAGGTCATCCCGAATAAACTATTGGATGATCAAACAAAATATTATATTAATCCTACTGGCCGGTTTGTCATTGGTGGACCTCAAGGGGATGCTGGTCTGACAGGACGAAAAATTATCGTTGATACATATGGTGGGTACGCTCGCCATGGTGGGGGAGCATTTTCTGGTAAAGATGCGACTAAAGTAGACCGCTCTGCTAGTTACGCTGCTCGTTATATTGCCAAAAATATTGTTGCAGCTAAATTAGCAAGTAAAGTTGAAGTGCAATTGGCCTATGCTATTGGAGTGGCTCAGCCTGTTTCAATCAGTATTAATACGTTTGGAACTGGAACAGTGGCTAATGATAAATTGATTGCAGCCGTGCGTAAGAACTTTGATTTACGACCAGCAGGGATTATCGAAATGTTAGATTTGCGTCGTCCTATTTACAAACAGACGGCTGCATATGGACATTTTGGTCGTACAGATATCGATTTGCCTTGGGAGCAGACTGACAAAGTTGATGCGCTAGTGGCAAGTGTGAAGGAATAAAGAGGCGACTTCTATTAAGTAGTTATTTCTTAATAGAAGTCTTTTTTTATGCAATTTTTTGGAGGATGAGATGGAGAGAAAAACGAATATTAAAGCAGTCACAGCAGCGGTGTTTGTGGCAACATTTATGACTGCAATCGAAGGCACCATTATTACAACGGCAATGCCAACAATTGTTGGGTCGCTTAAAGGTATTGAAATTATGAACTGGGTGTTTTCGATTTATTTATTGACGAATGCGATGCTGACACCTGTATATGGGAAACTCGCTGATATGATTGGCAGAAAGCCCGTCTTTTTATTTGGCACGGCTATCTTTATGATTGGTTCTGCTTTGTGTGGCATGTCGTACTCTATGGTGCACTTGATTATTGCGCGAGCGATTCAAGGGATTGGTGCGGGTGCAATGATGCCGGTCGCGTTCACAATTATCGCCGACTTGTACTCGGCTGAGAAGAGAGGAAAAATTCTTGGGTTAACGAGTACTGCATGGGGGGTCGCAAGTGTTGTAGGCCCGCTGGCGGGTGGTATCGTGGTCGATCTCTTTAGTTGGCATTGGATATTTTTCATCAATGTGCCAATTGGTTTTGGACTGATTTGGTTAATAGGTAGGTATTTAATTGAAGAGAAACGACCTAAGACCAATAAGAAAATGGATATGCTAGGCAGTCTGATGTCGATGATGATGTTGATGTTCTTTTTAATTGGCATTCAGTATTTAGGTGACGAAGGGTTGTCGTTACGAGTCGGTATGTTTTTCTTAATTAGTCTAATTGGTTTAGTCGTATTTATTCAAGTTGAGAAACGGGCGGAGGATCCATTGATTTCTCTTGAGTTGTTCCGTAATCGTACCTTTGTCGTCGTGAATTTGGTTGCGGCGCTAGTTAGTGGCTTTCTGATGGGAGTGGAAGTTTATATTCCAATGTGGATGCAAGGTGTATTGGGAATGAGTGCAGCGATTGGTGGCTTGATCTTGGCACCGCAGTCGATTATGTGGGTGTATGGCTCATCAGTTGCTAGCAATTGGCTAACTATTTTTTCATTACGAAAAAATCTACTCATTGCACTACTTGTTACCTTGATTGGTGGGACATTATTATTTTTGATGCCATTTGCAACTCCATTTTATATTTTTTTTGTAATTTCAGCTGTGATAGGCACTGGGATGGGTGCGACAATCGTCATAACAACGGTCAGCGCACAAAACAGTGTCCCTCACAAACAACTAGGCGTCGCAACGTCGTTCAATACACTCGCTAAAACGTTGGGGCAAACGATGATGATTGCGGTCTTCGGTATTATTTTTAATGCTGCGACTGCGAAGGAATTAACAAAATTGACGATTGCTGTTCCAGAAGATGCAATGAATCAATTGGTGAATCCTCACACGGCTAAATTATTGCCGACAGAGTCTCTACAAGCACTGCGACATGTTTTGTATCAAGGATTGCATAGTATTTATGGAGTGGCTATCTTATTGGTCATCGTAGCTATTGTTTCTGCTCTTACATTAACACAAAAAACTGGTACAATAAGAACAAACAAATAAGCAGGTGATAAGATGGCTTTTTTACAAGCGAATATTTTTTCAAATGTATTGCAAATGGAAGTAATGATTAATGTCATTCTTCCTCAAAAAACAGAAAAAGCATACGGAACGAATCAAGTGGGGCAAACGGAGGATCTTCCTGTTATGTATCTCTTACATGGGATGCATGGCAATCATAGTGTCTGGCAAAGACGAACATCGATTGAACGGTATGTTGCAGATAAAGGGCTAGCTGTGATTATGCCATCCACGGATTTGGGGTGGTATACAGACACGACGTTTGGCATGAACTATTGGACCTTTGTCTCGGAGGAACTGCCACGTATTTGTCACGAGCTATTTCCGCAATTAACGAAAAAAAGAGAGAAGACATTTGCTGTGGGCTTATCAATGGGCGGCTATGGCGCTTTAAAGTTAGGGATGCGCTGTCCAGAATCATTTGGGGCCATTGCCTCTCTGTCGGGTGCTTTGGCGCTGGCAGAAATGCTGGAGCAATTTGAAGAGTTACCCAATCCGGCGTATTGGACGGGTATCTTTGGCGATGTGCAGCAATTTAAAGGATCAGAAAATGATCCAATTCATCTAATAGAGGAAGTCAATTCCGCACACGCGCCCCGAATTTTTGTTTGTGTAGGTACAGAAGATCCACTTTACCCTGCTAGTCAATATGCAGTACAAAAGATGCGAGCAAAAGGCTTAGAGGTGACATATGAAGAAGGACCTGGTGCACACAATTGGGAGTTTTGGGATCATTGGATTCAGCGCGTATTGACATGGTTAGAAGAATAAAAAATGTTTATGTGCACCATTTAAACGTATTTAAGTAACAGAAAAGCAAAAAGACTAGAAAATCCAGAAGTTATTTTTCAAACATTTGGATTTTCTAGTCTTTTTTGCCACTCAGATTTAGCAGCGTTAAGGTAAATTTATCATACGCGCTTTGGTTATTTTTTTTCGATACAAAATAAAATTGGTGGAGCATTACGCTGGTTGATAAATTGATAGGTCATCACTTGGTATTCTTCTTGTGGTAACGTCTGACAAAAAGCTTGTACGTGATCTAGCTCCTCTTGACCACCAGGATGACCATAATATGCAACAAGCAAGATCCGGCCACGCTTAGCAAGAACAGGGAGCATTTGCTGGATGGCTGCTAGAGTATGCTCACTATGAGTAATAATCTGTTTGTCACTACTTGGTAAATAACCTAGATTAAAGATGGCTAGTTTAAGAGCAGTTTGCTTTGGAAAGTACTGAGTAAATTGCTCATGTCCGTCATGGATTAAAGTCGTACGATCTAACAAATCGGCTGCGAGTAGCCGTTGTTCGGTCGCGATGAGTGCTGGCTTTTGGACATCAAAAGCAAAAACATGACCAGTTGGCCCAACTAGCTGGGCCAAGAATGCTGTATCATGACCATTGCCCATCGTAGCATCGACGACACAATCTCCAGAAAAGATGATTTCTTTGGCTAATTGATGACTATAGGTTAAGGCTGTGGGTAGCATAGTGCGTATCTTCTTTCTTTTGATAGAATTTTCCTTGGAAACTCTCTCTTTTCTCTAATTCACGATCAATCGCATTCAGTACTTCCCACTTTTGAAGACTCCACATTGGCCCGATAAGAGAATCCCAAGGCGCATCGCCAGTCAATCGATGGATGATGATGTCTTGCGGGATGAGTTCTAATTGATCGCAAATAAGGGAAACATAGGTCTCTTTTGAAAGTAGTTGCAAACGTCCTTCATGATAATCGCGAATCATGCGAGTATTGCGCATCAGATGGAGCAGATGGAGCTTGATGCCTTGTATATCTGCATCGTGAATGGTGCGTCGTACATTTTCAACCATCATGTCATAGGTCTCACCAGGTAGACCGTTAATGAGATGCGTACAGACGCGAATGCCATGGCTACGAAGCTTTGCCACACCCTCAAGATAGGTGTCGTAAGAATGTGCACGATTGATGAGCGTACTTGTTTGTTCAAATGTTGTCTGTAAGCCTAATTCGACCCACAGATAAAGTCGTTCGTTTAATTCTGCTAAATAGTCGACCACCTCATCAGGCAAGCAGTCAGGTCGTGTACCAATTGATAGCCCGACGACGCCAGGAAGATTGACGACTTGTTCAAAGCGCTCACGAATTACTTCCACGGGAGCATGTGTATTGGTGAAGTTTTGGAAATAGACGATGTATTGTGCGACACCCGGCCATTTTTGATGCATCTGGTCGATTTCTTTGTAAAATTGTTGAGGGAGTGGATCATGTGGGGCGACAATCATATCACCAGAACCAGAGACACTACAAAATGTACAGCCACCATGTGCTACGGTGCCATCGCGATTGGGACAATCAAAACCACCATCGATGGGCACTTTAAATAATTTTCCGCCAAATTCGTCACGTAAAGCACCGTTCCATGTGTGGTATCGTTTGCCGGAACTATCAAGGTACGTATAATCGCTCATATGAGCTGCTCCTTCTTTCATTTTTGTTTTTGTGTAAAGCGCCAAATAAATTGTTTTTCTTTAAAGAGAGGATAAGTGAAGCCAAGCCAAACAAGTCCTTCTGAATAGCCCGCCAGAATATCGCTTGGATAATGCACGCCTAAATATATGCGACTAGTCCCGATACCAATAATCAAAAAGACACAGATGATGCGCAGTAGCCATTTGACCCAATTGGTTTGAATGAAAAAAGGAATCAATAAAAAGAGTGTTCCATAAAAAACCATGCTGCCGTTTGCGTGACCACTGGGGAAACTGTAGCTGTTTTCTGTTACTAAGTGCACCAAAGATGGGCGTTCTCGCGTGAAGAAAAGCTTGATAAGGAGATTAAAGATAGCAGCGATGCCGATGACCCCTAAGCTAAGCCACAGTGCTTCTGCATATTTTTTCCAATACAAAAATAAACCAAGGATTGTGACAAATAAAATTGAAACCGTAGTCGGGTTCCCGAATTTAGTGACCCATAGGAAAAAAGGGTTCCAGTTAGGATAGTCAAAGCGGATTATTGCCGTCCCTAGTTGGTCAAATGAGTTTAGCCACTGTGGATAAAACTTCACCACATAGCCTAAAAACATAAATAACAATAAAAAACAGCTCGCAGTAAATTGACTATATAATTTTGTTGTTTGTTGTGGTGTTTGCATGCAATAATTCCTTTCAAATTTACGTGTATTCATTATACCATAGCTTAAAAAGCATAAGTCAAACTTAGCTGACCACTTTATGCAATCATTATTTATTACAATCGAATCGTTTAGATTACAAAGAAATTACATTTAAGAAAATCTAAAGTTTAAGCTTTTATTAAGGATTGATTAAAGTTATACTGAAAATAGTTTCGAGAAAAATGGAGGGGAAATGATGAAAGACGCGCAATCTCGTAAAACCATACATAACAAGCCAACTAAAATAGCCACTCGCTATCAATCGCTCAGACATCAAGTAGCAATAGTAGGGACAGCTGTGACAGCTTGCTCGGTACTCGTACCATTATTGCCAACTAAAGTTGTTTTAGCAGATACAAGTGGCTATACATCATCAACAACGAGTCAAACTGCATTTATCAATACCATAGCTGCTTATGCTGCCCCTATTGCTCAAGCCAATGATCTATATGCTTCGGTCATGATTGCTCAAGCAATTGTCGAAAGTGGCTGGGGACAGAGTGCATTAGCACAAGCACCAAACTATAATTTGTTCGGGATTAAAGGAAGTTACAACGGCCAAACAGTCTATATGAATACAAAAGAGTTTTTAAATGGTCAATATGTAACAAAGAATGAGCCGTTCCGTCAATACCCCTCTTATGCAGAATCTTTTCAAGATAATGCCAATGTACTAAAAACGACCTCGTTTGGTGGTAGCTACTATTATACAGGCGCATGGAAAAGCAATACAACGTCATATACAGATGCGACCGCTTGGTTAACAGGGCGCTATGCTACTGCCCCTAACTATGCGACTGTCTTGAATCGCGTAATTGCTCAATACAATTTAACGCAATATGATTCACCAAGTACGACGAGAACAAGTACAACGAGCACTACCAACACGACAACAAACACAGCCGCGCCAACAACTACAACGACAACCTATACAGTAGTGAAAGGCGACTACTTAAGCACAATCGCCAACAAATACGGCGTGACCGTAGCGCAGTTGAAATCCTGGAATAATTTAAGCAGTGATTTGATATTGATTGGCCAAAAATTGAAAGTGAATGCAACAACGAGTGTCGCAAGTACAAGTACAACGAGTACTACCAACACGACGAAAAATACGGCCGCATCAACAACTACAACGACAACCTATACAGTAGTGAAAGGCGACTACTTAAGCAAAATCGCCAACAAATACGGCGTGACCGTAGCGCAGTTGAAATCCTGGAATAATTTAAGCAGTGATTTGATATTGATTGGCCAAAAATTGAAAGTGAACGCAACAACGAGTGTCGCAAGTACAAATACCGTAAGTACAAGTACAGCGAGCACTACCAACACGACAACAAATACAGCCGCGTCAACAACTACAACGACAACCTATACAGTAGTGAAAGGCGACTATTTAAGCAAAATCGCCAACAAATATGGTGTGACCGTGGCGCAATTGAAATCGTGGAATAATTTAAGCAGTGATTTGATATTGATCGGGCAAAAATTAAAAGTGAACGCAACAACGAGTGTCGCAAGTACAAATACCGCAAGCACTACCAACGCGACAACAAATACAACCGCGTCGACAACGACAACCTATACAGTAGTGAAAGGCGACTACTTAAGCAAAATCGCCAACAAGTACGGTGTGACCGTAGCGCAGTTGAAATCATGGAATAATTTAAGCAGTGATTTAATATTGATTGGCCAAAAATTAAAAGTGAACGCCACAACGAGTGTAGCAAGTACAGCAAGCACGACAACTGTCTCAACAACAACCACTACAACTTCAGCGAAGACTTACACAGTCAAAAAAGGGGATAGTCTTTGGAAAATCGCCCAAGCACATGGTTTGTCAGTGAGCGCGTTAAAATCAGTTAATCAATTGTCTGCGGATATTCTTTTAATCGGACAAACATTGAAATTAGGGTAAGTCATTGAACTTTTTTTCTAAATTTGGTAGACTGTCATCAGATACAACTTCATACCTATCACGTTGATAAGGAATAGTAGAATGGTTTGAATCAGTAGAGAGCATATGGTTGGTGGAAATATGTGGGCAAACATTCGAACTCGCCTTAGAGTGTTATTTTCTGAATTTATGTAGGAAAATACGGTCGTTCCGTTATCACGTGGAGCCTTTGTAAAAAGGGAAAATAGGTGGTACCGCGTAAATGTAAAACGCCCTATAAGAAGCTGATGCTTCTTATAGGGCGTTTTTAGCAATCATAAAAAGGAGTGGCGAAAGTGAGCTATAATCACGAAGAAATCGAAAAGAAATGGCAAAAATACTGGGCAAAAAACAATACGTTTAATACCCATGATGATCCCCAAAAGCCAAAATTTTATGCACTAGACATGTTTCCATATCCGTCTGGTCAAGGACTACATGTGGGACATCCAGAAGGCTATACAGCAACAGATATTTTAGCGAGAATGAAACGAAGTCAAGGGTACAACGTATTACACCCAATGGGATGGGATGCATTTGGCTTGCCAGCAGAACAATATGCCTTGGACACAGGGAATGATCCAGCTGAATTCACCAAAAAAAATATTGAAACCTTCCGCCATCAAATTAATTCACTCGGTTTTAGTTATGATTGGAACCGTGAAATCAATACGACAGATCCAGAGTATTACAAATGGACACAATGGATTTTCACCAAATTATATGAAAAAGGGCTCGCTTATGAGGCTGAAGTAGCGGTAAACTGGGTTCCTGAATTGGGAACAGTTATTGCAAATGAAGAAGTTATCGATGGCAAGAGTGAGCGCGGAGGCTATGATGTAGTGCGTAAGCCAATGCGCCAATGGATGCTAAAAATCACAGCCTATGCGGATCGTTTGTTAGAAGATTTGGAAGAGGTAGACTGGCCAGAAAGCATCAAAGAAATGCAGCGCAACTGGATTGGTCGTTCTGTAGGGGCGAATGTGACTTTTTCAGTAGACGGTACTGACAAAGACTTTACAGTATTTACGACACGTCCAGATACATTATTTGGTGCAACGTATGCTGTACTTGCGCCTGAATTAGACTTGGTGAAAGAAATTACGACACCAGAGCAAAAAGCAGCGGTGGATGCGTACATCGAAGAAGCAGCGAAAAAATCCGATCTTAACCGAACAGATCTAGCAAAAGAAAAAACGGGTGTCTTCACAGGTGCGTATGCGATTAACCCAGTGAACCAAAAAAAGATTCCCATTTGGATTGCTGACTATGTACTTGCTACGTATGGTACAGGGGCAATTATGGCTGTACCAGCGCATGATGAACGTGACTATGACTTTGCCAAAGTATTTGGCTTAGAGATTATTCCAGTCTTAGAAGGTGGCGATGTGACACAAGCAGCCTTTACTGGTGACGGTACACATATCAACTCAGGCTTTTTAGATGGTTTGAACAAACAAGAGGCCATTGATACGATTGTCAGCTGGTTAGAGGAAAAACAAATTGGGAAAAAAGAAGTCAGCTATCGCCTAAGAGATTGGTTGTTTTCTCGTCAACGTTATTGGGGGGAACCAATTCCAATTATCCATTGGGAAGATGGGACAGCGACGACAATCCCAGAAGAAGAATTACCATTACGATTGCCAGTAACGAAAGATATCCGTCCAAGTGGCACAGGAGAGTCACCACTGGCCAATATCCATGATTGGGTCAATGTCGTTGATCCTAAGACTGGTAAAAAAGGTCGCCGTGAAACCAACACTATGCCGCAATGGGCAGGAAGCTCTTGGTATTTCTTACGCTACATCGATCCCCATAACAAAAAAGCTTTGGCTGACTATGACAAGTTGACACGCTGGTTACCAGTGGATATTTATATTGGTGGGGCGGAACATGCCGTTTTACATTTGCTTTATGCTCGTTTCTGGCATAAATTCCTATATGATTTGGGTGTAGTACCTACCAAAGAACCTTTCCAAAAATTATTCAATCAAGGCATGATCTTAGGTGGCAACAATGAAAAAATGTCCAAATCAAGAGGAAATGTGGTCAATCCAGATGATGTCGTGACACAGTATGGAGCAGACACGCTACGGATGTATGAAATGTTCATGGGGCCTTTGGATGCATCGATTGCTTGGAGTGAAAATGGCCTAGAAGGTAGCCGTAAATTCCTCGAACGTGTTTGGCGCCTAATTGTCGATGAAGAGGGCAAATTACGCGATCGCATTACGACGATTAATGATGGCTCATTGACGAAAGTCTACAACCAAACGGTGAAAAAAGTGACAGAAGACTATAACCAACTGCACTTTAATACTGCCATCTCACAAATGATGGTCTTTGTAAATGAAGCATACAAAGCAGAATCATTGTGCTACGAGTATGTTGAAGGATTTGTGCAACTATTGGCGCCAATTGCTCCACACATTAGTGAAGAGCTATGGGAGGTGCTAGGAAACAAAGACGGTATTTCTTATGTTGCTTGGCCAACATTTGATGAGGCAGCACTAGTAGAAAATGAAGTTGAAATGGTTATCCAAGTCAATGGTAAAGTGCGCTCGAAAGTAACGGTCGCTCTAAATGAAGACAAAGCAATAATCGAAAAACTAGCGACGGAAGATGCGCTCGTTCAAGACTTTATTAGTGGTAAAACCATTCGTAAAGTAATCGTTGTGGCCAATAAATTAGTCAATATTGTTGCTAATTAAAGAGGCTGAGATATTTTGCTACAAAAAAAGACCAGGAAATCCAAAAGTTGGTTCTCAAACTTTTGGATTTCCTGGCTTTTTGTTGTCGTTACTAATTGCTTTTAAACGATCGTCTGAAA
>NZ_JAMRVB010000001.1:11138-76637 GCF_023743875.1 Enterococcus italicus
CGTCTGAAATACTCTTAGAACGTTATTTAGACGAGTATACTTCTAGCGACCGTCTTCCGCATCGTAGGTAACTTCCACATTACCGTGAATCGCTTTTGAATAAGGGCAGATGCCATCGGTTTCTTCCATATATTTCAATGTATCTTCTTTTGAAACACCATCGATTTTACCAATCAAATGGACAGCAAGATGCAAGGTTGTAAAGTCGGGCAAATCACCTAATAACGTCACTTCAGCTCGGACAGAACGATGCTTGTCGCCTAAGCCGTCGCGTTCTAGTGGAAAGACCATCGCGCCATTAAAACAAGCAGAAATACCTGCTGCGAATAATTCTTCAGGATTGGTGTAGCCTTCTTTTTTCGTACCGGTTGTTTTGACTTCTAAGTGGCCATTCAATGATTTACTAACGCCTTCACGTCCACCTTCATTAATAACGGTCGATACTGCCATTTTTTTGCTCATGAAAAACACCCTTTCTTTAGTGGTCTTACACATTCACTATAGTACAACTTGTGACAAAAACAAAAGAAAGTGCTTGCGCATTATGCAAGCATGAACAGTTAGTTCAATAATTGTTGTACGACTTCATAATCACCAGGATAAGGTTCACCTAGACCGTTGATTTTCATTTCTTTTTCGGTTCCTTTGCCGCAAATTGCAACAATGTCTTCGGTCGTCGCATGGGATAGGGCGATAGCGATGGCTTTCTCGCGCTGTGTCTCGACTGTAATCGAGAGAGCATCGTTGTCGATATGGCTAATGATTTCTTTTGCAATCGCTGCGGGATCTTCAAAATTCGGATCATCGCTCGTTAGAATCGCTTCATCGGCAATTTCTGAGAGTGCCTTGGCGATGTCTGCTCGCCGACTCAAGGCTTTGCCGCCCGTACTACCAGTCAGGATAATTACTTTGCCATTCGGGCGCAAGTGATGTCCCAGTTCGCCGACTGCTTTGATACTTAGGTAATTGTGCGCAAAGTCAATCAAAATCAATGGCTGGTTCGGCTCATCAATCACATGCATTCGACCAGGGATGACGGTGTTTGCGATGGCTTGACGGCTGATTTTTTCGGAAAAGCCGAGTAAATGACTGACCAGTAGTGCTGCGGTGGCATTGTCGTGATTAAACGTACCAAGGATTGCCAGACGATAGCCGCCTTCTAGGTCTGAGAATGACAGCGTGTGTGCAATCAAGTCAAACGAGCGTGTGTCTGTTGCATCTTGAATCTCGACATCGACTGTTAATGAGCGACCAAACGTGACGTAGGGTACGTGATAAAGGGTGCACGTCTCAGCTAAAAGCTCAAAATAATCACTATCGGCATTTAGGATCATCTGTTTGCTGTGTTGAATCAGCTGACGCTTACAATACAAATAATCGTCAAATGTTGGATGCTCGATTGGGCTAATGTGGTCCGGGCTAATATTTAGGAAAATTCCTAGTTCAAAAGTCAGGCCGAAGACGCGCTTTGTCTTGTACGCTTGCGAAGAGACTTCCATCACTAGATGGGTCAGTCCGTTTTCGACAGCCTTAGCCATTTGCTTGTATAAATCGAGCGCTTCTGGTGTTGTGAGATGGGAGCGTGTGTAGTGAACTCCATCTAAAGTCGTTTCTTCAGAAGAGAACAAGGCAGTCTTATGATTTGTGGCTTGCTCCAAACTATCTTTTAAGAAATAGGCACAGCTGGTTTTTCCTTTGGTACCAGTAATACCGATTTTTGTTAATTTATTTTCAGGATGGTCGTAAAAAAATTGAGCAATCATAGCCATGGCTTCTCGAATATCTGTGACAATCAGACCGACTGCATCGATTGAATCGTATGGTTGTTCGGAGACGTATACTTTAACTCCACCAGTAACTGCCTGCTCTAAAAATACTTCTTTAAATTGTTGCCCTTTGCAAAAGAATAGTGTCGCTTCATCGGCTTCTCGTGAGTCATAAGATAAGGAATGAAACGCGTGATCCACAATGGGGTGATCGGGTAGTGTGATATGCCATTGTTGTTGGATGATGACTTCTTTTAGCATCTTTTCACGCAAGAGGACTGCGTAGATGTCTTTTAATTTTTTTTTGTACATAGCTAAGCTCCCTTGACTAATTATCATTGAAGGTATTATACCATATTAGCTAGTATGTATGAGATAGGCATAGAAGAATCCTCCACTTGTGAACAATTCAGAAAGTCCATAATGAGCAGCTTGTTTAGTGGCATCTTAGAAAAATTCATTGCCACTAGTAGCGTTTCGCATTAGAATAGAAGATATGTAGAGATAGAAGATGGAGAAGAAGCGATGAAGCAAACAGATGATACTCACAAGCAACGTCTAAGCAATGAGGAACAAATGGCTCGCGGTTCCGCCTGGTTAACTATTGGCAATATCGGCTCGCGGCTATTAGGTGCAATCTATATCTTACCTTGGTATTACTGGATGGGAGAAAACGGGAAGTCAGCCAATGCATTATTTGGTATGGGGTACAATGTCTATGCATTGTTCATCATGATTTCGACAGCGGGTATCCCTGCGGCCATTGCCAAGCAAATCGCCTACCATAATTCGCGAGGAGAATACAAAACCAGTAAGAAACTATTCGTGCGTGCGATGCAATTAATGTCCGTTTTTGGTGGCGTGTTTGCCTTGATTATGTACATTAGCTCGCCATTTTTAGCTAGCGTAGCGGGTGGTGGTGCGGCCTTGATTCCTACGATGCGTTCTTTAAGTGTGGCGCTGTTAATTATCCCATTGATGAGTGTGATGCGGGGCTATTTTCAAGCGATTCATGAGATGGCTCCTTATGCAATTTCGCAAATTATTGAGCAACTAGCACGTGTCTTTTATATGTTATTGACGACGTTTATCATCATGAAGATTCGCGATGGTAATTATGTGGATGCGGTCACTCAGTCGACGTTTGCCGCCTTTATCGGTGCCATTGCAGGGATGGGGATTTTGATTTATTACTTCCGGACTGAAAAGATTCGGATGGATATAAAAGCCGAGCATAGCCAAGAAGAAGTCGTCTTGGATACCAAGTCTTTGCTGATTACGACAATAAAAGAGTCGATTCCTTTTATTATTGTAGGATCTGGAATTACGATTTTTAAATTAATTGATCAATTTTCATTTATCCATACGTTACGATTGTTTGCAGACTATACGCAAAATCAGGCGATGGAGCTGTTGGCATTGTTTGGAGCAAACCCTGACAAGCTAACGATGGTGGTTATTGGCTTGGCAATCGCACTGGCATCCGTGGGGTTACCATTGATTACAGAGGCCTATGCATTAGATGATCGTCGTGGCTTAGCACGCTTGATTAGTAACAATTTGCAACTGTATTTTTTTGTGATGTTGCCGGCGACTTTCGGGATGATTTTATTGGCCTATCCACTGAATACCATTTTTTATGAACCAAATGTATTAGGAACACGAGTCTTGATTGAAGCTTCTTTGTCTGGCTTGGTATTAGGTTTTTTCATGTTAACAGCCAGCATGTTGCAAGGAATGTATGAAAACAAAGCAGCAGTCCAATATCTAGTGATTGGTTTTATCTTAAAACTTATTTTACAGGTTCCTTTTATTTTTCTATTTGAAGTATATGGGCCGCTCTTATCGACGACCATCGCGCTAAGTGTAACGTGCTACTTGAATGTCCGTCACCTACATAAGATGACGCGCTTTAATCGGATGTTGACGTTACGAAGGATTGTCTTGATTAGCTTGATGACAGTGATTTTACTTATCATTGCCGGTATTTCTCGCTTGATTTTTGGACAAGTCTTCTCAGTAGAGCATAAAGGTGCGGCTTTCTTATTGGTCTTACTTGTAGGTGGAATCGGGGCCGCTGCGTATTGTTACATGGCGTTAAAAATCCGGATTGCCGACAAATTATTAGGACCTGGTATGGTGCGTCTAAGACGAAAATTGCATATAAAATAAACATGAGACGAGAACTTTTTAGACAAAAGGTGGAAAATGAATGCTCAAACTATGGGTGTTTGCCATTTGTCTGGAAAGTTCTTTGTACTCACAAGGAGGAAAACGATGCGATTAGATAAATTTTTGGCTACGATGCAACTGGGTAGTCGCAAAGAAGTAAAACAATTCATCAAAAAAGGAAAAGTGACCGTCAATGGCGAAATCACTCGCAGTGATAAAGCACAAATCAACGAATATGAAGATCAAATTTCTTTTGAAGGAGAAGTCATTCAGTATCAGAAGGATTATTATTATCTATTAAATAAGCCGGCTGGTGTCATCTCAGCGACGGTCGATAATTACGACGAAACGGTTATGGATTTATTAGTAGATGAGGATTTTAGAGAAGATTTATTTCCAGTGGGGCGTTTAGATAGAGACACAGAAGGGCTATTAGTGCTGACCAATGATGGTCAACTAGCACATCGCTTGTTGTCCCCTAAAAAGCACGTGGAGAAGGAATATCATGCCACGGTGGCTGGCGTGATGACGGCTGAGGATGTGGCATTGTTTTCTGAGGGTCTGATGATTGACCAAGGAGAACAGTGTCTACCAGCAAAACTAACTATTTTATCTGTCGATGAATCAGCCCAAACAAGTCAGATTTCGCTCATTTTGCATGAAGGGAAATTTCATCAAGTAAAGCGTATGGTTGCTGCAGTGGGCAAAGAAGTGGTCTATTTGAAACGCATTCGGATGGGGCAACTAACGCTAGATGAATCATTGTCATTAGGGGAGTACCGGGCGCTCACTGCTTTAGAAGTCGAAGCGTTGCAACAGAACCTTTTTTCTGATAATGCAGAACGTATCGTTTGAAAACGATCATGCCGCAAGTGTACAAATCCAAAATATAATAAAAATACATTGGATTTTTGAAAACGCAGTAGAAGAATTCAGTAGGTAATAAAGTATCGTTACAGAAACAATTCGTCAGAAATTTGAAATGAACGTACCAACCTATCGTCAAATTACTTATTGGAATCAACTAGGATTAGCAATTACACGAGAAAACATTAGTAATTGGCGAAATTTAGTTGGACATGAGTAGTTATCATTACTCGTTGAACGATTTCAGAAACAATTGTGGAAAAAAAGATGTAGCTTATGCCGATGAAAAAAGCTATCGTGTGCTAAACAGCAATAAGGAATCAACGTTTTTCTGGTTATTTAGTAACATGTCTGATAGTTCTACTCCGTTAGTTATTTCCCATCATCATGAGACAAGAAAAACGGTAGTCTCACAAGATTTCTTGAAAGAATGTACTGGCTATCTCCATTGTGATGAGTACTCGGGTATAGTTCGTTAGATGGGATTTTACCCATTCATTGTCTTGCCCATGCGCGACGAAAATTCTACGAAGCCATCCCAAAAACAAAGACAACCAATCGATGGATATAAAAAAACCGAAAAGAAGGAATTCTCTTCGGTTTTTCAGGCTGCACTGAAATCAAACGATTACTGGAATTTCCAGCATAATTCATCATAAATAAAAGCAGTCTGATTTAGTTTACAAGGTTGCAACCGAATAAGGAATCAGGTGTGGCAATCGTCATTTCTTGCTGCGTGAAAGGATGGATAAAGTGCATTTGGTAGGCATGTAGGAAGAGACGTTCGGCCGGTTTGGTTTGGTAAAGTGGGTCACCGACGATTGGGTGGCCGATGCTTGCGAGATGGACGCGAATCTGATGGGTGCGTCCCGTTTCTAGTTGACAGGTAATATTTGTTGTCTGGGAGTGAACCTGTATGACTTGCACATGTGTCACGGCTTGCTGTCCATGACGCTCATCTATCACTCGTTTGCGGCGGTCATGGCGATCACGGCCGATTTTTTTTCGAATCGTGCAATCTTTTATGAGTTTGCCAGTTACGATTGCTTGATAGGTGCGATAGATTTTCTTTTGCTCTAACAGACGTCCTAAAATCGGTAAGACTAGCGGATTTTTGGCAAATAAAATGACACCGCTCGTTTCTTTATCTAGTCGATGGACGACATAGGCTTGTTGCTGTTTGGGTGCAAGGTACGCTTTTATATCATTGAGTAGTGTGTCGTCTTCATTTGGTTGATTCGGATGGGTCTTGATACCAGCAGGCTTGTTTACTAAAAGCAGATGCTCATCCTCGAATAAGACGGATACTCGGCTTGCCTGACCGAGCGCGACGGGCTGATAGCTATAGTCGTCTGCTTCTAAACGTAGCGTGATTCGATCCCCTGCTCGTACTTCTTGGTGAAAGAGTGCTAACTGATCATTGACCCAAACATTTTTGCGGGTACGAAGAAAGTGCCGTACTTTTCTTGGCACAAGCCATTGTGTTTCGAGCAGTTCGCGAACAGTGGTCGTCTGTTGGGTAGGTGGCAAAGTAATTTGGTAATCCATATGATTCCTTTCTAATAGAGCATGATTGATGTTTAAGATTTTTTTAACAAAAAAATCCTCTTTTGATAGCAAACACATGATACACTAATTGAGATCGTATGAGAAGGAATTTCCTTCCTAAGACGTATGCTGGCCTTGCTTTTTTTCGGTATAGTAGACTTAATGGAGGAAGAAGATGAATGTGAAACAATTTTTGGCTGCTTTATGGCAAGCCCTCAAAACATACAGCAAGCGCTTTTGGTTATGGATCAAACCATACTTGCATCAACTGCATTTATGGCGCAAGCGGATTTGGAAAAAATACCATCTGCATAAAGTATTTCTCTTAGTTGCCTTAGTCTGTTTGCTTTGCGTGAGTGTGTATTTATTTTATGTAGCAAAGACAACAAATGTATCAGAATTAGAATCAGGATTAAAAGAATCCACGATGATCTACGATACAGATGGAGAAAGCACTGGGAAATTATATGCGCAAAAAGGAACGTATATTGATTTAGATGATATGTCACCCGCGCTTATCGATGCAGTTATTTCGACCGAAGATCGTAATTTTTATACGCATCACGGCTTTGATGTTAAAGGAATTGCGCGGGCTGCTGTACGGATGGTGATTAATCGGAGTACCGAGGGCGGCGGCGGAAGTACGATTACCCAGCAGTTGGCTAAAAATGCGTATTTGACGTTAGACCAGACCTTTACGCGTAAAGCGAAGGAAATTTTCTTGGCTGTCGAAATAGAAAAGCACTATTCCAAAGATGAAATTTTGACGATGTACCTAAATACTTCTTACTTTGGTAATGGGGTATGGGGTGTGCAAGATGCTGCAAATAAATATTTTGGTGTCAATGCAAGTGAGCTGACAGTGGGTGAAGCAGCAACCTTGATTGGAATGCTAAAGGGACCATCAATTTATAACCCGATTGATCATTTGAAAAATGCAACGAATCGCCGAGATACCGTATTACAACTGATGGTCGATAATAATAAATTAAGTGCTAGCGATGCAAAAGTACAAGAAAATGTCTCGTTAGATAGTTTGCTAAATGATACATACCAAGCATCGTCTGATAGTTACCAGTATCCTTCGTACTTTGATGCAGTGATTAATGAAGCAGTCGATGAATATGGGCTGGATGCCGATGATATTATGAATCGCGGCTATAAGATCTATACCACGTTGGATCAAGATCAACAAAAAGCGATGCAAGAAACGTATGCTGTCGATGGCTATTTCCCAGAGAATGCATCAGATGGCGCAATCGTACAATCAGCAACGGTCGCCATCAATCCAAGCAATGGGGGCGTGACAGCCTTAGTCGGTCGACGAGGGGAGTCAGTCTTTCGTGGGTTTAATTTTGCTACCCAGATGAAGCGGTCACCTGGATCGACCATTAAGCCACTAGCTGTCTATGCACCAGCTTTGGAAAAAGGTTATACACCAGCTAGCGTCTTACAAGATAGTCCTCTAAGTTATTACGATGCGCAAAATTATAGCGGGACGTATTCTGGTGAGGTCCCAATGTATCAAGCCGTCGCACAAAGCTTGAATTTGCCTGCAGTTTGGTTGTTACATGAGATTGGTTTAGAGACTGGGTTTAATAAGGCCAAAGAATTCGGCTTATCCTTGACTGATGAAGACAAGTATTGGGGCTTAGCGTTAGGTGGGCTACAATATGGCGAGTCACCGCTGACGATGGCGGCAGCGTATAGCGTATTTGCCAATGGCGGCACGTACTATCAGCCACATTTAATTACGAAGATTGTCGACTCTACCGGTGCGGTGATTGTTGACAATACTGAAGTCAAAGGCAAACGAGTGGTATCGCAAAAAGTAGCCACTGCAATGACGAGTATTTTACTAGGGACGTATTCACATGGAACAGGGGTTTTAGCAGATCCATATGGCTACACAGTCGCTGGGAAAACAGGAACGACCGAAACAGGTTTTGACGCAACCAAAGTAAATGATCAATGGGTGATTGGTTACACACCAGATTTAGTGATGGCGACGTGGTTGGGCTTTGAAAAGACGAGTGCTGAACATTACTTGCACGGCACGAGTGAAACCGTCGCAGGGTTGATTTTTAAAAAAGTTGCGGAAAGTGTATTACCTTATACCAAGGGAACCAGTTTTGAGGTGGCTGATGCTTACGACACAGGTGGGAAAGTGTTAACACCGGAAGAAGCCAAAGAGCAGTCAGGGGAATCCACGGACAATAATTGGCAAAAGGGATTAGATGACTTTACCGAAAAAGCCAAAGAAGGGTTAACAGATTTTGGAAATACAGTTAAGGAAAAATCAAAAGAGCTTTGGAATAACCTCTGGGGGAAAATCCAAGAAAATCAATAAAGGGTTTTGTCAGAGCTTTCATAAGATGGTAAAATAGAGAAAGAAGAATGAATGGAGGAACATCATGACAGCAAATATTTATGATACAGCAACGCAACTAGAACGAGAAATTCGTGCAACCGATCAATACAAAGCCTTGCAAGAAGCATTTGCAAATTTAAAAGAAAAAACGGAAGCCTATGCCTTATTTAAAGAGTTTCAAGCCTTTCAACAAACACTTCAACAAAAAATGATGAGCGGCGAAGAAATGACGGAAGAAGATGCTCAAAAAGCGCAAGAATTAACAACAGCTGTCCAAGCCGAAGCGGGGATTGCAGAGTTAATGGAAGCCGAGCAAGCCTTTAGCTTATTGGTGAATGATATGAACAAGATTGTTATGGCACCAGTTCATGAATTGTACGAAGGCGAATAAAAAACGTTCATACTAAAATAAAGACAGTCGTTTCACATTTAGCACGAACTAAATGTGAAACGACTGTTGTTTTGTAGAAAGAGTGGGAGAGCATGAACCATATTGAAATTTATGTAGCCAATCTTGCTAACACGGTCCAATTTTATCATTGGTTGTTGGTTTGTAATTTGGAATTCGAACTGGATACTCATTGGGTGAATGGCGTAACGTTCCGTCAAGGTGATTGTTACTTAGTTTTTGTTGAAGTAGCCAAAGAAAAACAATCAATGGGTTATAATCGTACGCACATAGGACTGAATCATTTGGCTTTCTGGGCAACATCTCGGCTGAAGGTTGATCAAATACATGATCAATTGACTATCATGAATCCCACAACGTTACTTTATGATCAATTGTATCCATTTGCAGGTGGACAGAATCAGTATGCGGTCTATTTTGAAGATCCAGATCGAATTAAATTGGAAGTGGTTGCCGTCTAAATCAGAAAAAATACGAACAAGTTTTCGCATTTTTTCTGACTTTTGACAGAGAACATGATAAAATAAAGGAATAAACGCAAAGGAGTCATACAGAATGGTACGGTTTATTCATGCTGCCGATTTGCATTTCGATCGGCCATTTGAAGGCCTGTCTGCTCTTAAAGAGTATCAAGCCTTTTTTTTAGAGTACAATCAACAGATGGTGCAAACGCTTGTCGATGTTGCACTAGAAGAAGCGGTTGATTTTTTAGTATTGGCGGGGGATACGTTTCACCAAAACCGTCCAACATTAAAAATGCAACGCTTATTTTTTGAACAAATGGATCGTTTAGCGCAGCGAAATATTCCAGTCTATCTTTGTTTTGGCAATCATGATTATTATGATCCAACTCGCTATTGGTTTGATTTCCCTAAAAATGTTCATTTATTTACATCAGAGGAGGTCGCAACCATGATGGGGGAGACAGCAGAACATGAACGTTATGCTATTAGTGCGTTCAGTTACTGTCATCCATGGATTCGCACGACAAAAGCCAGTGAATTTCCGCCGCGTATGGCTGTCGATGTGCACATTGGCATGTACCATGGGGAAGTGGGGGTATCTGGGCAATACGCACCATTCCAAGTAGCAGATTTGCAAACCAAAGGCTATGACTATTGGGCGTTAGGGCATATTCATGTTCCCACTAAGTTAGCCAGTCAGCCTCCGATCTGTTATCCGGGGACCCCGCTCGGTCGAAATAAAAAAGAAGACAAAATTGCAGGAATTCAACTTGTTACCATCCATCCACAACAGGCACCTATCATCGAACAAATTTCTGTTGCTGGGATTCATTGGCTTACCGGACAACTATCTTTAGCTGGCTGTTCATCGAAAAAAAACGTCTTGGATCGCTTGCTGAGTGAACCAATCCATTCTCGCCCATGCTTTTTACAGTTAGAGCTTTTTGATACGGACGATTTACCAAGTGATTGGTTATCACCCGTAGAAAAGCAAGAGCTGTTGGCTTATGTGAATCAAAGGCAAGGTGAGCAGACAACCCAGTGGTTATACGATGTCACAGTGGTTAAAGAAGCACAGCAGGACCAAGGCAGTCCGCTATTACTTGATTTTGCTGAATGGCAACTTTTGTATCAGACCTATCAAGAACCCGCTGTTTTTCATCAAACTGTTGAGGAATTGTGGACACAACCGGTTTTGAGTCAGCTGTTTCAGACTACCTCTTTCCAAAAAAAGGTATTAGTCAATGTTCAGCGGCGCATCTACGAAGAATTTGATGTGAAAGAGGAGGGGGAATAATGCATATTATGAAAGCCGAAATTGTTGGTTTCGGCGCCTATCGTCAGCGAGAGTTTACCTTTTCAGCAGGCAATCAATTGATTTATGGGGAAAATGAAGCGGGAAAATCCACTCTTTATCAGTTTATCCAAGCGATGCTCTTTGGGTTTCCTAAGAAATCCAATAAAAAACGAGACTATACGCCGACAGATGGAGCTGCCTATGGGGGACGTTTATGGATAGCGACTCCCCAATATAAATCGATTAAAATCGAGCGGTTCCGTCAAGCAAATCGTGGAAAAGCTCGCGTATGGCTTGGTGAATTAGAGACAACGGAAGAACACTTGCAAACGGTATTAGGTGGCCTGACATTAGCAATGTTCCAAGAAATCTACACCTTCCAACAAGAGCAACTGTCCAAACTTGATCACTTACAAGAAGACGAATTGCATCAAGCACTGTTATCAATAGGAATTAGTGGAAATCAGTCCATCATGTCCAGTATACAAGCCGACAAAAAAAATAATCAGGCACTCTTCCGTCCAAGAGGGCAACGGTTGCCATTAAATCAACTGATTCAACAATACAAACAGTTGCAAGCGCGCATTCAAGTTAAAGAACAACAAGAGGCTCAAGTCCAAGCAAAAGTGCAACGAGTTGGGCAAATTCAACACGAAATGGAACAAATGAATCAAACGTCAACAGCGCTACATGAGCATGCTCAGCAATATGAGCAGCAGACACTTCATTGGAGTCTCTATGAAGAATGGCAAATGCTCAGACAAACATTGCCTAAAGAAGAAAACCTAGCAACACCGGAGCTGACACGACGAGTACAACACTTTTACCAGCGTTATCAAGATGTGACAGCAACGATTCAAAAACATCAAGCTGAAATAGCCCGATTGGAGCAAGGCAACACTTCTGAACGGTATTTTTTTTACTTAGAACATGAAGCAACAATTCAACAAGTGAGCAAAGCACAAGTCGAATTGGCGCGAATGGTTGATCAAGTAGCGCAACAAACGAGTACGTTACAAGTAAAGCTGCAGCAACAACAAAAATTGGAAGCAAAATGGGGGTGGCAAGCCGACCAGCCACCTGCCCTTGCCCAACAAGCCATTTATGATCAATTAGCAATGATAAAAAAATTACAACAAGAACGTCAACTGCTTCATGAACGAAAGCGCTGGGTAGCTGAACAACAAGTAGCAACTGAAGAAAAGCAAATGAGCGAAATTGATCACTATCAGGTGAAAAAGGATTATGCAAAACCCTTACGTATCGTGGCAATTGTAGCGCTTGTTTTGGGTGGGATAACCGTTTTAATAAGGGAACTGGGACCAAGTATTTTCTTCATGCTTTTAGGAATAAGTAGTGGCATCATGTCCTATCGTCTATCATCATCAAAAAATACCCAGTCAGTGCATGAGTCTTCTTCAGAGGCACCCAAAAGGCAAACAAACTATGAGCTGGAATTGCAAGATCTGAGTGATCAACTGCTGGGAAAACAAGAAGCATACGAAAAATTGGTGCACCAATTATATCCTTTCTTTGGAGAGCAAGTTCCAGTTGATGAGTGGCCATTCATCGTGCAACATTACGATGAAGAAGTGCAAATATATTTGGATTTGTTACAAAGTTTGCCACCATTGCGCCAAAGCATCAACACTATACAGACCAAATTAGCGGAAAAGGAACAAATTTGGGCTGATTTTGGGGAATGGCTACCGTTGGCCAAGTTACCTTTAATGGAGCAAGTGACGAAGATTTTGGCTTTTGGCGAAGAAATGCAGGCGATTAAAATGGAACGTTTGCAACAACCCAGTACTCTATTAGCCAAACAAGTTCAACAATTGCAACTCGAACGGGAGCAGTTAATCAAAACACACGATGCGTTGTTGCATCAATTAGGAATTGAGCAACCAACGGATATCCCAATGTGGATGAGACAGTGGGAAGAACATTGGCAACGGCGGAAGCGTGAGCGAGAACTAGCCCAGATGTTAGCTGGTATCTATCCTCAGCAAATAAAAAAAGATGAGCTAGCAACGCTTGTGCAAAAAAATCACCAACAACAAATGGACCTCAAACACCAAAAAGAGTTGTTGGTAGCTGAACAACAAAAATTGCGACTGGAACTGGCTCAATTGCAAGAAGATGGGACCCTTGATGAACTTTACCAACAGCGTGTGTTGCTTGAAGACGACTTGCAAGAAAGTACTACACAATGGGCAAGCAATCAACTTCATGCAGCGATGCTTGGGGACCTAGCCACAAATCGGTCCGAACAACAATTACCACAATTAGTGCAAAAAGCAGTGCACTTCTTTCAAATTTTGACGAGAAATCATTATCAAAAAATTTGGTTTGATGAAGGACTATTGTTTGTAGCAAATGAGAAACAGACGTTTGATATTTATCAATTGTCCACAGGAACGAAAGATCAGTTGATTATGGCCATTCGCTTTGCGTATCTTTCTTTACAGGGCAATGAAACGTTATGTCCAATAATGATTGACGACGGATGGTTGCATTATGATTACCAACGAAAATATGATTTAGCACAACTTTTTAAAGAATTTGGAAAAACGATGCAGGTCATCTGTTTATCCTCAGACCGAGAAATGGTAAGCTATTATCAGGAATTGGACCAAATGCGAATGTCCATCGAATGAAAGGATGTGAATTCTAGCTTTGTTGAATGCTGTGCATCCACAAAGCTAGCCACGTAATGAAAAAAATTAGAGAATTAACCCTTGATGAAACCTTTCAATTATTTGTTTTAATCAAGCAAGCAGATGTTCGAATTGCCAAAAATGGCAAAAAATTTATTGCCTTCACATTTCAAGATACGAGTGGCACAATTGATGGAAAATTTTGGGATGCATCCGAAGAGGAAATTCAAAAATTTTCAGCGGGAAAAGTGGTTTGTCTTGATGGAAAACGAGAAGTCTACCAAGGAAATCCACAGGTGAAGATCATTCATTTGCGGTTACCAAAAGACGAAGAACCATCCGATGCTAGTTTATTTATGGAACGCGCCCCTGTGAAACGGGAGGAGATGGAGGCATTCATCAGCCAAACGTTATTTGAAATTACTAATCCTCATTGGAATCGCATTGTTCGGTATTTGTTCAACCAATACAATCGGGAATTTTTTGAGTACCCAGCAGCAAAACGTAACCATCATGCGTTTGCTGGGGGCTTGGCTTATCATACAACGACAATGTTGCACTTGGCAAAAGCAATGGTAAGTCAATATTCCCAACTAGATTCTGCTTTGCTTTATGCTGGTGTTTTGCTTCATGATTTAGGCAAAGTGATTGAGCTATCTGGTCCAGTGGGAACGGAATATACGTTAGTAGGAAATCTAGTGGGGCATCTTGTTATTGTGGATGAGGAGATTACAAAAGCTTGTGTGGCCTTATCGATTGATCCGGCTAGTGAGGATGTTGTGTTGCTCCGGCACATGGTGTTGACCCATCATGGATTACTAGAATATGGCTCGCCAGTACGCCCACGCATCATGGAAGCTGAAATTTTACATCAAATTGACAACCTCGATGCTTCAATGCAGATGATGAGTACAGCCATTAGTCAAACAGAACCAGGAAGCTACACTGAACGAATTTTTGGTTTAGATGGCCGTAGTTTTTATGTACCGAAAATAAATGAGTAAATAGCAAAAAAAAGTAGTTGAAATGACCACAGTCATTTCAACTACTTTTTTTAATTATTTGGATGAAGAAGTTGTATCTGAAGAAGATTCAGATGTTTCGCTAGTAGAAGACGTTGTTGCTGAACTTGAAGTAGATGAAGTTGAGCTAGATGATGTTTTCGTTTCAGCGGCATCAATAAAGGTTGATAAGATATTACTGAAAGATTTATCAACAATTTTTACATTTTGATCTTTCAATACTTCACCAATGACTTTTGTTGAGAACGTTGAATCATTGATTTTTGTGTTTGTCGCAATTGTTTTCAAAGTTTTTTTGTATTTATTCATATCATTGCCTTTAGAAGAAGTCTTCACCATTTTAATGATATAGTAACTTTGTGTGTAAGTAGATGAGTTAGTGACTGCGATTGGATCAGAAATTTCACCATCTTTTAATTTCCATGCTGCTGCTTGAACTTCAGCAGGGATGGTCGTAGAGGTAGAATCGAAGGTTACTTTTCCTCCATCTTCTTTTGTTGTGCTATCTGTAGACTTTTCTTTAGCAATCTTAGCAAAATCTGCTCCATCTTTGCTAGCTTCTGTTTTTACCTCTTTTGCTTCATCTTCAGAGGCAACTTGGATGATTTGAGCTTCAACTTCTGGATGGAAAGATTCCCAAGCAGCTTTGTAATCAGCATCTGTCAATTTCACGTGTGCTTTTAAGCCTGCTTCCATTGCAAGTTGTTGTTTGATTGCCTTTTTATAAGAATCTTTTGTGTAGCCAGCTGATTCCAATTGTGATTCAAATGAATCGCCGTATTGTTTGGCGGTTTGGTTGTATTGTTTATCAACTTGTTTTTGTGATACTTTGTCACCATATTTATCTTCAAATGCTTGATAGATAATCATGTTACGAGCCAGTTGTTGATTGGCAGAGGTTAATTTTGCTTCTGCATAAAAATCAGAGACGGTAATTTTATTGCCTTTCATTGTAGCAATCGTTTCATCGCTTGAGCTAGAGCAAGCAGCTAAGGTCATGACACTGAAAAGCCCCAAAGTTGCCAAAATTAGTTTTTTCTTCATATTCTTAAGCACTCCCATTTTCTAAAGTAAAAATATCACAACAACTACTATAACATATTTTTATTAGAATAAAAGAAATCGGTAAATCTTTCGAATAAAATTCATAGAATTGTCATGTTTTCTTTAGCAAGCTATTTCGTATTAGCTAATTTTTGTTTGGCTTCTTTTAGGTGTTGCGATAAGAGTGCCTTTTGGTCATTGATTCGTTTGATACGTGGTTGTGCTTGAAATTGAAAAGCATCGATATCTTTTTTGATTGCTCGTGAAACTACGGGGACCGTCTGAGCGACAAGGTCAGATGTTTCTTTGACCGTGCTTTGAAGATGTGCGACGTGCTCTTTAAATTCTTTGGTAGAGTCAGTGACATCAACGACATAGGTATCAATTTGTTGTTGGAAGTCTTTGCCTTTTTTAGGCGCAAAAAGAAGACCTAAACTGCCCCCAACACCAGCGCCAAACACGAGACCTTTTAGAAATGATGTCATTCGCTTTTCACCTGCGCTTTGATTTTTTCGGCCAAGGCTGCTAGGTCATCTGCTGTGTAATTTTCCATATGGTTGCCAAAATGTAACGCAAAGTCATCTTCTTTTCCATAGCGAGGAATCAAGTGGATATGAGAATGGAAGACGGATTGATAGGCAATCTCTTTGTTGTTGTTAATGATATTTAAGCCTTCCATATCAGGGAAGCTTGCCTCAAGTGCGCGTGCAATTTTTGGAATTCGCGAAAAGACATCAGCGGCAAGTGCTTCGTCGTATTCAAAGATATCAGATACATGAACTTTCGGAATCACTAGCGTATGGCCTGGGGTAACTTGAGTGATATCTAAAAAGGCGTACACTTTGTCGTCCTCATATACTTTGTGACTAGGGATGTCATGGGCTAAAATACTACAAAAAATACAATTTTCCATCAAAAAAAGCCTCCTTAAAAGCCGTTGTTTATTTATGAGTAGTGTACCATATTCTCAAAAAACGTGCAGATAATGAAAAGTGCTTCATTTCTTAGCTTTTTTCGGGTATTGCTTGCTTGAATGACAGATTATCAGTAAAATGAAGCGAGAAACCTTGAGAGGAGATACAAAGGAATGGGGCAATTTCAGCTTGGACCAAGTACAAAACTCGTTTCATTGGCGATACGAGTAAAAGACCGCGATAAAATGATTGCGTTTTATCGGGATATTATCGGTTTTTCATTGAAGAGTGAAGAGAATGCATTGGCAATTATGGGGACGGACAATCACCCAGAAGAACGGTTGTTATTAGAGGAAAGTCCACGTGCCGATGATCATTTTAGGAAAACCAAAAAATTGCAGCACATTATCTTGCAAGTCCCATCACTACCCGAACTTGCAGCGATTGCTGCACGATTAGCTACCCAAGAGAGCGAATACCAAGTCCACGTGACTGAAGCGACAGTTACTGTGAATCTAAAAGACCCAGAGGAAAATCAATGGGTAATTTCTTATCAAAAAGAGGCAGCGGATCAGCTTGTCGATGCCGCTGATTTGGTTTGCGATCAAACAGATACCTCTATCCGTCTAACCGAAGCGATTCAATTTGTCGGTGTGGCGTTAAACGTCCTTGATCAAAACGTACAGCAAACCTTTTTAGCTGACCAATTAGGCTTTGAGTTGAATCAGCAAGCAGAATTACATAGTCCAACACTGTCATTTGTAGTCACAGCTAATCAAGTATCCGATCCAACTGTGGCATTAACTAGCGATGAAGTGATTGGTTTGGAGTTTATCAAGTTTGTCTTAGATCAAAATGATTTATTGGCACTGGAGAAAAATCTACTAGACTCTGATTACGACTTTTTCATCGATAAGAAAAAATCAGTATTGACTGTCTACGATTCAGTTGGCGTGGAATGGTGGTTTGAGCGTACCAACTAACCATAGATAGAAGAGGTGAACGACTTGTTTGAAAAAACACTGGCACTCATGGAGCAACAACGGCTTGCGGGTGTCTATAGTGGATATATCGGCAGTTTTTTAGAGCACGGTCACTTTCAGCGCAAGGTGAGTGGCTGGGCGGCGACAGTCCCGAATAAGGAAAAGCTGACGGCAGACTATTTATTTGATGTGGCTTCATTAACCAAAGTAATCGGCACGACCTCGGTCATTTTGCGATTACTTGATCGTCATGAGTTGCAGCTAGATGATCCAGTCATTCGTTTTTTGCCGCAGTATGCAGACAAACGTGTGACCATCAGACACTTATTGACACACACATCAGACATTCAGACATGGATTGAACACCGTGATCAACTAGCCGCAGATGAGCTAAAAAAAGCCTATCTTCAGCAACAAGCATCTTCAAAAATAGGCCAGCGAGTGAGCTACACGGATACGGGTTTTATTTTATTGGGCTTGTTATTGGAGGCAATCTATCAGGCACCGCTAGCAGACATATTTCAAAAAGAAGTATTTGAACCACTAGGGATGATTCATACTTCGCTAGGATCACCCAAGGGTTCGTTAGTCGTGCCAACCGAGCAAATAAATGGTCAGGTGCTAAGGGGAACGGTTCATGATCCCAAAGCACGGATTCTTGGTGAGCACGCAGGCAATGCGGGTCTTTTTTCGAATGTAGCTGACTTAGAAGCGTTTGTTTGGATGTATGCGCATGGGGGAGAGGGCTATATCTCAAGAGAAGTGCTACAAGCAACGCAGCAAGATCAAACACCAAATCGTAAAGGAAAGCGCGGGATTGGGTGGCAATTAGTGGGTCCAACACATACAATGTTGTTTCATACCGGCTATACAGGGACATTTTTATTGATTGATTGCGACCAGCAGTCAGGGCTGATTTTTTTGTCTAATCGGGTGCACCCAATAGATGAACGGCAAGCATACATCACCCACCGTGATCAGTTGGTCGCTTGCTACTTAAGTGAAAAAGAGAAAAGCGAGGAGTAACGATGGAACCATTGTTTTTACAACCAGTATTTCAAGAAAAAATATGGGGTGGCACCCGTTTGCATGATGTGTTTGGCTTTGAATTACCTAACGATAAAATAGGGGAAGACTGGGCGATTAGTGCACATCCGCATGGTGTTAGTACGGTCATAAATGGCCCATTCAAAGGTGAAAATTTGGCCGACCTTTGGCAAAATAAAAAAGAATTATTTGGCAATCCTACAGAACCAGTCTTTCCTTTATTGGTTAAAATATTGGATGCAGAAGAGGAATTGTCTGTGCAGGTCCATCCAGATGATGCGTATGCCAAAGAACATGAGGGTGAATTAGGAAAGACAGAATGCTGGTATGTGATTGATGCCCAGCCAGGTGCAGAAATCATCTATGGCCATCATGCCAAAAGCAAGGCTGAATTTGCGGAAATGGTGGAAAAAACAGCGTGGGATGAGCTATTTCGTAGAGTCCCCGTGCGTAAGGGTGATTTCTTTTACGTTCCTAGTGGCACGATTCATGCCATTGGGAAAGGCATTTTAATTTTAGAAACACAGCAAAGTTCGGATACGACTTATCGGGTCTATGATTATGATCGTGTGGACCAAGCGGGGAATAAGCGAGAACTCCACATTCAACAATCGATTGATGTATCGACTATTCCTGCTGTCTATCCGACACCGTCTATTCAAGAAGCAAGAAAAGATAACTCAACAATCACCACGTATGTAAAAACAGACTTTTTCAACGTCTATGAGTGGTCTGTTAAAGGATCACTCGCGTTTAAAAAACAGGCACCCTACACCTTAGTGACAGCTATTTCAGGCTATGGCAAGCTTTTAGTTGGTGATACTAGCTACGAGTTAACGCCTGGAACAAGTTTTATTTTACCGAATCAAATCAATGACTGGCTGATTGAAGGCGACGTGCAGTTGATTGCATCAGAGCCTGGTCGAAAAGAATAAGGAATAATTTTTGAAAGAAAAAATACATTTATGGTTGGTTTAAGGAGGACGTCTTATACTTCATTCATACCAAACAAACCAAACTTTTTTTCATTTCTTTCTCCCTGACTCACTAGCCCCCAGCTAGTGAGTTTTTTTATGTAAAAAATAGATTGTGACAGAATTAGCTACGAAAAAAAACCAGAAGTTTGAGAAATAACTTCTGGTTTTTATGGTCTCTTTATCTTTTTAAATTTGAGCAAGTGGTAGCTCGGGTAAATCTGCTAAGGCTGCCTCGCCGTATTTTTGCACAAGCGCAGTCTTCAGTAGCCGTTGTGCTAAAATTGGATTTCTGGCTAATAACGGTCCGTGGAAGTATGAGCCAAAGACATTACGATAGATGACGCCTTCGGATTGGTCTTCGCCATTGTTGCCGTTACCTTGAACGACTGTCCCCAGAGGTCGTTCACCTTCACCAAGAAAAGTGCGGCCATTGTGATTTTCAAAGCCATAATATGTTTCATTAAATGCGTCATTATGGATGACAATATCGCCGATAAAGCGATGGTTGTCTTGGCTAAGCGTATAGTGGTCTAGCGCACCGATACCGGCAATCTTTTCACCGTCAGCGCCAATATAGTAATGACCAAGTAATTGATACCCCCCACAAATCGCTAAGAGGACACCATCGTTTTCGATATAGTCTGTCAAAGGTTCTTTTTTGTCTTGAATATCTTTTGAGACAATCATTTGCTCGTAATCTTGGCCACCGCCGAAAAAGACAAGCTGATAGCGCTCAGGGTCAAAGGATTCATGAATGCTGACGACTTCCATCTCTAATGTAATGCCGAGTTGTTTTGCGACATAGTTTAGCATTAAGATGTTGCCGTTATCGCCATACGTATTTAGTAAATTCCCGTATAAATGTGCGAGTCGTAAAGTGTACTTAGTCATTGCTCATGCCTCCTTTGATGAAGCCTTTTTCAGCCAAGCGTTTGCGTAATTGCAAGACGGCAGTGTAGGTCGCAAGAATATAGACGTGTTTGGTTGGTAGTTGCTGGATTTTTTGAATCGTGTCGTCGATACTTGCGACTTCCGTAATTTTTTCTGCTGGAATCCCGGCGACTGTCAGGCGTAGGGCCATATCTTTGTGGCGATCACCACCAGCTATGACTGCGGGAATCTCCATATCGGCAAAGGCTTCATGATTGCCATCCCAAATCCAGCTTACATCGATACCATCTGCATAGTTGGCGTTTAGTAAGCAGACTAGTGAGAATGAGTCAGGTGTAAGGCCAATCATGTCGATTACTTGGTTTAAGCCTACTGGATTTTTTACGAGAACCAAGGTGCATTCTTTTTCGCCTATGTGAATGACTTCTTGGCGGCCAAATACTTTTTCATCATACGCTAAGCCTGCACGAATTTTTTCAGGAGCGACGTGATAGTGCTCGGCTACAGCGGTGGCAGCTAGAGCATTGTAAATATTGTATAGTCCACCGACTTCAATCTGATACGGTTCTCCATCAATGACAAAAGAAGCTTGTTTATTCGTCATGGCTGTTAATTCCGTCAAGCGATAGTCTAAGGCTGGCCGTTTGAAGGAACAGTTGGGACAATAATACTTGCCAAGATTGGCATATGTAAGCATTTTGTAATGAAGGATATGCTGGCAATTTGGGCAAAGTACATTATCTGTATTGTAATGAGCCAGCTGCTCCTTATCAGGCAAGTGGTCAAAACCATAAAATTTTTGTGGGTTGATCGTTTTAACAGAATGGAAGATAGGCGCATCACCATTGGCTAAAATCAAAGCGTCAGGTGATTGCGAGGCACCTTCAACAATTAGTTTATACGTCGTGTAGATTTCACCATATCGGTCCATTTGATCACGGAAGATATTGGTAAAAACGAAAAGTTCTGGCTTAATGTACTTAGTTACTTCACGTAAGCTTGCTTCATCTATTTCTAAGACGGCAAATTTTGTGTCGCCTTTTTTGGCTTTAGCAGACAAGAAGGTCGAGACAATTCCTTGGACCATGTTGGCACCTGTGGGATTGGTTAAGACGCTATCAAATTCTTGACGCAAGATATTTACAGTCAGCGCAGTCGTTAATGTTTTGCCGTTCGTACCGGTAATGACGACCACTTGGTAATCTTTTGCTAGTTGATCTAATACTTTGGGATCGATTCGTAAAGCTAGCTTACCAGGTAAGCTCGATCCTCCTTTGAAAAATGTTTTTAAAAGCCACTGTGAGCTTTTGCCTACTAGAATAGCGGCCGTACTTCTTATTCCCATAATATCCTCCATCAAGACCGATTTCCTTTTTAACGTGTTATATCTTATCATAAATTTTGAGACAGTGCGCTGGTAACAGGTGAAAATCAAATGAATCCTAAGAAACTTAACCGATAATAATCTTTTCTGTTGGGTAGGCATAGCCTAAATCGCGTGTTTCTTTAGGGACGAATAAAAGCAAAGTATACAACATGCCAATCCGGCCGATAAACATCAAGAGTGCAATCACGATCTTACCGACTGTCGACAGCTCTGGTGTGATGCCAAGAGAGAGGCCGGTTGTTCCAAAGGCAGAGGTGACTTCAACGATAATCGAAATCAGTGGCAAATCTTCTGTTGAACTCAGAAATAAGACACAGAAAAAGCACATCATTAGGGACAACATAAAGACCGTGATGGATTTTTGGACATCATCATCGGCTATTTTCCGTCCGAAGACGTTGACGTGTTTTTCGCCTTTTAAAAAAGAAAACAAATACAAGCCGATAATCGCCATAGTAGTCGTCCGTACACCACCACCGACTGAGCTTGGACTACAGCCAATAAACATCAACAGCGAAAATAACATCAACGTCGTGATTTGAAATTGATTAAGGTCGTGAATTTGCAGACCGGCATTCCGAGTCGTGATTGAATAAAAGGAACTATTCAAGAGTTGCTCACCAAAGGACATACTGACAAATAAGTGGTCCTTTTCTAAAAAATAAATTGCAGCCGAACCGACCACAAAAAGCACGACAAAGGCCAATGAAGCAATCTTAGTGAAAAGCGAGAAACGAAACGGTAGTCGCTTGCGCTTTTTATGTAAGACATGCAAGCTATATTCATGAAGGTCCATCAAGACTGGAAAGCCAATCCCACCAATCACGATTAAAAACATAATTCCAATCAAAAAGAAGCCATCTTTGGCAAAGGGTAAGATGGAGTCTCCTGTGACATCAAAGCCTGAATTGGTTACCGACGATATGGCTTGATAGAAGCCATAAAAAAAGGCAGAGGACCAATGCTCGTAATACCCACCGAGTTTAAAATAAATCGCAAATAGACTACCGGCGATTGCTTGGACAATTAAAAGAATGGTAAATGTCGTTCGAATCATTTTGACAATCCCGCTTAGTCTAGGCTGGTTCATATCAGTCATAATTAATTGGCGTTGCTTTAAGGAAATTTTGCGACGAGAGACAATGGCAAAAAATGTCGAAAACATCATAATACCTAAGCCACCTATTTGAAAAAGTATTTCCAGTAAGATAATGCCATTGTGATTAAAGACATCCGTCAATGAGATAGTTGTCAAGCCGGTCACACTCACTGTGCTAATTGCTAAAAAGAATAGGTCAATAAATGAAACGTCTTGATTTGGGACGCGAAAGAATGGCAAATAAAATAGCAGTAAAGCGATTGCTGCCATGGCAAGGTAATAAAAGACAATAATTTGAATAGAAGACACATTTTTTGTCAAAAAATGCTGTCCTTTACGGTGTGTCAACTGAGAAAACCGTTTAAAGTTCATCAGGTAAGCTCCTTTATCGTTCAGTATAGCTAGTATAGCAAACTTTCAGTAGCCAATGATAAGATTTCTATCCAAAGATTGCGAAATTCTTAATTACAAATGGTTGGTGATTCTTCCGGTTTAGGATATGCTATACTGAAGCATAAAAAAGAATAGGAGTCAGTCCAGTGAAAAAATTTTTGAGTGATTGGGGTCTTTTTATCGTTATCATCCTTGCATTTTTAGTGGTTCGTATCTTTGTATTCACTCCAGTACAAGTGAGTGGGCATTCAATGGATCCGACTTTGGCAGATGGTCAACGCCTGATTGTCAATAAACTAGCAAAAATCGAGCGTTTTGATATTATTACCACAAAAGAGCCGGACGATGAATCGACGACGGCGGTCAAGCGTGTGATTGGTTTGCCAGGCGATACGGTAAAGATGAGTGGAGATGTCTTAACAATCAACGGGAAGACCTATAAAGAAGCCTATCTAAACGAATTTAAAAAAGCCTTTGCGGATGATAAATTACAATCAGAGTATAGCTATAGCACATTATTCCAAGAACGTGCAGAAGCCGCGACGAGCTTTACCTCCGACTTTGAAGTGACGGTGCCAGCGGGAAGTTATTTTGTCTTAGGGGACAATCGCTTGGTGTCTAAAGATAGTCGTATCTTTGGCTTTGTGACCAAAGACGATATTCAAGGTGAAGTACTGTTACGCTATTGGCCATTGAAACAACTAAGTGTATTTTAAAAATGCGAGACAACAGCAGCAAATAAAAGACCAGTAAATCTGAAAGTTAGTGCTCAAACTTTTGGATTTACTGCTTTTTTTTTATGGGAGATTCTGTCGTACTGTTTGACTCTGATTTAGCAGCACAAAGCGAGCTAAGTCCTGTTCCGCGATAGAAAAAAAGAATCAGGCGAGCTCGGACATGTCTAGATAGCTATTGTAATAGCGGCCTATGACAAGAAGTAGCGATAGATATATACTATCTCAGAAAAATGAGTCTCTTTTAAAAAGTTCTGTTATTTGACAAAGTGACGTTAGGTTGATTACAGTACATATACAGTACATATATTGTACAAATGAAAGAAAATTTTGTTGTGAAGAGGAGAATGTATATATGGGGAAAAAGAAATGGTTGAGCGTGGGGCTCGTAGCTTTGGGACTTTTTTTAGCTGCTTGTGGCTCAGGGTCATCAACGACAACGTCTTCTACAACAACGGCAGATTCATCGACGTTCACGTATGCGATTAGTGGTGATCCTAGTTCTATGAATCCTATCAATACTAGTGATCGATGGGGGCTCACTGTAGCGAATATGATTTTCTCACCATTAGTAGCGATTGATGGCGACGGCAACTCAGAAAATGTCTTAGCAGAATCAGTTGAACCAGCAGCGGATGGGAAATCAGTGACCGTGAAACTAAAACAAGGGATCAAATGGTCTGATGGGGAAGCATTCACGGCTGATGATGTCGTGTTTACGTATACAAAAAAAGCTGACAAAGCTAATGGCAATGCCGACAGTTTATGGATTGGTGATCAAGCAATCAAAGCAGTAAAAGTTGATGACTATACGGTGCGTTTTGATTTTCCTACCGTTAGTGCAGCAGCTGTGAATAATATTGTGACTGAAACCTTTATCATTCCAGAACATATCTACAAAGATGTTACTGATTTTTCAGTGAGTGAATTGCCTGAAACACCAGTCGGAACTGGCCCATACAAATTAAAAGAATACAAACGTGGACAATACTTACAATTTGAAGCCAACGAAAACTATTTTGGCACCAAGCCAAGTATTAAAAACGTGACGTTACAAATTATTGAAAGTACCAATACTGCTAAAGTTGCTTTACAAAAGGGTGAGGTCGATGCGACAGTGGTCTTACCATCAGATATTAAAGACCTAGACACAGATTCGATTAGCACATATGCATACAGCGAAAACCGGATTGGCTATTTAGGATTAAACAGTCAGACAGAGCAATTAAAAGATGTGAAAGTTCGTCAAGCAATCTTCTATGCACTAAACAAAGATGAAATGAACAAAGCGGCGTACTTAGATGAAAAATATTATGCGACACCGTATTCATTCTTGCCACCGGCGAATAAATTTGTTAGTGATGATGTAGAAAAATACAGTACAGATGATGCCAAAGCGAAAAAATTATTGGCTGAAGCCGGCGTGTCTGATCTAAAAATTAATCTAGCCTTTACGGCATCAGATCCAGCGCAAAGTCTACAAGCGACATTGATTCAACAACAATTAGCGAAAGTGGGTATTACCGTCGAGTTGCAAGGTGGCGATGGCACAGCCATTTACACAGAATTGCGCAAAGCGGATTCGACTAAATACAATATGTTCTTAGGTGGCTACATCATGGGAAATGATCCTGATCAATACGCACGTTTATTTAAAACGGGTGGTGGCTCAAACTACTTTAAGCTAGCCAATGATACCGTCGATCAACTCTTCAATGATGGCGCGGTTGAATTAGATACCACTAAGCGCGAAGCTATTTATGATGATCTACAAAAAGAAATTGCCGACCAAGCTGTGATCTACCCAATTGTAGATAACAAAAAGATTTTAGCGGCAAACAAACGTATTCAAGGCATTGATGATGCCAAACTTGTCCCAATTTATACGTTTGAAGATATGGCGAAATTAACCATTAAGTAAATGCCAGGCTGTGCGGAGAAGAGCGATTTCTCGCACAGCCTGTTTTGTCTGATTGACTTTGATAGAAAGCGATGTGAAAGCATGTTACGTTATATTCTCAAACGAATACTACAAGCAATCCCTTTGTTGCTAGTGATTTCGTTTATTGTTTTTTCTTTGATTCAACTTGCACCTTATGATGTGATTGACTCATTGACGACACCCAATATGTCACCAGGTCAAGTGGAAGTGTTACGTCAACGTTATGGTCTGGATAAACCGTTTCTCGTGCAATATTATTTATGGATTAAGCAAATTTTCCACGGGGACTTTGGCTACTCATTGGCATCGCAACACAGTATTGCCAATGATTTAGCTACCAAAATACCAAATACCATTCGACTAGTGTTGCCGGCATATGTGACGTCGTTGGTTTTAGCGGTCTCTTTAGGATTAGTAGCTGCGGCCAATAAAGGCAAATGGCTAGACCACGTGATTGATGGGATTGCCTCAATTGGTATTGCAGTCCCTTCTTTTTGGTTGGCGATGTTGCTCATTTATTATTTTGGCTACAAATTGAATTTATTCCCAATTATCGGAATGCAAACGGTCGGACAAGCTTGGAGTTTATCAGACTACTTGGCACATTTCATCTTACCATATACAACCTTAACGATTGTCTTCTTCCCAGAGCTGTTGCGTTATATTCGAGCATCAGCGATGAAGGAAGTCTCAGAAGATTACGTTATGGTGCAAAAGGCGTTTCACGCGACCAAGTGGGAAATATTTAGCCGGCACATTAGTCGCAATGTCTTGATTCCGATTGTGACGCAAATTGGGATGGCTTTACCGATGTTAGTGACAGGGGCAATTATCACGGAAACCATCTTTGGCTGGCCAGGGGTCGGTCCTTACTTGATGAGCGCGACGAAAAGCTTGGATTATCCTGTGATTATGGCAGTTATGTTGTTTTCAGCATCGTTGGTTATTTTAGGGAACTTGCTTGCCGATGTCTTGTACTCGATAGTAGATCCTCGTATCCGTAAAGGAGGGAGCGCGAAATGAATACCAGTCACTCTAGATTCAAAAGCATTTTGCGCCATCCAATCTATTTGCTGTCCGCCCTCTTTTTACTTGTCCTTATTTGTCTCTCGCTAGGGGCGCCACTGTTGCCACTAGATCCGACTGCAACAAACGTCAGTCAAATGTCGCAGCCACCGAGCTGGCAGCATTTATTTGGGACCGATGAAGTCGGTCGAGATTACTTTATCCGGGTGGTATACGGTGGGCGCGTGTCGCTATTAGTCGGAATATTGGCGATGTTAACAGCGACCTTTATCGGTACGGTGATTGGCTTAGTTGCAGGTTATTTCGGTGGCTGGTTGGACAATGTGTTGATGCGAGCGGTCGATGTGCTCTCTGCAATTCCATGGTTAGTCTTAGTGATTGTCTTAAGTGTCTTCTTAAAACCAGGCTTATCGACCATCGTCATCGTGATTGGTGGGTTTTCATGGATGAGCATTGCTCGCTTGATTCGAGCGGAGACCTTAGCGGCTAAAGAGCGCGACTATGTAGCCTATGGGCAATTTATCGGACAAAAGTCCCTCACAATCATTGCCAAGCACGTCTTTCCATCGGTCTTGCCAACATTGATTGTCGCAGCGACCAATAGTATTTCCAGTGCCATCATGACGGAATCAGCGTTAAGCTTTTTAGGTATGGGTATCCAGCAACCGATGTCCTCATGGGGTAGCTTGTTGCAAAATGCGCAGGCAACGCTACAAAGCGCGCCTTATATGGCAATCTTACCGGGGCTATTTGTCGTATTAACGGTCTATTCATTTAATAATCTGGGCGACTTTGTCAAGAGTCGTCTACAAGGAGGCCAAGCAGCGTGAGTTTACTTACGATCGAAGAGTTAACAGTAAAATTAAACACAGCAAAAAACGAAGAAAAAGTCTTGGTCCATCCGCTATCACTATCTGTCAATAAAGGGGAAGTGGTCGGGATTGTGGGTGAGTCAGGCAGTGGCAAGAGCATCACGATGAAAAGCTTGTTAAATCTATTACCTGATGGCGCCCAAGCGAGTTATGATACCTTTCTTTTTCAAGGACAATCCGTCACGCCCAAAGATAAGCTGCCGATTTCGATGATTTTTCAAGATCCGATGACATCGCTCAATCCGGTCCGCACGATTGGGTATCATTTGATTGAAGTGATTCGCCGTCAACAACGAATCCCTAAGCGCCAAGCAAAAGAGTTAGCAATCCAAGAATTGACGAAAGTCGGCATCCCGCTGCCTGAGCGAAGAATGAAGCAATATCCGCATGAACTATCTGGCGGCATGCGCCAGCGGGTGATGATTGCCATGGCACTCTTAGCAAAACCCAAACTGTTGATTGCCGATGAGCCGACGACTGCACTAGATGTTACGATTCAAGCACAGATTTTGACACTCATTCAGCAACTACAAAAAGAAGAGCAGTTGGCGGTCTTGTTAGTCACTCATGATTTTGGTGTCGTAGCAGGTATGTGTGATGCAATCAAAGTTATGTACCAAGGTCAGCTAGTTGAAGAAGGTACGACAGAAGAAATCTTTTATCATGCCGCACACCCGTACACGCAACAGCTGTTAGCAGCGGCTCATTTAGGGGATAAAGAGCTAGTTGAAGAGCCCAAAAAACACCAAATACAAAGCGAGGGCGAGTGGACTGTATTGTCACCAACGCATCGTGTCTGGCTAGGAGGAAGCACGCATGAATAAAGAACCACTCGTACAAGTCACCCACGCCGACAAAGTCTTTCAGTCGAGAAACTGGCGGGGGCAAACAACGCAAGTCCATGCGGTCAACGACATTAGTCTAACCATCTACAAAGGGGAGACGCTAGGGCTAGTGGGCGAATCTGGTAGCGGAAAAACAACGCTAGGCAGAGGGATTCTTCAGCTAGAGCCATTCACATCTGGTCAAGTGTTGTTTAATGGTATTGACTTGCAGCATGCGACAGCTAGCCAAAAGCATACTCTCTCGCAAGAAATGCAAATTATTTTTCAAGATCCCTATTCTGCTTTGAATCCACAAATGACGGCCTTGGAACTAGTCATGGAGCCACTATTTCGTGAATCAAAGGCGAGCGCCAAAGAAAAAGCCTTGGCACTATTGACCACGGTGGGAATTAGCGGAGCCGATGTTCACAAATATCCAAAAGCTTTTAGCGGTGGTCAGCGGCAGCGCATTGGTATCGCGCGGGCGGTCGTCGGCCAACCTAAATTCATTTTGTGCGATGAGCCGACTTCCGCCTTGGATGTCTCGATTCAAGCGCAAATCATGGCGTTATTGGTACGCTTGCAAAAGGAATATGCACTTTCGTATTTGTTTATTTCACATGATTTGTCGGTCATTCGCCATATTTCTGACCGCATCGCAGTGATGTATCAAGGGCAATTAGTCGAATTAGCCCCAACGAATGATTTATTCGAACATCCGCAGCATGCCTATACGAAAAAACTATTGGCGGCGGCTCCGATTGCCGATCCAAAGTTAGCTAGACAGCAATTGCAACAGCCAATTCATCAAGAACCAATCCAATTAACGACGGACTTTCAGTGGCAAGAAGTCCGACCCAATCATTTTGTAAGGAGTGACCATCATGTCAGTTGAAACATTAACCATTCAAAAAGGAAAGGAAAAATTTGAGCTACCCGTTGAGCCGACGAATTGGATCTTGGCTAGAGAGGTAGGCTATTCCCCAGTCCAAATGCTCGTGACAGCCACGGCGACGTGTGGTGGGTATGTCTATAGTTCAGTACTGGAAAATTCACACATCCCCTATACGTTTGATAAAATAGAAGTATCCTATGATCGAGACCAATCAAAGCAAGCTGAACCATTATCAGCGATTGACATTACATTTTTTGTACACATCGAGAAAGAGTACCAAGAAAAAGCCTTGCGTTGTGTCAAATTGGTTTCAAAAAATTGCCCCGTGATTCAGTCACTGGACAAAGGAATTCAAGTAACGGAGACGGTCGTTTTTAACTAAGTAGGAGGGAGCAAGATGAAGCTACTGAAGACATGGCACATTGCAGCGACGACCTTTCCCATGTGGACGAGTGCAAGCGCCAGTACCTACCATTACGTATGAGGTTTTACAAGAAGCACCTCTAAAACTGATCGATACGGTTCGTTACACTAGAAAAGCCAAACGAAAGCAGATTTGTGGCATTGATACGTGGACTGAGAGCGGCTTTACTTGGCGAGGCAAGGGTATACTCGCTTTTCTAAAAAGCAAGTGGTCAATTGTGTATCTTGATGATCATTGCTTAGTGATTCGCTTTGAGCGCTCACTCGTTACTCCGGCTGGAATTGATGCTTTAGTCGCTCAGCCTCAGATGAAGCCAAGCTCGCTTGATTTGACTAAGTGTGGCTTGACGGCAAAAGAAGTAGCACAGCTGACATTTCTACCTACTGAAAAGTAAACATGAACGCTTGAAGAGGGTATCTCTTCAAGCGTTCTTTTCTATGAAGCTAGGAATTGATGACAGAATTCGCTATAATCGAAAGGAATGGAGAGGTGCAACAAAGCGATGAATGAATTAAAACAAAGACTAAAACAAACATTTGGCTACGATCAATTCCGCCCAGGACAAGAGGCGATCATTGAACGTGTCCTTAATGGTGAGAATGTCCTAGGTATCATGCCAACAGGTGGTGGAAAATCAGTTTGCTATCAATTGCCGGCGATGATGATGGAGGGCTTGACGCTAGTCATTTCACCCCTGATTTCATTAATGAAAGACCAAGTCGATAGTCTAAACGAGATGGGCATCTCAGCCACCTATGTGAATAGCAGTCTCTCTTTTGCCGAAAGTCAGCAACGGTTAGGGATGGCGGCAAGAGGTGAGATCTCGTTGCTTTATGTTGCACCAGAACGCTTAGCAATCAAAGAGTTCACGGAATTATTGCGACACGTCACCTTATCCCTAGTGGCAATCGATGAAGCACATTGTATCTCACATTGGGGTCATGACTTTCGCCCAAGCTATTTGTATCTCGCACAGTGGCTACAGCAATTTGCCACAACGCCGACGATTGTCGCACTTACAGCCACAGCTACCCCAGAGGTGGCTCAAGATATTTGCCAACTGTTACATATTTCGCCAGAACGAGTCATTCAGACGGGATTTGCACGTGAAAATTTAGCCTTCCAAGTCGTCAAAGACCAAAAAGATGTGTATTTGCTTGAGTATTTAAAGGTGAATCATAAGCAATCGGGCATTGTCTATGCCAGTACGCGCAAAGAAGTGGAGCGCTTGTATCATTTGTTGCAGCACCAAAAAATTGCAGTTGGTATGTACCATGGTGGGATGAGCGAAGAAGCACGCTCACGCAATCAGGATGCTTTTTTGTACGACCAGATTCAAGTCATGGTCGCCACCAATGCATTCGGTATGGGGATTAATAAAAGCAATGTGCGCTTTGTCATTCATGCACAAATTCCAGGCAACATCGAATCGTATTACCAAGAAGCAGGCCGAGCAGGTCGTGATGGTTTACCAAGTGAAGCTATCTTGCTGTACGGCGCCCAAGATTTGCAAATTCAGCAGTTTTTTATTGAGCAATCAGAAGCGACAATTGACTATAAGCAAAACGAATATTTGAAATTGCGTGAGATGAATCAATACGCGCATACGCAAATGTGTCTGCAATGTTACATTCTTCGCTATTTTGGTGAAACAGGTACGGCGTGTGGCAAGTGTAGCAATTGCTTAGATGAGCGTGAAGCGATTGATGTGACACAGGAAGCACAAAAAGTATTGTCTTGTGTCAAACGGATGGGGGAACGCTTTGGGAAAGGGTTGGTTAGCAAAGTCTTGACAGGTTCTAAAGATCAAAAAATTAGTCAATGGAAATTTGACCAGCTAACGACATATGGCTTGTTGGCTACTTGGTCACAAAAAGAAGTCACAGACTTGATTGATTATTTGACGGCGGAACAATATCTCATGTTATCTGAAGGCCAGTACCCGTTACTAAGTGTTTCTGCAAGTGGTGTGGATGTTCTACGAGGAAAACAACGGGTTTATCGCAAACAAACAGTCGTTAAACAGCTAATTATAGATGATGAATTATTCGAGCGTTTGCGGCAGCTACGCTTAATATTGGCTCAAGAACAGGGGGTGCCACCCTATGTCATTTTTTCTGATAAGACTTTGCAAGAAATGGCACAGAAACAACCAACCACTACACTAGAACTTCTTCAAATAAAAGGCGTGGGCCAAAATAAGCTGGATAAATATGGCACCACTTTTTTAGCAATCCTTCAAGAGAATAAATAATTTTTAGCACCCAATATAATAGAGTGCTAAATCTTTGCATTTTTTTAGAGGGTGAGTACAATAATAAGTGTAAGGAAGTGAGAGGCTTCCAGACTTACAGGTGTTGCCGCTTGTACTTGTAAGAGAAAACCAATTTTGAAAGGGGAAAGTGAAAATGGCAAATGCAGTATCAAGATATGATGGTGGGTTAGCAAGAATGGATGATTTATTCGACAGTTTCTTCCCTAGGTTTTTTGGTAATGACACATTTCAAGTAGACATTAAAGAAAGTGATGCCGAATATGAATTAACAGCCGATTTACCAGGATTTAAAAAAGAAGAGTTAAATGTGACTTATGATCATGATGTTTTAACAATTGCAGCGGAACGCAACAATGTTGTGGAAGACAAAGACGAAGAAGGACATTTCGTTCGGCGCGAACGTAGTAGTCAATCGTATCATCGTCAATTTATGTTAAAGGGAATTGATGAAAGTGCCATTGCGGCAGAATTCAAGGATGGTGTGTTAACCATGCAATTACCAAAACGAGCAGATGCGAAAGAACCATTAAAGAAGATTGAGATTAAGTAACCTTTTAATGAAGAATTCATCTAGAGGATGCGGACTCCCAAAAATTAGGCTGACAAGTCAATTTTTGGGGGTCTTTTTTTTATCAGTGATTGTTTCTACCATTCGCTGACAAAGGACAAATATTTGAGGAAAAAAAGAAAGAACAAAGCGGAGCAAGTCAACGAAAAAATGGGCACCGTAAAGTAGTTGTTCAAGACAAATACCAATGTTTCCACTGTAAAAAATCTGCTATTTCAAGTATAATACCAAAGAAGCTAAAAAAGGAGTCGCAGAAATGGCACAGTTATTTTTTAAGTACGGCGCAATGAACAGTGGCAAGTCGATTGAGATTTTAAAAGTGGCACACAATTATAAAGAACAAAACAAATCAGTCATCTTGATGACGAGTGCTTTGGATACGCGGTCAGGAGTGGGCAATGTTTCTAGTCGAATTGGATTAGAGGAGCAAGCCATTCCTATTTTTGAGAAAACCAACGTTTATGACGTGATTCGCAAATTAGCAATACCACCTTATTGCGTGTTAATTGATGAATCGCAATTTTTGCAAAAACACCATATAATAGAGTTAACCCAAATTGTCGATGAGTTGAACATCCCAGTGATGGCATTTGGCTTAAAGAATGATTTTCGCAATGAATTATTTGAAGGCTCAAAGTATTTGTTATTATATGCAGATAAAATCGAAGAAATGAAGACGATTTGTTGGTTTTGTCATAAGAAAGCGACGATGAACTTACATTATATTGACGGAAAACCTGTTTACGAGGGAAATCAAGTTCAGATAGGTGGCAATGAAGCCTATTATCCTGTTTGTCGCCACCACTATTTTCACCCCAAACGAATGGAAGAATAAAGGAGAGCAAGTATGTACGATCAGTTACAAGCGATTGCAGACCGTTATGAGGAATTAGGAGAATTATTAAGTGATCCAGCAGTCGTTTCCGATACGAAACGCTTTATGGAATTATCAAAAGAAGAAGCCAATACCCGTGAAACAGTAGCGACGTATCGCCGTTACAAAGAAGTAGTTCAAGGGATTGCTGACGCAGAAGAATTGCTAGGTGAAAATCTAGACGCTGAGATGGCGGAGTTAGCCAAAGAAGAATTATCAGATTTAAAAAAAGAAAAAGAAGTCTTAGAAGATACCATCAAAATTTTGTTGTTGCCTAAAGATCCTAACGATGACAAAAACATTATTATGGAAATTCGTGGCGCTGCTGGTGGAGATGAGGCGGCATTATTTGCAGGTGATTTGTTTAATATGTACCAACGCTATGCCGAATCACAAGGTTGGCGTGTAGAGGTCATGGATGCCAATATTACAGGTATCGGTGGCTACAAGGAAGTCATCATGATGATTACCGGCGACAATGTCTTCTCCAAGCTTAAATATGAAAGTGGTGCTCACCGAGTACAACGTGTCCCTTCGACTGAATCACAAGGACGCATTCACACATCGACAGCGACAGTGGTCGTCATGCCTGAAGCCGAAGAAGTAGAGCTAGATTTAGCAGATAAAGACATTCGTGTCGACATTTATCATGCATCTGGAGCAGGTGGTCAGCACGTCAATAAAACAGCATCTGCCGTCCGCCTGACTCACTTACCGACAGGGATTGTAGTGGCGATGCAAGATGAGCGTTCCCAATTGAAAAACCGTGAGAAAGCGATGAAAGTCTTGCGTGCACGGGTCTATGATCAATTGCAACACGAAGCACAAAGTGAATACGATGCGAACCGTAAATCAGCAGTCGGGACAGGTGACCGCTCAGAGCGTATCCGTACGTATAATTTCCCACAAAACCGTGTCACAGATCACCGCATTGGCTTAACCATCCAAAAGCTAGACCAAATTTTAGCTGGAAAATTGGACGAGATTATCGATGCATTGGTTCTTTATGATCAAACATCGAAGCTAGAAGAATTACAAAATGGCTAAAAGTTATTTTCAACTTATACAAGAGGCTAAATCTCAATTAGAATCGCATGGCAAAGAAGGCCATGCGATTCAATCTGTTTTTCTTACGCGAAAAAAATGGGACACAACAACATGGCTACTTCAAATGCATAACCCAAGTCTTCCAGAAGATGAAGAGCAGCTGACTAGTGATTTGCGTCAGCTATTAGCCGATGTCCCTCCTCAATACTTGACGGGACAAGAAGCGTTCTTCGGTCGGACGTTTGTAGTCAGTGACGCGACACTTATTCCGCGTCCTGAGACAGAAGAATTAGTCGATCAATGTCTAAAGCACGTGCAAAGCGAAGCCTGTCACGTTGTGGATATCGGTACCGGTACGGGAGCCATCGCGGTGACGCTAAAGGCTGAGCGGCCGTTATGGCAGGTCGCGGCAGTCGATTTGTCATCAGAGGCACTGGTCATTGCCCAAAAGAATGCCAAACGCATCGGCAGTGAAGTGACGTTTTATCATGGTGATACACTAGTACCTGTAAAAAATCAAACGTGGGATGTCATTATCTCGAATCCACCATATATTAGCTCAGACGAATGGTCCATCATGGATGCTAGTGTTCGCCAATTTGAGCCTAAGATGGCACTTTTTGCAGATGACCAAGGCTTAGCGATGTATAAGAAGATTGCTAGCCAAGCGCAATCCTGTCTAGCGGAAAACGGCTGGCTATTTTTAGAAATTGGTTACCGCCAAGGACCAGCAGTCCAGCAAATCTTTCAAGCAGCTTTTCCGCAAAAAGAGGTTCAAGTGAAAAAGGATTTGTTCGGTCAACCGCGAATGGTCATTGTCCACTAATTGTGGATAATGTGTAAAACTCAAAGAAACATCGCAAAAATAGTCTGAGATATACACAATATTAGAAAGATAAAAGCAAAGATAGTTATCCACAAAATGGGGATAACTTATTGAAATGTGAATAACTAAATGTTTTAACCAATAAGGGGTGTGGATAAACTGTGGAAATTCAAAAAATTTCAACTGATGAGGTCAAACAAGCAGCACATTACATACAACAAGGGGAGTTAGTCGCCTTTCCTACTGAGACCGTCTATGGCTTAGGTGCCAGTGCATTGAATCCACAAGCGGTAAAAAAAGTTTATCAAGTCAAAGGCCGTCCGAGTGATAATCCGTTGATTGTCCATGTGACTAGCTTCGAACAAGTCAAAGAATACATTCAAGAAAGCCATCCATTAGCAGAAGTACTGGTTCAAACATTTTGGCCGGGGCCATTGACGATTATTTTACCTATCAAGCCCAATACGTTTGATACAGTCGTGACGGGAGGTTTAGCGACCGTTGCCTTTCGAATGCCAGATCAAGCCTTGACTTTGGAGTTAATTCGTCAAGCTGGTGTGCCATTGGTCGGACCAAGCGCGAATCTGTCTGGTCATCCTAGCCCGACGACTGCTGAGCACGTGATCCATGATTTTGAGCACAGTATAAAAGGTGTACTAGATGGCGGGCCGACAAAGATTGGTGTGGAGTCCACAGTGCTTGATCTCAGTGATCCGAACAAACCGCCGATGATTTTAAGGCCAGGAGCAGTAACAAAAGAAATGCTTGAACAAGCCTGTCACACACCAGTCGCTGTCGATAGTCATTTGCTTCGTGCCGATGAAGCGCCCAAAGCTCCTGGAATGAAGTACAAACATTATGCGCCCGTTGTCCCTGTACAAATGGTTCATGAACAAGAGTGGGAGCAAGTAGCAAGCTATCTGGCTCATCATCCGATACGTGCTGGGATACTCGCGGGCCCGACTGCCGCTGAAGTAGTGCGAGGAGAGGCCGCCGCAGTCTATATGTATGCCGACGACTCTGTCCAAGCAGCGACGCAAGGATTATTTTCTGGGTTGCGGGCCTTAGATGAGACGAAAGCGGGCTTAGATTGCTTATATGTGGCGACGTATCCAGAAGATGGCTTAGGTGTCGCCTATATGAATCGCTTGAAAAAAGCAGCGAATCAAATGTATTTTACGAATAATGAAACAGAAGTTTAATACTTTTTAGGGTGAATACTAGGCGGGTGTTTTTTCCTGTGTTACAATTCACATAATTAGTCAAAAAGGAGAGTGCAAATATGGACTATCGAGCATTTGATCCAGAATTATGGAAGGCAATTGATCAAGAAGGTGTACGCCAACAAAACAACTTGGAACTGATCGCTTCTGAAAACATCGTGTCTGAAGGTGTCTTAGCAGCACAAGGAAGCATTCTAACGAACAAGTATGCAGAAGGGTATCCCGGCAAACGTTACTATGGTGGCTGTGAATTTATTGATGTCGTTGAGAATTTGGCAATTGAGCGAGCAAAAGAACTCTTCGGGGCTAAATTTGCAAATGTCCAACCACATTCCGGGTCACAAGCCAATACGGCTGCGTATTTATCATTAATCGAGCCAGGAGATACTGTTTTAGGAATGGATCTATCTGCAGGTGGTCATTTAACACATGGCTCTCCAGTCAATTTTAGTGGAAAAACGTATCATTTCGTAGGATACGGTGTCGATCCAACGACTGAAGTGCTCGATTATGAAGTTATTCGCATTTTAGCTAGAAAACATCAACCGAAATTAATTGTTGCAGGTGCAAGTGCGTATTCACGAATCATTGATTTTGAAAAATTTAGAGAAATTGCAGATGAAGTCGGTGCGAAACTAATGGTCGATATGGCACATATTGCTGGTTTGGTTGCTGCTGGTTTGCATCCAAACCCAGTTCCTTATGCAGACATCACGACTACAACGACACATAAAACGTTGCGCGGCCCTCGTGGTGGTATGATTTTGACCAATGATGAAGAGCTAGCCAAAAAAATCAATAGCAATGTCTTCCCCGGGATTCAAGGTGGACCATTAGAGCATGTCATTGCAGGGAAAGCTGTGGCCTTTAAAGAAGCGTTGGCACCAGAATTTAAAGAATACAGTGAACAAGTAATTGCCAATGCACAAGCGATGGCAAAAGTATTTAATCAAGCTGCGGGTGCGCGGTTGGTTTCTGGTGCGACAGATAATCATTTATTATTGATTGATGTCCGTGGGTTTGAGATGAATGGTAAAGAAGCTGAAAAATTACTAGATTCAGTAAATATCACGGTTAATAAAAATTCCATTCCATTTGAAACACTAAGTCCATTTAAGACGAGTGGTATTCGTGTCGGTACGCCAGCGATTACTAGTCGGGGCTTTAAAGAAACCGATGCTACGAAAGTCGCTGAATTTATTGTGCAAGTCTTAAGCAACCCAGAGGACGAAGCCATTCAAACAGAAGTGAAAGCGAAGATGAAAGAACTAACCGATCAATACCCAATTTATAAAAAGTAAAATCTTAGGAGAATCCAAATTTTTTTTGGATTCTCTTTTTTCAAGTCGATTTTGTGGTATAGTATTAAACGGTAAAATTCTTTGCGGCATTGAGAAAGTTGTTTTACAATAGAAAAAAACACAAAGGAGAACGAACATGGGAAAATTTCAAGTGATTGATCATCCATTAATCCAACACAAACTGACAATTATTCGTGATAAGAATTGTGGGACCAAAGTATTCCGCGAGGTTGTCGATGAAATCGCCATGCTAATGGCCTACGAAATTTCAAGAGATATGCCAGTAGAAGACATTGAAATTGAAACACCAATCGTGAAGTCTGTTCAAAAGACTCTTACTGGTAAGAAAGTAGCGATTATTCCAATCTTACGTGCCGGTATTGGCATGGTAGATGGTATTTTAGAATTAATTCCAGCTGCCAAAGTCGGTCACATTGGTATGTATCGTGATGAAGAAACATTGGAGCCGCATGAATATTTTATTAAATTGCCAGATGATATTGATAGCCGTCAATTACTTGTCGTTGATCCGATGTTGGCTACTGGTGGGTCAGCAATTATGGCCATTGATTCACTTAAAAAACGTGGCGCGACGAATATTAAGTTTGTCTGCCTTGTATCTGCTCCAGAAGGTGTCAAAGCATTACGTGATGCCCACCCAGATGTAGATATCTATACTGCAGCGTTAGATGATCATTTAAATGAAAATGGCTACATCGTACCAGGTTTGGGCGATGCAGGAGACCGTTTATTCGGAACAAAATAATAGAATGAATGAGAGAGAGTAGGTTTTTATCTATTTTCTCTTATTTCCTCTTTACAAAAATCCGTTTCTTTTCTATAATCGTCTATGTGGTTTTTGCCAGCTTAGCTCAGTAGGTAGAGCAACGCACTCGTAACGCGTAGGTCACAGGTTCGATTCCTGCAGCTGGCATTTAAAAATAAAGTAGCACTATTTATTCATTTTTTCATTTTTAAGGGGGATGTGACAGATGTTTGTCACATTCCCATTTTTTTTATTTTCGTGTAAAATAGAAAAGGAACCAACAACTAAAGGAGTGTTTATATGCTTTTTATTTTAGGAACATTGCTCTTGTTTATTATTAGCATTCGATTGTCTGCGGTGTTATCAGTCGGATTTTTGATGCTTCATTTTAAAGTGAAACGCCATCTTCAAAAGATGACGGAAGAAAAATGGCAGGAGTATTTCCATAAAATTGGCTCAAAAGGAGTCTTTTTCCGAATCATTGGTTATTATTGGATGGCGTTACTCTTGTTGGCTTATTGGAACATGATTTATTTTTGGAATGACAGCGCACCCTATGCGATTACTTTATTATTGGCAGGGGCCTTTCATCTCTTCTACAAATATCGTACGAAAAAGCAACAATTCCAAAAAATCATGAAACAACAGTTTGATTCATCGGATGAATAGTAGTAGATGAAAAACTTAAGTTTTTATTGATTGCGAGCCGATGAGACTTTTCTTTGTTGGTGGTCTAGCGCTATAATGAAAAGAACGAATCGATGGAAAGAGAGAATTCATGGAAAAAAATAGCAGAATGAGTAAGAAATTAGATAGTCGGATTGATTATGGAGTTATTTTACCGGTATTTTTACTTTGCTTAATTGGTTTATCTGCCCTATACGTTGCCTATGCACAAAATCCTAACTATAAAGGTAGTCTATTTGCTGGGGTAGCCAAGCAAGCATTGTGGTATGTGCTAGGGATGTTTGCAGTGATGATTATTATGCAAATAAAATCAAAAGTCCTTTGGCGTTTGACACCTTATATTTATGGTGGTGGCTTGGTGATTATGACCTTGCTTTTAGAGTTTTATGATCGTACTTTAGCAGAGTCAACAGGATCACGAAATTGGTTCAGTATTGGTTCCTTTACGTTACAGCCGGCAGAGTTGATGAAGATTGCGTATATTTTGATGATGGCGCGTGTGGTGACAGCGCACAATACGGTCTATCGGCAACGGAACTTGACCTCGGATTTATTACTGATTGGGAAACTCTTTGCCGTGACTGTTCCTGTGTTGCTTTTGGTCTTACTACAAAAAGACTTTGGAACGATGTTGGTCTTTCTAGCCATTTTTGGTGGCATCTTTTTGATGTCAGGTATTTCTTGGAAAATTGTTGTGCCAGTGATTGTCTTATTTTTAGCGTTGGCCGGTTTAACACTCTTCTTGGTCATTAATGAAGATGGAAGAAAATTTCTTTCAGATTTAGGGATTGTGAAGACGTACCAGTTTAAGCGGATTGACTCCTGGCTTGATCCATTTCATGATATTCAGGGGAGTTCACGACAAGTAGCGACTGCCATCATGGCGATTGGGTCAGGTGGTTTGCTTGGAAAAGGCTTCAATGTGAGTGATGTCTATGTATCGGTTCGAGAATCGGATATGATTTTTTCAGTAATTGGTGAAAATTTCGGCTTTATCGGTAGTGCTTTTGTGGTCTTTTTATATTTTATGTTGATCTACCGGATGATCCGTGTCTGTTACGATACAAATAATGAATTTTACGCCTATATCGCTTCAGGTATTATCATGATGATTTTGTTCCACGTATTTGAAAACATCGGTGCCAACATCGGTCTTTTGCCACTGACTGGGATTCCATTACCATTTATTAGTCAAGGTGGATCGGCTTTACTGAGCAATATGATTGGGATTGGCTTAATTTTATCAATGAGATTTCAAGCAAAAGAATGAAAATAGGAGGGACGAACAATGATAACAGTGTATGGGTATCCAAAATGTACGACATGTAAAAAAGCAATGAAATTTTTGCACGAGCATGATGTGGATGTTGAATTGATTGATATTGTAGAGCATACACCATCAAAAGAGCAAATCGCAGCTTGGATTCAATCAACTGACTTTCCAATCCGTCATTTCTTTAATACAAGTGGTATTCGTTACCGAGAGTTAGGCTTGAAAGACAAAGTCGATGGGTATACACTAGAGGAGGCCTGTGAAGTATTGGCTTCAGATGGTATGTTACTCAAACGACCAATCTTATTAAAGAATGGGCAATTTGTCCTCAATGGTTTCAAAGAACAAACGTACGAAGGGGTGCTAGCGTCATGGAAAAAAGATGTTTAAAAAAAGTAGATAATTTATGGATTTTATTTAATGGCAAAGAATACTGTGTTGGCTTGACCAAAGAAGCGCAAGATGAGCTGGGCAATGTGACCTTTGCGACTTTACCTACTGTAGGCAAACAAGTAAACGTAGGCGACACGCTGTTAGAGGTGGAAGCTGAAAAAGCAGTGAATGAATTCGTAAGCCCACTAGCAGGTGTCATTTCTTCGGTAAATGAAAAAATCAGTAACTACATCGACGTGTTAAATGATGAAGATGAAATGAATACATGGTTCTTAAGCTTGAAAGATGTTCAAGCAACGGATTTTGAAGCAATCGAAGACTAATCTATCTGTTTACGTTGACAAGTCATAAAACACCTTGCTATAATGTGCTCAATAGAAAAAAGCAACGAATAGATGAGTATATTTTACTTAAATCAAAGAGAGCCCTGACTGGTGGAAAAGGGTATGGCGGTAAGATAGAAGATGGTCTATGAGCAAGAGCAAGTGAGCTGATTGGTGAGCAAGCTACGGGCACACCCGTTATAGTGTACCGATATCGAATGAGTATTCTGTATCGGCAGAGGTTCTATGATAGAACGAATTAAGGTGGTAACACGGCAGATGATGCACGTCCTTTGTACATATGTACAAGGGGCGTTTTTTTTATAGTGACAAGGAAGATGGTGGTAAGATGGCATTAATTGAATTAAGAGACGTAAAAAAAGCATATGATGGAAAAAATGGCTCGATTCACGCAGTCGATGGGGTATCGTTAACGATTGAACGTGGTGATGTTTTTGGTGTTGTGGGGTATTCAGGCGCAGGGAAGAGTACATTGATCCGTATGCTAAATGGATTAGAGCTGCCGACAGGGGGTGCAGTAATCGTCAACGAACATAGTATTACGAGCTTAAAGCCTAAGGAATTACGAGAGTTCCGCAAAAAAATTGGCATGATTTTTCAGCATTTTAATCTCTTGTGGTCTCGTACATTACAAGAAAATGTCGAATTGCCACTTGAACTAGCCGGTGTTCCCAAAAAAGAACGTGCGCAAAAAGCGACTGAGTTATTAAATCTAGTCGGGTTGCAAGGACGTGAAAAAGCGTATCCTTCACAATTATCCGGTGGGCAAAAACAACGCGTCGGTATCGCACGAGCACTAGCCAATGATCCAGAAATTCTGCTCTGTGATGAAGCGACCAGTGCGCTAGATCCACAGACAACAGAAGAAGTGCTTGATTTGCTGCAAAAAATCAATCAAGAGCTCCATCTAACCATTGTACTAATTACACATGAAATGAATGCGGTCAGACAAATCTGTAATAAAGTAGCTGTGATGGAACAAGGGCAAGTCGTTGAAGAAGGGTCAGTCGTTTCCATCTTTCGTCAGCCACAAAAAGAAGTCACGAAACGCTTTGTGCGCCAAGAAATCGAGGAGCCTATCGATCCTGAACTATTGGCTACTTTTATCAAAGAAAATCCCAATGGCCGCTTAGTCACGTTGACGTTTACGGAGCACAATGCCAATGAGCCTGTCATTTCACAAGCAATCAGACACTATCAAATAGATGTCAATGTAGTGTTTGGCAAAATTGATCAAGTCAAAGAAGGATCGATTGGTTCCTTGACGGTCTTACTGACGGGTGAGGAAGCAGAGATTAATCAAGCACTTGCTTATTTTGAAGCAAAACAAGTGGCAATCGAGGTGATCAATCATGAATAAGTCTTTTGCAGAAACGTATTTTAGTTTTGACCAAGTCGATTGGTCAGCGATGAAGCAATCATTTTATGACACCTTATATATGACGATTGTCTCAACAATTCTCGTGATTGTCTTAGGGTTATTACTAGGTTTGGTGCTTTATAGTTTGGGAAGGCAAAAGAAAGCATCATCAAAATTCTCGTATACAGTGGTATCCATCATAAGTAATATTTTCCGATCGACACCGTTTATGATTTTGATGGTCTTGTTGATTCCCTTTACGACGATGTTAGTCGGAACGATGCTGGGAGCGAAAGCAGCGATTCCAGCCTTGGTATTATCCGCAGCGCCTTTTTATGCACGGCTGGTCGAAATTGCTTTGCGTGAGGTTGACGCAGGGGTGATTGAAGCAGCGGAGGCGATGGGAGCTAGCTATTGGCAAGTCGTATACAAAGTATTAATTCCTGAAAGCATTCCAGCCTTAATATCGGGCATTACGGTGACGACGATTACTATGATTGGTTATACCGCTATGGCGGGGACAATCGGTGCTGGTGGCTTAGGTTCATTGGCATGGCAAGAAGGATTTCAACGAGGGAACTACACAGTTACAATGGTTGCAACAGTCATCATATTAGTGATTGTCTTTATCGTTCAAGCAATCGGTGATACGTTGACGAAACAAACAGATAAACGATAAAAAATTGGGGGAAAAGAAGATGAAGAAAAAAACATTGGGATTAATTTTTACAGCAGTTGCAGCGGTGACGCTAGCAGCTTGTGGCAGTAGCAACTCAAGCTCAAGTGAGTCAAGTAGTGAAAAAACCACAACACTAAAGGTCGGAGCTTCAAGTACGCCACATGCTGAAATATTAGAACAAGCGAAACCTCTTTTGGCTAAAGAAGGGGTAGACTTGGAAATTACAGTGATGGACGACTATGCAATTCCTAACAAAGCTTTAAATGCAGGTGATATTGATGCGAACTATTTCCAGCATATTCCATATTTGAATCAAGAAGTAGAAAAATACGGGTATGACATTGTGAATGCTGGGGCTGTCCATGTGGAACCAATGGGCTTGTATTCTAAAAAAATTGATGATATCAAAGACTTAGCAGATGGAGCGACAATCATTACTTCGAACTCGACATCTGACTGGGGCCGTATTTTGACGATTCTAGAAGACAATGGCTTGATTACTTTGAAAGATGGCGTAGATAAAGAAACCGCAACATTTGATGACATTGCTACGAATCCTAAAAACTTGAAATTTAATCATGATATTGCACCAGCAATGCTAGCGACAGTCTACCAAAATGGCGAAGGTGACCTTGTTGCCATTAATGCCAACTTTGCTTTAGGAATTGATTTAAACCCACAAAAAGATGCCGTTCTATTGGAAAAAGACAACACACCATACGTGAATATCATTGCTGTACGTAAAGGCGATGAAAATAAAGACGCAATCAAAAAATTGGTTGAAGTGTTACACTCAGATACAATCAAAGATTACGTTAATGAAAAATGGAAAGGCTCCGTTAAAATCGTGGACGCTGATTCCAAATAATTTTAAAAGCGGCTGTGAAAAAAAGCGTTTAGCTCCGAGCAATAAGCTCAGAAATTCCGAAAATTGATTTCCAAATTTTTGGGAATTTTTGACTTATTGCCGAGGAGCTGCTTTTGAACACCGTTTAACCAAGGTTGTGACAATTGCGTTTAGGTACCAGTAAAAGAAGAGGATCCAGAAGTTGTTTTTCGAACTTTTGGATTCTCTTTTTTTAATAGTAGCTCATTTTTGACTTCCTATTGCGGATTTAGTAGCACGACGTTATTTTTGTATTTAAGGGAAAAGAAAAAAGGTAAGTAGCAATGAGTATTGATCAATAGCAGGTGAGTAGTGCTTTTTTATATTTTTGTAGCGCTTACATATTAGGTCGTAGAAACAATCCGGTATACCACAAGGATAGATTGCGAAAAAAAATAAGAACAAGCGTCCGAGCTCTCGTTGTTCAGAGAGAGAAAAGTGAAAGAGGTTCTTTTTTTTCATATGAGAGGCTAAGTACCTGGAAAACTGACTATCGACTGGATAATGCTCAATGCCCAGAATGAGTTTCCAAAGGTAGATATAATTTGATTCACTTTGGAAAAACAGCGAAGCGGGATGATGGAGGCTTTCATACATAAACCGATTTAACGAACTGTTCCATTTTTGCTTTTCTTCTAATAAGAGTGAAAAGAGCGTCTGTTCGATAGCTTCTTCACTTGGAAGATCCAGTAGATCCAACGCCATGACAGGAATGAGCATCGTGCGACGTTGAATTTCAGCTAATTTAGAGGAAGGTTGTCTCAGATCATTAGTAAGTAGACAATACTTGTTTAATTGATTGCCTAGTTCTTTTATTTTCCGAAGATAGGTAGACTCGCTAACAAATATTTTTTCACACAGGTCCTTATTAGTTGAAAAAGGCTCTTGTAAAAGCTGATTTAGCAATTGGAAATGAAGACTTTCTTGTAAGGATTCTTGGAAAAAATGGACATAATCACCAAAAGGTACAGCTGCTTCTGCCACAGTGAAGGAGCTGGTAGTTGGAAGTAAGCGGTAATTGAGTTGTTTTAATTCAGTTAGTTTTTTGAGATGGGCTTTTGAAAAAAATAAACTCTGCATGAAAGAACCTCCCTGACTATTAAATAACTTATTAAATTTAAACTATCAAACGAGATTCTAAAAAAATTTCCAGAATGTGACTATTCGCCAACATTCTAGAAATTTTGAGAGAATAAAAAAGTAAAAAATAGCGTACAAAAAAAGAAATTGTAACAAAAATGGCTAACTTTGAACGTTCATTTCAAAAAAGGGTCGAACACTATGTTCGACCCTTAAAGTTAATTATTCTTCTTCTTTTTCACCAATAACTTCTGGTTCTGAAGCTTCTTCAGTTGTTTCTTCTTCCTCTACTTGTGCTTCAGTGATTGTAACGACTTGTTCTTCTGCATCAGTGACGATTTCGTAATCACCATCAACTTTCAAGTCTGCCACGCTTAGTGATTGACCAATTTCTAAGTCTGTTACGTCTACTTCGACATTTTCTGGTAATTTGTCTGGTGTTGCAGCGACTGTCACACTGTACAATGTTTGGGTTAAGACTCCACCGGCACGCACACCAGCAGCTTCACCGACTAAAACAACTTCGGCTTCGACTTCAGTGACTTCGTTCATGTTGACAGATAAAAATTCAATGTGAGTTAATTTTGAAGTGAAGGTATCAGTCGTATAGTTATGGATCAACGTATTGACTTTTTTACCATCGATACTCATGGTTAATACAGTATTCAATCCATGTTGACGCAATACTTTTTCAATTTCTGCACTATCAAGTGAGATGGCTGTACTTTCGATTTGGTAACCATTCACAACTGCAGGAATTTTTCCTTCGTGACGTAATTTGTTCCGTAAAGAACGGGGGCGAACTTCTCTCTTACTTACTTCCAATGATACTGACATAACTCAATTCCTCCTAAATTTCCTACCAAATGGGTAGTAGTTTTTAAGCAAATTTTGTTACTCTTGCACATTAAGTGGTACGTGAGACACGCAAAAAGAGGGTAGCTAGTCACAGCTACCCCAAAAAGTTTTTTTAACTTTTCTCCACCAGGTTATAACGCTGTGTATGAGAAACTTATTTACTTTACACTATTAACGATAGGCCTTTTCAAATTCAAAGTCAAACGATAACCCTTTTTTCACAATGGCAGCTACGGTATAATGATAAAAAATTACGAATAAAAGTAGGGAATACATGCGAATTGACAAAGTAATTGAGACACAGCTACACACAAGTAGGAAAGAAATGAAACGACTATTTGCCAAAGGATTGGTGCAGATTGACGGAGAAATCATGCGTAATCAGTCTTTTAATGTTGATAGTCATCTCCACTGTTTAACTGTTGATGGCCAAGTAGTCAAGTGGTATGAACGCTACTGGCTGTTGAACAAGCCAGCTGGGTACGTTACTGCCAATCATGATAAAGTGGTGCAAACGATTTTTGATTTATTCGCCACAGACGATCTGGTAGCTGGGCTGTATGCAGTGGGGCGGCTGGATCGCGATACAGAAGGATTGGTCTTAGTGACGACGAATGGACCTCTGGGGTATCAACTTCTTCATCCAACGAAGAAAGTCGATAAAAAGTACAGTGTCCGAGTGAATGCGCGCTTGACTGAAAAGGACGTACAGGCCTTTTCAGAGGGCATTGTTTTTCACGGCGGGACGCGCTGTCTGCCAGCGCAGCTTCTTTTAAAGAGCTGTCATGATGATGAGAGTGAGGCGGAAGTCGTCTTATCAGAAGGAAAATTTCATCAAGTGAAAAAAATGTTCTTAGCTTGTGGGAAAAAAGTGACCTTTTTGAAGCGAATCAGCTTTGGTCCTCTTGAACTCAAGACGTTGCCTGTCGGGGAATATCGGGCACTGACGAAACATGAATTAGAAGCATTACGACCCTTTATGGAAGGTGGCAACAAAGATGTACCAAGTATTATTATTTGATGTGGATGATACATTACTCGACTTCCAAGCGGCAGAGGCGGCAGCTTTGAAGAGTGCTTTTTCTGAGCAGCAAGTACCATTAACTAAGCGAACAGCTAAAACATATCATACATATAATCAACTCGCTTGGCAGCAAATTGAAAAAAGTCGGGCTACTCGAGAGCAGTGGTTAATCTGGCGCTTTGCTCAGACGTTGTGTGATTGTCAATTAGTCGGTGACGCTGCGATACTAGACAGCACCTTTCGAGCGAGTCTTACTCAGCAACATCAACGCTTGGGCGCGAGCTTAGAAGTGATTCAAGGACTTTTTAAGCAAGGATATTCACTGCAAATTGTGTCAAATGGCGATGGGAAGACACAAAGAGAGCGACTAGCTAAAGCGCAACTCTTGCCTTATTTTGATAAACTATTTGTATCAGGAGACTTAGGTGTCCGAAAACCTGATCCACGCTTCTTTGAGCAAGTCTTTTCCGAAAATCCAGGCATAATGAAAGAGCAATTTGTCATTATCGGGGACTCACTGACTTCTGATATTCAAGGTGGTCACCAAAGTGGGATTGATACGATTTATTTGCACCCCACCCCATCTACCAATAGCACGTATTGGATTCAGCACTTGACGGAGTTGCCATACTTATTGAAAAAAATCTAACACATCTTTCAAAGAAAATCGGCTGTTATACATGGTATTTTTTGAGATTTTCGCTATAATAGATAACAGTGTAAAAATGTGAATGAAAGAGGTAATGGAATGGGCAAGAAGCAACCGATTATTATTGGCGTAACTGGAGGATCAGGAAGTGGGAAGACAAGTGTGAGTCGCGCAATTCTTGATCATTTCCCAAATCATTCCATTATGATGCTTGAGCATGACTCGTACTACAAAGATCAAAGTTCCTTAAGCTTTGATGAGCGCTTGGAGACAAACTATGATCATCCGCTAGCCTTCGATACGGATTTGTTGATTGCCCATTTGGAACAATTGTTAGCCTACCAAGCAATCGATATCCCAGTATATGACTACGTGGCACATACGCGCAGTGATCAAGTGGTACATCAAGAGCCTAAAGAGGTCATTATCTTAGAAGGAATCATGATTTTAGAAGATGAGCGTTTGCGTGACTTGATGGATATCAAAATTTATGTCGATACCGATGATGATATCCGCATTATTCGCCGGATTAAGCGTGACATGGAAGAGCGTGGTCGGACATTGGACTCAGTTATTCATCAATATTTATCAGTGGTGAAACCAATGTATCATCAGTTCATCGAGCCTACTAAGCGCTACGCAGATGTGATTGTGCCAGAGGGTGGTAAGAATCATGTGGCGATTGATTTGATTACAACAAAGGTCAAAACAATCTTAAAAGCTGAAGCAAACTAGTTTTTTGTCAACTTTTGTGTTATGATAACTGGTATGCGATGAGCCGAGGAAGTTAGCGTATGCTAACCACTCAACCAGAGGCACAAGAGATTCTCGCCTACCGGATTGTAGGGTGTCGGATGACAGCTATGTGGAAATGGTGTCATCTGTTAGAAATAACACTGGCTAGCCAACAGATGAGAGTCTGTTGGCTTTTTTTATTTCAAAGAAAAGTGAGGGAAATGCGTTGCGCATTATGATTGATGGAGATGGCTCACCGGTAAAAAACGAAGTCATCCAAGTAGCCAAAGAATGTCAATTAGCAGTCGTCATTGTAACGAGTATTGCTCACTATACGGTCAAAGACTATCCGGATTTTGTCTCCTTGATTTATGTAGAAAAAGGTGCAGATCGGGCAGATTATGAAATTGTTAAGCTTGTACAAGCAGATGATTGGGTGATTACGCAAGATTATGGGCTGGCTTCACTGTTATTGCCTAAGGGTGTGCGTGTGTTTCACCACTCAGGCAAGGAGTATCTTTCTGAGACGATTGATCTACTATTGCTACAGCGCTTTGAGCATGCGCAGATGCGAAAGCAACATCGCAGAGTGAAAGGACCTAGTGCATTTACACAGCAGGATCGCCAAATCTTTTTGCGTATTTTACGCGAAGAGTTAACCAAAAGTTTAAAGTAAATGGCACGGAATTGCTTGGATTATTTTGGATGGGTTAGTGGCATATTCTTGTTTTTATGCTAAAATAAGGGAGAAAATTACTGGAAAGTGACCTTACAGGAGGAAAAACTTTTGAAAATTATTTTGTTATATGGGGGAAAAAGCGCGGAGCATGAAGTATCCGTTTTGTCTGCTTTTTCTGTTTTACAAGCAATCTATTATGAGTATTACCAAGTTCAGTTGGTATTTATTTCTAAGAAGGGTGAATGGGTGAAAGGTCCGCTCTTGACAGAGAAGCCAGAGTCCAAAGATATCTTGCAATTAACCTGGAAAGGTGAACAAGCATCAGCAAAAGAAATTCATCCGAGTGAAATCAAGCAAGAAGAAGCAATTGTCTTCCCACTCTTACATGGACCAAATGGTGAAGATGGGACAATCCAAGGCTTTTTGGAAACCATCGGCATGCCATATGTGGGTGCTGGTGTCGTAACGAGTGCGTGTGGAATGGACAAAATTATGACGAAGTACATTTTACAAGCAGCAGGTATTCCTCAAGTGCCGTATGTGCCTGTCTTAAAGCATCAATGGAAAGAAAATCCAAAGCAAGTTTTCGAACAATGCGAGGGATCAATGCTTTATCCGATGTTTGTTAAGCCAGCCAATATGGGTTCGAGTGTAGGTATTTCAAAAGCTGAAAACCGCGAAGAATTACAGCATGCGTTAGAGGAAGCCTATCAATACGATACGCGTGCAGTGATTGAGCAAGGAATTGAAGCTAGAGAAATTGAAGTGGCCATTCTTGGAAACGAAGATGTGCGCACGACAATGGCTGGAGAAATTGTTAAAGACGTTGCGTTTTATGATTACAATTCGAAATACATTGATAACAAAATTGAAATGCAAATCCCAGCATCTGTACCTGATGAAGTTCAAGTGAAAGCACAAGAGTATGCCAAAAAAGCCTACACGATGCTAGGTGGTAGTGGGTTAAGCCGGTGTGATTTCTTTTTGACTAGCAAAAATGAATTGTTCTTAAATGAATTAAATACCATGCCAGGATTTACCCAATTTAGTATGTATCCTTCGTTATGGGAGCAAACTGGACTGAAGTATGGTGATTTAATTGAGGAATTAATTCAACTAGGAATGAATCGCTTTGAACAACGACAAGCATTATTAATGGATGTTATGAACGAATAAACGAGGAAAGAGCAACCGCTTATTAGTGGCTTTGCTCTTTTTTAAAGGAGAGCCAGATGTTTACAGTAAAAGAAGTGGCCCAATTATTTGGTCTTGAAGTAGAAGATAGTCGGATTGTCACAAGTGTCGAATTTGATAGCCGCAAAGTAGTGGCAGGAAGTTTATTTGTCCCATTAGCCGGTGCCAGGGATGGGCATACCTTTATTAACCAAGCGATTGCTTCTGGAGCGATTGCAACGTTTTGGAGTGTGCAAGACCAACCAGAAGACATCACAGTCATTCAGGTGACTGATTGTCTAGAAGCGATGCAAAAACTAGCGACGTATTACCGTGAGTTGCTTGCACCAAAAGTTGTCGCTATTACGGGGAGTAACGGGAAGACGACGACCAAAGATCTTACGGCATCTGTGTTGTCACAAGCATTCCGCACCTATAAAACACAAGGAAATTATAACAACGAAATTGGCTTGCCTTACACCATCTTACACATGCCAAAAGATACCGAAGTTGTCGTGCTTGAAATGGGGATGGATCATGCAGGTGACCTTACGACCCTCTCCACAATTGCCAGACCAGATATCGCAGCCATTACGATGATTGGTGAAGCACACATTGAAAACTTAGGGTCTAGAGCAAAGATTGCCCAAGGGAAAATGGAGATTGCGACAGCATTGGCAGCGGATGGGTGCTTGATTATTCCTTGCGATGAGCCATTGTTAGCCCCATTTGTCCAAGGGATGACGCAACAAGTCGTGACGTTTGGAATAGATGCAGGCGATGTCGCTGCGCATATTCTTGAAGAGCATGCGGAACAAACGGTATTTTCCGTGAAGGAGCAAGACTACCGCATACCTTTATTAGGAACATACAATGTCAAAAATGCCTTAATTGCGTATAGTATTGGTGAAAAATTTGGCGTCACACCTGAGCAAATCGCCAATGGACTGAAAAACGTGCAAGTGACCCAAAATCGTACGCAGTGGCTAGAGATGGAAAATGGGACACGGCTTTTAAGTGATGTCTATAATGCCAATCCTACTGCTATGGGGTTGGTATTAGATAGCTTTGGCAAACTGCCAGTCCAAGGCCGACGCTTTGCAGTACTAGCGGACATGCTTGAGTTAGGACCAGAATCATCAGTCATGCATGCGGCGATGGCTGATCACGTCCAAAATTATGATGGCTTATTTTTAGTCGGAGAACAAATGGATTATTTGGCCAAAGAATTAGCTGCTAGAGACAGTGACGTTCCGCTCCAACTGTATGATGCAAATGAATTAGCGGCACTGATTGAGGACTTAAAGCAATTACTTCAACCAGCCGATATGCTGCTATTAAAAGGAAGCAACGGGATGAAATTGAATCAAGTTGTTGATGCACTGACAAGTGAAACTGAATAACAACGTTAGCGGCTGATACAGTCTCAGCTGGAAGTAAAAAACAGGAACTCCCAAAGTTTACCCGCAAACTTTGGGAGTTCCTGTTATTTGTTTGTGGCTCATTTTTAAAAAAATGAAAAAATTAGGAAAATTAAATGAAAACAATCCTAATCTTAAGAAGATATCCTTTACTATCATCTGGAATATCGCTATAATGCGAACAATATACTTTTCAGGAGGTTCGCATGATCACTTATCAAACCCTAAAAAAATTCCCCAAAGCTGAGTTGCATTGTCACTTGGATGGCTCGATTCGACCAGAAACGCTGCAAGCTATTGCTCAGGAGCAACACATGTCCATATCCAACATAGATGACATACGTCAACAGATGCAAGCGCCAAAGGATTGTCGAAATTTAGCTGAATATTTGCAGTGTTTTGATTTCGTATTGCCTTACTTACAGACCAAAAAGGCACTTGAAATGGCGGCCTTCGATGTAATGGAGCAAGCAGCTGAAGACGGCGTACGCTATATTGAAATTCGCTTTGCACCGAGTCTTTCAATGGCGAAAGGGTTGACGGTGATTGAGACAATCGAAGCTGTCGCAAAAGGCATTGCCCAAGCAGAGAAACAATATCCCATCGATGGTAATATTTTGATTATTGGTATGCGCCAAGAAGAAGCACGGGCGATTGCTCAAGTCTTTCAAGAGAGTCTCGATTGCTCAGAAGAGAAGGTAGTAGGGTTTGATTTAGCTGGACCGGAAGAAGATGCGTACTTAGAAGAGCTAGGTGATAATTTACGTATTTATATAGAAGAAAAAACCATTCCATTTACGCTACATGCGGGTGAATGCGGCTGTGTGGCGAATATTTATCAAGCGATTGCCTTTGGAGCAACACGCATTGGGCATGGGATTGCGCTAAAAAACAATCAGCAAGCACAAATGGATTGCGCGAGTCACTCGGTCTGTATTGAAGGATGTCCGACGAGCAATATTCAGACCAAAGCGGTGGCTGACTACCAAGATTATCCGATCAAAGACTGGCTACGTAATGGCTTAAAGGTCTGCTTAAATACGGACAATCGCACGGTGTCTGATACGACCTTAACTAACGAGTATTGGCAAATTAGCCAAGCACATCAATTAAGCTGGCAAGATATCCAAAAAATGAATCAAGATGCGATACAGTATTCTTATGCATCTGAGCAATTGAAGCAACAAATAATGCACGAGATGGCGACAGCTCAATTTGCTGATAACGTTTGAAATGAAAGACTGTAAACTTGATGAAAATTTCAAGCTATGATACAATGATCTACGTGCCGAAAGATGAAGTATTCATTTAGAAACGGATTGACCCTTTTAATTAAGGAACTAATAGATAGCTAGTAGAATTTATTCTACTGTATATTCAAAGCTAGGCTGAGACGAAAGGCTGTACAATTTTGTCCTAGCCTTTTCTAATGCCTTCAAGAGGTGGTTTTTCGGTGTGTATCTACCTTGGATGACGGTAGATGAGAACTACGAACACCTCAAAGAATACATGCCCGCTGAAATCAGAACAGAGGGACCGTACAGATGAACTGTATGAGGAAATAATAGGAGGATTCATTTGAAATTTAAAGAATTAGAACTTTCACCAGAATTGTTAACAGCGGTAGAACGCTCAGGATTTGAGGAAGCAACACCGATTCAATCTGAAACAATTCCTTTAGCATTATCAGGAAGAGATGTGATTGGTCAAGCACAGACTGGTACCGGTAAAACGGCAGCATTTGGTTTACCAATGTTAGAAAAAATTGATACGAGCAGTTCCCATCTTCAAGGATTGGTTATTTCACCAACACGTGAATTAGCAATCCAAACACAAGAAGAACTGTATCGTCTAGGTAAAGATAAAAAGGTTCGTGTAATGGCAGTTTACGGTGGAGCAGATATTGGCCGCCAAATCCGTCAATTAAAAGACCGTCCACATATCGTTGTGGGTACACCAGGACGTATGTTAGACCATATTAATCGCCACACCCTAAAATTGGAAACTGTCGAAACCTTAGTATTGGATGAAGCAGATGAAATGTTAAACATGGGATTTTTAGAAGATATTGAATCAATCATCTCTAAAGTACCTTCGACTCGTCAAACATTATTATTTTCTGCAACTATGCCACCAGCAATTAAAAGTATCGGCGTGAAATTCATGCAAAATCCTGAACACGTAAAAATCAAAGCCAAAGAAATGACAGCAGACCTAATTGATCAATATTATGTTCGCTCAAAAGACTTTGAAAAATTTGATATTATGACACGTTTATTGGATGTGCAAACACCAGAATTGACGATCATTTTCGGTCGTACAAAACGCCGTGTAGATGAATTAGCTCGTGGACTAGAAACACGTGGCTATAAAGCTGAAGGCATCCATGGTGACTTATCTCAACAAAAACGGATGAGTGTCCTACGTAGCTTTAAAAATGGGAACTTAGATATTTTAGTAGCGACTGACGTGGCTGCTCGTGGATTGGACATTTCAGGTGTGACACACGTGTACAACTATGATATCCCTCAAGATCCAGAAAGCTATGTTCACCGGATTGGACGTACAGGCCGTGCCGGTAAAGGTGGGATGTCTGTAACATTCGTGACACCAAACGAAATGAGCTACTTGCATACTATCGAAAACTTAACGAAAAAACGCATGACACCATTACGTCCACCAACCGAAAAAGAAGCATTTAAAGGACAACTTGGTGCTGCTTTGGAAGAAATTGAATCAAAAATGGATGAAAACGGCTTGGACCGTTACCTATCTGCTGCAGATGATTTGCTTGAACGCTACTCTGCACAAGATTTGGCTGCTTTACTAGTGAAAATACTAGCCAAAGACCCAACTGACTTAGTGCCAGTCAAAATTACACCTGAAAGACCATTGCCACAAGGGAAGAAAAACTTTGGCAATCGTGGTGGAAATGGTGGCGGCAACCGCAGAGGCAACAACAATCGCCGTCGTGATAGCCGTGGCGGTCGAGGAGAAAATCGCGACAACCGTTATAGCCGTGATGGCGAAAATGGTAGCCGTAACCGCAAGCCGGCTAACCGCAACCGTGAAGATGGCTACAAGAAAAGTCGTCGCACAAATGACAGCAGCAAACGCAGCTTTGTCATCCGCTCTAACCAAGATTAATGAAGATAGCTATCGAAGCCTACAAAATTAGGGGCTTCGATAGCTTTTTTTGTTCGGTAGTAGGAATTCGAAGAGTGAGGAAAATTCCTCTGTATTTTCTCGCTTTTTTTGGGTAGAATAAGACTAACTAAGGAAGGACAATTGAAGTATGATAAAGGGAATTGGCATTGATGCGGTCGAAACAGAGCGCATGGCAAAAATTGTAAAAGAAAAGCCGCAATTTGCGAAAAGAGTTTTGACTTCAAAAGAGTTGGAATGGTATGATCGGTTGCCTTTTCATCGTCAAGTGGAATTTTTAGGCGGTCGCTTTGCATGCAAAGAGGCGTTTTCAAAAGCATGGGGGACTGGTATTGGCAAGGTGAGTTTTCAAGACATCGAAGTTTTGGCAAATGAAGCCGGTGCACCAATTGTGACGCGTTCGCCATTTCAGTCAGGTGTTGCACATGTCAGTATTACTCATACAGATATCATGATCTTTGCACAAATTATCCTAGAGGAATAGAAAGAAGGTAACGAGTATGGTGAAATCCATCTATCGTCCCACGCGGATTACCATCCATACAGAGGCCATTCGTGAAAATTTACGGACTGTTCAAGAGCATTTATCCGCAGATCAATCATTATTTGCAGTAATAAAGGCAAATGGCTATGGACATGGTGCCGTTCAAGTAGCAAAAATTGCGGAAGAAGAAGGCGTTGCTGGTTTTTGTGTGGCAACAATTGATGAAGGGATTGAATTAAGAGAGGCGGGTATTACTTTACCTGTTTTTATTTTAGGATTGGTCGATTGTGCATACTTGCCGATTGTCAGTCAGTATCAATTGGCGATTCCAGTCGCTTCAACTGACTGGTTGAAACAAGCCGAACAAACCTATCTTAAAAACCCATGGGATGAGCCGATTGCTGTCCATTTGGCGATTGAGACAGGGATGGGTCGTATTGGCTTTATTGATTCAGGCGAGGTCAAGCAAGCAGAGGTGTCACTAGCGCAAGCAGAGGGATTTTATCTAGAGGGCGTATTCACGCATTTTGCGACAGCCGACCAAGCAGATGCGACCTATTGGCAAGAGCAAAAGGCACGCTTCTTTGAGACTATCGCTGTATTAGAAGCTCCTCAGTATATTCACGTCACCAATAGCGCGACTCAGTTGTGGCATGAGCCATTAGGGAATCTGGTTCGCTATGGTGTAGCTATGTATGGCCTGAATCCATCCTCAGATGCACTTCAGCCGAGCTATTCATTAGTGCCCGCACTGTCATTGACCTCGCAGCTAGTTCAGGTCAAGCAATTACCTAGTGGATCCGGTGTTGGCTATGGTCATACATATGAAACAACACAGGATGAATGGATTGGAACGGTACCGATTGGATATGCGGATGGCTATGTCCGAAAGTTACAAGGATTTCATGTGTTAGTAAATGGCCAGTTCTGTGAAATAGTCGGCCGTGTCTGCATGGATCAATTGATGATTCGCTTACCCGCTGATATACCAGTAGGCACGACGGTGACACTGATCGGCACAGATGGAGACAAAACTATCTCATTGCAAGACATTGCAAGCTATATTGGTACGATTCATTATGAAGTCGCTTGCTTATTATCTGAGCGACTGCCAAGAGAATATGAGTAAATAATAGGGGGAAGAGTATGATAAGACGGAGAGATGTATACTTTGCAGATTTATCTCCAGTTGTTGGTTCAGAACAAGGGGGAGTTCGACCAGTATTAATCGTTCAAAATAATTTAGGAAATCACTTTAGTCCGACCGTTATCGTTGTTGCGATTACCGCAAAAATTTCTAAGCCAAAATTACCGACCCATATCTCACTACCGGCATCAAAATCGGGTCTTGAACGGGATTCCGTGATTTTGACAGAGCAGATTCGCACAATTGACAAGTCGCGATTAAAGGATAAAATTTATCGCATTGATGAAGAAAAAATGATTGAAGTCGAAAAAGCAATCAAAGTAAGTGTCGGGATTGATATCAAAGTATCGGAGAATGGATTGTTGCCTAAATGAGTCAATTAGTAGGCTATAGTGTTGTTTTGATTACCCTGTTTTTCTTTGTTTATTTCCTACGAAAGAAAAGCCAGCAATTGTGCACAAAACGAGGCATACTGATTGGGTATTGTTTGTTGACACAACTTTCAAAAAAAGAAGAGCCGGATGGGGTCACTTATGTCGGTGTCTTCCAACAAGGAGATAAAGAGTGGCAATTGCTCCTATCCTTTCAGCAATTTACTCAGATGCGACCACCTCAGCGTGGCTACTTAATCATAAAAGAGAACAGCGTACAATCATTTACGAAATCGGAGGAACAAGCATGAAGAAAATAGGGTTCATCGGTGCCGGTAATATGGCCCAAGCGATGATTCAAGGTATTTTAGCGTCCCAATTATGTGCACCGGAAGAAATTCAAGTATACAATCATCGGTACGCACCCACTTTAGAAAAAGTCGTTCATACATATCAGGTTACTCCTCAGTTGGATTTGGCTACTTTTTTAGCTGAAGTGGAGGTAATTATTTTGGCGGTCAAGCCACCAATCGTGCCCCAAGTAATCGAGCAAATGAAAGATCATCTTAGACCCACTCAAGTCATCGTATCGATTGCAGCAGGTGTGACTATTGCACAAATTCAAGCAACAATTAGTAATCCAGTGATTCGCGTGATGCCTAATACACCAGCTATGGTTGGAGCAGGTATGAGTAGTATCTCTCCTTCAAAAGAAGTGACGGTTGATGTGTTGGAAGAAGTTCATACAGTAATTGACAGTTTTGGAAAATCAGAAGTCGTACCAGAATCTATGATGGATGCAGTGGTCGGTGTCAGTGGGTCAGCGCCAGCATATGTCTATCTATTCATTGAGGCCCTAGCTGATGGGGCAGTTGCCGAGGGAATGCCACGTAAGCAAGCCTATGAATTTGCTGCACAGACGGTCTTGGGATCGGCGAAAATGGTATTAGAAACAGGCAAACACCCAGGTGAATTAAAAGATATAGTCTGCTCGCCTGGCGGTACGACGATTGCAGCAGTGCAATCATTAGAAGAAAGTCAATTTCGAGCAGCTACTATCAAGGCCGTCCGAACGGCCGCTCAGAAAAATGCAGCTATGTCCAACTAAACAACGGTTAACATCCAGTGAAAGAGAAGACTCGCTACTAACTTGTCGCCGTGAGGCATGATAAACTAGTAACAAGAATCTTTTTCATTGGATTTTTTACGTAAGAATCTGTGTTATTAGACAAATCGTAGTAAGTGTCTGTATGGGAGAGCAAAAAAGTCGAAACAGAGCTTGAAAATATGATACAGTAGCAAGCGACTGAAAAAAAGCAGGTGAGAAAGTGAAAAAAATAAAACGTATTTTCTATTTATATAAGTTGGATTGGCAACGAATTTTTAAAATTCCATTAGCTACTTTTTTAATCGTAGCATTGATGATCTTACCATCACTTTATGCGTGGTTTAATATTAAAGCACTTTGGGATCCATATGGGAATACAGGCGAAATTCCAATCGCCATCTATAGTGATGATGTCGGTACGACGCTGAATGATAAAAAAATTGAAGTCGGCCAAGAAGTATTAAAGAAATTAAAGAAAAATGATCAACTAGGATGGCGCTTTGTAAAATCCAAAAAAGCTGTTACAGAAGGAGTGAAATCAGGTAAGTATTATGCTGGTATTTATATTCCGAAAAACTTCTCTGAAGATTTAATCAGTTTTACGAAAGGGGAAATCAAAAAACCTCAAATTGATTATTATTTTAATGAAAAAATTAATGCCATTGCACCAAAAATTACCGATAAAGGTGCAAATAGCTTAAAAGACCAAGTCGCTGAAAACTTTATAAGTACTGCGACTACAACCTTATTTACAGCCCTAAAGGATGTCGGGTATGATATTGAAGCAAACTTAGTCTCGATTAACAAAGTGAAAAATCTTATTTTGACAACGGATGAACACGCGACTGAAATTAATGGGTATCTTGAAGAAATTGTCACACTTCATGATAAGTTACCTGAGATGAAGGAAAAGCTCGCAAAAGCCAATGAATTTAGTAGTTACTTGCCAGAAGTGGATGCCTTAGGTGAAAAAATTATCGCATTGAATGACAAAATGCCAGAGCTAGAAAAACAAGCGGCGGTTATTTTGACACTCCAAGAGAAAATTCCAGAATTGCAAGCGGCAGGAAATCAACTAGCTGAAATCAATGAGGACTTTTCATCAGTAGAACAGACGATGAATCAAGGGGTGTCAGAAGCGAAAGAAGGCTTAGCGATTATCGAGAAAGTTCAATCACTCTGGCCAGAGATTGAAAAATTAGGCAGTCAGGCATCTGGTACCTCGGAATCTGTCCTAGCCTTTGCCAAGCAGTTGCAAACGGCCTTGCCGACTATTATTACCTCAGTGGATACTACGCTAGATGCTATCTCGCAAGCGGCAGGCGATGTCCAAACAACTACCAATGATTTACAAAGTTTATTGGATAAAAATGAATTGACCGATGCGGAGAAACAGCAAGCTGTGACCTTGCTAGAAGCATTGGCCGCACACTTTAACACTCAAGCGACACTCCTTAATTCTGTAATTACGCTCTTAGAGAATTTGCAGCAGGCGACAGGAAGTACCGCTCTTGATAGTGTGATTCAGCAGCTAAAAACAGTAGAACAGACAGTGAGTGATCTTGCTACACGAGCGACAAGCTTAGCAGAACAGGCTAAAAATGGTGAGTTTGATCAAATCAAAACAGATATTTCTGCACTGTTAACTTCAGCTAATCAAGCAGCCGGTGCTGTCCAAACAACAATTACCAATGTCAAAGCCTTAAATGTCGGCGATTCTATCACGACAATTGTCAATCAGTTAATTGATACCTTAACGACTGCCTCTTCGTTGATGTCACAAGTGAATTTTGAACAACTTGAATCATTACTAACTGCCACTCATGGCACGGTGAAAAATGCCATCAGTATCTTAGAGAAGTATCAGGCGCAGCTACCAGCGATTCGTCAAGAACTTTCAGATGCGAATACCTTATTAAATGGCCATATGACGCAAATTGTCGATGCCATCAATAAGGGGGCAGATCTTTACAACAATGAATTGCCGACAGTAGCTGAAAAGCTGCAGCTCGCAGCGAACTTTATGAAAAACGATTGGTCTTCGGTACGTAATGATTTGACCTCAACGCTTGCCTTGATGAATGAAAAATTCCCTGGCGTAGAAAAGGCATTGAATTTAGCAGACGACCTCATTCAAAATGACTGGCCTTCTATTCAAGCAGGAATTCATAAAGCAGCCGAAGCAATCCGTAAGGGAGAAGAGACCATTGATTTAGGTCAAGTCATTAAATTAATGAAGCAAGACATTCAAAAAGAAAGTGACTTCTTTACCAATCCGGTCGATCTAAAAACAACAACGATGTACCCGATTGCCAATAATGGTTCGGCTAGTACACCATTTTACACGGCTCTTTGTCTTTGGGTCGGCGCGTTGCTCTTCTCGAGTGTGGCAACGACGGGTTACTTCCTCAATGACAAACAAAAGAATCAATTCACCAAGCGAGAAACATTTATTGCTCGTATGTTGACGTTTTTGACAATGGCGATTGGGCAAGCGTTGATCGTGACACTAGGAAATTATTTCTTACTTGGTGTAGATGTGAGACAGCCAGCGTGGAGTGTATTCTTTGCGGTCTTAGTGGCGCTGAGCTTTATGATGATCATTTATGTACTCGTCGCCATGTTTGGTAATATCGGTAAGGGAATCGGAATCATTATTCTCGTGCTCTCTATTTCTGGTGGTGGCGGGAACTATCCTATCCAAGTATCCGGAAAGTTCTTCCAGATGATTAATCCACTCTTACCATTTACGTATGCTGTGAATCTATTGCGTGAATCGGCGGGTGGCATTTATTGGGCGAATGCTTGGCAAGATTTGATCTTTTTAGTTTGTATGTTCGTAGGCTTTGCTGCAGTCGGTATCTATCTATTTCCAAAGGTTACTGACTTGCAAAAACGGATGAGCGAACGAGCAAAACAAAGCCATCTCTTCCATTAAAAAATGGGTGCGTCACGATGAATCATTCGTAAGATACTGAATGTTCGGCAATAAGTAAACAGACCAGAAAATCCGAAAGTTGTTTCTTAAACTTTTGGATTTTTGGTTTTTGGTCAAAACGTCTCATTTTATGTCACGGTTTATATGGAATGATTAGAGCTAAATTATTTATGCTTTAAGTCCTTTTTGGCCCACAAAACATGCTAAAATAAAAGAGCAAGAAAGTAAGGAGAGAGAACGAATGTTAACAACAGAAGATTTTGATTTTGATTTACCAGAGGAATTGATTGCACAGACCCCTTTGACTGACCGAGCAAGTTCTCGTTTATTAGTTTTGGATCGCAAAACGAAAGAAATGGCGGATAAGCACTTTTATGAAATTATTGATGAGCTAAACGCTGGTGATGCGTTGGTTATGAATAACACGCGGGTACTGCCAGCTCGTTTGTATGGTGTGAAAGAAGAGACGGGTGCTCATTTAGAAATATTGCTTTTAAATAATACCGAGGGAGATACGTGGGAGACACTCATCAAACCAGCCAAACGTGCCAAAGTCGGCACAGAAATTACATTTGGTGATGGTCGCTTAAAAGCTATTGTGGAAGAAGAATTGGATCATGGCGGACGGATGATTCGCTTTGTATATGAGGGCATCTTTTTAGAAATTTTGGAATCACTAGGCGAGATGCCATTGCCGCCATACATTAAAGAACGTCTGGAAGATCCAGAACGATATCAAACGGTGTATGCCAAAGAAAATGGCTCAGCTGCCGCACCGACTGCGGGCCTTCATTTCACGAAAGAACTATTAGAAAAAATTCAAGCAAAAGGTGTGCATTTGGTCTACTTGACACTACACGTTGGTTTAGGGACGTTTCGCCCAGTCAGTGTCGACAATATTGCTGAGCATGAGATGCATAGTGAGTTTTATCGTCTGACACAAAAAGCTGCGAATGAGTTAACTGCTGTACGTGACGCAGGCGGAAGAATCGTGGCAGTCGGTACTACATCGATTCGCACGCTAGAAACCATCGGCACGAAGTTTGATGGTGCCATTCAAGCAGATAGTGGTTGGACAAACATCTTCATTAAGCCTGGCTATCAATTTAAACTAGTCGATGCCTTCTCAACTAATTTTCATTTGCCAAAATCGACATTAGTCATGCTTGTGAGTGCCTTTGCGGGTCGAGAGTTTGTATTAGAAGCATACCAACACGCTATTAATGAGAAGTATCGCTTCTTTAGCTTTGGCGATGCCATGTTTGTAAAATAAATCATACCGTCCGTCTCGAGAGAATTTTTCGGGATGGACGTTTTTTCGTAACGAAAGTGAAAAAAGTCGCCAGCTTTCTAAAAAAACGTAAACGTTTCGATTTAACAAGGGGTATTCATTGAATCCGATAAAACAATCATGCTATAGTTAAATTGCACGTCAATAGTATAGGAGGAATGGAATGGAAGCATACAAGAAAGATTACGCGCAACTCGCCAAAGAGCAGCAAACATCGATGGAGAATGGGTTGACATCGCAAGAGGTGGCGAATCGTTTGCAAGAAAATGGACGCAATCAATTTGAACAAGCGCCCAGCGAGTCATTAATTAGTAAGATTTTGCATAGCTTATCGGACTTTACTACGATTATTTTATTAGTTGCTGCCGCAATTTCTTTTTACACAGCGGTATCGACGGAACATGGGGATTTATTTGAAGGGTTATTAATTATCGCCATTGTCGTGATTAATTCAGTGTTAGCAATTGTCCAAGAAGGAAATGCGGAAAAAGCACTTGCAGCCTTGCAAGATATGAATAAGCAAGTTACGTCTGTTTTGAGGGATGGCCACGTCACTGAGATAGATGCAGAAGAAGTTGTCGTTGGGGACATACTTGTTCTGGAAAATGGCTCAATGATCGTCGCTGATGCTCGGCTAACTCAAACTTCCCAACTCCGTGTTGAAGAGTCTGCGTTAACCGGGGAAAGCGAACCTGTTGAAAAAAATGCTGACTTTATGACGACGGAAGACGAGAGTCTCGGCGATCAGCTAAATATGGTATTCAAAGGCTGTACTGTCGTTAATGGTCGTGCAAGAGCGATCGTGACGGCGACAGGCATGCAGACTGAGATGGGGAAAGTAGCAAGTCTCTTAAATGACACGAAGCAAACCGCTACACCTTTGCAAAAAAGATTAAATCAATTAGGCAAACGAATTAGTTTTGTTGCAATTGGTGCCGCTGCGCTTGTCTTTTTGATTGGTTATTTACAAGAAGAACCAGTCTTAGAACTATTTATGACTGCTGTATCACTAGCAGTAGCCGCAGTTCCGGAAACACTAATGGTAATTGTTACACTAGCATTGGCTTTTGGTGTCCAAAAAATGGCCAAAAAACATGCAATCATTCGTCGCTTGCCTGCTGTAGAGACACTAGGATCAGCGAGTGTGATTTGTTCAGACAAGACCGGGACATTAACGCAAAATAAAATGACTGTCCGTCGTATTTGGCGCCATGGTGATGAGGTCGTAGATGCGGAAGATGCGATGACAGAAGAAGCCATCGAAGTGTTGAAGCTTGCGTCACTATGTACAGATGTTATTATCGAGCCGGGCGATGAAAAAAGCTACAAAGGGAACCCGACCGAGGTAGCCATTGTTCGTTCATTAGAAGAAAATTACCATACTAAAAAAGAATTAGATGAGTCCTATGTCCGAATTGGAGAGCTTCCGTTTGATTCAGAGCGGAAAATGATGACAACGATTCATAAGCATGGCAAGAAGTATCTATCTGTGACCAAAGGCGCCTTTGATGTCTTGATGCCACGCTTCCGCTATGGTGATGTGGAGCAAGCCGCTGTCGTCAATGATCGCTTTGGGAAAAAAGCCTTACGCGTTATTGCAGTCGGCTTCCGGACATTTGATGAAGAGCCGACTGAGCTGACATCAGCATTTCTGGAAAAAGATCTACATCTCTTAGGCTTGGTCGGTATGATTGATCCACCACGTCCGGAAAGTAAAGGGGCGATTGCACGTGCCAAGCGTGCAGGGATAAAGACAGTCATGATTACTGGTGACCACGTTGTAACAGCAAGCGCAATTGCCAAAGAGCTAGGTATTTTATCAAAAGCCAGTGAAGCAATGACCGGCGCACAGCTACGTGAATTGTCTGAAGAAGAACTAGATGCAAAAGTCAAACAACTATCAGTCTATGCGCGCGTGACACCTGAAGACAAAATCAGAATTGTCAAAGCGTGGCAACGGACAGGTGCGACAGTCGCCATGACCGGTGATGGAGTAAACGATGCCCCGGCATTAAAAGCTAGTGATGTTGGGTGTGCGATGGGAATTACCGGGACTGATGTTGCCAAAGGGGCAGCGGATATGGTCTTGACTGATGACAATTTTGCTACGATTGTCGATGCCATTGCACAAGGGCGTACCGTCTATCAAAATATTCGTAAGGCAGTCAATTTCCTTTTGAGCTGTAACATTTCTGAGATTTTTATTGTGTTGTTAGCGATGCTATTTGGCTGGGGGGCACCATTTACCGCGGTGCAATTGCTATTTGTCAATGTCGTAGCGGATGGCTTGCCAGGTTTTGCATTAGGAAAAGAACCAGCTGAAAAAGGAATCATGAATGAAGATCCGATTGCACCAAGCGAGAGCATCTTTTCACGTGGGCTCTGGCAAAAAATTGGCGTGAACGCGTCAATCTTTACGGTAGTTACCTTGATTGGGTATTACTTAGGAACATTTGTGAATTCAATTAGTCCCTGGGTAGAGGCAAGCCATGAAGTCGGTCAAACAGTTGCCTTTTTAGTATTGGCATATTCATCGATTATCCACGTCTTTAATGTTCGAAGTGATCGTTCTATCTTTAAAGTAAAACTTGAATCAAACAAATCACTCTTTGAAATGGCTATTTTGGCCATTGTCATTACGACTGTTATCGCGATTCTACCAATTACGCAAGAATTATTTAGCTTAGTACGAATCAGCTTTAATCATTGGTTATTGGCGATTGCACTATCGATAATTCCGGTTGCCATTAATGAATTAATTAAATTCCACCGTTTATCAGACGAAGAAGAATAAACCGGCGAGAGAGTCAGCTACAAGCAAAAAGACCAGAACGTCCAGAAGTTGTTAC
>NZ_JAMRVB010000001.1:76737-97228 GCF_023743875.1 Enterococcus italicus
TACTCAAACTTCTGGACGTTCTGGTTCTTTTTGCTCTTTTTCAAAATGTATTCGTTTCTTCTTACAAATCACTGTTCGAACATTCCGATCCTATTGCTCGACTCTATTTTTGACATTAGAAAACCAGTGCTTCTTCTTTTGGTAAGCTATCATAAAATGCGGTATGGCTAGCTGCAATATACGGTGTTAACCATAAATAGCCGATTCCTGCCGTGAATAGGCACAAAATATGCCAGCCGATAAAGCTTAAATCTAATAAAAATAATTGCATTTTGTAGCCGTTCATTAGTCGACGACTTGCCGTGATACTATCCAAATAGCCCATCTTTTCACCGGTGTGTTGATACGTGTCATAAAAAATGGTATACGATTGTGAATACGAATACCCTTTAATAATTCCAGGAATAACAAATAAAAGGAACCAGAGTGATTGGAAAATACTGATTAGAATACAGATAATAACGACAGCCAATAAAAATGGTGATTGAAATGCACGAAAGGCATCCGAAAGTGGATTGATTTTTTGCTTTGTTCCACGCAATAAGTCTAAAAATGTCCACGTAATGGCGGTGCTAAATAATGTCCCGATAATATTGGCACCTAGTGTGACCATATAATTTGGATCATTGTCACTGCTGACGTTCGTTAATATAGTGGTGCTTGTATCCTGAGTTATGGACGATAAAGCCCAGATACTAGGGATACCGATCAAAACAAAGACTACAATAACTAACAAGGTGGGGACAAGATTTAATAAAATAGCACTTCCCCAGCGTCCGGCCAACAGTTCCTTGGCCTGTTTTTTGATTTCGCGATTTGATTTCATAACTTTCCTCCTATTACCATTAAGTATAGCAAATTAAGGCCTGAATACAACTTACAAAGTTGTTGGGAGGAAACTGTGACTTGCAAATGATCGTTAGAAAACGTATGATGAATTGTATACGTAAAAAGAATAGAAAGTAGGGAAATGAATGTCGCAACCAGCCATTCGTTATCGATTAATAAAAAAAGAAAAACACACCGGTGCGCGCCTCGGTGAGCTGATTACACCACACGGTACGTTTCCGACACCAATGTTTATGCCAGTAGGGACACTTGCTACTGTTAAAACAATTGCGCCTGAAGAATTAAAACAGATGGGTGCAGGTGTTATTTTAAGCAATACCTATCATTTATGGTTACGTCCGGGAGAAGACATTGTCGAAGAGGCAGGCGGACTGCACAAGTTTATGAATTGGGATCAGCCTATTTTGACTGATTCAGGAGGATTTCAAGTCTTTTCCCTTGCTGATATGCGTAATATTGAAGAAGAGGGCGTTCATTTTAGAAATCATTTGAATGGCTCAAAGCTCTTCTTGTCTCCAGAGAAAGCCATCAACATTCAAAATAAGCTAGGCTCTGACATTATGATGAGCTTTGATGAATGTCCGCCATTTGATGAAAGCTATGACTATGTCAAAAAATCCGTTGAGCGTACGTCTCGTTGGGCTGCCCGAGGGCTTGAAGCACACTTGCATCCCGATCGCCAAGGCCTATTTGGTATTATTCAAGGAGCAGGTTTTGAGGAACTACGCAGACAAAGCGCCAAGGATTTGATAAGTATGGATTTTCCAGGTTATTCAATCGGTGGCTTATCAGTAGGAGAACCAAAATCAGAAATGAATCGTGTGCTAGAATTTACTACGCCTTTGATCCCAGAAGACAAGCCGCGCTATTTGATGGGTGTGGGTGCCGCTGACTCCTTAATTGATGGCGTCATTCGTGGCGTGGATATGTTTGATTGCGTCTTGCCGACTCGTATCGCTCGGAATGGAACATGTATGACCTCGAAAGGACGTCTGGTTGTCAAAAATGCACAATATGCACGCGACTTCCGACCAATTGATGAAAATTGTGATTGCTATACTTGTAAAAATTATAGTCGTGCGTATGTCCGTCATTTAATCAAATGTGATGAAACATTTGGTATGCGATTGACCTCTTATCACAATTTGTACTTCTTGTTAAATCTTATGCGCCAAGTCCGTCAAGCAATTATGGACGATAATTTATTGGAATTCCGGCAACATTTCTTTGAAGAGTATGGATTTAATAAAGAAAATGCGAAAAACTTCTAAAAAGCTAGAGTTTCTTGAAACGTATGTGATAAAGTAGAAAGAGATAAAAAAATGAGGTGAAGAGATGTTACAAGTAGTTATTATGGTTGTTTTTTTTGCGGGAATGATGTTCTTTTTCCAACGTTCACAAAAGAAACAACAACAGCAACGAGAAGAAACATTAAATTCTATGCAACCGGGCAGTAAAGTCATCACGATTGGTGGCTTGCATGGAGTGATCTATGAAGTAGATGATGACAAAAAAACCGTTACATTGGATTGCGAAGGCGTTTATTTAGAGTTTGAACGAGCAGCGATTCGTACAGTGACGCCTCCAACAACAGAAGAACCAATCGTTACACAAGAGGCGCCAGTGGTAGACGCTCCTGTAGAAGAAACAGAACCAACAGTTGAACCAACAACGAAAGAAGATTAGTCCTCAGCGGCTAATTTTTTTTTGCAAAAAATAAAGTGAAAAACATCACAATAAACTCTTTACAACTACTGGTATTTGTTGTACACTCTATTTGTGAATATATTAACAATGTTTAAGAGGATTAGGAGGAACGAATTATGGCAAAAACAAAAGTAGAAAAGACAACAGGAGCGATTGATGTATCAGTAATGATTGATAAATTAGCTGCACAAGGTAATGAAGCACTAAAAGCAATGGCTGATTTTGATCAAGAAAAAGTTGACCACATTGTGCATGAAATGGCAATGGCTGCCTTAGATAAACACATGTATTTAGCAAAATTAGCAGTCGAAGAAACTGGCCGCGGCATTTATGAAGACAAAGCAATCAAAAACATGTATGCATCAGAGTATATTTGGCATTCTATTAAGCATGACAAAACAGTCGGCGTTATCAATGAAGACAAACAAAAAGGTCTTATCGAAATTGCAGAGCCAGTCGGGGTCGTTTGTGGGGTAACACCAACGACTAACCCAACATCTACTACGATTTTTAAAGCGATGATTGCTTTAAAGACTCGTAATCCTATCGTCTTTGCTTTTCATCCAAGCGCTCAAAAATGTTCCGCTGAAGCAGCGCGAATCGTGCGCGATGCAGCGATTGCAGCAGGTGCGCCAGAGCATTGTGTACAATGGATTGAATACCCATCGATTGAAGCAACGCAAGGCTTGATGAATCATCCAGGCATCGCCATTGTATTAGCGACTGGTGGATCGGGCATGGTGAAATCAGCGTATTCAACAGGAAAACCGGCATTAGGTGTTGGACCAGGAAATGTACCATCATACATCGAAAAAACAGCAAAATTAAAACGAGCAGTCAATGATTTGATTGTATCGAAAACATTTGACAATGGAATGATTTGTGCATCTGAACAAGCAGTGATTGTCGACAAAGAAGTCTATGCCGCAGTCAAAGCAGAATTCCAAGCACATCAAGTCTATTTTGTGAAAAAAGAAGAGTTACAAAAATTAGAAGATGCAGTAATGAATGAAGGGAAATACGCAGTCAATCCCGCAATCGTTGGCCATTCAGCTGAAGAGATTGCGAGCTTAGCTGGTATTGACGTACCAAAAGGAACGAAATTATTGATTGCTGAATTAGCAGGTGTTGGTCCTGATTATCCATTGTCTCGTGAAAAATTATCACCAGTACTAGCGATGATCAAAGCTAATTCAACTGAGCATGGCTTTGAACTATGCGAAGGGATGCTAGACCTTGGTGGACTCGGACATACAGCTGTTATTCATACAGAAAATGAAGAGCTACAAGTCAAATTTGGCTTACGAATGAAAGCTTGTCGTATATTAGTTAATACACCATCTGCTGAAGGCGGAATCGGAAATATCTACAATGAAATGATTCCATCATTGACGCTAGGATGTGGATCATATGGTAAGAATTCAGTTTCACGGAATGTGTCTGCAGTAAACTTAATTAATGTCAAAACAGTAGCGAAACGGAGAAATAATATGCAATGGTTCAAATTACCTTCAAAAATTTATTTTGAAAAAAATTCATTGTTGTATTTAGAAAAAATGGAAAATGTTGAACGCGTGATGATTGTCTGTGACCCTGGTATGGTGCAATTTGGCTATGCAGATACGGTTCGTGAAGTATTGGCTCGTCGTTCAAATAATGTAAAAATTGAAGTGTTCTCAGACGTTGAACCAAATCCATCAACCAATACAGTCTATGCTGGAACAAAAATGATGGTCGACTTTAAACCAGATACTGTAATCGCTCTTGGTGGTGGCTCTGCGATGGATGCAGCAAAAGGCATGTGGATGTTTTACGAACACCCAGATACATCATTCTTCGGAGCAAAACAAAAATTCTTAGATATCCGTAAACGGACATACAAAATTGACAAACCTGAAACAACACAATTTGTCTGCATTCCTACAACATCAGGAACTGGTTCTGAAGTAACACCATTTGCAGTAATTACAGATAGTGAAACACACGTGAAATATCCATTAGCTGACTACGCATTAACACCAGACGTTGCAATCGTTGATCCGCAATTTGTCTTGTCAGTACCGGCGTCAGTGACAGCAGATACAGGTATGGATGTCTTGACGCACGCGATTGAATCATATGTTTCAGTAATGGCGTCAGACTATACACGTGGCTTAAGCTTACAAGCAATCCGACTTGTCTTTGATTATTTAGAAAAATCAACACATACAGCCGATATGGAAGCTCGCGAAAAAATGCATAACGCATCAACGATGGCTGGGATGGCCTTTGCCAATGCCTTCTTAGGAATTTCTCACTCGATTGCGCACAAAATTGGTGGAGAATATGGTATTCCTCATGGTCGTACCAATGCAATCTTATTGCCACACGTTATTCGATACAATGCAAAAGACCCACAAAAACATGCGATGTTCCCTAAATATGACTACTTCCGTGCGGATACTGATTATGCGGACATTGCACGCTTCTTAGGTCTAAAAGGAAAAACGACTAAAGAGTTAGTAGAAGCTTTGGCTCAAGCAGTCTATGATTTGGGTGTCAATGTCGGTATTGATATGAACTTAAAGGCTCAAGGTGTGACACAAGAAATTTTGGATAACACCGTTGACCGTATGGCGGAATTAGCGTATGAAGATCAATGTACAACAGCAAATCCAAAAGAACCACTTATTTCTGAGTTGAAACAAATTATCTTAGACGCATACGAAGGCTAATGATTGTAATCCGAACACTGTAAAAGCAAGCGAGAGAGCGAGCTTTTGCAGTGTTTTTTCAAATAGACCTTCTGATTGAATTGGGTTATGATAAAAATATTGACAGAGAGGAGTATTAGAATGACAGAAGAATCACCAATTTTGGTTAGCTTAACTTTGAATCAACGGCTGAAACAACTGCAAGAAATCTATAGTCAAAACCCATATTTGATGAAGCAAGAGCAACTACAACGGTTTGTATTTGAATTGAGAGATTACACGGAAGCGGTCGAGATACTAGCAGATGACGCACCTGGGAAATTTGCCGATACTCCTGTAGATGAAGACACAGTCGCCTTATTACAAGCGCAGCAGCATTCCCTGCGACTTGTAGTGCAACAGGGGCAATCGTTGGAGACAGGGGAAGGTCGTCGTCTTGAAGCTAGTTTAAAAGGCCTGATTGGATTAAATCACCTGCTATTACAAGACGCAAAACAATTTGAAGCAGCAGTCGCTAATGAAGTGGCCATCAAAGAAGAACCTAGACAACCAAAAGCGAGCTTTTTTAAACGACTATTTGGGAAAAGTGAATAGATGAAGCTGTGACAAAATTAGCTACAAACAAAAAGCCAGAAAAACTAAAAGGTGTCGAAACAACTTTTAGCTTTTCTGGTTTTCTTGCTTGTAGTTGAATGAGTGTGTCTTAGCATTTTTTGTTTACTTTTTCTTGGTGGCGTCCACTTTCGCTACACGTTTTGGTAATTTCACTTGGAAACAAACCCCTTTTGGTTGCACATCTTTGACGATGATTGTCCCTTTGTGTTCGGTGATGATTTGTTTGGCAATTGCTAGACCTAAGCCGTAGCCGCCAGTTTCTTTCGAACGGGAACGATCTTCACGATAAAACCGATCAAAAATATGTTCTTTGTCATGATCTGAAATCGACGGTCCGGTATTTTGAACTTCGATTTGCCATTCCTTATTTATCGTACTAATAAGCTTGACCGTATCACCACTATTGGTATACTTCAATGCATTATCTAACAAAATCACGATTACTTGGTGCATCTTTTTCTCATCAAATGTCCAAGTAACATTGGGGGCGACTGTCGATTCATAGACAAATGTTTTTTGATCGAGTTCGGCCATTTCTTGGAAAGGCTTCATGAGATTTGTCAGGAAAGTTTGGACTGTGATTGCTTCGTCATGCAAAGTTTGTTGATTGGAGTCGTTACGAGCGATGACGAGTAAATCATTGGTCAATCCTGTCAGGCGTCTTGTTTCCGTCAGTGCTTGCGCGATACTTTCGGATTCTTCGATAATCGTACGGTTCGGCTTTGTAAATAAATGTTGCAAGCTATTTTGAATAATTGTTAAAGGTGTGCGTAATTCATGAGAAGCATTTTCTACGAATTCTTGCTGTTGTTTCCAAGAAGCTAAGATGGGCTTCATGGAGAGACTAGAGAGATAGTAACTCACACCAATCGAAAGGAACCAAAAGAGAACCATGCACAAAATTAAAATCACTTGAAAATTAGCTAACGCTGAACGAATTTGATTGGTGTTGGCCAAAATTTGGACATAGGCAACTTCACTATCTTCGTCACTTGTATTCTTTAAAGTAACTGAATGAAAGACAGAAGTGTTGTCCGAAGCAGTATCTTGTAGCTCAATCGTGTCGATAGCATCTAGTGATTTGGTATTCAAAGATAGATTTTGAAATTGGGTAAAGCGGCCACCTAATGTATCGGTATTTAAAATTTCACCGTCTTTGGACCAGAGAATGACTTGGGTATTGAAATTATTACTCATGCCACCACGAAAAGGGGTGGATGATTTACTCATGGTATTTTTGTATGACGGATCTTGTTGCTCGTAGCGTTCTAGCTCTAGCTGCACAATCGGGGAACTGATACTTGTGGAGTTTAAGACATCATCTGTTTCGCGATAAGCGGAAAGATGAAAGACGTTTAGAACAATCAATCCAAGAGCGAAAAAAATCAAGGCGAACGCTAGCACATTCATCAAGAAAAAACGAATCCGATGTTTCTTTGACAACTCTTTATTCATTTGCACCTGCTCCGGCTAACATATAACCAACATTTCTTAAAGTTTGTAGGTCTTTATCAATTCCCGTTGTCCGTAAGTGCTTACGTAGATTACTCATGTAGACTTCAACCACGGTCAATGTCGTAGCAGAATCAAATCCCCATATACGGTCGAAAATTTGTTCTTTCGTTAAAATGACGCGTTGATTTTGAATGAAGTAGACTAACAGTTCAAATTCTTTCCCTTGGATCGGTAAGACTTCGCCATTATACGTCACTTCTTTGGTATTTAACGAACAGGTCAAGTCTCGATAGACCAATGAATTTTCATCAAATAATCCTAATGAGCGTTTGAGTAATGATTTTACACGCATGGTTAATTCTTCACGGTAAAATGGTTTTGTTAAATAATCATCGGCGCCTTTTTCAAAACCGGTAATCTTATCCTCTAAGGCATCCTTTGCGGTTAAGATTAAGACGGGGGTTTGAATATTTTGCTTCCGCACTTGTGCAAGTACTTCATAGCCATTCATTTCAGGCAACATTAAATCTAAAATAACTAAATCATAAATATTGGATTCTAATTCAAATAACCCTTCACTACCCGTGTAGACTTGGGTGACTTCACCAAGGGGTTCAATAATTTCTAAAATATTTTCAGATAACACAGCATCATCTTCTACTACCAATAATTTAATCAATTTTTTCACCTCTCCCATATACTGTCGATTGTAGCATGTCCAACTAAAGATAACCTTAAAAAGATGAATCTAGGATATTTTTTACAAAAAAAAAGGAAGTGTGACAAAATTCTGTCACACTCCTTTTTTAAAGTCAGCTAGTTTGAAAACTGTAGCTATCGGGTGCGATTCTACGCGCATCGCACCACTCACGAACTGAACCGGTAAAATATAATGGCACAGTTCGTGTTTGCGCGGTAGTTTTACTACCAGTCATGGCATAGAGCGTCGTTAACTCTGATTGCCATTGTTGGACGAGTAGGATTGTTTCATCGAGCCCTTTCGTTAACAAATGAGTCAAAATAGTTCCTGAAATGCCGACTGCATTGGCACCTAATGCTAATGCTTTGAAGATATCGTATGCCTGGCGTATGCCGCCAGATGCGATGAATTCATATGGATAAGGGACTTCATTAGCTTCTAGTAGCGATTGAACCGTCGAAAGACCATATGAATCCAAATAGCCAAACTCTCTTTTTTTTCGGCGAGCATTTTCGATTTGGGTAAAGCTAGTGCCCCCTTGGCCGGAGACATCGATGCTGGTGATACCGCAGTCGATGAGCTGTTGGATGGTTTCACGGGTCATACCAAACCCAACCTCTTTCACAATCACGGGAATGTAAAGGGTGCTAGCAATCTTAGCGATATCTTCTAACCAATAGCGAAAATCACGGTCTCCTTCTGGCATGACAAGTTCTTGAGGTGCATTCACATGGATTTGCAAGGCATTGGCCTCAAGTAAATCGATGGCTTGCTGTGCTTGCTCTAGCGAACTCCCTGCACCAACATTGGCAAGAATCATGCCTGTGGGGTTGGTTTTTCTTACGATTGTGAAGCTATCTTGGACAGACGGATCCTTCAAGGCAATCGAGACCGATCCTGTTGCCATCGCCAAGGATGTTTCACGAGCAAGCGTGGCTAATTGCTCATTGATTTGCTTGGTCTTTTCACTGCCACCGGTCATCGCATTAATAAAGAAGGGGGTCTTCAATGGCAAACTAGCCATTTCCGAGGTGATCGAAATGTCATCTACAGCCACTTGCGGAAAGGAACGATGGATAAGATGAACATGATCAAAGTCGGATGGACGATCTTTATGAAAGGCTTTGGCTAGTGAAACATGTTCGTCTTTGCGATTCATTTTTTTCCTCCTCGATAATGATAGACGTGCAGTGGTAAAGGAATGATGTCTGCTTTTTCCCAGGCACTCATCAAAGGTAAGATACCGGTTCGTTGGTCAGCAATCACGATGCCACAATCCCCGCCACCAGCTCCGGATGACTTCGCTGCACCCCCGCAAGAGATAGCTAACTGACACAGCTTTTCAAGCGAAGGCGTTTCGATGATGACCCCAGTAATCTGAGATAGATTGGCTAGTAGTTCACGATTTTTTAAAATCATGCGTTTGATTGTCGGAACATCTTCTTCCATAAAAGCATCGATCAGAGTTTGCACACAGTCTTTGCTTTCATCTAAAAATTGTTGGTACAGTTTTTGCTTTTCTCCGCGCGATTGCGAGACTTGGTCGACCAAATCAGATGTCGAAGCAGGACTACCTGTCCAGCCAATGACTAGTCGTAAATTTTTCGGTGTTGGTAATGGTTGAATCGTGAGCATGGGCCAAGGTTCAGCTAAGAGATGTCCGATTGGCCATTTTTCTTGCTTATCTAAGACCCATTTATGATCAAATGTCGAAAAAGCAATCCAACCACCATATGAGCTAGCGGCGATGTCGCCACAAGAGCCATTTCCTTGCACGGCCAAGTGAGCCAGCGCTGAAATCTTGAAGACCGTCAGCTGATCCATCTCCAAATCATAAAACAAATTCAAGGCCTTAACGGTCGCCACAGTCACCGCACCACTTGATCCAAGACCGTATTTACGTCCATTGGAATTGTCTAATTCACTCGTCACTTTTAAGTCATAAAAGGCAAGTAAGCGACCTTTTTCAGCCGCATATTTTTCTGTTAAGCGAATCGCTTCTAAAATATAGTGAAAGGGATTTTCCCGATGATCCAATACCAGTTCACCATTGCGACGCGTCCATCGAATGGGTAGATCGCTGTACTGTTGGGAGTGAATGGTGCCACTTTTTGTCGCAGCTTCGATTTTTACGGTGATAAATTGATCCACAGCGACGATGACAGCTGGGTAACCAGGCTCGACAACGGCGTATTCACCTGCAATGTATAGTTTTCCGGGTACAGAAACTTCAATCATTTTGTCACGTCCATTTCTAAAAGTTCGATTCCTGGGCCAGCGTATGCGACAACCATTTGCTGGTCGGAAAAAGTAGAAGACAATGCTTCAAAAATTGCAGCAACATCTTTTTTCTGGCAAAGGACTTTGACATTCGGGCCAGCATCCATTGTAAAGTAGCAAGGCAAGCCTGCTTGACGAATCGAGCGCACTAGATTCATCGCACGCAAACTATCTGGTGACCAGTACGTAAATGGAGGGACGGCAGCCAGTGTCGTTGCGTGCATTTTTAAGGCATTGGCTTCCATGACAGTCCCTAATTTTTGAAAATCATGATGCTGGATAGCCTCTTTTGCGATGTGTAGGTCTGCCTGAGCTTCTTTGACCCACTGTGGGTAAAATGCTGAAGTCTCGACTGTTCGCTGCATGCCTTCGCGGCTAGAGACGTCTTTAGGCTGATCGTTAATCAAGAGAAAAATCATTGCTAGCTCTTGTTCCCATCCTTGGGCATCAACCGGTAGGGCGTAGGAGGTCTCATCTGAGTCACCACGATCCCATTCTACAAAGCCACCAAAAATACTCCGGCAGGCAGAGCCAGAGCCGCGTCGTGCTAGCTTGGACAGTTCTTTAGGTGCAAGATTAAGGCCCAGTGCTTGATTGCAAGCACCGGCTAAGGCAGCAAGCCCGCTAGCCGAAGAAGCCAGTCCAGCAGCTGTCGGAACATGATTGTGGCTACGAACGACAGCAAAAAACGGGCAGTTGGCCCGTTCACGGACTAAATTCAAAAAAGTAGTGACTTTTTTTGTCGCTTGTTCAGACTGCTTCACACCATCAAGGTAAAAACAATCCTTCGTGGCTTCTTCAGTAAATAGCACCTCGGTCTCGGTGTAAAATCCATCTAATGTAAGTGACAAACTATTGTTTTTCGGTAGAATCAGCGCTTGATTTTCTTTCCCCCAGTATTTAATTAAAGCAATATTTGTATAGGCACGTGCCTTTCCCTTAAACATATTGATAAACTCCCAATCCTTGTAACCAAGTATCTTTCACCCCAGCTACTTTTAATTTTTGGCCAATCCGTTCAGCGTCTTCTTTGCTTTTTGTCAGGACAATAAAGCAACCCCCGCGACCGCCACCAGTTAACTTGGCACCTAATGCTCCTTCTGAGAGAGCAAGACGAATGTATTCATTTAACGTTGTATTGCTGACATGTAATGAAGCAAGACGTAAGTGGGCTTCAGTCATCAATAAACCTAATTCTTCCGGTCGATTGCCCATGATGGCTTTTTGTGCCCGTTTGGTTAAGCGCCCGATTTGTTGCAAATGATTGCCAGTAAATGCTTGATCGACTTCATGTAATTGGGCGACGGACTTCACCGCTGCCCGAGTTTGGCCCTTAATTCCTGTATCTGCAACTAAAAGATACGCATCTAAATGCAAAGAAAAGGACGTAATTTCTTTATTTTTACGGAAAAAAATAGGGTGGCTACCACTCGTCACAGCAGCGTCGATACCACTTGGATTTCCGTGAGCAATTTGTTCGGAGTAATTGACATAAAAAAGTAGCTGCTCCTCTGTCAAATCGCGCTCTTGCCAATCAAAGAAGGCGCGCGTAATCGCGACAGCAACAGCAGCACTAGATCCCATGCCTCGTTCTGCCGGGATGGTGCTATCAATTTGTAGCTGAAAGTCAGGAGTAACTAGTTCCTTTTGTAAGCGGGTAGTCAATGCACGCACATTGGCTAATGCTTCTGGTATATTGGAAAGACTGCCAGAATGATAGCTAGAGGTCAATTCATTCCCTGATACTGATTCAGATACGCTGGCTCTTATTTTGGTGCCAGTGAATGGAAAGGCAATTGCTGGCTCGCCGTAGACCACTGCATGTTCTCCCATCAGAATAATTTTCCCTGTTGCTTCACCCATACCCACGTCTCTCATAATTCTCCTCTTTCAATTTTGTCATATTGAGTAAACCTAGGCTTTATTCTACTAGATTCTGACTGATACGTTAAGCTTTCCGCCTCTTTTTCTTAAAAAAAATCCCTTTTCTTAAGAAAGAATTTTAATTTTTTGTCTCTTTCTGTCATTGCTTCCCGTTTTTACATGCGTTATAGTGGATAGGTTGAAAAAAGTAGAAGAGAAAGATGGAGGGGTACAATGATTGTATTAGCAGGGACAATCGGTGCTGGCAAATCCAGTTTGACAGCCATGTTGTCACATCACTTAGGTAGTGTAGCTTTTTATGAATCAGTAGAGGACAATGAAGTATTGCCTTTGTTTTATGCCGAGCCACAAAAATATGCATTCTTATTGCAAATTTATTTCTTGAATAAGCGATTTGATAGCATCAAACGTGCGCTTTCACATCCTGATAATGTCTTGGATCGATCCATTTATGAAGATTCACTGTTGTTTCATTTGAACGCTGATCTCGGTCGTGCCACGAAGACTGAAGTAAAGGTGTACGATGAATTATTGGCCAATATGCTAGAAGAGTTGCCTGACATTTCGCAAAAGAAACATCCGGATTTATTGGTCCATATTCGTATTTCATTCGACACAATGTTAGAGCGGATTGCCAAAAGAGGGCGACCTTATGAACAAATCGCCCACGATCCTAGCCTGTATGACTACTATCAAGAGCTAAATAAGCGATACGATCAATGGTATGACGCCTATGATGCCAGTCCTAAAATGCAAATCGACGGCGATGCCTTGGACTTTGTCGAAGATACGCAAGCAGCGCAAACCGTGCTGAAAACTATCGAGCAGACGTTAAAACAAATCAGAGCATAATGAACGGAGCCAGACTATTTTTGGCGTATCTGAATACTATAAAAAATCAGAAAATCCAAAAGTTTGAAAAACAACTTCTGGATTTTTTTAAAACAAAATGCTTTGCAAATGAATTTTTTTGCAGTATAGTTGACTAGTCAATTGTTGATTAGTCATATAAAGGAGGGCCACGATGGATTTAAGAGCAGTCAGTAAATTGTTGTATCAATTAAAGCTTGCCACACAAGAGACGACGACTAAGTTTGAGCGGGAGACTGGATTTAGTATCACGCGCTATGAGTTGTTGTTGTTTTTACAAGAACAAGGTGAATGCACGCAGACTGTTTTGCAAAATGAATTGCAGATTGATAGTGCAGCCGTCACTAGGCATCTGAAATTGCTCGAAGAAAAAGGATACGTCGTTCGCAAACGCAACTCAGAAAATAACCGCGAAGTATTCGTAAAGCCCACGTCAAAAGCGCTCACTGATTTAACGACGTGTCAAAACGAGCATGAACAGACCCAAGCAAACTTGTTGCCCTTAGATGATCAAGAGGGGGCCGCTTTATTAGAACTATTAACAAAATTAGTGAAATGAAAGAGGAAACAAACATGACAAACGAACAAACATTTTCAGATATCGTATTCGGTAGAAAGTCCGTACGTGTCTACGACGAAACGTACAAAATCTCACACGAAGAAATGTTAGCGATGATTCAAGAAGCAACGACCGCACCATCTTCAGTAAATATGCAACCATGGCGTTTTGTGGTCGTAGAAAGTGACGAACAAAAAGCCAACTTAAAACCATTGATTCGCTTTAACACGCGTCAAAACGATACCTCATCAGCGATGGTCCTAATTTTTGGAGATATGGCGTGTTATGAGCTTGGGGAAGAAATTTATGATCAAGCAGTTGCAGAAGGAAAAATGCCAGCTGACGTGAGAGACCAACAACTTGCAGCAATTATTCCTTACTACAAAAACTTTACAACCCAACAAATGAACGATGTTGTCAAAATCGATTCAAGCTTGGCTGCGATGCAATTTATGCTAGTGGCTCGCGCACACGGCTACGAAACCAATCCAATCGGTGGCTTTGAAGCAGATCAGTTAGCAGAAGCGATGGGACTAGACAAAGAGCGCTACGTACCAGTCATGATTTTATCTATTGGGAAAGCCAAAGAAGAAGGTTATTCATCTGTACGTTTAGCAGCAGAAAAAATTACCGAATTTAAATAAATAAGGGGAGAGAATGATGAAAGTAATTCAAGCAACTTTTTTTATTAAAGCAGAAAAAAGAGAGGCCTTTTTAGCAGATATCTTGCCACTTGTTGAAGCAGCACGCAAAGAAGCCGGCTGTATTGATTATCAATTGTATGAATCATTTGAAAACAAAAATCAATTTGTCATGATTGAACAATGGAAAAACCAAGCAGCAATCGAGTCTCATAATCAACAGCCTTTGTTGCAACAATTGTTTCAACATATGCCTGATTATGCCGCTCAAAAAACGAGCATTCTCACATTTGATAAGGAGGCGTAAGGATGTCTACGTTAACTTCGATTTTAGTTGTTCTTGTTGCACTTGAATTTTTCTATATCATGTATTTGGAAACAATCGCGACTAGCTCTGATGCGACCAGCAGAGTCTTTAATATGACCAAAGATGAGCTAAATCGCCCATCTGTCCAAACGCTTTTCAAAAATCAAGGGGTATACAATGGCTTGATCGGTGTCGGTTTATTGTACAGCGTCTTTATTTCTGGGGCATCGCTTGAATTGAGTCGTCTATTGTTGGTATACATCATTTTGGTTGCTTTATATGGTAGTTTAACAAGTGACAAAAAAATTATTTTGAAACAAGGTGGATTAGCGATACTTGCGTTGATTACAACATTTTTTTAAGTGAACTAGTCTTACAGTGAATTTGAATTTTTAAACAACGATCTTATTCCGAGTTTCTATCGGCGTGAGGCCGTTGTTTTTTTACTGAAAATAATTGAGCAACTGTTGTTAAACTAACAGATATGTAAGGTAGCTAGTTTTCATGATCTTGGCGTAGAAAGACGCACACTCCCATGATAAGATAAATAAAATGGCTTACATTTTATTAAATTTAAAAGAGGTGGAGTATGAAGAAAAAGTGGCTAATTTGGGGTTCAGTTTTAATCGTATTGCTTGGAGGAGCAGGAATTTGGTATGGAATAAAATATGGAGGATCTTCTGATTCAAAAGCAAATGCACCTTCAAAAGAAGAGTTGGAGATTACTTATTTTGATGTTTCAGAAATGGATCAAGTGTATATTAATGGAAAAGTCCAACCAGAACAATCGCAAGCATATATATTGGGGGAAGAGAAAAAAAGTGTTCCAACTCTAAAGGTTCAAAATGGACAAGTAGTAGATGCTGGGACGGTCTTATATGAAGTTGAGGATCTAGCAGTGACAAGTGAGGTTGAAAATCAAACGAATGCGTTGACCCGGCAAGCGAATCGCAAAGTTGCGCTCTATGGCAAGTGGAACCGAGCCATTGAGCAATGGAAAAAAACATCTGAAGAGGAACGAACTACAACAAAAGAAGAATTGGATAACCAATACCAAACAGAACTAGATACGATTCTAGAAGAAGAACAATATATTAATGAAACACTTGCTGATTTAAATGAAAAGCAAATTATTCAAACAACGGCTGATTTTAAAGGAAAGGTAGCTATTCCAGAAGTAAAAGAAGCGAATACACCAATCATGCGATTGATATCCGAGACGTTGTATGTTGCCGGTACAGTGAATGAAAAAGATCTTGAAAAAATTCAAGTGAATCAAAAGGCCAATTTAACGATTGTTTCAAATGGCACAACATTGTCTGGTCATATTCAATATATTGATGCCAATCCACCAGAACAAAATGGTGAGGCCAGTGGTGATGGGGGCCAAGCTGCCAATTTATCTAGTTACAAAGTGAAATTAAGTATTGACGAACCTGAAAAGGTAAAAAATGGGTACCATATTCAAGCCGCTATCAATGTGGGAGAGGAAACACCTATTTTTATTCCGACGGCAGCCATTCATCAAGAAGGAGACACTAGTTATGTCCTTGTCAATGACTTTGGTTCTGTGATTCGTAAAACCATTGTCCTAGCTGAGGAAGATGGGGAGACAACCCACATCGTTTCAGGATTAGAAGCAGGCGATCGCATCATCGTTTCATCTAAAACGGAAGTAAAAGAAGGGGATGTCATTGATACAACATCCACTGATATAGAATAGGAGGAGAAAGCGATGGAAAAGAAGCAAACTCCTCTTATCGAAATGACCGGTATGAACAAGTATTTTACGATGGGCAAAGAACAATTGCATGTACTAAAAGAGTTGGATTTAACCATTTATCAAGGTGAATTTATTATGATTATGGGTAAGTCAGGTAGTGGCAAAACAACATTGATGAATATCATTGGTTTCCTTGATCGAGCAAATAGTGGAACCTATTGTTTTCAAGGAAAAAATGTTTCTACATTAAATGAAAATACCAAATCAAATTATCGCAATCGGCATTTGGGGTTCATTTTCCAACAATTTTTCTTGATTCAATCCTTAAATATTCGTCAAAATATTGAGTTGCCTTGTGTGTATGAAGGAAAGAAAAACCGAAAAGAGCAACGGAAATTATCGGAAGCACTTCTTGAAGTAGTCGGACTTGCAAGCAAAAAAACGGCAAAAGTGACGGAATTATCAGGAGGACAGCAACAAAGAGTAGCAATTGCACGAGCATTGGTGAATGATCCGGTGTTAATTATGGCAGATGAACCAACTGGGGCCTTAGATACGGAAACAAGTCGCGATATTATGGAATTACTAACGGACTTGAATCAAAAAGGAAAAACAATTGTCATGGTGACGCATGACGAAGATTTAAAAAAATACGCAACGCGCGTCATTCATATGAAGGACGGTCGCTTCGAAACAGAGGAGGTTATCTCTCATGATTCGAAATCTTATGATAACAACCTTGCTTAGCATTCGCGCACATAAATTACGTGTGTTCTTGACGATGATTGGGATTATCATTGGCATTGCATCGGTAGTTACCATTTCCACTTTGGGAGAAGGAATGAAAAAGCAAGTCGTGGATGCTACCAATAAGAGCTTGTCAGCCAATGAATTAAAATTAAAGTATATTCCCAGTGACCAATCGGAAGAAGAATACACATTTAATGATGGAACAGAATTTTCTTTTAGCAAAGTTGATATGAAACGTGTTCGTGATATTGAAGGAGTTGAGACCATCTATCCACTCTATGATAGTGGCATGGGAAGTGGTGTCATCGACGGGGTGCTAGATTATTTTGGGTTACAAGCCTACCTGAATATTGCACCTAACCCTGGTGCAAATGAGGTTGTTTATGGTCGAGATTTTCGTTCCTCAGATAGTGGAAAAGATGTTATTTTGCTCAGAAAAGATATTGTTGAACAACAATTAGGTGATACGATAACTGCTGAAGAATTGGTTAACCAAGCGGTATCGATAGGCGGTAGAATGTTCAAGGTTATCGGTATTCTCCCAGCGTTTGACTATGAAAATGCAACGATGACAACTGACTGGAATCTAGCACAGAGTAACTTTGTACCCAAAGATGCGTACAATGAGCTGACCCAGTCAAAACCAATCACTACGATCGTTTTCAAACTAAAAGAAGGCACCAATCGGCAACAAGTGATTGATCAAGCAACTACCATTTTAATGGAGGCACATGAAGAAATTCAAGGTGCCTTTGGCGAAGACAATCAAGAAAAGAAAAACATGGAACAAATTCAAGCATCAATCGGAAGTATGACAATGTTTTTGATGGCTATTACAGCCATATCTCTCTTAGTAGGTGGGATTGGTGTAATGAATATTATGTACGTATCTGTCACCGAACGAAAACGAGAAATAGGGATTCGAAGAGCCATTGGTGCCAAACCAAGAATGATTTTATGGCAATTTTTACTTGAATCGGCGTTTATCACGTTATTAGGTGGCTTTCTTGGAGTAGCATTAGGATATGGTTTATCGGTGATTATTGGTGGCTATATTGATATAACCCCCGTCATGACAGTACCAATATTTGCTATTTCAACAGGAGTTTCAACACTGACTGGACTTATCTTTGGCATTATCCCTGCATTTAGTGCAGCGAGAATGGATCCAATTAAAGCAATTTATCAATAAGTACAGTCATCTATAATTTGGTGAATGGCAAATTGTTGAGCAAGTTGCAAAACCGATAATTAATAGTCTACGTCTTTTTTGATACAAAATAAGACGTAGACTATTTAAAGAACGATGGCAAGAAAATGAATTTTTTTCGGCCGTTTCTTGAAGAATGAACAAAAATTTTTCTTTATGCATTTCATTTTACAACTTACCATGAACAAAAATTTAATCCATGTATGGTGTTTTCTATTGACTTTTAAGTTGTCAATAGTTATACTGATAGAGTTGAGAAATGAAAGCAGAAGCACCCGCTTCTCGCCTTGTAGCAATTGTTGCTGGGCAGATAGTTATCCAATTTACTTGGGTTACGTGCGGGTTCGTATACGAGCTCGTTTTTTTGTACCCCAGTTTGTGGTAATCCTTTCTTTCTCTCAAAAAACTTGGAGGTGAATGACCATAGCAAAGGATATGATGGTAAACGACGGCATTCGTGCACGTGAGTTGCGTTTGATTAGTCAAGACGGAGATCAACTTGGAGTGAAAACTAAAGCTGAAGCATTAAAAATTGCTGAACAAGCTAATTTGGATGTAGTGCTAGTAGCACCTACAGCGAAACCACCAGTTGCTCGTATCATGGATTACGGAAAATATCGTTTTGAACAACAAAAAAAGGAACGAGAAGCTCGTAAGAAACAAAAAGTTATTAGTGTAAAAGAAGTTCGCTTAAGTCCAACGATCGATGTCAATGATTTCAATACAAAACTACGGAATGCACGCAAGTTCCTTGAAAAAGGGGATAAAGTGAAAGCTTCTATCCGTTTTAAAGGTCGCGCCATTACCCATAAAGAGATTGGTCAGAGAGTTCTAGATCGCTTAGCGGAAGAAACTGCAGATGTTGCAACAGTCGAACAAAAAGCGAAGATGGATGGACGTAGCATGTTCTTAGTGCTAGCGCCTAAAAACGACAAGTAGACTACACTTACTTTCAGTGAAAGTTAGATAACGAAGGATTTTGAGGAGGAAATTAGTTATGCCAAAACAAAAAACACACCGCGGATTAGCAAAACGTGTAAAACGTACTGGTAAAGGCGGATTGAAAAGATTCCGTGCGTTTACAAGTCACCGTTTCCACGGAAAAACAAAAAAACAACGTCGTCAATTGCGTAAAGCAAGCATGGTTGCTAAGGGCGATTACAAACGTATCCGTCAACAACTAGCGCGCATGAAATAATCATACGCAAACTTAAAACTTTCCAATCGAAAAAAATTCAAGAGAAGATTCATTTAGGAGGAATTAAACATGGCACGTGTTAAAGGTGGAACAGTAACTCGTAAACGTCGTAAAAGAGTGCTTAAATTAGCTAAAGGATATTACGGATCAAAACATACTTTGTTCAAAACAGCAAAAGAACAAGTAATGAATTCATACAACTACGCATTCCGCGATCGTCGTCAAAAGAAACGCGACTTCCGTAAATTATGGATTGCTCGTATCAACGCAGCAGCTCGTATGAATGGCTTAAGCTATTCTAAATTAATGCACGGTTTGAAATTAGCTGAAATCGACATCAATCGCAAAATGTTAGCTGACTTAGCTGTAAACGATGCATCAGCTTTCACTGCACTAGCTGACCAAGCGAAAGACGCTTTAAGCAAATAATAAAATAATAAATATTATTTTTTAAAATTTAGTATTGAAAAAGAGAGTGCATCGGCACTCTCTTTTTTTATTATTAATTGTCAAATTAAGTTAGACAAGTCCTCTTTGCTTATGTGACGCAAGAATACTTCTAATGGTGTTTTATAGTTTAATGATTTTCGAGGGATATTATTTCTTTTCAATGCAATAGATTGGATAAAACATTCATCAACTTCGTTGAAATCCACATAAAAGGAAGGTTGATGTTAAGCAAAAATATTACACTGATGAATTCAAAATACACTATTTTTGAATTCATCGGTCTTACAATCGGAAACGAATCCACAGCGCCAGATCGTATCTCACACCTATTCAAACGGAAGCAGCTTCAAAATAAGTTACTTAAAGACCACGTATCCAATTTTTCTGAAAATGGCTGCAAAGGGAGAAACTCAGATCGTTTATCAGCGAGTAAGCAGTTTTCAGCTTGAGGGTTAATGAATGTTCTGAATGACTCCTGCAGTAGGCCTTTCCGGGGTAAATTGAAAAACGTGTCTCAACTATTGATTTCAGTCTATATTCTAAAGGAGTGTATCTTGTGAACATTATACTATTTGTTTATGGCAAAATAAGAGTACATAC
>NZ_JAMRVB010000001.1:97328-108822 GCF_023743875.1 Enterococcus italicus
CAATTGCAACGCAAAAGTACACAACTCCGCAAGAAGCCTAGGTTAAAATAAAAAGTCATTGCGGGCAACCTGAAATTCCTCTAAAGTTATGGTTCCGACACTATAACTGGAGGTAAGAAAAGGGTATACCCTAAATGATCAATATTAAAAAAATACTAAATTATAGATTTATTGTACGATATATTGTACAATAAATAGAAAGATAAATAAATGGGAGGGATTTATAATGGAAGCAGTAGCTTATTCTAATTTCCGACAAAATCTAAAAAGTTATATGAAACAAGTCAATGAAGATGCAGATACATTGATCGTCACTTCAAAAGATATTGAAGATACGGTGGTTGTACTTTCAAAAAGGGATTATGATGCTATGCAGGAGACTTTGCGAGTATTATCGAATAATTATGTGATGGATAAAATTCGAAGAGGAGATAAACAGTTTGAATCAGGAAATTTCACTACTCGAGAATTACTTGAGGTAGAAGAGGATGATTAAAGCTTGGTCAGATGATGCATGGAATGATTATATTTATTGGTATGAACAAGGAAATAAAATGAATATAAAGAAGATTAATAAATTAATCAAAGACATTGATCGTACACCATTTTCAGGAATTGGAAAACCAGAACCATTGAAACATGACTTGTCAGGGAAATGGTCAAGAAGAATAACGGATGAACATCGACTAATTTATGCTGTAAAAGATGAGACGATTTATTTTTATTCGGCAAGAGATCACTATTAAAAATATTCGTAATATGGTTCTGTTTCAAAGTTTAAAAACAAATCATACTACTACTTGTTTTACAATAAATTATGGTGGAATCCCTAGTAAAATTTTGATTTCAGTGCAGACTGAAAAGCCGAAGAGATTGCTTTCTTTTCGGCTTTTCTTATATATTCCTCAAATAGTTTCCATGCCCATAATCGTGGTAGAGGCAGTACGGATACTTTGGTAAAATTTACTGCGACGTTTGATTGGACGATGATCTTGTTCAATGAGATTATTGAGATATTTAACCGTTCTATGTTCTGTTTTTAGTATAGAATCCGTTTTTTGTAAATTTTTAACCACACTACCTATAGACGGGGCTTTATCTGTTACAAGAACCTTTGGCTCCCCGAATTGCTTCTTTAATCTTTTTAAAAAGGCATAAGCTGCTTGTGTATCTCGCTTTTTACGTAACCAAATATCTAAAGTTAGTCCATCTGCATTAATTGCTTGATGTAAATAGTGCCACGTTCCTTTGATTTTGATATAGGTTTCGTCCATTTTCCACGAATAAAAAGATTGTCTATTTTTCTTTTTCCAAATTTGATACAGGACTTTACCGTATTCCTGTACCCAACGGTAAATGGTTGTATGACAGACATTAATCCCACGGTCATAAAGAATTTCTTGAACTTCTCGATAACTTAGATGATAGCGAAGATAGTAACCTACAGCGACAATCATTACATCTACCTGAAATTGTTTGCCTTTAAAGTGATCCATCTTTTGTCCTCCAAGCTATCTTTTTTCTCTATTCTATCTTAAAATTAGTTTATCAGGAAATTTTGCAACAGAACCGTTTTGAATATGGTTTATCAAGTATGAAAGTTATTAATTCTGTTTTACGTTCTCACACTGGTTTGATTAGATTATATTTTGATGCAGTATATCAAGAAAGAAAATACGGTAGATTTAATGTTGATTATGAAACAGGAGAAATATTTAAGGGTAAAAAATGAAAATAGGAATTACTAAATGATTAAAAAATTAACTGAAATGAGTACACATCAATTAGGTCAAATTATGAATATTTGGTTGCATAGTAATATTGAAGCTCATAGCTTTATTTCAAGGGATTATTGGGTAGGTAACTATAATTTAGTTGAGCAGATGTTACCCAAATCAGACATTTATGTGTATTATCAAAATGATGAAATAATAGGGTTTCTGGGTTTGGATAATAATTATATCGCTGGTATTTTTGTCAAGAAGGAGTCACGCAACAAAGGGATAGGCAGAGAATTATTAAACGAAGCCAGAAAAGAAAAAAACGAATTGACTTTGTCTGTTTATAAAAAAAACGATAAGGCAATGAAATTTTATATGCGTAATGACTTTGTAGTTAAATCTAAATATGCTGAAAAAGAGACTGAGCAAGTATCGTATGATTTATTTTGGAAAAATACCTGAATCTGGATTTAAAGCTGACTGTATTATGGTCAGCTTTTTTTGTGGTTAAGCTGACATCAGCTTGCCCTGTTTATGCAAAATAAGAGTACATACAATTGAATACCACATGATAAGAATGAAGCGATAGAATCAGTTCCGAATACAAAAATTTCTGCATTGTGACTGCTTTTGGTAAGGGTTTGAAAGGCTTAGAAATCTACATGTGAAGTTCCTATTATGACATATTCATTCGTATTACCTCCATGTTTCCATATCTATCCAATCTAACTTGAATATTATACTCTATGTTAGTTATATTGTATCTGACTTTGTGAAAAAACAATATAATGATTTTAAATAAAATTTAAATTAATAAGTATAATATTTCTAATTATTTAGAACTACTACATAAACTTGATAGTAATCAAGTTTATGTCTCTTAAAAACTAATATACTGTGGTTGTACTAAAGTATAGGAGGGGTTTATATGCAACAGACTATTTTGAAACATAAAAATCATATTACAGTTATTAGTGGTCTATTCATTATTATAGGTTTTATTGCACATTTCATCTTTACCAATACGGTTATCTTTAATAGTGCTTTTATAATTGCTTCCATATTGGGTGTTATACCAATTGCAATACAGGCTTATCAGGCTATAAAAGTAAAAGTAGTGAGTATTGATATTTTAGTAACGATAGCCGTTATTGGTGCTTTCTTTATTCAAAATTACGAAGAGTCAGCTATTGTTACTTTTTTATTTTTATTTGGGTCATATTTAGAACAGCGTACACTTAAGCAAACAAGGTCTGCTATTAAAGAGTTGACGGAAATGGCTCCAGAGACTGCTTTTAAGCAATTGAACGAGGGACAATTTGAAGAAGTAGATATTGATAAAGTAGAGGAAGGGGATATTCTCTTAGTAAAAACTGGGTCCAAGATTCCAGTAGATGGTAGGGTAACTACTGGAAAAGGATATGTAAATGAGGCTAATATCACCGGCGAATCTTTACCTCTAAAGAAAGAGAAAGGTGACAAAGTATTTGCCGGTACCATTATGGATAATGGGACTATTCAAATAGTCGCTGATAGAATTGGGGAAGATTCTACATTTGGTCGAATTATTGAATTAGTAGAAGAAGCACAAGATTCTAAATCGGAAGCTGAACGATTTATTGACCAGTTCTCTCGTTGGTATACACCTGTGGTCCTTATCATTGGGCTATTAGTTTGGCTACTAACTAAAGATACAGCACTTGCGGTTACTGTATTAGTACTTGGTTGCCCAGGGGCCTTGGTCATTGGTGTACCTGTTTCAAATGTCGCGGGTATAGGAAATGGTGCAAAGAATGGAATTTTGTTTAAAGGTTCTGAAGTGATTAGTCATTTTGCGAATGTAGATACAATCCTATTTGATAAAACAGGTACCTTAACTGAAGGAAAGCCTGAAGTTAGCGAATTCGTTTACTATGGAAATAATCAAGAGGAGGATTTATCTCTATTATACTCGGTTGAAAGGGAATCTGATCATCCCTTAGCTGTCGCTATTACAAATAAATTAGCGCAATATAAACTAAGACCTGTAGATAATACGCAGGTTATAAAAGGTGGGGGTGTAATTGCTCACGTTGACGGACACATTGTTACAGTAGGGAATAAAACCTTAATGGAACAAGAAAATATACCACTATCTGATGATATTCTTAAAGAATTAGATAAATTAGAAAGAGCCGGTAGTTCAATTGTATTAACGGCAGTTGATCGTAAGTTAATTATTTTAATGGGAATCCGTGACCAAGTTCGAGCAGGTGTTAAACAAGACCTACAAAAATTAAAATCACTTGGTGTTAAAAATCTCATTGTATTATCAGGGGATAATCAAGGCACAGTTAATTTAGTTAAAAAGGAACTAGGATTAACCGAGGCTCATGGCGATATGCTACCTGAGGACAAGCAAGCATTTTTAAAAGAAAGACAGTCTACTGGTGAAATTGTTGCGTTTATTGGTGATGGTGTGAATGATAGCCCCTCTCTAGCTACTGCAGAAGTAGGGATAGCTATGGGAAATGGAACAGATGTAGCCATTGAAAGTTCAGATATTGTTCTAATGAATTCCAATTTTAATCGTCTCCCCCATGCTTTAGGTTTAGCTAAAGAGACATACGCGAATATGAGACAAAATATTCTGATTGCTGTTGGTGTGGTGATAATATTACTCTTTAGTTTAATATTCAGTGAATGGATGTCTATGTCAATTGGTATATTAGTTCACGAGGCAAGTATTTTAGTCGTTATTTTAAATGCAATGAGATTAAGAAGATATCAATTAAAATAATTGATCCGTATCAATTTTTTTAAAAAAAATACCTTATATAATTTATTTAAAGGAGTGATAGATATGACTAAAGCAACATTAAAATTAGAAACATTAACTTGTCCATCATGTTTACAAAAAATTGAAAGTGGTTTAAAAAAGACAGCTGGTGTAGAAAAAGATTCTGTAAAAGTACTGTTCAATGCAAGTAAGGTAAAAGTAGATTTTGATGAAGAACAAGTCAATTTGAGTACAATTGAAAGAGCTATTGAAAACCTAGGATATTCAGTTATTAGTTCAAAAGTAAAGGAAGGTGTATAAAATGACAACAGCAAATGAAAGACAAGAAAAATTAGCTGCTGAAAAAGCATATAAAGAACACATTCATCATACAAAGATTAATGCTGCAGCTGTCATAGATCATATACTTGCTAATATCCATACCTTACATGTAAAATTACATCAATATCATTGGTATGTGAAAGGACCACACTTCTATTCGTTGCATACGGTCTTTGAAGACTTGTATAATGAAAATGAAGAATGGTTTGATCGCTTGGCAGAGCGCTTGTTAGCGGATGGTAACAAGGTAGCTTCGACAAGTGCTGAATTCCAAGAATATACAACTATTAAGGAAAGTCCAGCTGATAAGTATTTAGAGGCGGAAGAAATGGTGGCACAAATTGTAGAAGATTTCCGGTCTAACCGTGACTTCACCATCAAAGCCATTCGTTTGGCGCAAGAAGAGGCCAATGATGCGCTGGAAGATCAGTTGATTGCTTATAAAGATAGTTTGGATGTAAATATTTGGAAACTACAAGCATTTGTTGGAAAAGATGCTTTAGATGACGATGACTATATCGACTAAGATTAGTTAAGGAGGAAGGTTTATGGCTCACCACCATCACCATGGAGAAGGGCATACGACTTGTGTGCGCTTAGTGCCCATTTTTAACCATTTATCCGATGAACAAATGGATTTAATCGCGGCATCGGCGCATACGAGGAAAGTTTCAAAAAATGAATTGCTCTTTCGTGTCGGTGAAAAAGACGATACGCTCTATATTATTTCTTCGGGACGGATTCGAATCTACCAATTGAACGAGTCCGGTCGGGAGCAAACGATTCGCATTTTAAATCCTGGTGATTTTACGGGAGAGGTAGCCATTTTCCAATCGGATAAAAGACATCACAGTTATGCATTAGCAGCCCTGGATACGACCGTTTGTATGATTCGTAAGGCAGATTTGGATAATCATTTAGACAATTATCCTGAAATAACGCGCCGGATTTTGGCGGATGTGACTCGACGTTTGCAAGTATCGGAAAAACAAACGACTCAAGTGGGGATTGAAAATGTGGCATCGAGAATTGTAGCTTTTCTGGCTGATTATGTGGTAGACGAGAATAACCATACCTTTGTTGACTTACCTATGACGAGAAAGGACTTGGCTTCCTATTTAGGCACAACACCAGAAACGATCAGCCGGAAGTTCTCAGCTTTGGAAGAACAAGATTTGATTCGACAACATGCCAAGAATCGAATTGAAATTATGGATTTAGATGAATTGCTGTTTTCAGTAGAATAGAAAAAGAGCTTGCCAGATTAGAGTCTGACAAGCCTTTTTTGCAGGTCTTATTTAATTATTATTTTAAAGCATCTACCATTATTTTGCCGAAAGTTAACAAAAAACCCTATATTCAATTAGGAATTAGGGGCTTCTTCATTTTTCTTTATTATAAAATTATTCGTTAGGATCGTCTTCAGCATCTTCTTGCGTTGAATGAACTGTACCTGGAACATGATCTGGGCTAGCATAAATTGTATAAAGTTTTAAGGGTACATTTCCTTTGTTAGTAATATTATGCCATACACCAAGCGGTACAAACACAGCTTCATCTTCGCTTACTTTTTGTTCAAAAGATAAGTTATCCTCAGATGGTCCCATTTGGCATAGACCATCCCCTTGTTCGATACGGATAAATTGGTCATTTTCATTATGGACCTCCAGGCCGATATCTCCACCAACAGGAATTTCCATAACAGTTAATTGTAATTTCTCTCCAGTCCAAAGAGTAGTACGAAAATTAGTATTATCTAATGTTTCCTTCTCTATATTTATAACATAAGGTTTCTTGTCGTTATCAACATTACCGATTAAGAATTTATCATTATTCATATTTATCCCGCCTATACTCTAAATCTTATATCTTTAGCTAAATATTTCAAGTAAAAACACTTTATAATATATGATACAATATTCGTATATTATAAAGGAGGTTTCTGGATTTGGATAGTATAGTAGTGTTCGAAAATGTGACCTTTAAACCTGGAGAAGAAAGTCTGTTAGAGGATATTTCTTTTCAAATTAAAGCGAATGAAATGATAAGGGTTGAGGGGCCTTCGGGAAGCGGTAAAAGTACTTTATTACGACTGATTTCATCGCTGATCCCGAGAACCAGTGGCGACATAATTTATAAGGATCAAATTTTGGAAGAAGTGAATTATCAAACCTATCGCAAATCCATTTCATATGTTTCACAAAATCCTCATTTATTTGGACGAACAATTCGTGATAATTTTGAATTGGTTTTTGAAGCACATGATAAAGCTTTTGATGAAAAAACCATTTTAGATTATATGGCGGAATTTGGTTTAGCACATATTGATTTGGATAAATCAATTCATAAAATATCCGGTGGGGAAAAGCAACGGATTGGTTTAATTCGGCACCTAATTTTTCCACCGGCAGTCTTATTGCTAGATGAAATCACTTCATCTCTAGATGAGGACAACCGTCATAAGGTTTGGGATAATTTGTTAGCCTATAAACAAAAACATCAAGTGTCTATTATGTGGGTGAGTCATATCCAAGATGACGCCGTGTTACCAGACCGGATATTCAAAATTCAGGACCACACATTAAGTATTGAAAGGGGTGCATAATATGACAAGTGAATTGACAGTATCACCATTATCACTCGTTTTCTCTTTTGTTCTGGTATTATTTGCCATATCTATCTCTTATAAAGAGAAATTAGGATTGGAAAAAGATATCCTGTGGGCCATGTTGCGGATGGTTGTTCAATTAATCATTATTGGCTATGTTTTAACTTACATTTTTCAAATAGATTCTATAATAGTTACGGCAGTCATTATGATTTTTATGATTATCAATGCGGCTTATAATGCTGACAAACGTGCGGATAAAATACCAAATGCTTTTAAAATTTCCTTAACCGCGATTGTAGTGGGGGTAGTTGCTTCCATTTTAGTCTTAGTTATTTCAGGTTCCATTCAATTTGTACCAGCGCAAATTATTCCTATTACGGGTATGTTGGTAGGGAATGCTATGTCAGTTATTGGTTTGTCATTCCGAAATTTAAATAATGAATTTTCTAAGGCACAACAGGAAGTAAATGAACGTTTGGCTTTAGGGGCATCCATCAAATTAGCTTCTACCGATATTCTGCGCGAATCAATTAAAGGATCACTGCAACCGACAATCGATTCTGCTCGTACAGTTGGTTTGGTACTCCTCCCCGGAATGATGGTTGGGATGATGTTAGCGGGAGCAGTACCTCTAAGTGCGATAATGTACCAGATTTTGATTTACTTCATGATGGTATCAACCTCAGCTATTACATCTTTAATTGCCGTATATCTTTCATACAAGTACTTTTACACAGACTTTGGTCAATTGAATATTCTAGATAATGAAAAATAAAACTACAATACCTTTAAAGAAAGTTGCGATATGCTCCCCCTAAAGTAGACTTATTTTATTAAGTGTCTACTTCAGGGGGAGCATATCATTTTTAGTCATCAGTCCTATATATTGTAGAGCCGTTTTAATCTTTTTATTTGTAGATCATATATATACATAATTACCTACCTAATCATTTTAAAATGGCTCTAAATCGTCCTGTCAGCGTCTATTTTATTTGTCAAAATCAAAAGTTATCTTATTTTCAACAATTTTCAAGGTTCTGTTGCAAAGTTTAAAAACAAATCATACTACTACGTGTTTTACAATAAATTATGATGGAATCCCTAGTAAAACTTTAATTTCTTCTTTATGCATTTCATTTTACAACTTACCAAAACTTTAATTTCAGTACAGACTGAAAAGCCGAAGAGAGTGCCTTCTTTTCGGCTTTTCTTGTATATTCCTCGAATGGTCTTCATGCCTTTAATCGTGGCTGAAGCCGTTCGAAGACTTTGATAAAACTTATTTCGCCGTTTCATTGGACGATGATCTTGCTCAATTAAGTTATTGAGATATTTCACTGTTCGATGCTCTGTTTTCAAATAGAATCCATTTTTCTGTAACTTTTTAAACGCACTACCTATAGATGGGGCTTTATCTGTAAGGAGAACCTTTGGCTCTCCGAATTGTTTATTTAATCGCTTTAAAAAGGCATAAGCTGATTGTGTATCTCGTTTTTTACGTAACCAAATATCTAAAGTTAGTCCATCTGCATCAATTCCATGGTCATAAAGAATTTCTTGAACTTCTCGATAACTGAGAATATATTGAAGATAGTAACCTACAGCGACAATCATTACATCTTCCTGAAATTGTTTGCCTTTAAAGTGATCCATCTTCTTTCCTCCAAGCTAGCTTTTGACTCTAGTTTATCTTAAAACTAGTTTATCAGTAAATTTTGCAACAGAATCAAATTATCCTAATTATTTCTAATTGATTCTGTAAGCACTTTGCTTAGCGATACAACTAAATTGTGATAGAATTAAGTTATAGTTTTAGAGGATATTATGGTCACTAAGTTACATCTATAAATTTTTATGGAGGTGTTTTAATATGGCAAATTTCTATGGAAATGATCCTTTTTTCAACAATGATATGGATGATGTTTTCAATCAATTGTTTCGGCGCATGGATAATCAAAATTCGGAGCGTGCACGGTATTTAGTTAATGGGCAATCGTTGACACCGGATGAGTTTGCTCAATACCGAGCAACTGGTAAGCTACCCCAAAATAATAAAACAATAGAAGTATCTAAAGATGGTAAACAGGCTGTTAAAAAAGGAGGGATTTTAGAAAAGTTAGGGAATAATTTGACGGAACAGGCTCGTGATGGATTACTAGATCCAGTGATTGGACGTGAGAATGAGATTCAAGACACTGCAGAAATTTTGAGTCGTAGAACGAAAAATAATGCAATCTTAGTTGGTGATGCCGGTGTAGGTAAAACTGCAGTCGTCGAAGGTCTGGCACAAGCAATTGTGGCTGGTAAAGTTCCAGAAACGATTCAAGACAAAGAAATCTATTCGATTGATTTATCGTCTTTGGAAGCGGGAACTCAATATCGCGGTTCTTTTGAAGAAAATATTAAACAGCTGGTAGAGGAAGTTAAAGCAGCTGGTAATATTATTCTATTCTTCGATGAAATTCATCAGATTCTCGGCACGGGTGCCACTGGTGGTGAAGATGGTGGCAAAGGATTGGCTGATATCATTAAACCTGCTTTGTCACGTGGCGAGCTGAGTGTAATCGGGGCTACGACTCAAGATGAATATCGCAATACTATTTTGAAAAATGCGGCTTTGGCACGGCGATTCAATGATGTTGTGATTAATGAACCCACGGCCGCTGACACTTTACGTATATTACAAGGTGTTAAAGAGCTGTACGAAAAACATCATCATGTTGTATTACCAGATGATGTTTTGAAGGCGGCTGTGGATTATTCGATCCAATATATACCACAACGCACTTTGCCAGATAAAGCTATCGATTTGATCGACATGACTGCGGCTCATTTAGCGGCTAAAAATTCGCAAACTGATGTTGAGACATTGGATCAACGCCTTAAAAAATTAGAGGCAGCTAAGGAGGCCGCCATTAAAGCAGAGGACTTTGCAAAAGCCGCTGATATCAAGAAGTCGATCGAGGAAACCAAGCAAAAAATTAAAGAAACGGATCAAAAAGAAAAAATCACTGCCACGATTGATGATGTGGCACAATCGGTTGAACGTTTAACTGGTATACCAGTTTCTGATATGGGCGCTAATGATATTGAGCGCTTGAAAAATCTTGATAAGCGTCTGAAAAGTAAGGTAATCGGTCAAGATGAAGCGGTTGAAATGGTAGCAAAAGCAATTCGGCGTAACCGTGCGGGCTTTTCAGAGGGTGATCAGCCGATTGGAAGTTTTCTGTTTGTGGGCCCAACGGGCGTAGGAAAGACTGAATTAGCTAAGCAATTAGCCTTAGATATGTTTGGAAATGAAAATGCGATTATTCGGCTAGATATGAGTGAATATGCTGATCGTACAGCTGTGTCGAAATTAATTGGTACCACGGCTGGATACGTAGGCTATGATGATAATAGTAATACTCTAACTGAACGGGTTCGGCGTAATCCATATTCCATTGTATTGTTAGATGAAATTGAAAAGGCTGATCCACAAGTATTAACGTTACTGTTACAATTGATGGATGATGGGCGCTTAACGGATGGACAAGGCAATGTCATTAATTTCAAAAATACGATTATTATTGCTACTTCTAATGCTGGCTTTGGTAATGAAGCATTAAGTGGTGACAAGCAACGAGATCAGTCATTAATGGATAAGTTAGCACCATTTTTCCGCCCAGAATTTCTGAACCGTTTTAATGGAATCGTGGAATTTTCACATCTGACTAAGGAAGACTTAAGACAAATTGTCGATTTGATGTTGGCGGATGTACAAAAAACTTTAGCCAAAAAATCCATCAAACTTGAGGTAACTGAAGCGGCCAAAGATTGGCTGATGGAACAAGGCTATGATGAAGCAATGGGTGCGCGGCCATTACGGCGAGTAATTGAACGACAAATTCGTGATAAGGTAACAGATTTCTACCTTGACCACTTAGATGTCAAAAACTTGAAGGCTGATTTAGTGGATGATGAGATTGTGATATCGGCAGCTTAGCTTAAATCAGTGTTCATAAATAACTTTATGTAAGAGGAGATTTATTAGGCTCTTTGTCAAATAGTGTTGTTTTATAT
>NZ_JAMRVB010000001.1:108922-137552 GCF_023743875.1 Enterococcus italicus
TTTATATAAGTCTTGAGAAAGTGGGTGCTTCGGCACTCTCTTTTTTCGTTATTCAATTATAGTAAATAGATCAGGCCTTTATCTTTCAGGGTTTACTACCGATAAAAAACAGCAAATCCTTGATTTTACTCAACGTGTTTCATTATTTTTAGAACAACATCAGTTAAAAATAGATGGAGAGATTTGGGAGTTACTGTGGCAAGATGAAGTATTTACAACGGAAAAGGAGTTACAAGTTTTTGAAGTGATGATACCGATAAAACCGATAAAACCTGTATCTCATTAACTTGCTGAAAACCAAAAACGTGAGTATCAGCTTATACCTTTAAACAACGCTGATAACAATTGGATTCTAAGCTGTTTTTTTACCAGTTAATTGACTATGTGCAAAAATGCACTTTTAATTTGTTAGCGATTTCGATAAAATAGTAACGATCGTAATTATATGAAAGAAGGTAGTTCATTGAAAATATGTGACCATCAACCATTAAATCTTTACGGAAACTACTTAGTATCTGCTCAAAAATTTCCGTACACACTGATCTTATTTGATGAAGTGTTACGTGCATTTCCTGAATTAGAGACAGCCACGACTTATATGGAAAGTTTGACAATCATTCAAAAACGTGCGTATCAATTGGCGCAGTTAGGAATTGGTCGTGGTGACAAAGTTTTATTATACAAGAGTCCCAAGTTTGATACGTATTTACTAGCGGTAGCCGTATCTTATTTAGGTGCGGTTCCAGCGATGATTTCTTACCATTTACCAGCAGAGACGATTGAAGTCTTTATTGATCGTTTGGAGCAACCATTTTTGATTTACGATGAAGTGACAGAAGGGCGCGTCAAGGCTGTCCGTCGTGATACCACCAATTTGGCATTATCCGTGGAGATTATTTTAGAGACTGAAGCGCCTGAAGTCCCTCAAGCAGAATTAGCGCTAGATGAGATTTCTTATATGACACATACTTCAGGAACGACAGGGATTCCTAAATTAATCTGCCATTCAGCAAATTCAATGGGCTGGCGGACAGCATGGCAAAAATCAGTGATTCACGAGATGGGGGAGCCTGGACTAGTTGCTTTTCATATTTCACCGGTTCATTCACGCTTTAATATTGGTGTCTCTTCCTTAATGGCACTAGGATTTCCAATGATGCCCCTTGCAAATCCTCAATTTGAATCAGTGTCTAAGATGCTAACTGCTCATCCACCGTTAGCGCTAGAGACGCATCCGAATCATTTTGTTCAATGGACTCAATTGGCCAAGAAGCAACCAGAACTATTTGCTCAGACGAAATATTATCATTCCACTTTTGACGCCATTAATAATGGAACCATGCGTGCATTTTTAACTGCTTCACAAGCAACAGATCCACTATTTTTACAAGTGTATGGTCAAAGTGAATGTGGTCCGATGATCATTAAAGCACACACATTAGCTTCATTGGAACATTCGAATGCTCGGGACATGGGAGTTGGGCTTGCAGATTTAACGAAAGCACGTATTTGTGACGAAGAAGGCCAAGTCTTGCCACCGAATACGGTTGCAATATCCATTTCTTATCAAAAGGACGCGCTTTGACCTATTACAAAGAAGATGCTTGCTTCCAAAAAACAGTCTTCGGCAAATGGTGGGATAGCGGCGATTACGGTAGCATGGATGAGCAAGGACATTTGTATTTAAAAGATCGCCAAGTTGATTTGATTGATTCAGTGAATAGCACACTGACGATTGAGGATTATCTGTTGGATCAATTAGACTTTTTAGAAGAAGTCGTGTTGATTCGTGGTATTGATGACAAAGCTCAGCCGGTCCTAGCTGTTGTGCCAGATCAAGAGATGGATTGGGATGCTTGGTGGGAAAAAGTCAGTGACCTACCACACATGCACTACCCAATCGTACGTGCGTTTGACGAGATTCCACATACAGCTACCATGAAAGTCCAACGTTTGCAACTAGAAAAAGAATTAAAAGAACAAACGAACTAGTTTTTTGAGAAAAAAGTTGGGACAAAAGCGGTTAGCTCCGCGCAATACGTCCTAAATCCCTGAAATTGGTCCGCAATTTTAGGGAGGAATTATTGCCAAGAGAGCTGCTTTTGAAACACTGTTTTGTGTATTTAAGGGAGTGTGTTTTTCGTTTTAGAATAGGTGAGAAAGGGGTCTATCATGGCACGACCAAAGACAAAAGCTGAATTGCAAGCGGAGTTACCAAAAGCTTATGAGCGCTTGCAACAAGCTATTTCAAATTTGAGTGAGGAGCAACGAGTAGAAGAGATTGTCTTTTCAGAAGCGTTTCTTTTGAAGCATAAGGAAGCACATTGGACGAGAGACAAAAATTTACGAGATATTTTGATTCATCTCTATGAGTGGCAGCTCTTATTGTTGCATTGTTTAGAAAATCTGGAAGCTGATCGTTTTCTACCTGAGCCGTATAATTGGCGGACGTATGGTCAAATGAATGATGCCTTTGTCACAAAACACCAGCATACGACACTCAGTGAAGCAAGTGAGTTACTTGAAGCTAGTCACCGGCGGATTGAGGATCAGCTGCAACGGATGTCTGAAGAAGAATTGTTTGAAAAGGGGCGATTTCGTTGGGCGGGTCATTCACATGCGGCGAGCTATTTTACGGCTAATACAATCAGTCACTATGAATGGGCCAGAAAAAAGATAACTTATTATCGAAAGCATCCGCATTCAGGTATCTAACTTACTTGTATTAAGCAGGATAGACCAAAAAGCGGGTATCTTTATAAGGTAAAATGACTACTTCTTTTTGATAGAAGCTCGATAAATGCGCGGTTGTCAGACACTCTCCACGCAAGCCTTGATGGACAATCTGGCCATCTCTTAACAATAATACATGGGTGAAATCAGTCGTAATTTCTTCGGTATGATGCGTCACCAGCACGAGATTTGGAATCTGTTTGTTGGTTACTAATTGATGAAGTCGGGCTAAGAACTCTTCTCTGGCAAATAAGTCGAGGCCATTTGTTGGTTCATCTAAAATTAGTAGTTTTGGTCGATTGATCAAGGAACGGGCGATTCCTACGAGTTGTTTTTGTCCTTGCGAGAGAGTGTGGAACGTTCGGCCAATGACTTCTTCTAAGCCAAGTTCAACTAATAATTTTTTGGCAGCGGCTAGTTGTTCATCGCTGACTTTTTGATACACACCGACACTAGCAAAATAACCAGAGACGACGATTTTTTCGGCTGTTTCATGTTCAGGAAATTCATTCAAATACGCGGGGCTAATCCAAGCGATTTTTTGCCGTAATTCGGGAATGGAGGATTGACCAAAGACAGTGCCCAGTACCGTGAGTTTGCCGCTTGATGGCCAGAGCTGACCGGTAATTAATTGCAATAGCAAGCTCTTACCAGCACCATTTAATCCTAAAATCACCCAGTTTTGCGTTTCTTCTACTTGCCAATCGATTGCACTTAGCAACGGTTGTTTGTTACGGACAAAGGAAAGTTGTTCACATGATAATATGGTCATTTCAATTCCTCCAATGTAGTCAAATAATTGTTAAAACCATAGCACGTTGCGCCCAATTTGACAATGGTAATCCTTCGTTTTGCTTTCATGAAACTTACGAAAATTAGGTTCTCCTTAACTCGAATTGTGGTGCATAGACCAATCGATGTTGGAAACCCAAAATAATAAAAAAATTCCCATACTGTAAAAAATCCCGGTTAAATTTGATATGATGGACATCAATTCAAAAAGGGGGCAGTAAAATGGCTAATGATCGGTATCAAGAGTTAAAGCAAGCAGAAAAAGGTGCGATCATCAGTATTGTTGCTTACCTTGTCATTTCAATTTTAAAACTTCTTGTCGGTAATTGGGCAGACTCAGAAGCGTTACGAGCCGATGGATTGAATAATGCTACCGATATTATTGCATCAGTATCCGTATTAATCGGACTAAAAGTATCACGTAAACCTGCCGATGAGGATCATCGCTATGGTCATTGGAAGGCAGAAAACGTAGCCAGTCTCATTACATCCTTAATCATGATTGCTGTCGGGTTACAAGTATTATACAGCTCTATCCAGACGGTTATTAGGGAGCGAAGTGAATCACCAGACAGCATAGCCGCGCTTGTCGGCATTGTTTCGGCAGTGATTATGTATAGTGTGTATTTCTATAATAAAAAGCTAGCTGAAAAGGTTAAAAGTTCAGGATTATTAGCCGCAGCTAAGGACAATCGTAGTGATGCGTGGACAAGTATCGGGACTGCGGTCGCCGTCTTTGCCGCGACATTTCACTTGCCATGGGTCGATAGTGTCGCCGCTTTAGTAGTCGGGATCTTAATTGTCAAAACAGGGATCGATATCTTTAAGGAAAGTACGTTTACACTTTCCGATGGCTTTGATATTGCATTAATTCAGGCATACAAAGAAGAAATTCAAAAAATCCCTGGTATCACTCGGGTCCAAAGTGTCAAAGGGCGTAACTATGGGGCCAATATTTATGTTGATGTTGTGGTTGAAATGCCAGCACAACTAAGTGTCAAGCAGAGTCATGCAATCGCAGACCAGATTGAAGCACTGTTACGTGACAAGTTTGGTGTTTTTGAAATCGATGTCCATGTTGAACCAGACAATCAATAAAAAAGGCTGAGCCAGAATTGTTCAGCTACAAAGGACCAGAAAATCAGAAGTTGTTTTCAAACTTTTGGCTTTCTGGCTTTTTCGTAGCAACTAAATTTAAATCTAAATACCGTGGTTACAACTTTTCTATAAGCATCTGTAGCCTTCAAAGTAAAGATTTTTGGTATAATAGAAAGACAAGATTATAAAGGAGGAAGAAATATGAGTCTAACTTCAACCTATACATTAAAGAATGGGGTAAAAATTCCTCAAGTAGGATTTGGTACATGGCAAACGCCGGATGGTCAAGTCGCAGTCGATTCAGTCAAAGCAGCATTGGCAGCTGGCTATCGTCATATTGATACAGCGCAAGGATATAAAAATGAAGAGAGCGTTGGTCGCGGAATCAAAGAGAGTGGCGTAGCGCGTGAAGAAATCTTTTTAACGACGAAAGTTTGGAATGGCAATCATTCGTATGAATTGGCTAAATCATCTATCGAAAAAAGTTTACATGAATTGGGTACGGATTATTTAGATTTACTGTTAATTCATTGGCCTAACCCAATTGCATTTCGTGACAACTGGGAAGAAGCAAATGCTGAAACATGGCGTGCGATGGAAGAATTTTATGAAGCTGGTAAAATAAAAGCAATCGGTGTAAGTAATTTCCGTCCACATCATTTAGACGCCTTGAGTAAAACTGCTAAAGTCTTTCCTATGGTCAATCAAATTTTCTTAGCACCAGGTGAATTAATGGCCGAAACGGTCCAATATGCCCGTGATCATGAGATGGTCATTGAAGCGTATAGCCCGCTTGGCACTGGGAAAATCTTTGATGTGCCAGAAATGAAAGAATTGGCTCAAAAGTACAATAAAACCATCGCGCAAGTAGCGTTAAGATGGTCACTACAACACGAATTCTTGCCATTACCAAAATCTGTTACACCAAGTCGAATTGAAGAAAATACTGCGATTTTTGATTTTGAGTTATCAGATGCGGATATGAAGATTATTGATGGATTAGATGGTGTTGTCGGCAAAGCCTTGGATCCAGATACAGCTCAATTTTAATCTCTGATAGAAATGTCTTACATCACAAGACAACATTAGTTACAAATAAAAATCCAAAAAATCCAAAAGTTTGTAAGACAGCTTCTGGATTTTCTGGATTTTTTTGTAACTGCAACAGGATTCTTCATTCTTTTTGGTCGATTGCATCGTACATGGTTTGAATCCAGTTGACAGAGATGGCCCATTTTTGCTTTTCATCACTAGATAAGATGGGCGGATAGCTTTCTTCGATGCCTTGTGCGCCGACTTTTGCCGCATGACCGATGTAGAGATTGGCCTCTTGATGGTAGACAGACAATGGGAAAATGCGATGGCTGTCAGTCAAGATAGCATCGATAATTTGTGCGGCCTGGTTGGCGATGCCGTATGAAGTATAGCCTTTACCGGTGAATGTTTTTTCTCCGAGTGCGAAGGTGAGTGCTTCAATTTTTTCTTGTTGCTCGGAACTGATTTGCTCTAGAATCGGACGATAGCCGATAGACGTCGCATGCCAAGCGATGAATTGTGTCTCACCATGCTCCCCTAAAATAAGGCCATCGACACTATCTGGCGCAATCGTCAAAATCTCGCCGACTGCATGCTTGAAGCGAGCAGTGTCTAAAGATGTTCCAGTGCCAAAAATTTTGGATTTGGGTAGGCCGGTTAGTTCTTGTAAGTAGCGAGTGATGACATCACAAGGATTCGTGATGGTCAATAAAATACCATGAAACTTAGACGTGCGAATAATAGGCCCCCACTTTTCAGCGGCTTGTTTTGTAAATGCTAGTTCATCGAAACGAGTACCTTGGCCATTCAATACGGCGATGTCCCCCACTGAAAAAACCAATACATCTAACTCAGCTAAGGAGTCACTTGTTCCCGCATAGAGACGAGTCGTGGTATGCGTGCCAATCTGTCCAGCCCAAAGATCAAAGCCTTCTGATTCTACTAAGTTTTTTTTTTCATCAAAGAGATAAAGTTCATCTGCAATTTGACGTTCGATCAGTGTATGAGCCACCGTACTGCCGACATGACCTACACCGATAATGCCGATTCTTTTCATAAAAGTCAGCTCCTTTATTTGTCTTGATTGTAGTGTAGAACAAGATAGTGAAAAAAGACAGAAAAAATAAAAAAAGTTTGAGTACCTACAATGGCTGACTCAAACTTTTACTTCTTCTAATCTTTTGACATGACCACCAATTTTGTTAGCAAATTCTTCTGAAGATTTTCGATCAGGAAACACTAATAAATTATCGGATGACTTGTCGCGTGTACGATGCCCAGTCTTGTCGATATAGCCATGAAAAACTTTTACAACATACATTACCATCACCTCATATGTAGAATTTAGTAGTACAGAGACTACTCTATTAGAATTATACATAAAATTTGGTGAAATACAATTGGAAACGTTTTAAAAAATAGAAAAAATACAAAAATAATACAGTTATTTTAGTTGTTCCTTTAATTTTCTTGGTTCATAACATAGGTTTCAAAAGTTTTATGAAACTCTGGGAAAGATTTTTTGAGAGAAACTAATCGTTGTCTTTCAGAACTAAGGAAACAGTGACTACTTGTGCCAATCGTGGCTACTTGATTAGTGGTCAGGTTCACTAATTCATAGCGAAAGTCAAAGCGAGTGCCGGAATAGTTGTCTACAAATACGTGTATTTTAACCAAGTCACCATAACGCACCATGCTCTTATACGTACAAGTAACAGCTAAGACGGGGATGATGATGCCGGCGTCTTCGATTGTGCGATACGGAAGATTGAGCCATTCGAGTAGGTCGACGCGCGCTTCTTCAAACCAACGTATGTAATTGGAATGGTGAATAATACCCATTTGATCGGTTTCATAATAATGTGGCTTGCGTGAATATCCTGGATACATAAGAAAACTCCTTTCTGTTCCTACTAATTGTAAGCAAAGTTTGAAAAAGATGCAATCTCTTACATCGTGGGTGATTGACAGAATGAAAAAAGATATGGTACTATTCGTTTGAGATTGTTACCGCTTCATTGTGGGCTATACTCGAGGAGAGCACGTAGCTAAAGGAGAGTAACGAAGTGAGAGTTAAAAAAGTCATCAATAATAATATTGTTGTCTCTTTAGATCACTCGAATCAAGAGCTAATTGTCATGGGTAAAGGGATTGGTTTTAAGCGAAAGGCTGGCGATGAGGTCGACGCGGCTGCTATTGAAAAAGTCTACAGTATTACAAAAGAGTGGAATATGAGCAAGTTAACCAATTTGTTATCAGCGATTCCCTTGGAAGAAATACAAGTAGCCAATGACATTATCAGTTTTGCAAAGGTCTCTTTAGGAAAAAAGCTCAGCGAGAATCTCTTTCTTACGTTATCCGATCATATTCATTTTGCTTTGGAGCGTCATCAAGAGGGCATACAGTTAAAGAATGCGTTGCTTTGGGAGATTAAGCGATTTTACAACCATGAGTTTCTGATTGGTAAAGAAGCGCTGAGTATGATCCAAAGTCGTTTACAGATTTCTTTGCCTGAGGATGAAGCAGGGTTTATCGCATTACATATTGTTAATGCAGAACTATCTGGATCTGAGGTCAACCAAGTGTCAGAAATGACACAAACGATTCAAGCCATCTTAAATATTGTAAAATACCATTTTAATATGGAATTAGATGAATATTCACTTAATTTTGAGCGTTTTGTCACGCATTTGAAGTTTTTTGTTCAGCGTGTCTTTACGGATGTTCACTTGGATGGCGATGAGACAGCGGGCTTTATGTTTATGTTGAAAGATAAGTATCCAAAAGAGTACCAATGTGCATTGAAAATAGGTGAGTACATTCAAAAACAATTTGGACGAAAGCTAGACAATGACGAATTGATCTATTTAACGATTCATATTAAACGAATAACAAGTGAGTAGGATTGTTACTGCATTGCAGGCGAGACCTAACTATGTGATGAATCACGTGGTTAGGTCTCTTTTATTTTAAAGGAGGATATAGGGATGAATTACAAAGATTTAGCAGCGACTATTATTGAAAATGTCGGTGGCGAAGAAAATATTCAAGGATTGACTCATTGCGCTACTCGTTTACGGTTTAATTTGCAAGATGATAATCAACCAAAAGAAAAGGTCTTAAAAGAAACGCCAGGGGTCATGGGCGTCGTAAATAAAGGGGGACAATACCAGGTAATTATCGGCAGTGACGTGGGCAATGTCTACAGTGAAATTATGAAGCAAACGATACTTGAATCAAAAACCGATGAAAAACAAGAAGCAAGTGAACCAAAATCGAAAGTAGCCAAAGTCATTGATACAATTACGGGTATTTTTACACCTATCTTGCCAGCTATCACTGCGGCGGGGATGTTAAAGGCAGTCTTGTCATTATTGGTGGTCTTTTCAGTCCTTACAGTGGAAAGTCAAAGTTATCAAATTTTGAACTTTATGGCGGATGCAGCTTTTTACTTTTTACCTGTCTTGTTGGCAGCATCTTCTGCCCAAAAATTCAAAACCAATATGTATTTAGCAATGATGTTAGGAGGTATCTTACTACATCCTAACTTTGTTGCAATGGTGACAGCGGCTAAAGAAAGTGGCGATGCCATTCGCTTGTTTGGCTTACCAATTTCAGCCGTTAGTTACTCTTCTTCTGTTATTCCAATTATCTTGGCTGTTTGGTTCTTATCTTATGTAGAACCGATTGCCGATCGAATTTCACCAAAAGCAATCAAATTCTTTAGTAAACCATTGATTTCGATTGCAGTTGTGGGGATTGTTACGTTAACGATTTTAGGTCCAGTTGGGTATTTGATTAGTGATTGGATTTCAACGGGTATTACGTTCTTAGAAAGTGTTAGCCCTTGGATTGTACCGTTGTTATTAGGAACATTTACACCATTGTTTGTGGCAACTGGGACACACTATGGTCTAGTACCGATTGGAATCAATAACCGTATGACATCGGGCTATGACACAGTGATTTACCCAGGGATGTTAGCATCAAATGTCAGCCAAGGTGCGGCAGCGTTAGCCGTTGGGGTGAAGTCAAAAAATCAAGAGACGAAACAACTTGCTTTTTCGGCCGGTTTGACAGGAATTTTTGGAATTACAGAGCCAGCTTTATATGGGGTTAACTTACGCTACAAAACACCATTGTATGCAGCAATGATTGGTGGTGGAGTTGGTGGTTTATTTATGGGTATTTTCCGCGTGAAGAACTTCTCAGGTGGTTCACCAGGTCTACTAACATTGCCTAGCTACATTGGCGACAATACATTGAGTCATTTTTACTTTGCTTGTATCGGTGCAGTAATTAGTATCGTGATTACCTTTATCGTCACGTTCATTTTATTTAAAGAAAAAACAGATGAAACAAGCACCACAGAAGTAGCACAACCAACCGTAAAAACAACGGAAGATAGTGATGTCTTTGCCCCAATCAATGGAGAAGCTGTGGCACTTGAAGCTGTAGCAGATGGCATGTTTTCAGAAGAAATCTTAGGACAAGGGATGGCGATTATTCCTAGCGAAGGAAAAGTCTATGCACCATTTGATGCGACCGTTAGTGCGACGTTTGATAGTGGTCATGCGATTGGCTTGACTAGTAAAAATGGCATCGAGTTGCTAATTCATGTCGGAATTGATACAGTAAAATTAGATGGTGAAGGGTATAGCTATGCTGTTGCAAAAGGACAAGAAGTCAAAAAGGGTGACTTGCTACTAACATTTGATCCACAAGTCATTGTCAAAAATGGCTTAAATTCAATTACACCAGTTGTGATTACGAATACCAATGAGGTAGGAGAAATTTTAACAATTAACGAAGGTGCGATTCATAGCGGCGATCAATTCATCAAAGTCTTTCATCAAAAAAGAAGCGAGGTATGATTGAATGGGATTTAGAAGCGATTTTTTATGGGGCGGTGCAACGGCTGCCAATCAATGTGAAGGTGGATATGACCAAGGTGGACGCGGTCTAGCGAATGTCGATGTCATTCCGACTGGTCCGGATCGTTCAGCGATTATTCAAGGAAAAGAAAAAATGTTGGCATTCGATGACACACATTTTTATCCAGCGAAAGAAGCAATTGATATGTACCATCATTACAAAGAAGACATTGCGCTCTTTGCTGAAATGGGATTCAAGACGTATCGTTTATCAATCGCATGGACACGAATCTTTCCTTTGGGTGATGAGCTAGAGCCGAATGAAGAAGGCTTACTCTTTTACCAACGATTGTTTGAAGAATGTCAAAAGCATGGCATCGAGCCGTTAGTTACGATTACGCATTTTGATTGTCCGATTCATTTGATTAAAGAATATGGTGGCTGGCGCAATCGTAAAATGCTGACATTTTATGAACGTCTTTGCCGCACAGTCTTTACACGCTACAAAGGGTTGGTACGTTACTGGCTGACCTTTAATGAAATCAATATGATTTTGCATGCCCCATTTTTAGGAGCGGGCTTGTGCTTTGAGCCTGGCGAGGATGAAGAACAAGTGAAGTACCAGGCCGCCCACCATGAGTTAGTTGCTTCAGCGATTGCAACCAAGATTGCTCATGAGATAGATCCTGAAAACCAAGTCGGTTGTATGTTGGCAGCCGGATCGTATTATGCCTTTAATTGCAATCCGGAAAATGTTTGGTCAAGCCGGACAAAAGATCGTCAAAATTATTTCTTTATTGATGTCCAAGCACGCGGCTACTATCCGACCTATGCGCTAAAACAAATGGAACAAGCAGGCATTGAATTGGTGACAGAAGAAAAAGATTTTGAGTTATTGGCGGAACATACAGTTGATTTTATTTCATTTTCTTATTATTCTTCGCGTGTCGCACCGCTCAAAGATGGAGAGCAAGCAGAGACGGCGGGGAATATCTTTGCCTCTGTCAAAAATCCCTTTTTAGAAGCGAGTGAATGGGGCTGGCAAATCGATCCACTAGGGCTAAGAATTACATTGAATGATATCTGGGATCGGTATCAAAAGCCAATATTTATTGTAGAAAATGGTCTAGGGGCAGTCGATGTACCTGATGAAACTGGCTATGTCGAAGATGATTACCGTATTGATTACTTGGCAGCCCATATTCAGGCGATGAAAGATGCCGTAGAACTAGATGGCGTGGATCTGATAGGCTACACTACTTGGGGCTGTATTGATTTGGTCTCAGCGGGGACAGGTGAAATGAAAAAACGCTATGGCTTCATCTATGTCGATCGTGACAATGAAGGCAATGGGACCTTAAAGCGTACGAAGAAAAAATCATTTGATTGGTACAAGCAAGTCATTGCCTCAAATGGTGAAAACTTAGCACAAAACTAATTACAAATGACATAGTTTTTGCGGCAAGCCGTTAAATTTGAGCAAACATTTCAGAATTTGTGGCCGTGAGAATCTTTTGCCATCGCCACTTGTGTTTGACCTTGACTTTTTGATAGTTTTCAGGTAGTTTATACGTATTATAGAGAAAATCGATGAAGGAAAAGGTAATTAATTTTCATTTGCTAGAGAGAACTACCTGAGGCTGGAAGTAGTTTGGTGAGATTAATGAGGAGACATTCTGGAGATGCGTGAGCGAAAAGCCACGACCGTGTACGAGCGTTAATCGTTGAGGAAAGAATCCAGTATTCTTTCAAATTTAGGTGGTACCGCGTGTAACTATTGACTCGCCCTTGTGTAGACAAGGGCGAGTTTTATTTTTTAGGAGGAGAAAAAGGAATATGAAATATCAACGACCAAAAGGAACAAATGATATTTTGCCAGGTGAATCAGAGAAGTGGCAATTTGTAGAAGAAACAGCAAGACTGCTATTTAAAGATTATCAGTTTGATGAAATTCGGACACCGTTATTTGAGCACATTGAAGTCATTTCAAGAAGTGTCGGGGATACGTCTGACATCGTGACCAAGGAAATGTATGATTTTTATGACAAAGGAGATCGTCATATTACCTTGCGGCCAGAAGGGACTGCACCAATTGTCCGTTCCTTTGTGGAAAATAAATTATACGGTCCGGAATTTCCGAAGCCGTATAAAGTCTACTACACTGGACCGATGTTTCGGTATGAGCGTCCGCAAAAAGGTCGTTTGCGTCAATTTCACCAAATCGGGGTTGAGTGCTTTGGCTCCAAAAATCCGGCGACTGATGTAGAGATTATGGCGATGGCCTTGGCGTTCTTTGAACAGCTCGGCATTAGCGATTTACGCTTAGTTATCAATACACTTGGGGATAGTGAGACACGCGTGTCGTATCGTCAAGCATTGATTGAGTATTTAACGCCATTTGAAGAGCAATTAAGTGCTGATTCAAAACGACGTCTACACGAAAATCCATTGCGAGTGCTAGATAGCAAAGACAAAAAGGACAAAGAAATTGTAGCCAATGCACCGCAAATCTTAGATTACTTAACGGCTGAATCAAAGACCCATTTTGAGACAGTGATAGCGATGCTAGACGCATTAGACATCGTGTATGAAGTCGATAGCAACATGGTGCGTGGTCTGGATTACTATACGCATACAATTTTTGAAATCATGCATGACTCAGACGCATTAGGGACCCAATCGACAATCTGTGCTGGAGGCCGCTATGATAATTTGATTGAAGAATTCGGTGGCGAATCAACTCCTGGTTTTGGCTTTGGTATCGGGATTGAGCGTGTCTTATTGACACTCGACTCAGAAGGAATCGAGCTACCAACGATTGACACGATTGATGCCTATGTGGTGCATTTAGGTGAAGAGACAAATGTAGAAGCCTTGAAATTAGTACAAGCGATTCGCAATGCAGGATTTTCGGCAGACCGTGATTATATGGGACGCAAAGCGAAAGCTCAGTTTAAATCAGCTGACAAAGCCAAAGCCCGTCTAGTCGTAACAATCGGTGATTCCGAATTGGCCGAGCAACAAGTGAAAATTAAAAATATGGCGACGCGGGTGGAAGCAACGTACCCATTAGCCAAAATCTATGATGAATTTGCAACAGTATATGATGAAATGATAACAAAAGGAGAATAGAAACAAATGGAAAAACGATCGGTGTATTGTGGTTTAGTAAATGAAGAATGGTTAGACAAGCGAGTCGTCTTAAAAGGTTGGGTGCAAAAGCGTCGCGACTTAGGTGGCGTGATTTTCATCGATCTACGTGACCGTGAAGGAATTGTCCAAGTCGTCTTTAACCCTGCGACTTCAGAAGAAGCATGGGCGATTGCGGACAAATGCCGTAGCGAATACGTCATTGAGATAAGCGGAACAGTGATTCAACGTTCACCAGAAGCGGTTAATCCGAAGATGCAGACAGGTGCCTATGAAGTCATGGCTGATCAAATTACGATTTTAAATCGGGCGAAAACGCCACCATTCCCTATTGAAGATGAAAATCAAGTCGGTGATGACATTCGTATGAAGTACCGTTACCTTGATTTACGTCGTCCACAAATGACAAAAAACTTATTGCTACGTACAAAGACGACACAAGCGATTCGTCGTTACTTAGATGACAATGATTTCTTAGATATCGAAACACCTTATTTGGCAAAATCAACTCCGGAAGGTGCACGTGATTACTTGGTACCATCACGAGTTCATCCAGGTCATTTTTATGCCTTGCCACAATCACCACAAATCTTTAAACAATTGTTAATGGCTTCTGGCATGGATCGTTACTATCAAATCGTCCGTTGTTTCCGTGATGAAGATTTACGGGGAGACCGTCAGCCTGAGTTTACCCAAGTCGATATCGAAACAACGTTCTTAACGGCAGAAGAAATCCAAACGTATACTGAAGGCTTGATTCAAAAAGTCATGAAAGACGTTAAAGGAATCGACGTGACTTTACCATTCCCACGTATGACATGGAAAGAAGCGATGAATCGTTACGGTAGCGACAAGCCAGATACACGCTTTGAGATGGAATTAATTGATCTTTCTGAGACAGTGAAAGACATTGACTTTAAAGTATTCCAAATGGCAATCGAAAACGGTGGCGTCGTAAAAGCCTTAAATGCCAAAGGTGCAGCAGATAAATACTCACGTAAAGATATGGATCAACTAGGACAATATGTCAGTCAGTTTGGTGCCAAAGGGCTTGCGTGGTTAAAAGTCGAAGAAGATGGCTTAAAAGGTCCGATTGCTAAATTCTTCAAAGAAGCGACCGAAGCAATCATTGCGGCAACAAATGCGGAAGTCGGGGACTTATTGATGTTTGGAGCAGACTCATTTGAAGTCGTTTCAGCGACATTAGGTGCCGTTCGTACTCGTCTAGGTAAAGAACTAGGCTTAATTGATGCGACGAAGTTCAATTACTTATGGGTTGTAGATTGGCCACAATTTGAATACGATGAAGAAGCAGGCCGCTATGTATCTGCTCACCATCCATTCACTATGCCTAAAGCGAGCGATGTAGAACTTCTAGCTACTGATCCAGCGCGTGTCCATGCGGAAGCATATGATATCGTCTTAAATGGCTACGAATTAGGCGGCGGATCATTGCGGATTCATACCCGTGAGGTGCAAGAGCAAATGTTTGAAACATTAGGCTTCTCACGTCGCGAAATGACAGAACAATTCGGCTTCTTATTAGAAGCATTAGACTATGGTTTCCCACCACATGGAGGAATTGCCTTAGGATTGGACCGCTTTGCGATGTTATTAGCAGGTGAGGACAATATTCGTGAAGTCATTGCCTTCCCTAAAAACGGTCGTGCAATCGATCCAATGTCACAAGCGCCAAGCACAGTATCACCGCTTCAATTATTTGAATTAAATATTGATGTGACGACAAGCGAAGACGACGAATAAAAAAGCACTGGCAGTCGAATTGTAGGGAAGCCTAGAATTTCGACTGCTTTTTTTAGGGGCATTGTGTATAATGGGTATGAAAGAAAAAGAATAAAGTGAGGAAGAATTCGTTCATGAATTGGTTATTTAAGTTTTTCCCTCATCCGGACTATGCGGCAAAATTTTCATTTGCGGTAGTCTATGCGTTGCTGGCATCTGTTTCAGTGCGCCTTTTTTATGGACCTGGGAAGATCTATTCAAGTGGAATTACCGGTATTGCTCAGATTTTGTCGACATTGTCTAATCGATTGATTGGTTTTGAAGTTCCTGTATCACTCATGTTGTTATTGTTAAATTTGCCGTTATTCTTTTTAGGGTGGCACAAAATTGGACACAAGTTCACCTTTTTCACTGGTATTACCGTTGTCTTGACTTCGGTTTTTATGCAAGTAATTCCCAGTGAAGTGTTATCCAAAGATCCAGTGATTTGTGCGATTTTTGGAGGTGCAACGATGGGCGCAGGGATTGGCTATGCGTTAAAAAATGGTCTGTCCTCTGGTGGTCTTGATTTTATTAGCATTGCGGTGCGCAAAAAGACAGGGAAGTCGATTGGCTCGATTTCGATCTTTTTTAATTTTCTAATCATGATTGCAGCCGGAATTTTGTTTGGTTGGCAGTCGGCATTGTATAGCGCACTTGCTATTTTCGTATGTGGGAAGGTGACCGATGCTGTCTTTACGAAGCAAAAGAAAATGCAAGTCACGATTATTACGCGTTTTCCTGATGAGGTCGTTCACACGATTCAAGACCACATCCGGCGAGGGATCACGATTATCCACGAAGCAGAAGGTGCGTATCGCCATGATAAGCAGACTGTTTTGATTACAGTCGTGACGCGCTATGAGTTACCTTTATTAAGACAAGCTATGCGAGAGTCTGATCCCAAGGCCTTTGTCAGTATTGCCGATAATGTGCAAATTTTGGGCCGCTTTTACGAAGAACAACTATAAAACAAGGAGGCCACTTGGTCTGCTTGTTTTTTACGATTAACTTTTTACCAAATTTTGCTAAATTATGTAGCTGTTCTCATGCTTTTTTTGCCATTTTGTGGCATGATTACTAAAGAAAGTTTAAGTAGTGAGCTACTTTAGATTAAGATAAAGGATTTATAAGATGAAAGAAAAAACAATGAAAAAAAGTCGTTACATTACTGGGATTGATGGCTTACGTAGTTTGGCTGTTATAGGGGTTATTTTGTATCATCTCATGCCAACAACGATGCGCGGGGGGTATCTAGGTGTTCCCATTTTTTTTGTGATTTCAGGATATTTGATTACGGATTTGTTGCGTCAAGAATGGCAACGGACGCAAAAAATTAACATGAAGCAATTTTATTATCGGCGAATGAAGCGTCTCTATCCGGCGTTGGTCGCGTTATTACTAGGGTCATCGTTTTATATTACGTTGTTTCAGCGGAATTTATTGAATAATTTGCGTGGCGTGGTGGTCAGTAGTTTACTCTATCTCAATAACTGGTGGCAGATCAAGCAAGGCTTTTCCTATTTTGATCGCTTCACCAATGAATCACCGTTTACCCATCTCTGGTCGTTGGCTGTAGAAGGGCAGAACTATCTCATTTGGCCGGTACTCTTTTATTTATTGGTTCGTTTTGTGAAAAAACGCAGCACGATTTTTTATTTTTTGACTGGCATGGGCATTGCATCCGCCATCTTAATGGCTGTTCTTTATCAGCCCAGTGGTGATCCGACACGGGTCTACTACGGCACGGATACACGACTGTTTTCTTTATGGATGGGGAGCGCATTAGCCTTTATCTGGCCGTCCAACCATTTAAAAGAAAAGATTCCGTCCCAAGCTAAAAAGTTATTAAATGTAGCAGGTTTTACGTCTGTGCTTTTCTTACTCGTGGCGCTCTTTTTCTTAAGTGATCAGTCGTCATTTGTCTACTATGGGGGCTTGTATCTTATTAGTATACTCTCGACAATTGCAGTCGCTATCACTGCCCATCCTGGCGCGAGTCTGAATCGTTGGCTAACCAATCCGATCTTTGCCTATATCGGCAAACGCAGCTATGGCATTTATTTGTATCAGTTTCCGGTAATGATCTTCTATGAAGCGAAAGTCTCCAATTTAGCTGATCATATCTGGTTGCATACACTGATTGAAGTTCTTTTGATTTTAGGCATTAGTGAATTATCGTATCGCTTTATTGAAGAGCCATTTCGGAAGTTTGACTATAGTCAGACATGGCCTACCGTGCGTGATTGGTTTGCTCGTCCGATAATCAGTAAAGCGAAGCCTTGGCAATTGCCAGCTGCGATTGTGACAGTGGTGGCGTTAGTCGGAATTGTGACCGCTCCAAAAGATCAAGTCGATGCTGAACAAAAAGAATTTCAAACGGAAATTTCCCAAAATCAAAAGATTGCTGAAAAAACCAAACAACAAACAACGACTGAAAGTTCTACTGCAACGACGGACACTGTCGACTCAGCGACGAAAGAAGAGGAAGAAGAAGTCTTTAGCACAAATGTGTCCGATATTATGAAAAAATATGACCTATCTAAAAAGATAGTCGAAGCAGCTCAGATAAAAGAAGTGACTATTTTTGGAGATTCCGTCGCATTAGGAACAGCAAAAAATATCAATGAAGTCTTTCCTAAAGCTGTCGTCGATGCACAAGTCGGCCGTCAACTCTATGGCACGGTCCCATTGTTGCAAAAATTAGCTGAACAAGGCTTACTGAAAGATACGGTCGTGATTGCTTTAGGAACCAATGGACCAGCGACTTCGGCTCAGTTTGATGAATTGATGGCCTACCTGGGTGATCGCAAGGTCTATTTTATGAATGTCCGAGTGCCCACTCAGCGCTGGCAAAATGATGTGAATGATTTATTGACTGAAAAAGCGAAGCAATACAGCAATATGAAAGTCATTGATTGGTATGACTTAAGTAATGATCATGATGACTGGTTCCGACCAGACCGTGTGCATCCGACCGTACCTGGTCGGATTGCCTATACGCGCTTACTTGCTAAGGCTATTTTGAAATAGAAATTTCACAAATCAGCTACAAAAGAATTTTCATTTGGAAAATAAAAGTGATATGATGATAGAGATTAAGAACGGAGGTTTTTTTCATGACAACGGATTGGAAAAAAGAAGTCGCTGCGAGAAAAGACGACTTATTAAGTGATTTAGAAGCACTATTACGTGTAAAAAGTGAACGGGAAGATGACAAAGCGACAGCTGATGCACCTTTTGGACCTGGTCCACGGGCTGCATTAGAAAAAATGTTAAGCTTTGGTGAACGCGATGGCTTCACCGTCAAAAATGTCGACAACTATGCTGGTCACATTGAATTTGGTGAAGGAGACGAAACACTAGGTATCTTCGGTCACATGGATGTCGTGCCTGCTGGCGATGGCTGGGATACTGATCCATACGAACCAGTGATTAAAGACAACAAAATCTATGCTCGTGGATCATCTGATGACAAAGGACCAAGTATCGCTGCATACTATGGGATGAAAATTATCAAAGAACTCGGTCTACCTTTATCGAAAAAAGTCCGCTTTGTTGTCGGTTCTGATGAAGAAAGTGGCTGGGGGGATATGGATTATTACTTCCAACACGAAGAAAAACCTGATTTCGGCTTTTCACCTGATGCCGAATTTCCAATCATTAACGGGGAAAAAGGAAATATCTCATTGCTCGCTCACTTCAGCTCATCAAATGAAGGCAGCTATACATTGCAATCATTCAAGAGCGGCTTGCGTCCAAACATGGTGCCAGGATCTGCCACTGCCAAAGTGACCTTGCCTGCAGCAAGTGACTTTGCGGAATTTGAAGTCGCACTAAACGCATTTACCGATGAACATCCAGTAACGGCTAAGGCTACTCAAGCAGATGCGACAGTAACTGTTGAGCTTGTCGGTAAGAGCGCACACGGGGCACATCCATCCGCTGGGATTAATGCCGGTACATTTTTGGCTCTATTCCTAGATCACTTTGATTTTGCTGGCGGAGCAAAGAGCTTCTTACATGTCGCAGGTGCGTACATGCATGAGGACTTTGATGGGAAAAAATTAGGCGTGGCCTACAATGATGAAAAGATGGGCGAATTAACCATGAATGCTAGTCTATTTCATTTTGAAGATGGCGCCAAAGAAGCAACCATCAACTTAAACTTCCGTTACCCTCAAGGTACGACGGCTGAAAACTTAGAAGCTGGTCTTGAAGAATCTATTGGTTCTTACGGCGTAACAACGACGCGTGAGCCACATCATATGTTGCCACACTATGTACCAGTTGATGATCCATTGGTTGCGACATTGCTTTCAGTATATGAAGACCATACTGGCCAAAAAGGATACGAACAAATTATTGGTGGCGGAACATTTGGCCGTCTATTAGAACGCGGTGTTGCGTATGGCGCGATGTTCCCAGGCTATACTGATACGATGCACCAAGCAAATGAATTTATGGACTTGGATGATTTATTCAATTCAGCCGTTATTTTTGCGGATGCTATCTATCGACTAGCCAAATAAGCTGAGACAGAATTGTTCGGCTACAAGCAAAAAACCAGATCGTCCAGAAGTTGGCACAACTTTTGGATGATCTGGTCTTTTATAATTGTCTTGCTAATTGGATGTAGCAAAAAATAGTTAGTTCAAGTCCTTAATAAGTCAAAAATTTGAAGAACAATTTTTGGGATTTCTGAGCTTATTGCTCGGAGCTGAACGCTTTAGTTACAGCCTCATTTAAACGGTGTACCAAAAGCAGCTCACTCGGCAATAAGTCAAAAATCCCTAAAAATTTGAAGAACAATTTTTGGGATTTCTGAGCTTATTGCTCGGAGCTGAACGCTTTAGTTACAACCTCTAAAAACCGAGTACGGAGTCGTTTTGTTCTACTGGGATGCGATGGACTTCTAAGACCGTGCCAGTGCGAGCATCGGCTAAAAACTCATAGGTGACCAAGGTTTGGTCTTCTATACGTGAAATACCGCCAGCGTAGACTTCTGTTCGAATCGCAAACTTCCGAAAAGGTTGCTTTTGAAATTGAATCCAAGATCCTTCAATCGGTCCTTCCTTTAAAAAAGCCAGTTTTACTTCATCAAGTACTTCATCTGCAGATTGATTGCTACGTTTTTTAGCCCAAATCGTCGAGACGATACCGCTAAATAGACCAATCCCGATACCAACAGCTAATCCATCAGTAAATAATGAGCGTGTTTCTTTTTCAACAGACATCTTGTCAGCTCCTCTCAACACAACGATTGTATTTGCTCTAGTTTACCATAGTTTTTCGCTGAGGAAGAGAAATAATCTCCAAAACCTTTTTTGAAAAGTAATTTGAGTTATAATAAGGACGAATCATTCAATTAAAGGAGGCGAATTGGCACTAGCCAATCAAAGCATGGAAGAAAAAACCTTTCAACGAATCAAAGAACTAACAGAACTACAAGGGACGAGTGGATTTGAGCAAGACATTCGCTCCTATATGCGCAATGAATTGACGCCTCTTGTGGATGAAGTCCAACAAGATGGTTTAGGTGGCTTATTTGGTATTCGTCACCATAAAGAAGCGGATGCACCACGAGTGATGGTCGCTGCTCATATGGACGAGGTTGGCTTTCTACTGACAGAAATTACCGCACGCGGTTTGTTTAAAGTGGTACCACTAGGAGGCTGGAATCCGTATGTGGTCTCAGCCCAGCGCTTTACCTTAAAGACTAGTCAAGGGGATTACCCATGTATCTCTTCCTCAGTACCGCCGCATTTACTACGAGGAACGAGCGGCCAAAAGTCACTAGAAGTGGCAGATATTTTATTTGACGCTGGCTTTGAGTCGAAAGAAGAGGCCGAATCTTTCGGTGTCCGTCCAGGAGACACCATCGTACCAAAAGTAGAAACCATTAAGACAGCCAATGGCAAGAGAATTATCTCAAAATCTTGGGACAATCGCTATGGTTGTGCGGTGGTCTTAGAAGCCTTGGAAGCATTGCAAAATGAAACACTTGGCCACACGTTAATCGCGGGTGCGAATGTGCAAGAAGAAGTCGGCTTACGCGGTTCTAAAGTATCTGTGACAAAATTCAAACCAGATATTTTCTTTGCGGTCGATTGCTCAGCGGCGGATGATACAGTGACGACGAATGGCACATTTGGTCATTTAGACGAAGGTACATTGTTGCGTATCTTTGATCCAGGGTTGATCATGTTACCAGCATTGAAAGAATACTTGCTAGATATTGCTAGTACGCATCATATTCCGTATCAATATTTTGTATCCAAAGGCGGCACCGACGCTGGAGCAGCCCATGTGGCCAATGAAGGAATTCCAAGTAGTGTGATCGGTGTCTGTGGTCGCTACATCCATACTCATCAAACGATGTTTAGCATTCGTGATTTTGATGCGGCGAGAGAAATGTTAATCCAAACACTCAAAGGCTTAGACCGCTCGACAGTCGATACCATCGTCAAAGGTAAATAACTTTTGTTGAAAAGAATTGTCTGTATGAAACGCAAATGAGCAAAAGAAAAAAAAGAGTATACTACGAAAAGAAGGTGAACATATGATTATTCCAGAAAGTCTTGAAGAGTTAGCTAGCTACGTTGAAAAAGGGAAAAATGTTTTCTTTTTTACGGCAGATTGGTGTGGCGACTGCCGCTACATTCATCCAAGTATGCCAGAAATTGAAGCGATGTTTCCTGATTATCAATTTATCGAGGTAAATCGTGACAAATACATGGACGTAGCCAGCAAATGGGATATTTTTGGTATTCCAAGCTTTGTCGTGATTCAAGACGGCAAAGAATTAGGCCGCTTAGTCAATAAAGACCGCAAGACGAAAGCTGAAATCGCGGAATTTTTAACCCATCTTCCAAAAAATTGAGAAAAGGTGACGACAATGGAACAAAGATATCAAACAATTTTAGTTGGAGTAGATGGCTCTTCCCAAGCAGAAGATGCATACAAAAAAGCAGTTGAGGTCGCACGTCGGAACAATGGCCGCGTCGTTGTAGCGTATATCGTGGATCAACCAATGTCTTCATTTATGGGCTATGCACCATTAAATGAATCCGTCTTGGATCATGAAAAAGAAATGGGCAGTACCTTGTTGGAAGAATTAGAAAACTACGCGAAGTCTGTTGATTTCACAAATGTCGAAACAGTCTTAGCATTTGGCTCTGCGAAGCAAATGATTGGGAAAGAATTGCCAGAAAAATTTGATGCCAACTTGATTATGGTCGGTCAATCAGGCTTAAATGCCGCTGAACGCTTTATTACAGGAAGTGTCGCAAACTACGTCATACGTGAAGCACGTTGCGATGTGTTGATCGTTTCACCTAAGGAAGAAGAAAAATAATTCGCTATTTGTCTTGATTACGAGATTGGAGCAAAGAAGTTCTTTGTGAAAGTCTGGTAATCAAGGCTTTTTTTCGTTTTCGTCCAATGCTACACTAGACTTGAAAGGAGTGAGCAGATGTCTTTTTACAGCGTAGAATTTTTAAAAAACCAAGCGACGGTCAATGACCTTTTTAAATACGGATTATTATTTGTCGTACTTGGTCTATTGCTTTTGGTATTTAGTCTTTATATGAGGCATCGTTTGCAGACAAAATATCGTGATCTAAGTATTATTTTCTTTTTGATTTTATTATTAATCACCGGTATTCAATTTTCAAACTATGAGTCCAATCGTAGTCAACACACTGGCATTTCCACAATGGTGACATTCGTGCAACGAGTCGCACATATGAAACACGTCTCTGAAGATGAAATCTATGTGAACAACACACAACTTGTCGATGAATTATTAGTGAAAATTGACGACAGCTATTATCGAGTTGACTTGAGCCAAGATGGACAGTCATTTACATTAGCAAAAACACAGCTGGTAAATACAGATATTGTGCTTGTTACACAGTAGAGAGGAGACAGCTATGCAATTTTATACGCCAATTTTTATCAAATTTGCTTTAGGTATTTTATGCCTGATTGTGCAAATTAATTTATTAGGCAAAGGCAACTTAGCGCCGACATCCGCCATCGATCAAATCCAAAACTATGTTCTCGGGGGCATTATTGGCGGGATTATTTACAATGATACGATTACGGTATTGCAATTTGTGCTCGTATTAATTATTTGGACATTACTTGTATTTATTCTTAAATTTATTAAAGAACACAATCGATTCATCAAAATGCTAGTCGATGGCAAGCCGATGACCCTTATTCAAAATGGAGAGGTACAGGTGGGCGTTTGTTTAAGTAATGGCATCTCGGCCAATGATTTGATGTTTAAGTTACGCTCAAATGGTATTTATGAAATTAGCCAAGTGAAACGGGCAATCTTGGAACAAAACGGGCAATTAACCATTATTGAATTTGGCGATGAAAATTTGCGCTACCCGATCATTGTCGACGGTCTTTCGAATACAGACGTGTTAGAATTAATTGACAAAGATGAAGAATGGTTGATTTCACAAGTGCAAAAACAAGGCTTTGAGACGATTGGTGCAGTCTATCTAGGGGAATATATATCCGGCCGCTTGCATCTATATGGTTATACTCAACCGAGTACAACACAAGACAAGCAGGCAAAAAACTAAAAATTCTTTCATCAACCAAGCTGAATCACAAAAAATTTGGTAAGATAGAAAGCGTATGAAAACTGAGGAGGAACAAACGTGATTTTTGCATATAACAAAGAATACGTCGGTGACACATTATTGATTGTACTAGCTGACGATCGTGGAATGAAACAACAAGTGCAACGTCAAGGAAATGTCGCTAAATTAACAACAGAAGACGGCCGCACAATTGGCTGGAATCTATTTGCCATTTCTGAAAAAATGACTATCGAAGGCAACGGCCAAGTAACGCTGACAGATGCTCAATTAGCTACCATTAATGAACTCATTCAAGAAGCTGGCTTTTCAGAAACAGTCGTCAAAGATGCTGAACCAAAATTTGTCGTGGGCTATGTACAAGAGTGTGAAGCTCATCCAGATAGTGATCACTTGTCGATTACCAAAGTAAAAGTCGATGAAGGCAAAGTGCTCCAAATCGTATGTGGTGCGCCGAATATCCGTAAAGGACTAAAAGTCGTCGTCGCCAAACCAGGTGCAATGATGCCAGATGGTCTACTTATTTGGCCAGGAGAACTACGTGGTGTAGCGAGTGCAGGGATGATCTGCTCCGCAAAAGAATTGCAACTGACGAATGCGCCTAAAAAAAGAGGCATCTTAGAATTGCCTCAAGATGCCGAAACAGGGTTGGCATTTAAGTAAAAAAAAGCGTTTAGCTCCGAATAACCGAATAACAAGTCGGGCTAAACGCTTTTTTACTGTTTGTTTTATTCACCAGAATTAGATGAGGATGAACTACTTTGATTCAATATCGATTGATCGACAGTTAATTCAACTGTCACTGTTTTTTCTTTTGATTCACGATAGAATGTAATCTTCATCGTATCACCGACTGATTTGGCATAAAGTGCTGCTCGTAATTCCGTCGTGCTAGTGATTTCTTTGCCGTCAATCTTTGTAATGACGTCATATTTTTCTAAGCCGGCTTTTTCAGCAGGAGTGCCGTTTGCCACATTTAAGATGACGACACCTTGTTTCACAGTGCTTGGTACTTTTAGAATTTCTTCTTGTTGTTCACTCGAAATCGATCTCAAGTCATACATGGAAACGCCTAAAGCAGGTCGAGTAATTTTACCATTTTTTTCCAATTGATTAATAATTGTGACGACATCATTACTAGGAATAGCAAAGCCCATTCCTTCAACACTTACACCAGAACTTGAAGAAGATGAACTTGCAATCTTACTTGAGTTAATCCCAACGACTTGGCCTTCAATGTTAATCAGTGGGCCACCAGAATTACCAGGATTGATCGCGGCATCGGTTTGGATAGCGTTGATACTAACGGCTTCCCCTTCATCATTGGTACTAGTTACTTGGCGATTTAAGGAAGAAATGATTCCTTCTGTTACTGAATTTGCGTATTCAGATCCTAATGGAGAACCAATCGCAATCGCAGGTTCACCAACTTTCAAGGCAGATGAATCACCAAACGTAGCGACTGTTGTGACTTTACTTGAAGAAATCTTTAAGACAGCCAAGTCAGTATAAGAATCTGTCCCAACAAGCGTAGCGGTTACTTTCGTACCATCAGCTAAGACAACTTGTAGTTCCTTTTGACCTTCAACAACGTGATTATTGGTTACGATATAGGCAGTGTCACCAGACTTTTTGTAAATGACACCACTACCTTCACTGGCAATCTCAAGCGTACTATCATTGGAAGAACTATTGCTCTCATCAGATCTAAATAATCCACCCAATTGATCATTACTTGAAGTGCTTTGCAAATTAATGATGGATACAACGGCATCTTGGACTTTTGAGACAGCCGTTGTTACATCGCTCGTCACATTATATGTTACATTGCTGACAGTTGTTTTGCCTGAGCTAGTAGTGGATGAAACACTTGATGTTGAGCTACTGGATTGATTGCCATTTGCGATATAATACAACCCACCAAAACTTAACGCACCACCGACAACACCACTAAGTAGGCTAATACCTATTTTTTTAACTAGTGAAGAAGATTTGGTTTTCATATTGTTTCCTCCCATATGGATAACTTACTAATAGTATAAGCTTATTTTCATTTTTAGTCTACTGTGAGAATTTGAAAAAAATATGAAGAATTGTTGCTGAAATGCGGTTAATTTAATGAAAAACCTTCGAAAGATTATCCACCATTCACGTGGATAACTATGTGGATAGTATGGGATATGTCGACCATAGTTATCCACAGAAATGTGCATAACTCATGGAATCTGTGGATACAAACGGGTGTTCTTACAAAAATAAGCGAAATAACAAACTTTTATAAATAAAATCAGAAATATTTTTTGCCAGAAAATTCAAAACCTGTGGAAAAGTTGTGTATAATAAGAAAGTAAAAGAAAGGCGGATACAATGAACATCAAAATAATCTCTGTCGGAAAATTAAAAGAAAAGTATCTCATAGCAGGCATCAATGAATACGCCAAGCGCCTAAGCGGCTATGCAAAAATCCAATTAATCGAAGTATCTGACGAAAAAGCACCCGAAAACTTAAGCCAAGCCGAAATGATCCAAGTCAAAGACAAAGAAGGCGAGCGCATCTTAGCCAAAATCAAAGACCAAGAATACGTCTACGCATTAGCCATCGAAGGAAAGAACCCATCCAGTGAAGCCTTCGCCCAACAACTAAACCAGCAAACGATCCAAGGTAAAAGCAGCTTCGTCTTCGTCATAGGTGGTTCACTAGGACTTAGCCAAGCCGTCATGAAACGTAGCGATGCCCAAATTTCATTTGGAAAAATGACCTACCCACATCAACTCATGCGCCTCATTTTAGTCGAACAAATATACCGTGCCTTTCGGATTATTAAAGGCGAACCGTATCATAAGTGATGAGGTTTTTTGGTAGATAGATGTTGATATAGAGGGATTGTTAGTTATAAATTGATACGGATGTGTTTGTTGATAGGAAAATGAGAGTAATATGGGACTGTTTTTAAAGTATTTGTTGATAAGTGTTTTAATTTTTGGATTAGGATTTGCTGGATTGTTTGTTTTACCTGAGTCATTGATGACACTAGTAGTTGCGCTCGTGTTGCTTGGGAATAGCGTTAGTTGGATCATGTATGGTGTGAGGAAATATAAGAGGAAACCCTGATTTAAGTAAGATTGAATTGACTATTTTAACGAAGGTCTAAATGAAAGAAGATAAAATTAATATTCTTAGTTTGTTTTTATCTAGTATACTTTTATTATTTGTCACTATTATTTTTAATGAAATCATTATCGGCTTAATTATAGCAGTCATGTGTTTCCCAATCAGTAAGGTTATTGCTAAAAAAATCTATCAAAATAATCAAAATGAGTAACTTGAAATCACATACTAACTTTTGAACATCTCGTTTTCTTGAAGATGGTATTTTTACATTATCAATCATTCAAGCTTCACTATCAATAAGAACTCCAGAAGGTGGCCAGTCGTTTTGTCGTTTTCTCGTAGTTCTTAGCTTGAAGTATCACTTCATTAAAGGAAATGTGAAGGATAGGCTAATAATCTTTGATTATTTTAGCCAAAATAATCAAAAACTTACCGTCTAAATTAAGTAAACTACAAATAGAAAGGAGCGATGAACATGACTGAGGCGGAGTGGCGAAAGATATTTGCTTACATTGAAGCGAATATAGATGACTGTACATTGAATGATACAGCAGCATTTTTCTATTATTCTTCTAGTCGTTTTCATCATCTCTTTACGAAACGAACAGGAATCTCTTTTGCACGATATACTAAAAGACGTAAGATCGCACTTGCAGCTAAAAAGCTGTTATATGGAACAGATAGTATTTTAGATATCGCGTTCGTGACCGGTTTTCAATCTCAAGAAGCATTTTCGCGTGCATTTAAAGAAGAGTATCGACTTTCTCCTGCACAGTTTCGGAATTTCTTTCAATCATTTACAGTAAAAAAGGAGACGGTGGGTATGAGTTTAGATGGTATTCCTAATTGGTTTGTAGCTGGAAGTAATGCAGATAAGTTTAAAGTGAAGTTAGATCGAACTGAATTTTATTCGGGCAAGCAATCAGTTACATTACAATCAAAAAATGAAGCTAAAATTGAATCTGGTGATTTTGTGACAATCATGCAACAGTTCTCAGCTCAAAATTACGTTGAAAAACGCATTCGATTTACAGGATATGCTCGTACATTATTGAAAAAGGGAAGAGCTGGATTATGGATTCGTATCGATGGACATGATATGGCACAATTAAAATTTGATAATATGCTTGATCGCCCGATTATCGGTGAAACTAAGTGGCAACCGTATAGTTGTGTAGTCGATGTGCCAAAAGAAGCTGAAATCATTAATATCGGGGCCTTGCTAGAAGGTATCGGAAGTGTATGGGTAGACCAATTTAGCATAGAAATTGTAGATGAAACGGTTGCAGTGACAGATGATATTTATCCTAAAGAACCAAGTAATTTATCTTTCGAGGCGTCGGATTAACGATGAATTTTCCGAAAGTATAGCAAGTTTTTCTGCCTTTTGAGATATTTTAGTGGTTATTAATTGTCAAATTAAGTTAGACAAG
>NZ_JAMRVB010000001.1:137652-180766 GCF_023743875.1 Enterococcus italicus
GTTTGAGTAACAACACCAAATATTATAGAGCCTTTTTCACGAGGCATTTTTTTATGGAAAGGAGGAGAAAGATGCAAACGACATTTATGAAATTAGCCATCGAAGAAGCCAAAAAAGCAGCCAAAAAAGGAGCTCGGCAGACCTTTACCAATCCCCTGTCAGCGTCAAGTAGAATTGAACAGTTAACGCCAATTAATTTTGAACACTTTCGCTCACAAACATGCTCTGGCGATGCTTCATACGGTAGCTGGCTTCATTCATGTGAACGACCTCCGCTCGATGCAGAATACGGTCTAGGATAGCCATTGCGACGCCCTCATCGCCCAATAATTCTCCCCATTGGTCGGGGCTCTTATTGGAGGTCAAGATGATTGAACTCCGTTCATATAGATGATTGATCAAATGAAAAAACAGGGTAGCTTCCCTTTGATCCATTGCCATATACATCAAATCATCAATGATCACTAAATCAGACGCTCGGATCCGATTGAGCTGGACCTGCGCTTTTCGCGTGAATTCTTCAGTTTTCAGAAGGGAGAGTAGTTCTCCCATTGTCACGAACGTCACCTGAAACCCCTTCTGGATGGCCTCCATGCCTAAGGCAATGGATAAGTGCGTTTTCCCCACACCGCTCGGACCCAAAAAGATGAGATTATACTGCTGCTCAAGCCAAGTAAGCTCTTGGAGCTGGGTAAGCTGCCGTTTGCTTAGAGAAGTCTGATCTGATAAGTCGAATTCCGTCAGTGTTTTGTGGTACGGGAACTTAGCCAATTTCAATCGTTTCTGAATACTTTTTTCCTCGCGCTTCCTTAATTCGAAGCACACAATCTCCTGCACCAGTTCCTGGTAGGTCCAGGAGGCCTGTTCGGCTTTACGGAAAAGCTCAGGCAACTCGCTCGCAGTTTCCACCAAGCGCAGCTGTCTGAACTGGCTTTGCAGCGCGTCCATGCTATCATTCATGAGGCGGCACCTCCCAGAATTTCCGTATAGGTACTCATCGGATGCGTCTCCACGTTGATATCAGCGCAATCCGATCGGACTGCTTGTACGGGTGGAACAGGCGGCGTCTCTTTCCGAGGGGCAGCCAAGTATTTAGCCACATCCGTAAAGTCATTCGCACTCATCAGATGTTCAGACATACACTTCTGTAGGGCCTCATCAATGACAGTGGGGTATTCGAGGGCCGCTTTCTGTAGAACGGCCAGTTGGTCTCTTTTATAGCGCGGATACTTCTCCATCAAGATATCAATGTATCGTGAGGCAAGCTCCAAATCTTTGAACTGCTGCGCAACGGTTTCCTTATAGCTTTGAATGCCTTTCGAACGATCGCGCCCATGGTTTTTATTTTTGATCAGTTTGCCTGTTGAAGTTTCCAGAGGATGGTTCGCCAGATTTTCCCCATCGGGCTGTTTTCTGATAATAAGCCGTTTTTGATCGTTCGTATCTTCCTTGATTTCAATAGCCACTGTATTCAGGCCTTTCGGTCTGTAAGTGCCTAGTGGTACGGAATAACGGTTTGATTTATAAAAAACCGTATTGTCCTTGTTTACCGTTCTTGTTATACTTGAACCGGTGATACTCTCGGTTGAGAGTAGTTTAGAGACTGGTTTTAAGTGTTGCTTTTCGAGGAGAAACACTTCTACCGGTCTCTTTTTTGTTATTCCATGAACCCTTCGGTTGCCCGTTCTTTCCAACCAGGCTAAACAGCGCTCATTCCAGTTCTTGATTGTCGTATAAATCCGGCTATCGGCGAAATTTCGTTTCACATACTTTACCGTACTCTCCACTTTTCCTTTGGATTCGGGGTCGGCTTTGCGGCATAAATGGACTCTGAACTTCCGTTGCTGTTTGTACGCTTGAAATTCAGCGGTCAGGATCATGTCTCCAGCGTGCTCACTCACAGTGATTAGGTGGTCCTGATCATAAACGATTTCTTCCGGCATGCCACCAAAGAATTCGAAGGCATTCTCATGGCTTCGAATGGCATCACGAGTCGTAAAGGGGCAGTTTTGCCATTCCACATAGCTGTAGCGTGAATGGGAAAGTAAGAAACAAATGCAGTATAATTTGATTTCTCTTTGATCCTGCGTCTTTTGACGCGTTTCGCCCCAATCGACTTGTACCTGTTTTCCCATCGGTTGTTCTTCGACCGCCTCGTATTGCCTCACAACTTTAGTTTTAGCTATCTGATATTCTTCGCGTATTTGATTCACATATAACCGCATCGTACTTTCACCAACGGTGAAGTCGGGGAATTTCTCAAGCAGCCAATCCTGTATTTGAGACGCATTCAGATGCGGATACTCTTGAAGCCAAGCAACAATCCAATCCTTGTATGGGTCCAATTTCTTCTTCCTCGAACCTAATGAATTGACCCATTCGAAAGCTTCTTCTGGTGTCTTCTCAATGTAGTTATAAACCGTTGTGCGGGATACCTTCAACTGCTTTGCGATTTGTTGGATGGAAAAGTCCCGCTCCTTCATCTGTTGAATTTCCAAATATAACATTAACTTCTTCTTCACCTTTCGTCCTCCAATAACCTAAGATACCTTTAAAAGTATACAGGATTGGAGATATTCTTTGGCGAAAGTGTTCAATGTATAGTTTAGGAACATTGTCCACGCTTGATATGAATTTAAAAATGATAAGGATTGTTTGAAATTCATAAGCCGTTCACTTAATTGTAAACGTGTAATAGGATAATATCTCATATAATAGTTCTAATTCTTCCATAAATTAATACAATTTACTTCAAAATTTTTTTCATTAGGAGTACAATAAAAGTCTATTCCCAATGATTAATTTGAAAGAAGGTTTTACGTGGTTAAAAATTTTTTGAAAAATAACACTCTTGAAGGGATTCTCACGATGGCGGTCATGGTGTTTCTTTTGATGAACTATAATATGATCTGGAATTATGGGTTTGCTCATTATCCAATCAAAAAAGTGCTGCTTATTTATCCGTTTAGTTTCACGTTGGTTTTTTTAGTGAAAAATATTGTCTCATTTCCGATGACAAAATATATACATAGAAGCAAATTAATAAAGAACAAAGAGAAAAAGCACATTACGTTCCCATTGTGGGTTATCACGATTAATTCAATGATTTGCTTAGGATTATCTACGTATTTAACACATAATTATCCAGCTGGGCATTTTTATTCTTCCTACATATTTTACTGGACTCGTACAATTATTGTGGCATTACCATTATTCTTTTATTTCGTACGTCCGCAAGTTCGTTTCCACTTAACGAATGTAAAAAAACTCTTTAGAAGTCTAGTCTAATGAGAACATTAAGCCTAAACTATATTGCTGTCGTTACTCTTTTGAGTAGTGATGGCAATAGAATTTTTAAAGTTAATGAGCATCCGTATATTTCTCAAACAGGCTGAGTATTGGTTGATAGAGTATTGGGTAGACTTCGTGAATTTGTTGAGTCGAAATTTTTGCTAAGGATACGCGCAAGGAATTGTCAAAATGTGCGGGATGATAAAAACTCGAACGGTTATCAGTCATAAATATTTGTTTGTTTTGCAATTCTTTCACTAAATTTTCTTGTGAAGGCGTATTGTGGTTTAATAGCCATCATAACCAGTGTAGTGAGAAGAGTTGGTGTTATTAGATTATATTGAACCATGGTGTAAATTTAAGCTTATTCGCAAATAACGCTACCTAAGACAGCAGGTAAGCAAAAAAAGGCAAAACATCCAAAGTACGAGAATCAACTTTCGGATGTTTTGCCTTTTTGTTGCTTTCTGAGCTGGAAACGATCTTTTAGCTTTCAGTAGATTACGATTGTTTATCCAACATATCGATGACCCATGAAGGTGCTAATTCAGGTAGCTCAGTTCCATTTTCTCGTGCTTGTTTATAGTCATTTACTAGCATTGCTCGTTGAAATTCATAGGACAATTTTTTCTGCTAACTCAATTACTCTTTCCACTACATTTCTAGGAACTACGGTGACACCATCAGCGTCACCGACCACTAAGTCACCAGGATTTACAGAGACACCTGCGCAAAATACGGGAACATTTATTTTCCCTGGTCCTTTTTTTGCTGGGCTACGTTACATAATCCCTTTAGAGTAGACAGGGATAGCTAATTCTTTTAAGCCTAATTTGTCACGAACACAGCCATCAACGACGATACTACTTAGTCCAACGGCATCCGCTGCTCTAGCCAACAAATCGCCTAAGTAGGCTCTCTCCATAGAGTTTTTCCCAGCTACAATCAATACATAGTCTGGCTTTCCTTGGTATATGGCGACGTGAATTGGGAAATTATCGCCATCCTCTGTATCAACTGTACAAGCCGTACCGACCATAAATTTCTGCTCATCGATAGGCATAAGAGAAGCGTCCATGGCCCCATTTTTTGCGATTCCTAATTTTTGCATCCCATCACAAAGCAAGGCAGGGCTTATTTTTTTTTTGCGCGTGTGAGTAATTGCTCATTAATTTTTTCTGGTAAATCAAAATAAGTCTAAGTCATATCGATGTAGTCCTTTCTGCATGAGTGTATTGATTTTTCGGAACCAACTATCTAACGTAATTCATTTTTTCAAGCTATCTTTCTATTCTATTTTATCCTAAAATGAACGTATTAAACGAAAATCTTACTAGCTGAAAAAGAAATAGACAGAAGGAAAGGAATTAGCTGATGACAAATATAGTTACAATTAATAATATCACTCTGATTGGAACCGCTCATGTATCAAAAGAGAGTGTGAAAGAAGTGCAAGCAACAATTGATGCGATTCAACCGAAATACATAGGAATTGAACTTGATAAAGAACGTTTTGAAACAATGCAAAACAACAATAAATGGGAAAATACCGATATTGTCAAAGTCATCAAAGAGAAAAAAGTAGCACCGTTACTTATGCAAATTATTTTAGCTGCTTTTCAAAAAAGATTTGCTGCAAATACTGAATCAGCACCAGGGGCAGAATTTAAAATGGCTATAGAAAAAGCCCATGAATACAAAGCAGAGCTAAGATTATTGGATCGCAATATCAATATAACCTTGACCAGAATCTGGCGAAGTTTAACCTTTTGGCAAAAAGCTAAATTAATCGTCGCTTTTCTTTTTGGAAATGGCGAACAAGCGAACCTCGACGAGAACAAACTACAAGAAATCATGAATGAGGATATAATTGAAACGACTTTTTCATCACTAAGAGAAGAATTACCCGTGATTCACGATACATTAATTTTAGAAAGAAATGAATACATGGTTAACAATATTTTCGATATACATACTGATGAAAAAATTGTCGTTGTGATTGGCAAAGGCCACCTTAATGGTATGGCAGAACTGATCAAACAAAATAAAAATAGTCATAGAAACCAAGAATTAGATACGATTCCAAAGAAAACCATGGGGTCAAAAATACTAGAATATCTATTTCCAGCCTTAATTATTGGCTTAATCTTAGCATCTTTTTTCTTTGGAAATTACACAGTCGGGATGGAACAACTCAAAACATGGCTTTTATGGAACTCTTCGCTTGCGGCACTCTTCACCTTATTAGGGAGAGGAAGTCTATTGTCCGTCATTACAGCCTTTGTGACTGCGCCCATTGGCACCATCCATCCTATCCTAAATGTGGGTATGTTTGTTGCACTCGTTGAAGCATGGAGAAAAAAACCAACTGTTAAAGATATGTCTGACATTTTTAACGACATCAGCCATATCAAAACAATTTTCAAGAACAGATTCTTGCACATTATTGCTTTATTTTTCTTATCGTCCATGGGTGGTGCAATCGGAAATATCATCGGTGGTAGTCAATTAATTAAAAATTTCTTCTTTTAAAATGGCATTTAGGTAAGGTGGGATAGTGTTTTATCACACGTCTTTTGTAACAGCAATAAAAAAGATTGTTTCAGCGGTTTTACTTGCTGAAACAATCTTTTTTTATTCAAATGCTTGATTCACATCGTCAATCATGATTTTTAATGATTCCAAGCCAGAACCTACAAGGTACCACACTTGTGGATCTAGTTGAATGACTTTGTTATTTTTACCTGCGTTTGTTTGTTTCACTATTTCATTATCAGCCATATCATTGTTGGATGTATCGCCCCCGATTGATTGTGTGCGATCCACTACAAAAAGAATATCGGGATTTTTTTCTAAAATGTATTCATAAGAAACGCTTTGTCCATGAGTAGAAGCCTCAATTGTATCATCTGCTTGTGCAAAGCCAAATGTATCGTGAACTATTGCAAAGCGAGAACCTTCACCATATGCTACGAAGGCAAACGTCACAAACTGCAATCGCTGATAATTCATACCAAGGCTAGTCGATAATTCTTCTCCCAGTCCAGCGACAGTAATCTGATACCCTAGAACTTACAGCACGATCACCACGGGGACGGTTAAATAAATCAATTCGTAACTACCTGCCATGACTGTGGCGAAATGCCCCTGTAGCCAAGCGGACATGTTTTGGATCAATTGATAGTGATAAGCGAAAAAAATAGCTATCGCACTGATGACATTACCAAACATGACTCCAGCGAGTGGCAAAATTACTGAATCGCCTTTTGGTAGTAGACGACTAAGTGATAAAAATAACAAGACCCCTGCATAGGAAAAAAGAAATGCTACGAATGCTTTCATCAATGATGAACCTGTTGGGTAAAAAAGCATCACGACCAAAATGTCCAAACGAGCACTATCCATCATGCCAATAGTATTTGCCGAGACAAATTTATTTTGCATAAAATGCTGCATAATACGACCAGAAATACTTAACATTCCCCCTGCTAAAATCAAACTGATCGTTCGTGGTATGCGGGTTTTGGCTAGAAGTAACCATTGCATGCGATTGCCTTCCATCAATCCACTGACTGTCACTTCGTTTACACCGACAAAAATTGAAGTAGTCGCTAAAATTAAAAATATCAGCACCACTAACCACTTTTTCATATATCAGCCTCACTTCTTAATTGAAAATGATTCTCATTCTCTTTTATAGCATATTAATTTTGACTGAAAATTTCAACAATTTTTTAAGTATTTTTTCACAGATAGATAAAATAACTAAAAAAAAATTCATCTTTTATGGAATAAATCAGTGGAATTGATAGAAAAGTATGTTGGATGAGAAGAGAAAAACCAAAAATAAACGTGGTATAACTACGAGAGAAGAAGTGGATTAATCATTAATTTTAAGAATACGGATATATTTGGGCAGTAAGATTATTTTTTCGGTAACAGCTATTGGATTCACTAGTGAATAAAAATTATTAGTAATCATAGTTGGCTAAGTTTTTTAGAGCGTTAAGATCACGAATAATATACGAATTTCCAAATTTTTCTAAAATATCTTTTTCGCGGAATTGCATGATAATTCTTAAAAGATGGCGATAACTTACGTTCAATATAGCTGCACAAGTAGTAAGTTGGAAAGTAAAAATATCATTTTTTTGATTTTCTAGGATAAACTTCGCTAAACGCATATCAAATGATTCAGCTAATGAGTTAGCCACCGTAATACTTGTATTGAGTCTAGTACTTAAAAGCCGACAGGTATTTTGTAAAAAAAGAACATCTTGCTGTAATGTATTCCGATAGGTTGCCAATGATATACAAATACAAATACATTTTGTCGCTGCTTTTACACTACTTTTTGGCTCTATTCCCCATAATGATGACGCTTCACCTAAAGGCATCATTGCTGAGGCATAATTGATACAAATATTTTGAGTATCTGATGCATACGAGTATACAATTACAGTTCCTTCAACCAAAAAATAGAGAAAATCAGAAATTTCTCCACTTTGAATAAGATGTTCATTTTTCTCGAATGATTGTAAGGTTGATATTTCCTGTAAATTTGAATGCATATAATGGTTCAATTCATGATTCATGATATAGGACGATAAACGTTCGGAATCATTTATTCTTTTCACTAAAATACACTCCTTATTGGTTTTTATTAAGTATAACTTAAATAAAATATCTTCTCAATACGAATAATTAAAGTTAATTTTTTGTAAAATATATGTAAAATATAGATAGGTATGACTTGTGTCACATCGAAAAGAATGTTTTTTTGATACTATCTAAATGTACAAAAAATCATGTTCAATCAGGAGGAAAAAGCATGCGTTTGAAAAAGTTAGCATTGATGGGTATGGGTCTTATACTTGCAGGTACATTGGTAGGATGTGGATCAAATAGTGAGAATAGTGACTCTTCGAATAAAGAGAAGTTAGTAGTTCAATTTGTACCTACAAATAATGATGGATCGATGGAAGCAAAAACGAAGCCTTTCGCAGAATACCTATCGAAAAAGCTTGATCGCGATGTCGAAGTGACGCTAGCTACAGACTACTCAACAATTGTTGAAGCCATGGCTTCAGGGCAAGTTGATATTGGTATTATGCCGCCTGCTGCCTATGTACAAGCCAAAGATATGGGAGCTGCAGAAGCTATTTTAACTTCTGAATTAGGAAAATATGATGAGAAGACTGGGTTGCCATTGGAAGGAGAATTGACTAGTACATTTAAAGGAGAAATATTAGTTAAAAGTGACAGTTCAATCAAAACATTATCTGATTTAAAAGGGAAAAAAATAGCTGCATTGAGTCCAAATTCAGCCAGTGGATATATTTATCCTGTAGCAGAGTTAAAAGATGCGGGAATAGATCCAACGACTCAATCAACTATTACGACTGTAAATGATATCCCTAGTGAAATTACATCCGTATTAAATGGACAAATGGATGCAGCATTTGTTTTCCAAGGAGCTCGTAATGTTTTTGCATCAAGTTTTCCAGACAATGATTTATTCGAAGATTTGCGAGTTTTGTATTTAACAGAGGGTGATATTCCAAATGATGCGATTGCAGTCCAACCTTCTATGGATGAAACATTGAAAGAAGAAGTAAAACAAGTTTTTTTAAATATGACTGATGATGATGAAGGAGCTGAAGCTATGGCTATATGGGGACATAAAGGATACCAGGAAGCTGCAGATTCAGCGTACGATACTATTCGTTCATACACAAAAAAAGCATCTGAATAAAGAAAAACAATTAATTTCAAAAAGGAGTTTGTATGATTACCTTCAATAATGTATCAAAAATATATCCTAATGGTGTTAAAGGGTTAAGCAATATAAATTTAACTATCCAAGATGGTGAGTTTATATCTATTATTGGATTGAGTGGAGCAGGGAAGAGTACCTTGCTTCGTTCAATTAATCGCTTAGAACGCATTACGGAAGGCGATATCATTATTAATGATACCTCAATTACAAATGCGAAGAAGAAAGAATTACGTATGTTACGCCGCCAAATCGGATGGATTTCTCAAAATTTTAACTTGGTAAAACGAAGTACTGTTCAAAAAAATGTGTTGTCTGGGCGCTTGGGATACTATTCGACATTTAAAAGTACTTTTGGTTTATTTACAAAAGAGGATTATTCTCAGACTGAAGAGGCTTTGAGGATGGTAGGACTTAGCGATAAATTACATGCTAGAAGCGACGAGTTGAGTGGAGGGCAACAACAAAGAGTATCTATAGCAAGAGCCCTTGTTCAGCGCGCTCCAATTATACTAGCCGATGAACCCGTTGCTTCTTTAGATCCAGTGACGACACAAAATGTAATGCAAGATTTAAAAAAAATAAATCTGAAGATGAACAAAACAGTGATTGTTAATTTGCACTCTGTTCCATTGGCTAAAGAATTTTCAACGAGAATTATTGCCTTGAAATATGGAGAAATTATTTTTGATGGACCTCCGGAGGAACTAACCCCTACTCGCTTAGATACTATTTACGGTAGTTCACAGGATCGAGGCAGTCTATGAAGTTAAAAGACACGGTTCATTTTAATTTGCATAAGAAATTATTGATCGGCACGATAATAATTATTTGCTTTTTGGGAAGTGTCCGATTAACAAATGCTGATTTTTATAAAGTAATTTCAAATTCTAATCAGATAGTCATATTTTTGTCACGTTTGGCAAAACCCGATTTTAGTTTCCTTCCTAGACTTGTGTTACCGATGATAAAAACACTAGAAATGTCTTTACTAGGAACATTTGTAGGTGTTCTTTTAGCATTTCCAATTAGCTTTTACGCAACAACCATACTAACGGAAAATAAGACGCTATCAATTAGTATTCGATTTGTACTTGGTTTAGTTCGAACGATTCCAACATTGCTTTTGGCTGCTTTATTTGTTGCTATATTTGGGATTGGTGAATCGACAGGAGTTATCACAATTGCAATTTTTACTTTAGGTATGGTGTCGCAATTGATGTTTCAAGCTGTGGAGACGATTGACTATGGTCCCATAGAAATGACTGCTGCGGTAGGGAGCAATAAGTTTCAAATTACTGTTTGGGCGGTATTGCCACAAGTAATTAATCAATTTTTAAGCTACACATTTTACGCATTTGAAGTAAACGTACGAGCATCGACAATTTTAGGTTTTGTTGGTGCTGGTGGAATTGGGGTTATTTTGAATTCCTCACTCGCATTATTAAATTACGAAAGAGTGTCAATAATTATTTTAACGATACTAGTTACAGTAATTATTGTAGATAAGGTGAGTGAGCGTGTGAGGAGATCATTGGTATGATAATTCGTGATATCAGTAAAAAAACATATTTTTACATCAGCTTATTTCTATTTTTAGTTTTGATTTCTGCAGTAAATATTGATTATTCGGGCTTATCCACATTTTCTCTATCTATGGGTTTGGAAGTAATTAGAGGGTTAAGTCATCCAGATTGGAGCTTCATGTATGATGGCAGTGGAGAAGATTTGGTTAATTTACTCGTTTTGACGATAGGTATTGCTTTTTTGGGCTCTTTTTTAGCAACATTTTTTGCGATTCCTTTAGCCCTTGTTAGTGCAGTTAATCTATTTCCAAATCATAGTTATATTACCAAAATTGGAAAGCTAGTGTGTAATATATTGCGTTCTTTTCCTGAATTGGTTTTGGCTATTATTTTTGTTAAAGTAGTTGGTCCGGGTCCTTTTGCTGGGGTGCTGGCGATTGGCGCGCATCAAATAGGGATGCTAGGTAAATTATTTACTGAAGAAATGGAAAACATGGATGAAAATATTGTTCAAGAAATGCATGCAATCGGTGCTAATTTTTGGCAAGTTTTATTTTTTGTTCGTTTTTCATCTTTAGCACCTATATGGAGTTCCTTAGCCTTAAATCATTTTGAAATTGCTGTCAGAAGTGCAGCAACTCTTGGGTTAGTTGGTGCAGGTGGTATTGGTGCACCGTTAATTTTTGCAATTCAGACTCGCAATTGGAGCAAAGTAAGTATTATCTTAATTGGGGTGGTTATTACGGTATTTATTTTAGATTTAATCACTGGAATCATTAGAAAGAGACTGAAATAGGATGAATATACTACATATATCAGACATTCATTTTAGAAAAACATATTTACTTAAAAATACTGATTATTTAGAAATGTTAGCTAAAATGCAATCGCCTTTGACTCATTTAGAAGAATGCTTAACGGAAGTATTAGCTAATCATAGGATTGATGTATTAATAATTAGTGGTGATTTAACTGAGGATGGAGAAGTTGAAGATTACTATTTTTTAAAGCAATGGTTATTAAATATTGTAGGTAGCATACCTATTATCGTGACATTAGGAAATCATGATATAAAGTCAAATTTTCGTGAAGGCTGGTTTGCTGAACTTCCTTCAGAAGATTTTTATAACGATGTGATGCATTTCCCAGATGTTTCGATTATTGCGTTTGATAATTCGTATTTTGGCTATCCAAATGGAATTGTCGATTCTAAGCAATTTGAGTGGCTAAAGAATCAGCTGATAAATGCGAAAGGACGTCCGATTATTTTTGTGACCCATCACCATTTGCTTCCAACCCAGATTACTATGCCAGAATGGCCAGGTTCAAAACAATTAATTCAGTTATTGCAGTCTCATAATATTAAGTGTATATTGAATGGTCATACTCACCATCCATTCATCAGTGATATTCAAGGAATTCCGTATTACACAGTATCAGGAATGTCTTTTATTGGTGAGGATGAAGGAGACGGGCTTGTTCGTTTTGAGGAAGCGTATGGATATAACCTATACCGATTTTCAGATGAAAAAATAACTGAGCAGAGTTCACGAAATGTCAAACCTGGAAAACTTTTGAAAATGATTAAAATGTAAAAATAATGTGTCGCATATTTCAATGCAAATGCTTAACTAATTCCTGTGAAATGAATTAGTTAAGCATTTTGGATGGCCTAAATCTAGAATATGAAGGTTAATTCTTTCAGGTATAGATTTAGGCTTTTTTTTTTATAAAATCAATATAGTCACCCAAGCATCAATGAACACTGATGAGCAGACTGTATATTATAATTAGTTGATACGCCTAAAAAAACAGTTAGGAGAAAGACTATGACTCATACATTTCCAGATAATTTTTTATGGGGGGCATCGATATCTGCCCATCAAACAGAAGGTGCTTATCAAGAAGATGGCAAAGGCCTAAGCGTGCAAGACACGCGTCAAAGAGACAATCATGCGATAGCTGACTTTAAGGTGGCTAGCGATCATTATCATCATTACAAAGAGGATATTAAATTATTGTCAGAGATGGGAATTAACGTGTTTAGATTCTCGATTGCTTGGACGAGAATTTTCCCAGATGGAAGAGGAGCTGTAAATGAGCCAGGGCTACAGCACTATAGCGATGTCATCGATGAGCTACTAAAGTACCAAATACAACCATTCATTACATTGAATCATTTTGATTTGCCTCAAGCACTAGAAGATGAGGGGGGATGGGGTGTTCGCAGTACGGTCGATGCCTTTGTACATTATGCAGAAACGGTATTTCAAGCCTATGGAGATCGTGTGAAAAATTGGCTAACGATTAATGAACCCAATATTATGCTTTTAGTAGATAAGAAAATTCTGGGGAAAGAAATTCCTATCCAAGAAAAGTATCAACAATTTCATCATCTCATGATTGCGGAAAAGTATGCTTTTAAACGATGCCATGAATTAATTACAGATGGAAAAATTGGTCCTGTACCAAATATTTCCCTCGTCTATCCAGCAACAAGTAAGCCAATAGATAATCAAGCAGCTCTTTATTTTAACAGCGTTCGAAATTGGGCGTACTTAGATTTTTCATGCTTTGGACGTTACAATACAGTATTTAAAGATTACTTGAAGCAAAACGACGTGCAAATTACGTTTGCACCAGAAGATGAAGCGCTGATGAAAACGGCTTTTCCAGATTACATTGCGATGAATTTTTATACGACTGTTACCGTTGAAAAACCACTGGCGAAAAAAGAAATGGCGAATGGAATTAGCGATCAACAGAGTGAAGACATAATGGAGTGGGGATTTTATAAAGGCTTCACCAACCCTTATTTAGAAAAAAATGAATTCAATTGGACGATTGATCCACTAGGTTTAAAGACGACCTTGCAAACACTCTATGATCGCTACAATTTACCAATCATCATTACTGAAAATGGCTTGGGAGCTAAGGATGAACTGACAGACGATGGAGCCGTTCATGATCAGTATCGAATTGATTATCTGAAGCAACATATCGAGCAATGTGGTGCCGCAATCGAAGCTGGTGTGGATTTAATCGGGTATAGCCCTTGGTCGGCGATTGATTTGGTCAGCGTGCATGAAGGAATTAGCAAGCGGTATGGGTTTATTTATGTCGACCGTACAGAAAAGGATACCAAAGAAATGAAACGTTACAAAAAAGATAGTTTTTACTGGTATCAAGACGTCATTCAGACGAATCAGCTGCCGAAAGTGGGGAAATAGGATGAATGCTTTCTTTTCATTTTTGGAAACAAAATTATTGCCACCGCTTAATAAGGTCGCAAATCTGCGCTTTATTCGTGCCATCATGCAAGCTGGGATTATTACAGTACCATTCACCATTGTGGGTTCTATTTTTTTGATTATTAATAATCTCCCACAAATTATTCCGCCATTGGCTTCGTTTTTTGAGTCGACTATTTTAAAATTTGCGCCGATTTATTCTGTAGCAACAACGATGTCTATCGGTTCGCTGGCATTGTTTTACAGTCTGGGAACAGCTTATTTTTTGACGAATATCTACCGCAAAGAGGAGACGAAGGAATTAAGTAGCTTTGTAGGGGCAGTATTGGGTCTCTTTGCTTTTTTGATGACCATCGTCCAAGTAGATATCGGCAGTGAAGGCGCACAATTAATCCAAAAAGCGTCTGATACGGCCATTATTTATAATGGAGTTGCATTAGGTGGGTGGGTAACACGTTTTGGTGGTGTAGGAATCTTCATAGGGATTATTACTGCGATTTTGTCTACGCAAATTTATCGCTTTTGTGTCAAAAAGAATTTTACCATTCGCATGCCAGAAGGAGTGCCGATTGGTGTCAGTCGTGCATTTGCTTCGTTGATTCCGGCTATTTTGATTTCAGTTGTCATGATAGGAATCAATACTGGACTGGCCCTTTTGCATACGGATTTGCATGGATTGTTATCGAAACCATTTGAATTTGTTAAAGATCTGACGGGCTCATGGTTAGGAATTGTCGTTATTATGTTATTGATTCATTTATTATGGGCTGTGGGTGTTCACGGGACCGCAATTATCAAAAATAGTTTCGTCAATCCCATCTTGTTAGTAGCACTGACAGAAAATATTAATGGCTCGTCTAATATCTTTGCTGGCGACTTTATTAATATGTACATCTTCATTGGCGGTGCGGGGAGTACGCTAGGATTGGTCTTATTAATGATCTTTGTCGCAAAATCAGATCAATTGAAGATTCTTGGTAAAACGGCTATTTTACCTGGGTTATTTAATATCAATGAGCCAGTTATTTTCGGGGCACCGATCGTGTACAATCCGTACTTGATTATTCCATTTATTGTGACCCCGATAGTGAATGTTACGGTCGCCTATTTTGCGACGGACTTTGGATTGGTGAACAAAGTAATTACAGGGATTCCTTGGATTTCTCCAATTGGAATTGGGGCATTTTTAGGGACTGGTGGTGACTTCCGTGCTATCTTAATCGCTTTTCTTAATTTAGCAGTCTCGATTGTTTGCTACTACCCATTCTTTAAGATGTACGATGGCAAACTTTATAAAGAACAGATGGCGAGTAAGAGTGAGATGGGATCGACGAATGGATAGTAGATTTGAAAACAGGACAACCAAAAGGAGCAACAAAACATGAGCGATGCATTTCATCCGGGAAATAAAATTGTGCAACAATGTCTGCAAGGAATGGCATTGGTAGCAAACGGCGACACATCAGGAGCACGAGTACTATTTAGACAAGCGTTCGCTGCGGCTTCGTCGGACTTTGAGCGATTTCTTGCAACTTATGAGTGTGCGTTGCTGGAACAAGATAGCAATGAATACGTGGCAGGGCTTGAGAATGCTTTAGCCTATGCTAAGCAGTCCAACGAAATAAGTGACAGTCTGCATTTGCGACCATTTATTTGAAATTAGCAGAGAAGTACGATGAAGTTGACGAACGAGACAAAGCAGAACAGATGCGCAAATTGTCTTGCGAGTGGACTGGAAAAATATTTGATCAAGGACCTTTTTATCATGGGACACGAGCGGAGTTGTCAACAGGTGACTTACTTGTTGCAGGGCATCAGTCGAACTATGAAGATAACTTAATGATGAATCATATTTACTTCACTTCGAATTTGAAAGGAGCGCAGCTTGCAGCGTCACTTGCTAAAGGAGATGGGATAGAACGAGTCTATGAGGTAGAACCAATGGGCGATTTTGAAGATGACCCCAATGTGACGGATAAGAAATTTCCGGGTAATTTGACTAGCTCTTATCGTTCGACTGCACCATTACGAATCATAGGTGAACGAAACAAAGACTATGACGATGAATTGACGCAATGGCGCACGAAGTTAACGAAAAACAAAGGTGAAATTATCAACTAAAGCAAAAAACAGCTGATTCTAAGGGAGTCAGCTTTTTTGTCGGTCTTCTAATGAAAATTTTCAGTAATAAGCTATTTCCTTCTTGTGAAATGTCTAGTAAACTAACAGAGTTCATATGTAGCGCGCGGCTACAAATAGTAGAAAAGGAGTATAGTAGTGTTTAAAAATTATGTGCAATTATTGAAAAGCGAATTTACTGGTTATTCACTTCAAAAATTTCGGATGGATGTTCTCGCAGGTTTAACGGTGGCAGCAGTAGCCTTACCTTTGGCGATTGCATTCGGTGTGTCGAGTGGTGTGGATGCGGCGGCAGGTCTGATTACGGCAATCGTTGCGGGAGTGGTGATTGGTAGTTTATCAGGTGGTTTTTATCAAATTTCAGGCCCAACAGGAGCGATGGCGGCTATTTTGATGTCTATCGCCGCTAGTGAAGGTATCCAAGGGGTATTATTGGCGACATTTTTGGCCGGTATCATGTTATTACTTGCAGGCGTATTTAAATTAGGAGTGTTGACCTCGTTTATTCCGGCGCCAGTCATTACAGGCTTTACATCGGGGATTGCGATTATTATCGCACTTGGTCAAGTAGATAATTTATTTGGTACTCAGTCTAAAGGAGCCAATGTACTCGAAAAACTCGCTAGCTATCAAATTTTAGGATTCAAGCCAGCGATAGCTTCGTTAGTGATGGGTATTTTGGTTATGATTGTAATGGTTGTCTATCCCAAGAAACTCGCAACCTTGTTACCAAGCTCACTTTTTGCGATTATTGTGACGACTCTGGTGATGGTTCTCTTTCACTTGCCGATTGCGACAGTCGGAACCATTCCAACATCAATCATTAGCACCAATCGGTTGAGCATAGAGGCACTTTCGATTGGCTCACTTGAAAATGTACTGGTACCGGCAATTAGCATCGCCTTGCTGGGTATGGTTGAAAGTCTTTTGTGTGGAGCATCGGCTGGCCGCATGACGAATCGTTCATTAGATAGCAATCAAGAGCTTATTGCGCAAGGCATTGGAAATATGATATTGCCTTTCTTTGGCGGTATTCCAGCGACAGCGGCGATTGCTAGAACAAGTGTGGCTATTAAAGCAGGTGGACAAACGCGTCTAACTGGGATTATACACGCTCTTGTCTTATTTCTTTCGATGATGGTACTGGCGCCAATCATGTCTATGATACCAATGCCAGCACTGGCGGGTGTCTTGATCATTACCGCATGGCGAATGAATGAATGGCACATGATACAGACCTTTGTTACCAAAAAATATTGGGTATCATTGGCGATGTTTTTTGTTACGATGGCTTCTACGGTTATTTTCGATTTGAGTATTGCCATCGTTATCGGTGTCATCAGTGGCATGATTATTTTCCTAGTACGGAGCTCAGCTATCAAGATCGCACTGGAACCTGTTGATTGGCTACGAATGAACTTACCAGCTGCGACTCACTTATCTAGATGGACGGTTGTCTATATTAGTGGACCACTTTTCTTTATGTCAGCTGAAAAGTTGAAGCAAGCCTTGCAACAACTAGATGAACACGAAGGCGTCATCTTTTCGCTACGTGGCGTTCCACACATCGATATTACGGCGTTGGCCGTTTTTGAAGAGTTCCAAGAACAGGCCAATCTTCGCGGACAAAAAATTATGTATACGTCGTTACAACCAGACGTTGCTCAATACATGCAACACCTTTGGCAAGAAACAGAAAGCGAAGTCTACCCGACTGTCGCTCACGGCCTCGCGACATTGTATCCAGCAAGCTAGATCACATACTAGTGCTATAATAAAAGGAAACTAGTTAGAGGAAGAGAATCAATGGAGAAAAAATGGGTAATTAGTGGGATGAAGGGGCAACGATTTATTTTGCACCGGATCAAGCATTTCTAGTATCCGAAGACCAAGCAGCTCAAGAAGAATTGACAAAGTTATTGCAACCGTATCGCTAAAATTATTTGTTGGTAAGTAGGGATTATGAAGCATCGTGTATTTTACCTTTTTATTTTTTTCAGTCGCTTTTTTTCGTTCGAACGTGCTAACATAAAAGAATGATCTTACAACTGGAGGAGAGTCTATGGCAAAATATTATGCAGTGAGAATTGGAAAACAGCCAGGGATATATCAGACATGGCCTGAAGCACAAAAACAAGTCAAAGGATTTCCTAATGCGAAATTCAAATCATTCCCGACGAAGGAAGAGGCCGAGCGTTTTATAGAAGGCGGCATACAAAGCGACATACCCGACGAAGGACTAGTCGCCTATGTCGATGGCTCATTTAATCGAACGCTTGGTCAATACGGATCAGGCATCGTCTTTTTGAAAGAGGGTCAAGTGATTGAGAAGTTAGCGATTCCTGGAAAGGATGCAAACTATACAGAAAGCTTTCAAATTGCGGGCGAAGTGATAGGGTGTCTAAAAGCGATGGAATGGGCCATCGCACAAGGTGAGTCTCAATTAACCATTTACTACGACTACCAAGGAATTCAAGCTTGGGCAGAAGGTGATTGGCGCGCAAACAAGCCTATTTCGAAATATTACGCTGCACAATTTCAATTGCTACAGACTAAGATTGCTGTTCACTTTAAAAAAGTTAAAGCACATACTGGCGATACGTATAATGAACTGGCAGACCAGTTAGCAAAACAAGGTGCCAATCAAGCGATGGCATAACTAAGCTGTAAATCAGTATCTTTTATACTGATAAATAACGAATAGAATGAGTGAAAAGAGACGAATTTCGTCTCTTTTTTGTTTTCTCTCCATAAATACCTGTATTAAAAGAAAGTTTGTTCTGTAATATTTTGTAATACTTAACATCAAATTGTTATCTTAGCGCTATATCTCTGTAATATCTATATGTTTTAATAGGGCCTGTTGCTGAGAGAGTCAGCTATGTAGAGATGTCACGAAAGATTTGAAAGATAAAGGAGATACAATTCGTTTTATGAAGATCAAACAACTAGCATTAATGGTAGGTATCACAGGGGCTGCATTTTTAGGAATGGGCATGAAAGTGAGTGCCGATGAAGTAACACACACTGTAAAATCTGGCGAAACATTAAGTGGGATTTCTGCAAAATATTTTGGCGATTACACTCGTTACATAGAAATCGCAAATTCAAATAATATCAAAAACGCTGATTTAATTTTTGTTGGCGATACATTAAAAATTGATACAACAACTGGTGAAATTGTTGATGCAACTGCTGAAGAAGCAGCGATAGAAGCAACAACACCAGCTACAGAAACAACAGAATCAACTACTACAACAACTACACAAGCGACAGATGGTTCGGTTGAATCAATCGTTCGTGCAGCTGCAAGTGCATATGGTTGGGATTCAGGAGCAAACTGGGAAGCAATTCATTTCATTATCCAACATGAATCTTCTTGGAATCCAAACGCTCAAAACCCAACATCAACAGCATATGGCTTATTCCAAATGTTAGTTGAAACAAGTTCTGATCCAGCAGTCCAAGCTGCAAATGGTATGGCTTATATTGCAAGCCGCTATGGTACTCCTGTAAATGCGATGGATTTCTGGCAAGCAAATAACTGGTACTAAGCCTTAATGGACACGCAGTAAACAATAAAACGCTGAACAACTACAAGTGATTGCAAGTCCATCATTGGTTGTTCAGCGTTTTTTATTCGAGAGTTGCTAGCTATATTGTTTGCGGTCGGCTATACTAAAAGAAAATGTCTCAAAGGAGAAAAAATGAACTATAAGTTACTAGGAGATACCGATTCTCCAATATTACAGATTCAGTTAAAAACGGGTGAATCGATTCAACTTGAACGAGGAGCCATGGCTTACCATTCGGGTGTAGAGTTGACTGGAAAGTTAAATGCAAGTAAATCTGGTTTGGGCGGACTGATGCATGCGATTGGTCGATCAATGACAAGTGGTGAGAGCCTGTTTATCAGTAGTGCCACAGGACTAACTGAAGATAGTTTTATTGGTATCGCACCCGGGAAACCCGGGAAAATCCATCCACTTCAAGTATCGAATGCCAAGCAATACTGCTTAAATACCGGTGCATTTCTTGCATGTGACTCGCAAGTGACATATAAGATGGTCAGACAAAATATAAGTGGAGCATTTTTTGGTGGAACGGGCGGATTATTTGTCATGGAAACCACGGGGGATGGAACTATCTTTGTCTCTGCATTTGGCGATCTCTTAGAATTGACGGTTTCACCAAATCAGGCTCTGACAATTGATAACGAACACGTTGTTGCATGGGACACCAATCTTACGTATGACATTCAAGTGGCTTCAGGTACATTTGGCTTTAAGACTGGCGAAGGATTAGTAAATGTTTTTCAAGGATCTGGCAAAGTCATCATTCAAACACGCAATCTACGTAATCTTGGCGAAGCATTAACGCCATTTTTGAGTACTGGAAGCGGAAATTAGTCAAAATCATTTTTTCAAACTGCTTATAGAAAGGTTCATCATTTTGGTGAATGAATCGACCGTCATTCAGGCATCTATCTCAAAGATAAGATGTCTTTTTTGTGTGCTCTTTTGAAATAGGTATAAAGTGATGCTAAAAAAACACACTGTTAAAAAAGAATCTGATAAAAAAATCATCACTAAGTACGTAGAGATATTTTTTTAATTCTCGATACAAACTATTTTACTTACAAAAAGTAAGTTATCAAACTGACGTTGAAATAAATTAACTATGTGTTTGGAGTAATGAGAGTATGGCAACTGTAACAATTTTTGGTAAAGGTAGCATGGGAGAAGCAATTGGAAGTAATTTTGTTGATGCTGGGAATGAAGTAAATTTCGTTGCATCATCAGAGTCTGACAAAGTAAATAGTATAGGGGAAATCGTTGTTTTAGCCGTTCCTTATCCAACTGTAGAGGGAATTTTAGCAACATATGCAGATGAATTAGATGGAAAAACAATTATTGATATTACCAACCCAGTAAATTTTGATACATTTGATGACTTGGTTGTGCCAGCTGATAGTTCAGCTGCTGAAGTGATTAGCAACAAAGGAGGCACTGATAAAGTAGTGAAAGGGTTCAATACGACATTTGCTTCGACACTTGCAACAAAACAAGTAGCTTCTGAACATCAAACGACAGTATTACTTGCTTCTGACGATAGTGAAGCAAAACAACAAGTGACAGATGCATTAGATGGCAGCGGCTTAGCTGTGATTGACGCAGGTAGTCTAAAACGAGCACGTGAACTTGAAGCATTAGGTTTCTTACATATTTCACTAGCTGCAGTCGAAAAAATCAGTTGCGGCGACGATATCCGTTTTTGTAATTTTAATTTTTTGGCTAGTAAATACGAAGAAAAAGAATGAGTATTAAGATCTTTCCTGGTTGCCAATGGTGTAAACCGGTTGCAATCTTTTTTTTGTTTTATTAAGTCTTTTTCGCTTGCAAAAAAAATGATTTGAGCATATTATAAATGACGCAATGTCATATGACAGTGTGTCATTTTTTAGAGTAAAGGGGTGAAAACGTGCCAAAAGAAACATTTTTCCACTTAACGGAGGAAAAGAAATGTCGCATCATGAAGGCGGCTGAAAAAGAATTTTCAAAGAATCCATTAAAGGATGCCTCAATCGCCAATATCGTGAAAGATGCAGAAATTCCGCGCGGAAGTTTTTATCAGTATTTTGAAGACAAGGAAGATTTGTATTATTACTACTTTAATATTTTGCGTAAATCAAGTTTTCGAGATTTGTTAAAGACCATTCAAGAATATGACGGAGATTTATTTGCGGGCTTTGAAAATTTCTCAGAGAAGATGATTACCAATGTATTAAAAGACAAACATGCGAACTTTTATCGGAATTTATTCATGAACATGGATTACCGCTCCTTTAACAAAGTTTCCCCTGAAATGAGCGCTGGTCAAAAAATGGATGCAAAAGTTCAAAGGGAGAACCATTTAAAAGAACAAGAAAAAATGTGGACATCTATTGATCATTCAAAACTAAGAGTAGCGAACATTCACGAGTTACGGATGTTGCTCCATATGCTGATGCATAGTGTTTTTTCTACTATTATTGAAGCTTATCGCCATTTAGCTGAGGATGAAGAATACGATGTAAATCAAAGTTTGCGAGACTTACAACGCAAAGTCAGTTGGATCAAATCAGGTGCCTATCAGCCAAACCCTGAATCAACAATGACAAAAGAAAATAATGAGTAAAGAAGGTTGCAGAAGTGAAATTATTTAAGTATCTAGGAAAATATTGGTATGCCATTTTGGCTGCCTTACTCCTTTTAGTGGTTCAGGCCAATAGTGATTTGTCTTTACCAAGCATCACCTCTGACATTGTTGATGTGGGTATCCAACAAGGTGGGTTAGAAGAAGTTGCCCCGGATAAAATTCGAGAATCCACGCTCTCAGCGATTGAATTATTTATGACCGATGCTGAGAAAAAAACAATAAACGAGAATTATAAAGAAACGACCGAGACAATCAATGATAAAAAAGTGACTGTCTACAAATTAGATTTACAAAAAGGAACAACCAAAGAAGACTTGTCGAAGATTTTTGAACTTCCAATGTTCATGTTGGCATCCTCTCAATCTAGTAGTGCCAAAACTGAATCGTCTGCGAAATCCATTTTAACTGAATACCAAACGATGAGTGAAAATGGCCAAAAAGCAAAAGAGCTAGGGGAGCAAGCGAAAACACTTGCAGCCCAAGCGCAAACAGCAGGTGCAAAAGCGCAAACGGCAGCGGCTAGTGGAGATGTAGCAACGGCTCAAAGTGAAGCACAAAAGGCTCAAACACTAGGTGAACAGGCCAAAGAAGCGGGCGCACAGGCGCAAACATTAGCCAATGAAATCAAAACAACTAGTGACGCAATGCCGGCGAAAGTCTTGGCAGCAAGAAAAGAAACCAAATCTGAACTAGGCGACTTGGGTGAAGATTCGTTAAAGACAGTTGGGATTCAAGTAACATTAGCAGAATACAAAGCATTAAAAGTGAATACCAAATCGATTCAAACAGACTACATGGTCAAAAAAGGTACAGAAATGGTATTGCTGACGTTCATCTCGGCTTTGGCGTCAATTTTAGTCGGCTTGATTGCGGCAGTCGTATCATCTGCGGTAGGGAAGCATTTGCGTGAGCGTCAATTTAAAAAAGTCTTGCAATTTTCAAATGCTGAAATGGATAAATTTTCAGCGGCGTCATTGATTACTAGAAGTACAAATGATATCCAACAAATTCAATTAGGATTAGTTATGATTATCCGTTTGGTGCTTTATGCACCAATCTTAGGCCTGGGTGGTATTTACCACGTATACAAAACAGGTACAGGAATGGGCTGGATTATCGGTGTCGCGGTCGGTGCGGTCTTGCTATTAGTCTTGACGTTATTAGGTACGACAATGCCAAAATTCAAGAGCTTACAAAATCTAGTTGACCGAGTAAACTTGGTCTCAAGAGAAATCTTGACAGGCTTGCCAGTCATTCGTGCATTTTCACGAGAAAAATATGAAGAAAATCGATTTGACCGTGCTAACAAAGATTTGATGAAAACACAAATGTTTGTAAACCGTGCGATGTCTATCATGTTCCCAGTTATGATGCTATTGATGAATGGTGTATCAGTCTTGATTGTCTGGGTTGGCGGCCACAATATGGAAGCGGGCGAGTTACAAGTCGGTGATATGATGGCCTTTATCACATATACGATGTTGATTGTCATGGCCTTTATGATGTTATCAATGGTATCAATTATTTTACCACGTGCGAATGTATCAGCTGGACGTGTCGATGAAGTGTTGGAAACAACTCCAACGATTATCGATCCTGAACAACCAAATGATAAAGAAGACTTCCAAGGTGTCGTGAAGTTTGAAGGTGTATCCTTCCGTTATCCAGAAGCGAATGAAGATGTTCTTCATCATATTAACTTTACTGCTCAGCCAGGAAAAACGACAGCGATCATTGGATCGACTGGATCTGGGAAATCAACCATTGTGAATTTGATTCCCCGAATGTATGATGTGACAGAAGGTCGAATCACGATTGATGGCGTAGATATCAGAGAAATGAGTTTGCATAAATTGCGTGAGCTGATTGGCTTTGTTCCACAAAAAGGCATTTTGTTCTCAGGTGACATTGAATCCAATATTAAATTTGGGAATGTCGATGGTATTTCCGACGAACAAATGAAGAAAGCTGCGATGATTGCACAAGCAGAAGAATTCATCCAGTCCAACGATGCTGGCTACCAAAGGGAAATTTCTCAAGGTGGTACCAATGTATCTGGGGGACAAAAACAACGTTTGGCCATTGCACGTGCACTTGCCAAACAACCAAAAGTGCTTATTTTAGATGATTCACTTTCAGCGTTGGATAATAAGACCGATGTTGCGTTGCGGAAAGCATTAGCAGAACATGCGCAAGGAATGACGCAATTAATCGTTGCCCAAAAGATTTCGACGATTTTACATGCGGACACAATTATCGTCTTAAATGAAGGCCGAATTGTTGCCCAAGGTACACATGAAGAACTCATGGCAACTTCAGCTGTTTACCAAGAGATTGCTTCGTCACAATTAAGTAATGCCGAATTGGGCTTGGAAGCAGAATAGGAGGCGAACCAAATGGCAGAAAAAGAACAACCTCGCCGCCCTCGTGGTGGTATGGGACCAGGTGCTGGTATGGGCGCCGTAGAAAAAGCAAAAGATTTTAAAGGAACCATCAAAAAATTATTGTCGTATATGGGAGCTTATAAGGTAGCTATCTTCTTTGTGATGATCTTTGCGGCTGCATCGACAATCTTTAATATCTGGGGACCAAAAATTTTATCCAAAGCGATTACTGAATTATTTAATGGCTTGATTAAAAAATACCAAGGAACAGGAAGTATCAATTTTGACAAAATTGGTTCAATTCTCCTTTTCATGCTCGGCTTATACACAATTGCCGCGGTGTTTGGGATTATTCAAGGCTGGATTATGTCAGGGATTTCGCAAAAGATTACCTATCGTATGAGAAAAGAAATCTCGGAAAAAATTAATCGCATGCCGATGAATTATTTTGAAAGCCGTACGACCGGTGAAGTACTGTCACGAATTACTAATGATGTGGACACGCTGGGCCAATCATTAAACCAATCAATCACACAGTTGATTACATCGATATTTACAGTCGTCGGGGTCATTGCGATGATGCTTTCAATTTCCGTACCGATGACCGGAGTTGCTATTTTAATCGTGCCAATTTCATTGATCTTGATTTTACTTGTAGTCAAATTGTCGCAAAAGCATTTTAAAACGCAACAAAAGTATTTAGGGAAAATCAATGGACAAGTCGAAGAAACAATTGGCGGCTACAACATTGTGCATTTGTTTAATGAAGAAGAAAATGCATTAAATGAATTTACGAAACAAAATGATATTTTGTTTAAATCTGCATGGAAGTCGCAATTTCTATCAGGGTTAATGCAACCAATCATGAACTTTGTCGGTAACTTGGGCTATGTGGCTGTGGCAATTGTCGGTGGGATTTATGCGTACAATGGTAAAATCACAGTCGGAGACATCCAAGCCTTTATCCAATACGTCCGTAACTTAACACAACCTATTGCACAAATGGCGCAAGTATCAAATATGCTGCAATCCATGGCTGCTGCGGCGGAACGTGTTTTTGAATTTTTGAATGAAGAGGAAGAAGCACAAACGGTGGAAAATCCGGTGAAAATCGGCCGCGTTCGCGGTGAAGTGGACTTTGAAAATGTTCACTTTGGTTATACGCCAGATCGAATTATTATCAATGATTTTTCGAGTCATATCAATCCTGGTGAAACAATCGCAATTGTTGGTCCAACAGGGGCCGGTAAGACAACAATGGTCAAACTATTAATGCGTTTTTATGACGTGAATTCTGGTGCAATTAAAATTGATGGGCACAATATCAAAGACTTCAATCGGGCGGATTTACGATCCAATATTGGGATGGTGTTACAAGATACTTGGTTGTTTAAAGGAACCATCATGGAAAACCTGCGCTATGGGAATCTTGAAGCAACAGATGAGCAAGTTTACGCAGCTGCAAAGGCAGCTCATGTGCATCACTTTATTGAAACATTGCCTGGCGGATACAATATGGTTTTAAATGAAGAATCGTCCAATATCTCGCAAGGTCAAAAACAATTATTAACAATTGCACGAGCAATCTTGGCAGATAAACCAATTCTAATTCTCGATGAAGCTACGTCATCTGTTGATACCAGAACAGAAGTTTTGATTCAACAAGCAATGAATAATTTAATGGCTGGTCGTACTTCTTTCGTTATTGCACATCGATTATCTACTATCAAAGATGCGGATAAGATTCTATACATGCAAGATGGGGATATCAAAGAACAAGGTACACACGAAGAATTATTGGCTCAAAACGGCTATTATGCAGCTCTCTACAATTCACAATTTGAAGAATTAGCCGGTTAAAAATAGCATTTTTAACTTTAGTGTGTATCAAATAGGGGAGACTCTGCACAATTTTTCACTAAAATCACATCTCGTCAATGAAAAGAGTTAACATCCAATTACGTAGACTATTTGGACGTTAACCATACGATCGATGGGTTTCAACGGATTTTTTACTATATAAATTGCAACTTTATTCTTTTGAGAATAGGTTGCTTTTTTTTTGATTAGTAGAGCAAGAATTGAATAATTGGCTAAGAAGCATTTTGAAAAAAAGATTTCAATTTTTTTACATTAAGTACGAATGCAGATAGTTTCTTCATCATAGTTCGATTATTGGGAATTTACTTAGTTGCAAAAGTACTAAGAAAGAGGAATAATCTAGTTGAGAGGGTGAGAGAGGTGCAAAAATGAAGAAAAATGTGGAAAAGCAATTGCTTTGTGAGCAAGCGAAACAAGAGATTATAAAATTAGTAACACAATTACAAGAAAGAAAGCAACCATCGCCGGAGTTACTAGATATTATCGATGTTTTGCATCAAGTCCACGCAACATTAGATAAAGCGAAAGATCCTGAGGTATTAATCAACCACATGGTGAATTACATTCGTAGTATGGCAATCAAAGGTCGGCTACATTTTCCAGCGGAGGAAGAAAAATCAATGATGGCATTAGGTGTCATTGGCCAGCAAGCAGGTTGGAATAGTCAATATATGGCCAATTTTTCGGATAAATCACAATTTTATCGCTTTGGTGAATCCGTCCCACGTCATTGATTCGTGAATAATAAAAAATGAAGTTGGAAAGACTGCGTTTACAGTGTTTTCAACTTTTTTGTTGTAAAAAGGAAAAAATAGTAGCCACGAATAAAAGGGGAAAGTAGTTGGTGAATGGTTGGAAAAGGATCATTAAATTCTTGCTTGTTTTTCTTGGATATGAAAAGATGAGGAAAGTGATAAACGGAAATAAGTTTGAAAAAAATAATTATTTGGAGGGAAACGTGTAGACAATCAACTCTTTCTGTTACAAATATGGGAAAACGAATGTATTTTTATTAGCGAATACCTTAAATATTGTGTCATTTATATTGTTTTTAGGCTTGAGTGATGGTCACTCGTTGCTTTCAGTTTTGCCTTTCGGTTGTTTTTATACTGTACAGCTTGTGGAGATTTTCTTTATCAACGAAGCCAAATCAGTTGTTTCAAGTGTTGACATCGAGCGGCTAGCGCTTCTATCTGGTCTGGTGGGTACATTTTTTGCAATGTTGGGGACCTTTTTCTTTGGATGCTATGTTGTTGCAGGAATATTGATTGGGTTAAGTTCATCCTGGCTAGAAATCGCCAACCTGACAGTGAATCACTATCAACCTAACAAAGAAGTCACAATTCACTATAGTTTGCTTAGTATCGGGATTGTGCTTCTTTTAGGCGGTCTATCAATCGCCGGTGCTTGGCGATTTACGTTGTCTTTTGCTCTTTATTTCCTATTCTATCTTATTGGGTTTCAGTATATTCGTGAAGCAATTCAGCGGGAGAAAGTGCAACGACTATCCGTTAAAGAATGGAACACGCTTGTTTCTAAGAAGGAAAGTTTGTTGTTTTTGGGAATGGGGGCGTTGATTTTTCTTCTTTGGATTGGACGATTGGTCAACTCTGAACGAGAAATTGAATTGGCTCTTATCGGTTTCTGTATCTTATTTTTCTTGTTTTTTATTCAGACAAAAAATCAGCGAACGAAATGGAAAGTGGCTAAAAGCATAAATGTCCTTTGTTTTTTCAATGGTGTTTTGGGAAATTATTTGATTCTTTTTGGAGCAATCTATGTTAGTCAATGTTATGGTCAATCGTCCACTGCTTGGCTATTATATGTACCCTATGCTGTAGGCATGTTGGGTGCAACCGTTAGTTTCTCATTTTTGGTGCGACGTTTGGGCAATTATTTTGAGGGGGCTCTATTTGGCATTCTTTTCTTGAGATTTTGTACCGTCTTTTTTGAGAAACGCATTTTTGGGGGATTTCTATTTTTAAACTATGGTCTGTTCTTGTTGAATCTTTGGTTAAATCGCCAATACTTGGCAACAACGACACTTCATAAAGAACAACAATTAGTTGTAAAAAAAGTGACTCAAAACAAAGGAGCCATCACGCATCAATTTGTCCTCATGTTGGGGTTCCTTTTGGCCGGTCATTTTCAAGGTTTTTCATTGCAACAATTATTTCAAGTACAAGAACAGATTATAGGCAATCGTGCAATCACAAGTAGTTTAGCCACTATTCGCCAAATTTCAAGTGTCATCGGTGGGGTGGTTACATTGGGATTGATTGGCTGGACCATCTGGCGTGCGAACAAAGTGGAAGTGAAAGAATATGAATGATGACAATCGAAGGTTACAAGAATTTCAAAAATCTTGGGCACAAAATAAATATTGGGTGATGGGAAGGTCGCAACAAGCATACAATGCTATTCGACAATTGGCCAAGAATAATCAGTGGTCTGATGAAAAGCAAGTGCACTATGCAACGATTTTGGCCTCTTTAGAAGAAGTGTCCCCTAGCTCAAAGACAACCCGTGTTGTTGCGGAACATATCTGGGGATACTTTAAAAAGCGTGCAACGCCCGAAGAAAAGCAAATGTTTCAACAATTAGTAGAGGATGAAAACCGAATCATCCAGGAGATGCCACGTTTTCTAAAATCACTCCAGTTAGCCTATCCAGATGCGTATCTAGCAAAGATGCGATGGTTTGACGAATAAACAACAAGAACATGTTTTCGATTTTCCGGTTAATCTTTCCGGATTCATCTGAAACATGTTCTTTTATTAAGAATTCATAGACGCTTAATCGAGTACTTGCACGCCCAGTCCGATCAACCCTGGACCTGTATGGACAACTAAGGCAGGTGAGATTGTATCAAAGAAAATTTTTTCAGCTGTCGGAAAAGTGTGTTCAATTAGTCCTTTGAGCCACAGCGCTTCTTCTAACGCATCCCCGTGGGCAATCGCGATGCGGTATCTGACATGTGTGCCAATATCTTTTTTTAGAAGCGTAAGTAAGTGTTCGAGGCTTTTTTTTCTTCCACGTGTTTTAGCAACGGTATAATAAATTCCATTTTCATTACAGGAGATAGTTGGAAACAGACGCAAAGCCGTGCCAATCAAGGAGGAAACCAAGCCAATCCGGCCCCCTTTTTGTAAATATTCCAGCGTGGCTACATTGAAATATATCTTTGTTTTAGGGACGTCTTTTTCTAATTGCTGGCTGATTTCATGCCAAGATTTTCCTTCATCAATCAGCTCAATCGCATGGATGGCTTGTAGTCCAGCGGCGATGCCAATGTTTTTTGTATCTAAGACAAACATCTCCAGTTCTGTATCTTCGGCGAGCAATCGCAAAACGTTATACGTTCCACTTAATCCACTTGAAATAGCGACGGCGATGATTTTTTCATAACCATCTGTCATAATTTTGGTCAGTACTTTAGCAATTTCTGATCCCGCTGGCAGCGAAGTTGAAGGAATTTCTTCTGGTAATCGTTTGTAGACTTCCTCTGGGGTAATATCTATTTTGTCACGGTATACTTGATTTTTGTAGATAACTTGTAAGGGTATCGTATATACATTGGGTAATTGACTATATGCAGTAGGCAAATCCGTACCTGAGTCAACTAAGATAGCTATTTTTTCTTTATTCACTTTTTTCCACCTTCTCTAAATACTGTTGTTCCAGTTCAATCATTTTTTCGGCGAGCAGTTTCTCTGCAAAGGAGCGAGTGGCTGCTTTTACTGCAATTAATTCCAAAGGAGTTGCTTGTTTTTCCAAACGGATAGGCCCATCAATTTGCTGTTTGATAAAATGAATGGCTTCTTCTTGCTCGCAACAAAACAGATCATAGGCCTTACGAATGCCGACCTGCTTCCCTTGAAAAAGGATCCCTGTTCGAATTTCATTGATTGTGAGCACTTGCTTGAGCGAAGTAATGGCTAATAAAAAGGCCAAATGTTTACGGTTGTACTTTTTTTTAATTGGTGCGGGAATAATGTGCAATTTGACGTAGTTATTGACCATTGCTGCAGTTAGCAATGGATGCTTTTCTGATTGAATTACCGGTGAAAGGTATTTGTCTATTATGGTTAAAACTTGATCCATATACAATTCTAAATCAGGTAATTCTTCCCATTTAGGCAAATGAAAAGACTGTAATTCATCTGCCCAAGCTAATAGTTTTTCATGTATCTGTTCCATAAACGCATCCTCTTTATTTCAATAATAATTTCATCTAGTTATTAAAACTAGATAAATTATAGCACGAAATAAGTTGCTTGAAAAGATGTTACTTTTTTGCCAAAAATGTGATAGATTGATAACAACCTAGTCAAAAGAAAGTGAGGCAAAATAGAGCATGTCACAGACACCATTTGAAAAAGTTCAAGCATTTCATCAAAAATTTGATGCACCAGGAAGTCAAATACCGCAGGCTTTTCAAGCCGAACAGATGTTGAACCGCGCAGGATTTAAAGTAGAGGAAATCGTTGAATCGCTTTATGCAACAGCGAATAATCAACCTGAGGTATTCGAATCATTGGTTGATGGCCTTCATCAAAAAATCGATGAAGCGGTTCAAAAGATTCAAACCAAACATCAACCGGTTGATGATGTACTGGTTGGACAGGTGGATGCTTTAATTGATTTACTGTATTTTACCTATGGATCGTTTGTCCTCATGGGTGTCAACCCAGAACCGCTCTTTGCAATTGTTCATGATGCAAATATGGGGAAAATGTTTCCTGATGGTCAACCTCATTATGATGAAAAGACACATAAAATTTTAAAACCAAGTGGTTGGGAGGAGCAATACGCCCCAGAACCACGAATAAAAGCGGAATTAAATCGCCAACATATGCAAAAAGAGGAAGAATAATACAGGAGGTATCGCATGAATTTAGTGAATTTTCGAGATTTAGGTGGGGTAAAAACAAAAGAAGGAAAAGTTATCAAACCCAATCGTCTTTTGCGCTCAGGAGAATTGGTGCAACTAGACGAAGAAGGGAAAAAAGTTTTAGCCCAACATCAACTGACAAAAGTGATTGATTTGCGTAGTGAAGACGAACTGGAAAAACGGCCAGATGATGCGCTACACACCATTGATTACCAATGGATTGATATTATGAAAGATGTCAAAGAAAATGCCAGTATGGATGCATTGTTGCAAGCAGGAGAATTAGAAGCTGTCGATCGTCACATGAAGCAGATTTATACCAATTTAGTGATGAATGAAGGCGCTCAAAAAGGATATCGCCAATATTTTGAGCAATTGCTCGCAACAGAAACCGGAGGCGTGTTGTTCCATTGCTTTGCTGGTAAGGATCGTACAGGAATGGCGGCTGTCTATGCGTTAGAATTATTAGGAATTTCCCGTGACGCAATTTATCAAGATTATTTGCAAACAAATATCCAGCGGGCAAAACCAAATGAGAGCATGTTTGCTGAGTTGGCGAAACAAGGAGCGACCAATCAGCAAATTGCAGGTGTCAAAATTGCGATGGAAGTATCGGCCAGTTATTTGGATCACGCGTATCAATTGATTAAAACGAAATATGGCAGTATGCAAGAGTATGCGAAGGAAGCGTTGCTACTAAGTACTCAAGATCAAAAAGACTTGCAAGCTTTGTATTTGGATTAGTAAAATCAAAAGGAGAAAAACGATGGGATGGCAAGACTTTCAAGATGACTATAATCAACCTGATACACGTTGGCACAAGGGTCCGTTGAATCTTCTGACCGATGTTCCTGGGATTACTGTCGGACATCAAACGGTACGGCTTGGCAAGGTTCAAACTGGTGTGACAGTGATTCAACCTGCAACAGGCAATGTGTTTCGTGAAAAATTACCTGCAGCTATGCATGTAATCAATGGTTTTGGAAAAAGTACTGGTTTTATGCAGGTGGAAGAACTCGGAACACTGGAGACACCGATTGTATTGACGAATACGTTGGCTGTCGGAACGGCTTATCAAGCGCTGGTACGGCGCCTGTTAGCAGAAAATCCAGAAATCGGGATCTCTACGGGAACGGTCAATCCAATTGTTATGGAATGCAATGATGGGCAAATCAATGCCATTCGAACACTATCAGTAACGGAAGAAACGATTCAGCAAGCATTTGCAGCTTGTACCGAAACATTTGCGGAAGGTGCTGTTGGCGCTGGGACTGGCATGTGCTGTTATGATTTAAAAGGTGGGATTGGTTCAGCATCTAGGCAAATTACCTTCGATGGTCAGACCTTTACGATGGGGGCATTGGTGCTTTCAAATTTTGGTTCGCTAGAAGATTTGGTTATTAATCATCGTGCTATTGGCAAAGAATTAAAAAAAGTCATTCAGGCAGAAAAAAAAGTAGAAAAAGGCAGTATTATCACTATTCTAGCAACTGATTTGCCTTTAGATGTAAGGCAATTAAAGCGACTTGCCAAACGGACGAGCGTCGGGATTACTCGAACTGGCTCGTTTATTGGCAATGGAAGTGGGGAAGTTAGTTTTGCCTTCTCTACTGCAAATCGGGTGGCACATTTTGCCGAATCTGCATGGTCAATGCGAACCGTTCTTGCTGAAAACCTCATGGACGATTGCTTTCGAATGACGGTTTCTGTTGTAGAAGAGGCCGTGGTGAGTTCTTTAATGCATGCACAATCGACATGTGATATCCATGGTAAAACAGTCTATTCACTGAGCGATGCACTTGCACGTCTGTAAGAATCACAAAAAAAGAGTCTAACTCACTTTGTTGGTTTCATCAGAAAACAAAGGAGAGACTCTTTTTTCGTGGAGATAGTTACTTAGAAAGATTATAATAATTTTCGATGCCAGCAAGGATGGCGTCTGCCACCATTTGTCGATAGTTGGCTGTATTCATAATTGCAAGGTCATTGTCGTTGTTTAAATAACCCAATTCCAATAGAATACCCGGGACGAATGTGTTTCGTAGGACCATATAGTTGGCGACTTGAACTCCTCGATCTGACAATGAATTGTTTGCAGCTAGTTGAGTATGAATAGTATTGGCGAACGCTTCGGAATGGTCATAGTAATAATAGGTCGTATAGCCCTCTGCTTGGTTAGCATAATCATAATTATCGTAATGAAAACTAATGAATAAATTGGCATTGGCATTATTGGTTATTTCAGCAACTTTGGCCAGACGCGTGTACTCACTATCTTTTGTCCGTGTCATGATTACATTGATACCGGCCGCTTCCAGTGTTTTTTTAACTGTTTTCGCCGTTGCAAGTGTTAGGGTCTTTTCATAAATCGTTTCCGTGTTGTCCAATGATCCGACATCATCGCCACCATGTCCTGGATCTAAAACAACGGTCAATTCATCTAACGAGTTGATGGTAGTTTGTACTTTATAAATTGCCATTTTTCCATGCTCTTTTTCAATGTATCCAACTAGATTGTCTGGTGTTTTTATTTTATAGAATGCCCCTTCTGTTCCATGATAATCTTACCATACGCCATCGTATGTTTGACCAATGACTGTACTTGAAATTGAAGCCGTTTCATAAATTGGCACAGAGTAGTCAGCATCCGTAGCTGTGTTTACATCCAAATTGCTTGTATCCACTGTTGCCTGAACATAGGGCGTTTTCGTAAATGTTCTTTTGATTATTTTTTTTTGGGCAACAGTCATCGTCGTTGTTTGCTGCGTATCGGTAGAACGATTATTTAGTTGATGGACTACTACAAAGCCAACAATGCCTAGAATGAGGATGAGTTGCAATCGTCTGCGGTATTTCTTTTTTAATCTACGTCGTTTTTTCTTCACAAAGTTTCCTCTTTTTTTCTCTTATTCTATAAGGAAAGCTTGAAATTTATTTGAAGATTTCCTCAGCATTTTTTGAACATAGTGATATCTAAATAGTATAGCAAGAAAACAAAAAAAATCGTAGCATTGTTTATCCAATTGTTAAAAATATGGTAGATTAAAGAGTGTGCAAAATACGATAAGGAGTAGGTACATGAGAAATATAAAATTAATCATTGAATATGATGGAACCAGATACCAAGGGTGGCAACGATTAGGGGACTCGGATAAAACCATACAAGGGAAATTAGAGAAGATTGTCAGTCAACTAACGGAAGAAACCATTGAGTTGATCGGATCTGGTCGAACCGATGCAGGAACACACGCACGCGGTCAGGTCGCCAATTTTAAAACAAATTGCAATAAATCGTTGGAAGAGATGCATCATTTCTTTTTGAAGTACTTGCCAAAAGACATTGTAGTGACAAGTATTGACGAGGTACCAGAACGTTTCCATGCAAGATACAATGCGGTGAGTAAGCAATATAGTTATTATGTACGACACGCAGAGCTTCCTTCTGCGTTTAATCGTAACTATCATTTTTATGTAGCAGAACCGCTTGATTGGGAGGCTATGACAGAAGCTTGTCTAAGATTAACTGGAACGCATGATTTTCTTGGTTTTTCCGCTTTAAAGAAGTCTAAAAAATCAACCGTTCGAACGATTGAGTCCATCGAGATGGAAAAAGAAGAAGCGATGATTCGCTTTGTGTTCCGAGGCGATGGCTTTTTATACAAAATGGTGCGGATTATGATGGGAACAATCTTAGCGGTGGGGAAGGGTGAAATGACCGTCAATCAGATTGACGATATTTTTCAAGCCAAAATTCGCCAGGCAGCAGGGGAAACTGTACCTGCTCAAGGGTTGTTTTTAGATGGCGTCTTTTATGAAAAAAACTGAACTTTTAAATAAATACGAAAGGAGTCTTTTATGTCAAAACTACCAAATTGTCCAATGTGTAACAATGAATACGCGTATGAAGATCGCGGCTTATTGATATGTCCAGAGTGTGCTCATGAATGGGTTGCTAGTGAAGAACAAAAGGTTGAAGAGGGAGTAGTTGTCCTTGATCGCAATGGTGCCCGTTTAGCTGATGGAGACAATGTTATCGTGATCAAAGATTTAAAAGTAAAGGGCGCAAGTGGCTCCATCAAACAGGGGACAAAGGTGAAAGCCATTCGTCTCGTTGAGGGAGACCATCAAATTGATTGCAAAGTAGATGGCTTCGGTGCGATGAAACTAAAAGCAGAATTTGTTAAAAAGGCAGATGCCTAGTGCTGACTAGCTTGCAAAGCCGATAACTAAAAACCTATCCATTCATAACCAGTGCGTATCGTTCTTCGTCAAGAAACGATTTGAAAGAACGCAATAGTATGAATGAATAGGTTTTTTATCGATTATTCTCCCCAGTAAGCTTGGGCAATTTTTTGTCCTTGATTAATTTTTTGCCATTGTTGTTCTTGGGTCAACTCATTCCCGCAATCACAAGAGGCAAACCCACATTGATGAGAAAGATACAGACGTTCTTTTGGTAAAATGGTGCTGGCTTTATCCAATAATGCAACAACGCGTGTTTCATCATCTAATGTATTTGTTTTGCTTGAAAGAAGACCTAGAACAACTGAAACATCTGGACGATCTTTTAAGACTTCCAATGCAGAAATGTCGCCAGCTCGATCATCATCCCATTCTAAAAAGAAACGGTCGTAATGTTGATCACGTAAAAATTTTTCAGCAATTGCTGCATAGGAACCACCTGCAGCGTGACGGCTTTGGTAGTTTCCGCGACAATTATGCGTCCAAACATGCAAGCCTAATTTATGACCATAATCTGCAATTTCATTATTGATTGCTACAAATTCGTCAGCTAAGTCTTCTAATCCACCATTACCCTCAGTAAAAAAACTGGAGTCGTTATCTTCAGCAAAAAGCTCCCATAAACAGTCATCAAATTGAATAATCTTTCCGCCGGCTGCTTTATAATCATCTAAAAATTCTTTGTATGCCTGAAGCAGACCTTCTTTTAAGGCTTCCTTTGTCTTGTAGACTTGATTTTCGCCATATAGTCCATCAAAGATTGCTAGTTCAGTGAAGGCATGCGCTGCTCCCCAAACAGTTAGTTTCACTTCGGTATCCCCAGCTTGTTCTTGTAGTTCTTTGAAAATGGTTAAGAAGTGATGGTCTTTTCCCGAAAGTGGTGCCGTGATTCGAATGCCAATATCTTTACGGGTTTCAAAATGCCCACCATCTAGATCTTTAAAGCTATAACCTTGATCTGCAATATAGCGTTCAATGCCCGCAAATCCCCATAGGAAATCCAAATGCCACATCGATTTTGAATATTCACCATCAGTTAAGACCGTGATTCCTTGATTTTTTTGCTCTTCAATCACATTTTTAATTGCAGCTTCCTCAGTTTCTTTGTATCCAGGGAAAGAATCATAAAATGGATAGCGGATATCTTCGCGTTGTTCAATTTGTTCTTTGTAAGTTAATAAATCATTTGAGCGTAATAACGATCCTACTAATTGGAAACGGTCTGTTTTTGTCATTTGAGTACCTCCTATTATTTCGTGCTACGATAGACTCATTGTAACAAGAATTTTATTTTTGCGATAATAGCTATTTATTTGGTTATGTAATAGTTTTAAACTATTACATAAAAACTTTTAGTAAAGCTGTTATTATCAATTAAAAAATATAAATGAAAAAAATCCGTAGATGAAGAATAATATTCATAGATTTTTCTTGTTTTTCTTGACTTAAAATTGTTTTAAGATAATAATTATTATTGAAAGGCGCAATAGTATTGTACCTAGAAATAAAAAATTAGGAGGAATGAACAATGTCATTAGTTGGAAAACCAGTGGAAGAATTTCAAGCACATGCTTATCGTAATGGAGATTTTGTAGAAGTAAGTTCGGAAGATTTAAAAGGTCAATGGAGTCTTTTTTGTTTTTATCCTGCTGATTTTACCTTTGTATGTCCGACAGAATTAGAAGATTTACAAGAACAATATGAAACATTGAAAGGATTAGGCGTGGAAGTGTATTCTGTTTCAACCGATACGCATTTTACGCATAAAGCTTGGCATGATCATTCAGATGCGATTGGAAAAATAACCTATACAATGATTGGTGATCCAAACCACCATATTTCTCGTATTTTTGATGTTTTAGATGAAGAAGCTGGTGCTGCTCAACGTGGGACATTTTTAATTGATCCAGATGGCGTGATTCAAACAGTTGAGATTAATGCTGATGGTATCGGTCGAAATGCAGCGCACTACATTGATAAGGTAAAAGCTGCCGAATACGTTCGGACACATCCAGGAGAAGTCTGTCCGGCAAAATGGAAAGAAGGATCTGAAACATTAAAACCAAGCTTAGATTTAGTAGGGAAAATTTAAGGAGGGTCTCTCATGAGTTTAGATCAAGAGATTAAAGGCCAATTGCAACAATACCTTGCATTGTTAGAAAATAATGTGGTGTTTACGGCTAGCTTTGATACGAGTGAGCATTCAAAGGAAGTTCAAGCCTTCTTGGAAGAGATTGTTTCAATGTCTGACAAGCTTTCATTGCAAACAGAAAAATTGCACTATACGCCGAGCTTTCGAATAGACACAAAAAACGGCTCTTCTGGCATCGTATTTGCTGGGGTGCCACTAGGACATGAATTCACTTCATTTGTCTTGGCTTTGTTACAAGTGGGTGGACGTGCACCGAAAATAGATGAGGCAACTGCGGAACGGATTAAAAATATCAAGCAAGAATTTCATTTTGAAACATTTGTTAGTCTGACTTGCCACAACTGTCCAGATGTTGTCCAAGCACTAAATATTATGAGTGTATTGAACTCATCTATTTCGCATACGATGATTGAAGGTGGCATGTTCAAGGACATAGTTGAAGAAAAAGGGGTTATGGCCGTACCAACAGTCTTTTTAGATGGTAAGGAATTCGCAAGTGGCCGCATGTCCATTGAACAAATATTGGATAAATTACCAATCGAAGCGGAAGTTGAAGATGATTTGTCAACGCGAGATCCATATGATGTACTTGTTGTTGGTGCTGGACCAGCTGGCGTGAGTGCTGCGATTTATGCTGCGCGTAAAGGAATCCGCACGGGAATCATTGCCGAACGATTTGGTGGTCAGGTTTTGGAAACAGTAGGAATTGAAAACTTGATTGGTACGCCTTATACAGAAGGAGAAAAATTAGCCCAAGCGTTAGAAATTCATGCCAAGGAATATCCAATTGATATCATCAAAGCAAGAAAAGTTGCTTCTTTATCAGTGGAAGGTGACATGCATGTCGTGACGTTAGACAATGGTGCGACATTAAAAGCAAAGGCATTGATTATTGCTACGGGTGCAAGATGGCGTAATGTCAATGTTCCTGGTGAATCCGAATTCAAAAATAAAGGCGTTGCCTATTGTCCACATTGCGATGGACCTTTGTTTGCAGGCAAAGACGTTGCAGTTATCGGTGGAGGAAATTCAGGAATCGAAGCGGCCATTGACTTGGCAGGTTTGACGAAACATGTCACTGTCATTGAATTTTTACCAGAATTAAAAGCTGACGAAGTGCTTCAAAAACGATTGGCGACACTAACGAATGTGACAGTCATTAAAAATGCTCAAACAATGGAAATTTTAGGTGATAAAAAAGTAACGAGCTTAACTTATAAAGATCGCGCAACGGAAGAAATTCATGGTGTGGATTTGGCAGGGGTTTTTGTCCAAATCGGACTAGTACCAAATACCGAATTTTTGGATGAACGGTTTGCCAAAACAAAAATGGGCGAAATTGAAGTCGATAAGCGTGGTCAAACAAGTGTCCCAGGGATTTTTGCAGCAGGAGATTGCACCGACAGTGCCTACAAACAAATTATTATCTCGATGGGATCAGGAGCTACCGCAGCATTAGGTGCATTTGATTATTTGATTCGCCATTAAAGAACGTAGGAAGGAAGAGTGCATACTTGCCTCTTCCTTTTTTTGATGGTGTTAGTAGATATTTCAGAAAATGATTGTTGTCTTTTTCATTACCTGATATGATAGAAAAAAGTTCATTTACTAAGGAGTAGATGCAATGCAAAATCGAACAAAAGGAATCATAACAGGTGTCAGCTCTTATATTCTCTGGGGTGTGTTAGGGTTATATTGGTCACTGCTAAAAGAAGTACCAGCTCTTGATATTTTGGGGTATCGCTTTATTTTTTCTCTAGTTTTTATGGCGGTTATTTTGTCTTTTCAGAAACAGTGGACATCTTTTTTTGTGAGTGTCAAAACATTATGGCAATCAGGAAAAATTATTTGGGTCATTTTAAGTTCCCTTTTCATTGCCTTAAATTGGGGAACCTATATTTATATGGTTGGACATGGTCAAGCCACTGAAGCAAGCTTAGGGTATTATATTATGCCATTATTGAACGTGGTCGTGGCGGTGTTTTTTTTCCGGGAACCACTAACAAAGACAAGCGTTCTGGCTGTTTTGTTTGCGACAATTGGCGTGTTATTATTAACGATTCAGACAGGTTCGATTCCTTTCAATACGATGATTGTGGCATTTGCCTTCTGTTTTTACGGTGTTCTAAAAAAACAAATTGCACTACCAGCTAGTTTTTCGCTAACGTTAGAAACGATGGTCTGTTTTCCGTTGGCGGTGGGGTATTTCTTTTTCTCAAAGACACCCTCTCTCTTCTCTTATGATGGGTTAACGATTTCCTTACTCGTATTGAGTGGAGTCATTACAGCTGTTCCTTTGCTGTTATTTACAGTTGCCGCAAAATCATTGGATTTTTTGACTTTGAGTTTTATTCAATACATTAATCCAACAATTCAGTTATTGATAGCAGTGTTTTTTTTCCGCGAAGCATTCGATCCTCATAAATTGATTGTTTTTGTTTTTATCTGGATAGGCATTGCAATTTTTACCATTGGCAGTATTCACAGCTACCGACAAGCTATTTTTTATAAAAAATAGTTTGTCGTTTTTTTTATGAGCATGCTATTGTAGAAATAAAAAGGAGGGAAGGCTGATGGGAAAACGAGTCTACGTTTTGGCACCAGATTCATTTAAAGAAAGTATGACGGCACAAGAAGCTTGCCAGGCGATGGCAGTCGGGATTCGGCGTGTGCAGCCAGATGCGACGATTCTTCAGGTTCCTATGGCAGATGGGGGTGAAGGGTCGATGGCTGTTTTGGTAGAGGCACAACAAGGACGCTATCAGTCAATGATGGTTCACGGTCCTTTAGAAAATCAAATGGTTCAGGCTTCTTATGGCATCATAAATAATGGCGAGACGGCTATTATCGAAATGGCTCAAGCAAGTGGTCTGGGACTCGTTCCAAAAAAGAAGCGACAGCCGTTGGATACGTCGTCTTATGGAACAGGGGAGTTATTCATGGACGCTCTCGCCAAAGGAGTAAAAACAATCGTACTGACATTAGGTGGAAGTGCCACGAACGACGCGGGTGCAGGAATGTTGCAAGCACTAGGAGGAAAACTAATGCGTCGAGATGGACAACCCATCTCTTGGGGAAATGCTGGACTTTCAGAATTGGTTCACCTTGATTTGATTGAAGTCAAATGGCTGCTGGCAAATAAAACCATTTTGCTAGTGAGCGATGTCAACAATCCTCTTTTAGGTAAAACAGGAGCAACCGCGGTATTTGCAAAACAAAAGGGTGCAGTTGCAGCCGATTACACTCGCTTAGAAGAGAATATGAAACGTTTCGTAGCATTATTGGAAAAGAAGGAGAAAAAAGAATTCCATACCATTCCTGGCTCCGGGGCCGCTGGCGGACTAGCACTACCACTCCTGGCACTAGGCAACGCCACCTTTGTATCGGGTGTGCAGTATGTAGCAGAAAAAGTAAAGTTAAGTGCGGCTATTCAAAAGGCTGATTGGGTATTTACTGGTGAGGGGGGCATTGATTTCCAAACCAAATTTGGTAAAACTCCGTATGGTGTCGCTCAAGTGGCTCGTCAATATCATAAACCAACCATTGCATTTGGTGGAAAAATTGGATTGGGCATCGATTCACTTTACGCTGAAGGGTTTGATGCTATCTTCGGAATCCTCGGACAAACGGGTTCGCTAGATCAAGCATTGAGCTCTGGACCAGAGAACTTGGCTCGTACAGTTGAGAACATCGTACGCTTGTTACAAATTTCGCAAAAGGGATGAAAAATAGCTATATTAAAAAAATAAGAGGTGATATAATTTTTGTAAGCGGTTGTAACAAAGTGCAAAAAAAAAAAGCGCCGAAACAGCGCCACTAAAAGTTAAAACGCCGATTGTAAAATTAAGCTAGACAACTAAAAAAAGTCATTTGTGCTACACTCAAAATAGTTCCGACGAAAGAATTATAAGGAGTGAGTACAAATGACCTATAACCATCTTACACCAACTGAACTCGTAATGATAGAAGCTTATTTCGATCAATCACAACCTGTTTCAAAAGTAGCCAATCTGTTACAACGTTCTCGACAAACTATTTATAAGGTCTATCGTTTTCTTAAATCTAGTGGAAGCGCAATGAGCTACTATAAACAATATAAGAAAAACAAACGTAACTGCGGAAGACATCCGATTGTTTTACCTGATGAGCAACAGGAATACATTCAAAAAAAGGTTGTTCAAGGGTGGGCTCCTGATGTCCTTATTGGTCGAGCAGAGTTTCCTATTGCTTGTTCGGTACGTACACTGTATCGAATGTTTAAAGATAAAACCTTTGACACTCACGATTTACCAATGAAGGGAAAAAGAAAACCAAACGACGCTGATTGTAAAATTAAGCTAGACAATTAAAAAAGTCATTTGTGCTACACTCAATATAGTTCCGTCGAAAGAATTATAAGGAGTGATCACAAATGATCTATACCCATCTTACACCAACTGAACTCGTAATGATAGAAGCGTATTTTAATCAAATGCACTCTGTTTCAAAAGTAGCCAAACGATTACAACGTTCTCGACAAACCATTTATAATGTCTATCGTTTTCTTAAAAATGGTGGAAACGCAATGAGTTACTATAAACAATATAAGAAAAACAAAAGTAACTGTGGAAGACGTCCGATTGTTTTACCAGATGAGCAACAGGAATACATTCAAAAAAAGGTGGTTCAAGGGTGGGCTCCTGATGTCCTTATTGGTCGAGCAGAGTTTCCTATTGCTTGTTCGGTACGTACACTGTATCGGATGTTTAAAGACCAAACCTTTGATAGTAAACACTTACCAATGAAGGGGAAAAGAAAACCAAACGGCCACAAAGAAACCCGAGGAAAACAAGCGTTTCGCCGTTCAATTCATGATAGAACTCATGATTATACCCACTTCAATCATGAATTTGGTCACCTGGAAGGTGACACCATCGTCGGTGGAAAACATAAAAGTGCAGTCATTACTTTAGTGGAAAGATTATCTAAAGTGATCATTACGTTAAAACCTACTGGTAGACAAGCCAAAGATATTGAAAATAGATTGAACCAGTGGTTCGACTCTGTTCCTAAGCACTTATTTAAATCAATTACGTTTGATTGTGGGAAAGAATTTTCTAATTGGAAAAACATCAGTAACATCAATGATATTTCTATTTATTTCGCTGATCCAGGAACACCTTCTCAACGAGGATTAAATGAAAATTCGAATGGATTATTACGTAAAGATGGCTTATATAAAGCTATGGATTTTAATGGTGTATCCGAAACCTTTATCCAATCAGTGGCATCAAAACGAAATCATATTCCGAGAAAATCATTAGACTATCGAACACCATTGGAACTATTTTTGAGTTACGTAGATAAAGATGATTTGTCTAGCTTAATTTGACAAATGAAA
>NZ_JAMRVB010000001.1:180866-234117 GCF_023743875.1 Enterococcus italicus
TAAAAGTTGAGTACGGTTAAACCTTATTTTAACTTGCTATGTTGAGTCGAATGCTACCAACAAATATAGTTTAACAAATATTTTTATTTTTGCAAGCGATTAATTTTAAAAATTAAATAGTAGGAGGGAAAAGAATGAAAAATGATTACACGATTGGATTGGATATCGGTACGAACTCTGTTGGCTATTCTGTTGTGACAGATGATTACAAAGTGATTTCAAAAAAAATGAACGTATTTGGGAATACGGAAAAGAAATCAATCAAAAAAAATTTTTGGGGTGTGCGATTATTTGAAAGCGGCCAAACAGCACAAGAAGCCAGAATGAAACGAACCTCGCGTCGAAGAATTGCGAGAAGAAAAAATAGAATTTGCTATCTTCAAGAAATATTTCAACCAGAGATGAATCATTTGGACAGTAACTTCTTTTATCGGCTAAATGAAAGTTTTCTTGTTGCAGACGATGCTAAATATGATAAACACCCGATTTTTGGTACTTTGGATGAGGAAATCCACTTTCATGAGCAGTTCCCTACTATTTATCATTTGAGAAAATATTTAGCTGACGGTGATGAAAAAGCTGATCTAAGACTCGTTTACTTGGCTATTGCGCATATTGTTAAGTTTAGAGGGAACTTTTTAATTGAAGGTGAATTGAATACTGAGAACAACTCAGTTATCGAGCTTTCCAAAGTTTTTGTTCAGCTATACAATCAGACATTAAGCGAGTTAGAAGGGTTTCAATTCATTGATGAGTCCATCGATTTTTCTGAAGTATTAACCCAGCAGTTAAGTAAGTCTGAACGAGCTGATAATGTTCTTAAACTTTTTCCAGATGAAAAAGGAACAGGAATCTTCGCGCAATTTATCAAGTTGATTGTAGGAAATCAAGGTAACTTCAAGAAAGTTTTCCAACTTGAAGAAGATCAAAAGTTGCAGCTATCAACGGATGATTATGAAGAAAACAATGAGAATTTATTAGCAATAATTGGGGATGAATACGGCGATATATTTGTAGCAGCACAAAATTTGTATCAAGCAATCTTATTAGCTGGAATTTTAACTTCAACGGAGAAAACAAGGGCAAAGTTGTCAGCTTCGATGATCCAAAGATATGAAGAGCATGCCAAAGATTTAAAGTTATTAAAAAGGTTTGTAAAAGAGCATATTCCAGATAAGTATGCTGAGATTTTTAATGATGCGACAAAAAATGGATACGCCGGATACATTGATGGAAAGACGAAAGAGGAAGAATTTTATAAATACTTGAAAACCACTTTTGTTCAGAAGAGCGGGTACCAGTATTTTATTGAGAAAATAGAACAAGAAAACTTTTTACGGAAGCAAAGAACATATGATAATGGTGTTATCCCGCATCAAGTCCATGCAGAAGAATTACGTGCAATACTGAGAAAACAAGAAAAATACTATTCATTTTTGAAAGAAAATCATGAAAAAATAGAACAAATATTTAAAGTAAGAATTCCTTACTATGTTGGTCCATTGGCGAAACACAATGAGCAAAGTAGATTTGCTTGGAATATAAGAAAATCGGATGAACCAATTCGACCTTGGAATATGAATGATGTTGTCGATGAGAATGCTTCAGCAGTAGCCTTTATTGAAAGAATGACGATAAAAGATATTTATCTTAACGAAAATGTTTTGCCTAGACATAGCTTAATCTATGAAAAGTTTACAGTCTTTAATGAACTGACAAAAGTATTGTATGCGGATGATAGAGGTGTTTTCCAACGATTTTCAGCCGAAGAAAAAGAAGATATCTTTGAAAAACTATTTAAAAGTGAAAGGAAAGTAACAAAGAAAAAATTAGAAAACTATTTACGTAGCGAACTATCAATATCAAGCCCATCAGTAAAAGGAATTGAAGAGCAATTTAATGCCAATTTTGGGACATATTTAGATTTGAAAAAATTTGATGAACTGCATCCCTATTTAGATGACGAAAAATATCAAGATACTTTGGAAGAAGTAATAAAAGTATTAACTGTCTTTGAAGATCGCTCGATGATTCAAAATCAACTTGAACAATTACCACTGAATTTATCGACAAAAACGATAAAAGCATTGAGCCGCAGAAAATATACCGGGTGGGGCAGATTGTCAGCTAGACTAATTGATGGAATTCACGACAAAAATTCTGGCAAGACGATTTTGGATTATTTAATTGAAGATGAATCTGATTCGTATATAGTAAATCGTAATTTCATGCAATTAATTAACGATGATCACCTATCTTTTAAGAAAATAATTGAAGACAGCCAAGCGTATAAAGAACAGCAATCTGCTGAAGAGATTGTTTCCGAATTGAGTGGAAGTCCAGCAATAAAAAAAGGAATCTTACAGAGCTTAAAAATAGTAGATGAGCTTGTTGCTATCATGGGTTACAAGCCTAAAAACATCGTGGTAGAGATGGCCAGAGAAAACCAAACAACAGGCCGTGGAAAACAAAATTCCAAGCCAAGATTGAAAGGTATTGAAAATGGATTGAAAGAATTCTCTGACAGTGTTTTAAAGGGGAGTTCGATTGATAACAAGCAGCTTCAAAATGACAGACTTTACTTGTACTATCTTCAAAATGGAAAAGATATGTACACTGGACATGAATTAGATATCGATCACCTATCGACCTACGATATCGACCATATTATCCCACAAAGTTTCTTAACAGATAATTCTATTGATAATCGAGTATTGACTACTTCTAAGTCAAACAGAGGGAAATCTGACAATGTGCCAAGTGAAGAAGTGGTCAGAAAAATGGATCGCTTTTGGAGAAAGTTGCTAAATGCCAAACTTATAAGTGAGCGTAAGTATGCAAATCTAACTAAAAAAGAACTAACGGAAAGTGACAAAGCAGGATTTTTGAAAAGACAGTTAGTTGAAACTAGACAAATTACGAAACACGTAGCGACAATTTTAGATTCGAAATTTAACGAAGATAGTAATAATCGAGATGTTCAGATAATTACATTGAAATCGGCTCTTGTTTCAGAATTTAGAAAGACTTTCAATCTTTATAAAGTGCGCGAAATAAACGATCTACATCACGCTCATGATGCGTATTTGAATGCAGTAGTAGCTCTATCTTTGTTGAGAGTATACCCACAGTTGAAGCCAGAATTTGTTTATGGAGAGTATGGTAAAAATTCCATACATGATCAAAATAAGGCGACTATAAAAAAACAATTTTATAGCAATATCACAAGATATTTTGCTAGCAAAGACTATATTATCAATGATGATGGAGAAATTTTATGGAATAAGCAAGAAACAATAGCACAAGTAATTAAGACACTAGGTATGCATCAAGTAAACGTCGTGAAGAAAGTTGAAATTCAAAAAGGTGGGTTCTCTAAAGAATCGATACAACCAAAAGGTGAATCTCAAAAACTGATTAGAAGAAAGCAGCAATGGAATACAAAAAAATATGGTGGATTTGATAGCCCAGTAGTTGCCTATGCTATTTTACTTAGTTTTGATAAAGGGAAAAGGAAAGCTAGATCATTTAAAATAGTTGGCATAACAATTCAAGATAGAGAAAGTTTTGAGCGATATCCAACTCTCTATTTATCAAAAAAAGATTACCATAATCCAAAAGTTGAGGCTGTTTTACCTAAATATTCTTTATTCGAATTTGAAAATGGCCGTAGAAGAATGGTGGCAAGTGCTTCTGAAACTCAAAAAGGAAACCAGTTGATCATTCCAGGACATTTAATGGAGTTATTGTACCATTCGAAAAAAATTATTAATGGTAAAAATAGCGATAGCGTGAGTTACATTCAAAATAACAAAGAGAAATTTAGAGAAATTTTTGAATATATTGTAGATTTCTCAAGCAAATATATTTCAGCAGATACAAATCTAAAGAAAATAGAAAAAATATTTGAAAATAATTTTCACAAGGCAAGTGAACAAGAAATAGCAAAATCGTTTATTAACTTATTAACATTTACTGCTATGGGAGCTCCTGCAGATTTTGAATTTTTTGGTGAGAAGATACCCAGAAAACGATATGTTTCCATAAGTGAAATAATTGATGCGGTTTTTATCCACCAATCGATTACTGGGCTATATGAGACAAGGGTACGTCTAACGGAGGTCTAGCAATGGGGTGGAGAACGATTGTGGTCAATACCCACTCAAAACTATCATACAAGAATAATCATCTTATTTTTCGTAGTTCTAAGCAGACAGAAATGATTCACTTGTCAGAAATTGATACTATTCTACTCGAGACAACAGATATAACCATTACAACGATGCTGATGAAACGAATTGTTGATGAAAAAATCTTATTAATTTTTTGTGATGATAAACGGTTACCTATTGCAAAGATTATGCCTTTTTATGGACGACACGATAGTAGTCTCCAGTTGACCAAGCAACTTACATGGGTTGAAGATATGAAAAGTTGGGTTTGGACAGAAATCATTGGTCAGAAAATTTTGAATCAAAGCAATCATCTCAAAAAAAGAGGACTTCTAGAAAAAGAGCAGGCTATTTTGTCGCTATATAACAATTTGCAAACTTATGATCCAACTAATCGAGAAGGACACGCAGCGAGAATATATTTTAATGCATTATTTGGAAATAAGTTTACTCGCAACCAAGAAAATGATATCAATGCAGCATTAAATTATGGATATACGTTACTAATGAGTATGTTTGCACGAGAAATTGTTTGCATGGGCTGTATGACTCAGTTTGGATTAAAGCATGCAAATCAGTTCAATGATTTTAATTTACCTAGCGATATCATGGAGCCTTTCCGTATAATTATTGACGAAATTGTGTTTGATAATAAAGATCAGGATTTTAAATATATCAAAACCCAATTGTTTGCTATTTTTTCAAACACATATATATAATATATAATGATAAAGAAATGTTTTTGAATAATATCATTAGCGATTATACGAAAAAAGCTATAAAAGTATTGAATAACGAGCAGAAAGGAGTTCCTGTATTTAGGATATGAGTTATCGATATATGAGATTATTATTAATGTTTGATATGCCTACTGATTCAGCAAGTGAAAGAAAAGCTTATCGTAAATTCCGTAATTTTTTACTCAGTGAAGGTTTTATTATGCATCAATACTCTGTTTATAGTAAGCTGTTGCTAAATGACACTGCAAACAAATCAATGATAGCAAGACTAAGAGAGCACAATCCGAATACGGGCTCTATAACAATTTTAACGGTGACTGAAAAACAATTTGCAAGAATGATTTATTTAAGTGGCGAAAGAGATACAGCTATTTCAAATACAGATACTAGACTAATTATTTTAGGAGAGAGTGAAAATGCTGAAGATTAACTTTACTCTTTTAGATCAACCAATTCAAATTGAGGATTTAACAATTTTAGTGATTGAAGATGTCATCATATTTTCTCAGATAATTAGGCAAGTATATCAATATGAATTAGATGGCGATTTTAAAATATATAATGATAGGTACGAATCACTAAAATCAAGTGAATTAGTAACTATTACAGATATTTTTGGATATGATATAAATTCTGCGGGGATTTTGAAGTTAATCTATGCAGATTTGGAAGATCAGCTGAATCAACAACCGGAAGTTAAATCGATGATTGACAAATTGACTTCCACAATAACCGAAATCATCAGTTATGAATTGATTGAAAATGAAATGGATTTAGAGTATGACGAAATTACTATACAGGAACTTTTTAAATCATTGGGGATTAAAATTGAGGTGAAGAGTGATACAATTTTTGATAAGGTAATTGAGATTATCCAAGTTTTTAAATTTTTGACTAAAAAGAAACTGCTAATTTTTATTAATGTGGGTACTTATTTAACGAAAAAAGAAATGAAATATCTAGACGAATATGTAAAATTGAATCATGTTAAATTATTGATGATAGAGGGACACAGAGTAGAGGGGATGCCACAGTATGTTTTAGATTCCGACTACTATTTGGATTTAGATTTATAGATAAATAATTGTTCCTTGACAATTGAATATTTGATAAAATTTACTGCATTCGATTCTGAAACTTTGCTAGAGTGAATAGCGCGATTACGGAACTTTGGAGATAAAAAATATCTGCGAGGTTTTAGAGCTATGTTGAATCGAATGCTTCCAAAACGCGAACAAAATAATCAACCATCTGTTGGAAGTTTTAGAGCTATGTTGAATCGAATGCTTCCAAAACTAATCAACAATACAACAATGTAAAGAGCCAGTTTTAGAGCTATGTTGAATCGAATGCTTCCAAAACTGATGTTGTTTGAGTTTGGAGTGGAATTATGTTTTAGAGCTATGTTGAATCGAATGCTTCCAAAACTAAAGCTTTTCGCACGAATGCAGGCAAAGTAGTTTTAGAGCTATGTTGAATCGAATGCTTCCAAAACGCTCATAAGCGGTCTATCAACATATATGCTGTTTTAGAGCTATGTTGAATCGAATGCTTCCAAAACACGTCTTGTTTGTTGATTGCGACTTAGGATGTTTTAGAGCTATGTTGAATCGAATGCTTCCAAAACACGAAAAAGTATCTATCCCAGTAGACTGTGGTTTTAGAGCTATGTTGAATCGAATGCTTCCAAAACAAGCATAACAACAAAACCCCATCTCTTTCGGTTTTAGAGCTATGTTGAATCGAATGCTTCCAAAACTTGCATGGATGTTTAGTGTGTATGCTGGATGTTTTAGAGCTATGTTGAATCGAATGCTTCCAAAACAAAAGAGCCCATCTATTGTGATTTTCAGCTGTTTTAGAGCTATGTTGAATCGAATGCTTCCAAAACACACTTCGTTGATTCGACCTGTTGTCTTTTGTTTTAGAGCTATGTTGAATCGAATGCTTCCAAAACCCCAACCGGATATAAAGAATCAAATACTGAGTTTTAGAGCTATGTTGAATCGAATGCTTCCAAAACCTTGCCAATCTTCTATAAGCATTTCAATTTGTTTTAGAGCTATGTTGAATCGAATGCTTCCAAAACAATCGATTGTCTACCAAGTTATCGATCAATGTTTTAGAGCTATGTTGAATCGAATGCTTCCAAAACCACAGTTTGCTAAAGATTTGGCAACAAAGGGTTTTAGAGCTATGTTGAATCGAATGCTTCCAAAACAAACGCCTAATTCAATAGAGTTGGCTCGTCGTTTTAGAGCTATGTTGAATCGAATGCTTCCAAAACGCGAACAAAATAATCAACCATCTGTTGGAAGTTTTAGAGCTATGTTGAATCGAATGCTTCCAAAACCTTGCCAATCTTCTATAAGCATTTCAATTTGTTTTAGAGCTATGTTGAATCGAATGCTTCCAAAACAATCGATTGTCTACCAAGTTATCGATCAATGTTTTAGAGCTATGTTGAATCGAATGCTTCCAAAACTAAGAGTACAGCGTTTCGGTTACGGTGTTAGTTTTAGAGCTATGTTGAATCGAATGCTTCCAAAACAAACGCTTCTTCCAGTTGCACACGTTGGTCGTTTTAGAGCTATGTTGATTCGAATAGTGTTTTCTATAGACTTGAATACATAGGCTATGTAAAATATCTTGTATAATCAATACAGAGGATAGAATCTCTGAGAATAATCACCCTCAAAAAGGAGAATAATATGGATTATACGCGTTTATACAATATGTCATTTGCATCTATTTATGATCTTTACCTAAAGAAAATTGAACGGAAAGAACGTACCAAAGAGGAATTGGATGCGGTATTGAGTTGGCTTACTGGTTTTTCAGATGAACAGTTTCAGACATTGATGACGGAAAAACGCACGTTAAAAGAATTTTTTGAAGTGGCCGAGATTCATCCTTTAGCTGGATTAATCAAAGGGAAAATTTGTGGTGTGCAAATTGAAGAAATTCAAGATCCATTGATGAAAAAAATTCGTTACATGGATAAGTTGGTTGATGAATTAGCTAAGGGAAAAAAGATGGAAAAAATTTTGCGCACGAAATAAAGATGCCTCGAGTAGGACATATTTAATTTTTTGCTACGAGACTGAATAAATAGCGAGACTAGTTACTACGACAAACAGCCAAAAAATCCAAAAGTTTGAGAACTGCTTCTGGATTTTTTGGCCTTTTTTATCTTATAGGCTCGGTTAATTAATGGACTAGTTCACCCGTTGCTTCGATGCCGTTTTCTTTCAGCGATGCGACGATAGTCGATCCGACGACTGCACCGTCACAGCAGGTGAGGAAGCGACGGACGTGTTCGGGAGTGGAGATACCAAAGCCGGCAAGTACGGGTATAGGGCTTTCTTTAGTGACTTGCCGTAAATGTTCGTCTAGGGAGTTTTTATAAGATTGTCCAGTTCCTGTCGTCCCGTTTACGGTCACGGCATAGACGAATCCTTCTGCATCTTTGGTTAACTGATGGATGCGTGAGAGCGGACTGGTTAACGAAATAAGTGGAATCAACGCTATCTTACTCGTTTCTAAGAGAGGCAAGATTATTTGGCGATGTTCGTAGGGTAAGTCAGGGATGATGAATCCTTGGACATCGGTCGTTGCAAGATCGGCTACCAATTGTTCCAATTCGTAACGAAAGAAGGAATTGGTGTAGCCCATGAGAATCAACGGCACAGGTGAATGAATTTCTTGTAGGGCGTGCACAATTTTTTTCAAGGTGGTTCCTTGTTCTCTAGCTGCTATGCCGGCTAACTGAATCACTGGGCCATCTGCAACAGGATCAGAAAAAGGCACACCGATTTCAATGGCAGTGGCACCGTTTGCTACGAGCAGGTGCGGATAAAGTCGCCATTAATTCTGCTGCCGTCCATCACCCTGAGCTCATCCAGCAAGGCGCCCAGAAATTTGGCAATCAGTGCATTGTCGTTGCCATTGATGTCAAAAAGGTGGGAGACTCTTGGCATGTTTTTGTGACAGGGGGACGAGAGGATACAGGCATCGATGCCATCGAATGGGCGAAAAAAGTCGTATCATTAGGAGCAGGTGAGCTATTGGTGACATCGATGGACAAAGATGGTACCAAGTCGGGCTATGATTGTGCATTGTATCAGGCGATTTGTGCGGCTGTATCTGTGCCAGTCATCGCTTCTGGTGGTGCGGGGAACGAAGCAGATATTGTCGAAGTATTCCAAACAACACCTGTCACGGCAGCTCTCGCCGCGAGTATTTTTCATTATGGAGAATTAAGTATTACCCAGACCAAACAAACATTAGCCAAAGCGGGTATTCCCGTGCGCTTATAAAGGAGTGAATGGATGAAGAGCAGTGAATTAGCATTTTCAAAGCAACATGGCTTACTACCAGTGATTGTCACCGATGTTGAGACGAAAGAAGTATTAATGTTGGCCTATATGAATGAAGAAAGCCTAGAGCGAACACTGGCTTCGGGTCAAAGGTGGTATTGGTCGCGTAGTCGCCAAGAACTATGGCATAAAGGTGCAACGAGTGGACATTTCCAATATTTGCAAGAAATGAAAGTAGACTGTGATGCAGACACCTTATTAGCGAGTGTCAAACAAATTGGTGCCGCTTGTCATACGGGGGCACACAGTTGTTTTTATCGAACAGTGACAGCGAAAAGGGGAGAGACAGATGACTGTAATTGAAGATGTATACCAAGAAATTTTGGCTCGCAAACAAGCACCGAAAGAAGGCTCATACACTTCTTATTTATTTGAAAAAGGTGTCGATAAGATTCTAAAAAAAGTAGGTGAAGAGGCTACAGAAGTCGTCATCGCTGCTAAAAATGATCAAACCGAATTAATTAGTGAGACCAGTGATTTGCACTATCATTTGTTCGTGCTATTGGTTGAAAAAGGGGTGACCTTGGACGAAATCAATCAAGAAATGGCTGCCCGGATTGGGAAGAAAAGTCGCATTCATGACCGTAAGACCATTGAAGAATATTAAAATCGAGCGCATAATGAAACAGATAGAGAAAGGGTGACTGTGATGAAGGTTTTACTGAACGGACAAATTATTGATCGATCTGATGCAAAAGTGGATATTGAAGATCGGGGCTATCAATTTGGCGATGGCATTTATGAAGCACTGCGAGTGTACCAAGGAAAACTTTTTACGTTCCAAGAACATATGGATCGGCTCTACCGAAGTGCCAAAAAAATTGATTTATTGATTCCTTATCCTCAGGAAATGTTTCATGGGTGGTTCACTGAGCTGATTGCTGCCAATCATTTGGACACCGGAATGATTTACTTTCAAGTGTCTCGTGGGGTGCAAGCACCACGCAATCATATCTATCAAGAATCTTTGACGCCAGCCATTATGGCAACTACGATGGCTGCACCACGTGATTTATCTGAACACTGCAAAGGGATTAAGACGATTACAGTTCCTGATACACGCTGGCTCCATTGCGACATCAAAAGTCTGAACTTACTCGGCAATCTAATGGCGACCAATCAAGCTGCAAAAGCAGGAGCGAAAGAAGCTATCTTCTACCGCTCGCCTGATACCGTGACTGAGTGCTCTCATTCAAATGTGTCCATCATCAAAGAAGGCGTCTTGATTACCCATCCTGCTAATGAATATATTTTAAATGGCATTACACGCCAAGTCATATTGTCATTGGCTAAGCAACTGAGCATCCCTTTTGAAGAACGGCCCTTTACCTTGGCAGAGTTAAAAGCAGCGGATGAAGTATTTATTTCGAGTATCTCGGCCGAAGTCACCGCCGTGGGTCAAGTCGATGACGTGACAATCGGAAATGGAAAAATTGGTCCAGTTTCTGAAAAAATCCTAACGGCCTTCACAAATGAAATTGAAAAAAATTGTGGAATCACGCTGCGATCAACAGCAAAATAAAATTTTCAATTAAAAATAGTTATTCCCAATTAAACGAGGATAACTATTTTTCTTTCTATAACTCGGATAAATTATTTATAGCCATTCTAATATATTGCCGAAGAAAACAAATATTTTGAGAGAAAGATTAAAATCATTTAAAAATAAAATGAAAAAAAGAGTTGACTTTGGTAGAAAGAAACTATAAACTGACAACAACTTACAAATTGACAGATAATTCAAACGTTAAAAAAGAATCCAGTTAGGAGCAGGGGCTATGAATAAGTATCCAAAAATTGAATCAGTCATTATCTTATTAATTAGCACCAGGGCTTAGAATGTTTTTCAGGTTTTTTACTGAGACAGTTCGAGTCCTATTCGCTTTTGATGGGATTCTGACTGACAGCATCCCACATGATTTTGTGGGATGCTTTTTTTGTTAAGTGAGGAAAGGAAGAGAGAGACATGCGAAGTGATCAAATAAAAAAAGGAATTGAAGCAGCACCTGCAAGAAGTTTACTATACGCAACCGGACACGTAAAAAGCGCACGAGATATGCAAAAACCATTTATAGCCATCTGTAACTCTTATATTGATATTGTGCCAGGACATGTGCATTTGCGAGAATTAGCCGATGTCGCAAAAGAAGCGATTCGTGAAGCAGGAGGGATTCCTTTTGAATTTAATACCATTGGCGTAGACGATGGGATTGCGATGGGACATATCGGCATGCGCTATTCATTACCAAGTCGTGAATTGATTGCCGATTCAGCGGAGACAGTCATCAATGCTCACTGGTTTGACGGTGTCTTTTATATTCCAAACTGTGACAAAATTACCCCAGGAATGTTATTAGCAGCGATGCGGACCAATGTACCAGCTATCTTTTGTTCAGGCGGTCCGATGAAAGCTGGGGTTGATCCGCGGGGACATACAGCGACACTATCGACGATGTTTGAAGCAGTCGGTGCCTTTAAAGATGGTCAAATGACGGAAGAAGAATTTAAAGCTTTAGAACAAAATGCTTGTCCGACATGTGGCTCATGCGCTGGTATGTTTACGGCGAACTCCATGAATTGCCTAATGGAAATATTAGGTATGGCCTTACCGGGTAATGGGACGGTGCTTGCTGTCTCGGATGAACGTCGTGATCTTGTTCGTCAATCAGCGTTCCATTTAATGGACCTAGTGAAAAAACAAATTAAGCCACGGGACATTGTAACCAAAGAAGCCATTGATGATGCGTTTGCGTTAGATATGGCGATGGGTGGTTCGACAAATACGGTCTTACATACGTTAGCCATTGCCAATGAAGCTCAAATTGATTACCGCTTAGAAGACATCAACGAGATTGCTAAGCGTGTACCTTACTTATCAAAAATTGCACCATCATCACAATATTCGATGCATGATGTGCATGAAGCAGGTGGGGTATCGGCGATTATCAATGAGCTAGTCTCTATTGACGGCTGCATCCACCCAGATCGCATGACTGTATCAGGTAAAACGATTCGAGAAAATGTCGCTGAAGCAACCATTAAAAATCCTGAAGTTATTCATCCAAAAGAAAATCCATATAGTCCAGTCGGTGGGTTATCAATCTTATACGGCAACATCGCACCAAAAGGAAGTGTCATCAAAGTCGGTGGTGTCGATCCTTCAATCAAGGTCTTCAAAGGAAAAGCCATCTGCTTTGGCTCACATGATGAAGCCGTTGCGGCAATTGATAATAATACCGTCCAAAAAGGACATGTGGTGGTCATTCGCTATGAAGGACCAAAAGGTGGTCCAGGTATGCCGGAAATGCTCGCACCGACTTCAAGTATTGTCGGTCGCGGCTTAGGGAAAGATGTCGCATTAATTACAGATGGTCGTTTCTCAGGTGCCACACGAGGAATTGCTATCGGTCACATTTCGCCAGAAGCAGCTGCAGGTGGACCAATTGCTGCAATCAAAGATGGTGATGAAATAACGATTGACTTAGTGAACCGTACATTAAATGTCGCGTTATCTGATGAAGAAATCACTGAACGCATGGATCAAGTACCAAAATTCAAAGCAAAAGTAAAATCAGGTTGGCTCGCACGCTATACTGCGCTGGTGACATCTGCTCATACAGGTGGTGTGATGCAGCTACCTGAGGACTTAATTGATTAAGGAGGCCAATTATGGATCAGCAAAATCAGATGAAATCTGGTGCTCAGATACTTTTAGATAGCTTAAAAGCGGAAGGAACAGAATACATTTTTGGCTATCCTGGTGGTGCAGTCTTGCCACTGTATGATGCACTCTATTCTTACGAAGGAGTCAAACACATTTTGACTCGTCACGAGCAAGGGGCGACTCATGCGGCGGAAGGATATGCCAAAGTAACTGGCAAGCCCGGTGTCGTCTTAGTCACCAGTGGACCGGGTGCGACGAATGCAATTACCGGCATTGCTGATGCGATGAGTGATTCAGTGCCCATGGTCGTCATTACCGGTCAAGTAGCAACACCAGGAATCGGCAAAGATGCCTTTCAAGAAGCGGATATTACTGGTATTACCATGCCTATTACAAAGTACAATTATCAAGTACGCGCGGTAGAAGACTTGCCGCGAATCGTTAAAGAAGCCTTTCATTTAGCAACAACCGGACGTAAAGGACCAGTCGTGATTGATTTGCCAAAAGATATGAGTATTGCTCGGACGGTACCTGAAGCTGCAAAAAAAGTCCACTTGCCAAATTATCAACCTACGACACAGCCAAATCAATTGCAACTGAAAAAAGTGATGGAAGCACTAAAAGTAGCAGAAAAACCATTGGTACTTGTCGGGGCTGGAGTGATTCATGCCCAAGCTGCAAAAGAGTTACAAACCTTTGTTGAACGGTATCAGCTACCGACGTTAGCGACCTTGCTCGGTTTAGGTGTCATGCCGACAGAACACCCACTTTTCTTAGGGATGGGAGGCATGCATGGCTCCTTTGCTGCCAATATGGCGTTAACCGATTGTGATTTACTAATAAACTTTGGTTCACGCTTTGATGATCGTCTCGCCAGTTCACCAAAAGAATTTGTGCCAAATGCCAAGGTTGTACATGTGGATATTGATCCAGCCGAAATTGGAAAAGTCATTGAGACAACTATTCCAATTGTTGCCGATATTAAGCAGACCTTACAGGCGCTATTAGCGATGGACGATGAAATCGAACCTCGTCAGGATTGGCTGAAATTAAATGCATTGCGCAAACAGCGTCATCCATTTAACTTTGATCGGACACAAACAGAAGAAATCAAGCCACAACGGGTGATTGAAAAAATCGGTGAATTAACAAACGGCGAAGCAATCGTCGTGACCGATGTAGGCCAACACCAAATGTGGGCAGCGCAGTTTTATCCTTTCCACTATGATCATCAACTCGTTACGAGCGGTGGTCTAGGCACGATGGGGTATGGGATTCCGGCTGCGGTCGGTGCTAAAATTGGTCAGCCAGACAAAGAAGTCGTACTGTTCGTTGGTGATGGTGGCTTCCAAATGACCAATCAAGAGCTAGCTATTTTAAATCAATACAACCTACCAATTAAAGTCGTATTGCTAAACAATCAATCGCTAGGAATGGTTCGCCAGTGGCAAGAGAGCTTTTTTGAGGGAAGAAGATCGGAGTCAACCTTTGATGAACAACCGGATTTTGTGCAATTGGCACAAGCCTACCGCATCAAAGGAGTACGACTAACTGACCCTGCGACTTTTGAAGAAGAGTTGACCGAAGCCTTTCATTATCAAGGTCCGATGGTCATCGAGGTTCTCGTATCACCGACAGAGCACGTCTTGCCGATGGTACCTGCCGGAAAAGCCAATCATCAAATGCTGGGGGTGGACTAAATGAGACGAATCGTAACAGCAACAGTCAACAATACAAGTGGTGTTTTGAATCGCTTTAGTGGTGTCCTTAGTCGCCGACAAGTCAACATTGAAAGCATCTCAGTCGGTCATACCGAACAGAATCATACTTCTCGGATTACCATCGTGATACAAGTGGATCATTTAGCGGAAGCAGAGCAAGTCACCAAGCAGCTGAACAAGCTGATTGATGTTATCAAAGTTTCGGATATTACAGATGAGAGTCATGTTGAAAGAGAGCTCGCACTGGTCAAAGTGAATGCTCCCGCAGCAGTCAGAGCGGAGATATTCTCGATGATTGAGCCGTTTCGGGCCAATGTCATCGACGTAAGCTCAAAGACAATCGTGATACAAGTCGTTGGCACCAGCGAAAAAATTCAAGCGTTTGTCGAAGTTGTCGCGCCATATGGCATCAAACAACTCGCACGCACAGGCGCCACTGGGTTTACAAGAGGTCACTAAGCATAGCTGCTTTTTGAATAAATAAGAGGGAAAAAATAAGGAGGAACACAAAATGGCAAAAGTTTATTATGATGACTCAGTAGCAAGCGACAAACTAGAAGGGAAAACAATCGCAATTGTCGGTTATGGCTCACAAGGACATGCGCATGCACAAAACTTACGAGACAATGAACACCACGTGGTTATTGGGATTCGTCCAGGGAAATCTGCGGATTCTGCTAAGGAAGACGGATTTGACGTCTATGAAGTAGCCGAAGCAACCAAACGAGCAGATGTCGTGATGATTTTAGCACCAGATGAAATTCAAGGTGATCTTTACGAAAACGAAATCGTACCAAACTTAGAAGCGGGCAACGCTCTAGCTTTTGCACATGGTTTTAATATCCATTTTGGTGTTATCACACCTCCTGCTGATGTAGATGTCTTTTTAGTGGCACCTAAAGGACCAGGACACTTGGTACGTCGGACATTCGTTCAAGGCTTTGCTGTGCCAGCATTATTTGGTGTTTACCAAGATGCTACTGGCGATGCAACTGAACTAGCTCTTGCCTATGCAAAAGGAATTGGCGCAACACGAGTTGGTGTATTGGAAACAACCTTTAAAGAGGAAACAGAAACTGATTTATTCGGTGAACAAGCAGTCCTATGTGGTGGCTTAACAAGTATGATTGAAGCAGGATTTGAAACATTAGTAGAAGCTGGCTACCAACCTGAATTAGCATATTTTGAAGTTTGTCATGAAATGAAACTAATCGTTGACTTGATTTATGAAGGTGGCTTTGGCCAAATGCGTCACTCAATCTCAAACACTGCAGAATATGGTGATTATGTATCTGGACCACGTGTCATCACTGAACAAACAAAAGCCAATATGAAAGCTGTCTTAACTGATATCCAAAATGGAAACTTTGCCAAAGGATTTGTGGAAGACAATAAAAATGGCTTCAAAAACTTCTACGCAATGCGTGAGAAAAATGCGGGTCATCCAATCGAAGCAGTCGGTAATGATTTGCGTAAAATGATGCCATTCGTTAAACAAAAAAACTAATCACGAGGGAGTGGAACAAGTGAGTACAGCTCAGGCTAAAGGGGAAGGTGCGTTAGTGACGCGAACAGCGATTGAAGAGGCCTATGAAACGATTCGAGATTCAGTGACCCATACACCACTACAGTTTGATCGCTACCTATCTGAAAAATATGATTGCCAAGTTTATTTAAAACGAGAAGATTTGCAAAAAGTACGCTCGTTCAAATTAAGAGGTGCCTATTACGCAATTAAAAATCGGCCATTTCGTGAAGTGGCACGGGGCGTTGTCTGTGCAAGTGCAGGCAACCATGCACAAGGTGTGGCGTATACATGTCAAGAGATGAAAATTCCAGGTGTGATTTTTATGCCCACGCCAACGCCTAATCAAAAAATTTCTCAGGTTCAATTTTTCGGTGGAGATCACATTGAGGTTCGCTTAATTGGTGATACATTTGATGAGGCGGCTGCCGCTGCCAAGGAATATGCTGCGGCCCAACAATTGCCATTTATTGATCCGTTCAATCATCCAGATATTATAGCCGGTCAAGGGACTCTTGCTATCGAAATGATGCAAGATGCGGCCAAGCAACAGCTGGAAATCGACTATGTACTCGCTGCAGTCGGTGGTGGGGGGTTAATTAGTGGAATCGCTACTTATGTCAAAGCAACCTCACCAACGACGAAAATCTTAGGTGTCGAACCAACTGGCGCTCAATCAATGCGGCGTGCGTTAGACGAAGGCCATCCCGTCCACTTACCGACCATTGATAAGTTTGTCGATGGTGCAGCAGTACAAGAAGTTGGGACACTCACCTTTAGCCACACCCAAGCTTACGTCGATCACATGTATGCGGTAGATGAAGGGCAAGTCTGTACGACAATTCTAGAGTTATATAGTAAGCAAGCGATCGTCGCCGAACCGGCAGGCGCATTGACAGTAGCAGTCTTAGATCAACTAAAAGAAAAAATCAAAGGGAAAACCATTGTTTGTGTCATCAGTGGTGGGAATAATGATATTAGTCGGATGGAAGAAATCGATGAGCGGTCATTAATTTATCAAGGGTTAAAACATTACTTCTTAGTAAATTTCCCTCAACGACCAGGCGCATTACGTGAGTTTGTAACAGATATTTTGGGACCAGAAGATGATATTACTCGTTTTGAATACACCAAAAAAGTCAATCGAGGGACAGGACCGGTTGTCATTGGCATTCAATTAAAACAGCGGGAAGCGATTCATCCACTCAGACAAAATATTGCTCGCTTTGATCCAAATTTTATTGATCTAAGCGAAAATCAATCCTTATATACCTTATTGGTTTAAAAAAAGAGGCTGTGACAAAAGCGTCTTCGGTCGATCCGTTCAAAATTTTTGAGTAATTGCCGAGAAATTCGTTTTTGACACAACCTCTTTTTGCACTTTCCATGACAGCAGAAAAAACTGTTACAATAAAAGAAAAGGGTGAACGAGAGGGGTCAGGATGTGAAGAACTATCATCATTATTATTTACCAATTCAAACGCATTATTTACTTGATGCGTACGGTAATCAACGGCGCGTGCGGATATTGTTACCGAAAGATTATGAAAAGCATGCGCAAAAACACTATCCTGTCGTCTATATGCATGACGGCCAAAATGTCTTTTATAGCAAAGAGGCCTACTCGGGTCATTCGTGGAAATTGATTCCTTTATTGAAACAGACGGCCGAGTTTCCTGATATGCTGATTGTCGCAATTGATAATGCCGGCGAGGCGCGCTTTGATGAGTATACCCCGTGGCCGTTATCTGCGGAAAACCAGGCGTTAATCGGTTTTAGTGGAGGTGCAGGACAAGTCTATAGCGAGTGGGTAGTGACAGTCGTCAAGCCTTACATTGATACGCACTATCGGACCAAGCCAGACCGCGAGTATACGCTTTGTGCGGGGAGCTCACTGGGCGGGTTAATTGTGGCGTATATGGGCTCGGCCTATCCTGAGGTATTCGGTTCTTTAGGGATTTTTTCGCTCGCCTCATGGGTTTCAGAGGAAGCCTTTTTAGACTTCGTGAGCAAACATCCCTTACAGAAAGACACCAAAGTTTACATCCAAGTAGGGACCGATGAAGGCAACGAGGTCGACCAAGCATTGTTAAACAAAAATAGCAATCAAGCGTATATTGACAGCTCACTGTGGTACTATTAGACACTGTTACGAGGTGGGCACGAGATAGATCATCTCTGGCTGAGAATTTTAGCGGATGAACAACATTTTGAAAAGTATTGGGCCGATCATTTTGGCGAATTTTTAGCATTTTCTTTTGCTGAGAAATGATGAAAAAAGACTAGCAAGTTGTATGACAACGCGCTAGTCTTTTTTTAAATAATTCCTTGGTTGGCTAATGCTGTCAGGAAATAAGGTAACTGCTTTTGCCACCAAGGCCAATCATAGGCCACATCCGGACCCCAATAGTCAAACCAACCAGGAATGCCTTTCTCTTGAAATACGTGTTCCAGCTTGCGTGTATCCACGATATGAGGACCTTCCCAAGCTCCTTGTCCGACTGCAACGACATAATGATTTTGCCGGTATTGATCTAGATACCAAGCATCATGCGTGTGCGGCAAATAGTTTAGTGGTGATTGATAATAGACGGCTAAATCATCACCAAATTCACCCGTGAAAAAGCGCGCGTCATAGACACCACTCATCGCAATGCTCAAGTCAAAGACATCTGGATGGCGTAAGGCAAAGTTGATCGCATGAAACGCCCCCATACTACAGCCAGTCGCAGCAATTTTGCCGTACCATTGGCTGTCGTACGCGATGTAAGGGATGAGTTCATGCAAAATATACGCTTCGTAACGAGCATGTGCTTCGACTTTTTCATGGCCGGATAACCCTAAGTTCAGCCAAGAGTCATTATCATAAGAATCTGCGGTATAAAATTGTAACAAGCTACGGTCGATAAAAGACTGACACGCATCAATCATGCCAAAATCAGCAAATTCATACGAACTACCGCCAGAGGAAGGAAAGACGAGGATGGGTTTTCCCGCATAGCCATATTTTTGAAACTTCATTTCTCTGTTAAGTGATTGACTATAAAAAGATGTGTCATTGGTCATAATGCATCTCCTTCGTTTGAGTAGTTTAAATGAAACGAGCTATTCGGCTTTTTTACGGATGAGCTGAATGGTATTGAACAAGTCGTCAATCTCTGGGTAGCGAATCAAGTAGCCTTCATCCCCTAAAATAGCAGAGAAAATCCCTGGAATCGTCTGGATTGAGATTAAGGCGGATCCTAGTGTTTGACACAACTCGTCAGCTGATACGGCATAGTGGTGCTTGTCGTATTTGCGCGAGACATAGCCACAATTATAGAGACGGCGAATCGGTGCTTCGAATTGATCTTTGGTCACAATGGCTGCATATTCTTTAAAGATGTCAAAGTCATTGACATAGTTAAACATATCGATTGTGGGTCCACCAGGTGGGCGCATATTCACCTCTAAGGGGATGAGGGCACCGTCTGGATACGTGCGGAAAAACTCAAAGTGAAAGAAGCGCTCGTAAATACCAAAACCAGCGACAATCTTCGTCCCCATCTCAATCAAATCAGCCGGAATTTCCCGAGGTAAAAAGAAATACATTTCTTCATCATGTTCCACAGTTTCTAAAACAGCCGCGTTATACGTCAAGGAAGAATAAAAGACAATCTCACCTTCTTGGTTGGTTAAGCCATCAAAGGTCACCATCTCGCCTGGAATAAATTCTTCCATAATATAGGTCGATTCTTGTGCATGATTTGCTAAAAAGTGTGTTAAAGCAGCTTCATCATCAAGCTTAAATGTGTCACCAGCCCCCACGCCGTTATCGGGTTTGACTATGACTGGATAGTGAAGATCATTTGCTAAGGAGAGGGCATCTTCAGCGTCGCTAAACACCCGGCCGTTTGCGACAGGAAGGCCGATGTTGCGAAAGACAGACTTCATTTTTGACTTATGTGTCACAATAGCTACGTCTTCTGGGCGATAGCCTTGGACATTAAAGTCTTGGCGAAGTTTGGCATCAAGGGCTAACCAGTGCTCATTATGGGATTCGATGCGATCGATTTTGCCGTATTTAAAAGCAAAGAAGGCTACAGCTTTATAGACTTGTTCATAGTCTTCCATATTATCGACACGGTAATACTCTGTTAAGTTTTGACGAAGTTCCTCAGGTAAGCTCTCATAGGCCACGTCAGCGATGCCTAATGTATGCATACCAGCTTCTTTTAAACGAGCAGAAAAAGGCAGGAAATTCGTCGGGAAATGAGGAGAAATCAAAACAAAATTTTTCATGGTTTCACCTTACTTTCTAGCGTGAATGAGAAGTAGCAACATCATTACGCAATCATTTCTTATTTTATAATCGAATTTTAATGAAAATGCAAGTTTGACCCTTGAATGTAAATGGAAATTGATTGTATAAAATGGTTGTTTTTCATTATTTTTATACAAATTTAAAAATTTAATATTACTCAACTTAAAACCAAAAATATTTAGTTTTCTGGGGCTTATTTTGATTTTTATACATATGAATGCAAAAAATAGTAATATTTATTAATAAAATGATTGTAAAAATAAAGAATATATATTATATTGTTAGATAATTATTGGATTTTTATTCAGAAAAGAGTGAGTTTTAATGAATATCGGTATCGTAGGAGTTACGGGGTACAGCGGAATGGTGTTGTACTCTTTTCTCATCAATCATTCAGAAGTCGATCATATTTATTTATATGGAAATCAACAGAATGAAGAACCTCGTCGACTGACAGATGAGGTGCCGGCCTTTGGGATGAGCGAGCAAATGATTTATCCATTTGACTCAAAAAAAGTGATGGAGCAAGTCGATTGTTTATTTTTTGCCACGCCTTCTGGTATAGCTAGTCAATTAGCCGACGAGTTCATTCAGTGTGGCTTTCCCGTGATTGATTTGTCCGGGGATTACCGTCTATCCTCATCTGATGAATACGACACTTGGTATGGTCAACCCAATCGCACCTTACCAGATGCTGCTAAGGTCACCTATGGCTTAAGTGAATTTACGAAATCTTATGCGACTTATGTAGCCAATCCAGGATGCTACGCGACAGCGGCTTTACTTGCCTTAGCACCACTAGCAATTGAAGGTTGGCTAGATCCGACATCGATTATTATTGATGCCAAATCCGGCGTTTCTGGATCAGGAAAAAAATTAGCGCCAACCAGTCAGTTTACCTTTATTAATGAAAATGCTTGGGTGTACAAACTAAATCAACACCAACACATTCCCGAAATGGTACAGCAACTACACCAATGGGACCAAGAAATCGAAGCCATTCAGTTTTCGACGACTTTATTACCAATCACACGAGGCCTTATAGCCAACCAATACGTCAGGCTGAAAAAACAAGTAACCCAAGAAGAACTGAACCAGCTATATCAATCCTATTATCAAGCTAGTCAATTTGTTCGTTTTAAAGAGCAGCATTTACCGACCATTAAAGAGGTTACTGGCTCAAATTTTTGCGACATCGGGCTTGTCATGAATGAAGCAACCCAAGTCGTAACGATTGTTTCTGTCATTGATAATTTAGTAAAAGGTGCGGCGGGACAGGCAGTGCAGAATTTTAATAAGTTGTTTGGATTTGAGGAATCAACAGGGCTCCCCCTTCTTCCTCAATTTCCATAATAAGGAGGAACAAATGATGACAGAGTGGGAAGAACAATCGTTTATTTGGCCGAAAGGATACACTAGTGATGCAGTGCACGCTAAGTTACGATATAGCAAATTAGATGTCGGGTGGTTAGTATCTGAGGTGCCGGCCGCGGCTGCGGGAGTCTATACGACCAATCAATTTTGTGCCGCACCGACAGCAATCACCAAGCAATTAATCCAAAAAAAACATACGCTTCAAGCACTTGTGATGAACAGTGCCTTCGCCAATGCCTGTACGGGAGAACAAGGTGTCAAAGATGTATCCCAAGAACAACAATGGGTCGCCGAAAAGTTGGCGATTACGCCTGATTTAGTCGGAGTAGCGTCGACGGGACTCATCGGCAGCTATTTACCGATGGCTAAGATGGAAAAAGGAATTCAAGCATTAAAACAAACATCGAACACACTTTTGACAGAAGCCATCTTGACGACTGATACCAAGACCAAAACACTTTGCCTAACAGCTACAATCGGGGGGAAACAATGTACATTTAGCGGCTTTGCCAAAGGGTCGGGGATGATTCACCCGAATATGGCGACCATGCTAGGATTTGTCGTCACCGACTGTCAGATTGCGCCTGATTGTCTCCAAACGATGCTGAGTACTCTTACCGATGAGACGTTTAATCAAATCACTGTCGATGGCGATACTTCAACCAATGATATGGTGCTCTTATTAGCAAATGGTGTGGCGGGTAATCAAGAAGTGACGACTGAGCACGAAGACTATCCGCTCGTCAAAAACTTGTATCACCTTTTGCTAACGGAGCTAGCAAAAATGATTGCTCGAGATGGTGAAGGAGCAACCAAATTAATTGAAGTAACTGTCGATGGTGCCAAGACCAAAAAAGAAGCACAGGCGATAGCAAAAGCAATTGTCGGTTCTAATTTAGTCAAAGCAGCGATGTTTGGCAATGATCCAAACTGGGGTAGAATCATTAGCACGATTGGTGCCACGAGTGCCACATTTGATCCAAATAAGGTCGCCGTACAATTGAATGAAATTACCGTGGTGGCAGGTGGCCAGCCAGTCGCATTTTCGGAACAAGCGGCAAGTAAGTCACTAGAACAAGAGATAGTCTTTGTACACGTGGATATAAACGCAGGTGCACACTCCGGTAAGGCATGGGGCTGTGATTTGACCTATGATTATGTCAAAATCAATGCCACGTATTCGACTTAAATGGTTACGCATAGAGTAGAGAAAAGTAGAGAAAAGAGGGAGCATATGGAAAATGTAATTGTCATAAAAATTGGTGGCAATGCGATGAATGACTTAACCGAAGCTTTTTATAGCCAACTGGCCGAATGGCGTAGAATGGGCAAAAAGATCGCGATTGTCCATGGTGGAGGCAATAAAATTACGGAGTTTTCTCAAAAAGTACACCTCCCCGTTCGTAAAGAAAATGGCATTCGGGTGACTGATTTTGCCACATTAGAAATCACCCGAATGGTTCTCTTAGGCTATGCGCAACCACAAATATTGCAACAATTAGCTCAGCATGATCTAGCAGCGATTGGTTTACATGCAGCAAGCAATCACTTGCTTTTAGGTACATGTCTTGATCGAGACCGCTATGGTTTTGTCGGGGAAATCACCCAAGTAAATGAGCCGTATCTTTCGTCGATCTTAGAAAATGACATTGGTGTTTTGGCACCATTAGCCATCGATGAATCGGGTAACTGGTTAAATGTCAATGGAGATACGGCCGCAGCGAGTGTAGCAAGTCTTCTAAAAGCGGAGGCTCTTTATCTGGTGACAGATGTCCCCGGTGTCTTAAAAGATGGCAAAGTTATCAAACAACTCACAGCAAAGCAAACCACCACGTTGCAACAACAAAATATCATTACAGCCGGCATGCAACCGAAGCTGAAAGCGGCGTTTCATGCATTAAAAAGCGGCGTACAAAAAATCGTGATTACCAACGTCTTATCACAAGCAGGCACAACGATTTTAAAGGAAGGGGCACAGACTTATGACTACACTATTTCCAACGTATAACCGGTTTCCATTTGAACTTATTTCTGGAGAAGGCGTGACCGTTTTTGACCAAGAAGGCAATTCCTATCTGGATTTGACGAGTGGGATTGGCGTTTGTAACTTAGGGTATAATGTCAAACAATTAAATGAAGCAGTCACAGCGCAACTCGGTCAAATCTGGCATACATCTAATCTATATGAAAGCCACTTGCAAGAGGAAGTCGCTGAAAAATTGACCCAAGGCACAGAAAAGGTCGTCTTTTTCTGTAACTCAGGAACAGAAGCCAATGAAGCTGCCCTAAAGTTAGCCCGTAAAGCGACAGGCAAAACAAAAATTCTGTCATTTGCGTATTCTTTCCACGGCCGTTCAGTAGGGTCTTTGTCACTGACTGGCAATGAGAAAATAAAGGAAGGATTTGGCGACTTATTGTCCGATGTGACGTTCGTTGCCTATAACGACTTTCACTCCTTACAAGCCATTACGAGTGAGTATGCGGCAGTGATTGTCGAAGTGATTCAAGGAGAAGGTGGCATGACAGCAGGAGAGGCGGATTGGTTAGAAGCGCTAGATGCCGAATGCAAAGAAAAAGGTGTGCTATTGATTATCGATGAAGTACAGACTGGTATCGGGCGAACCGGAAAATTATTTGCCTATCAACATTACGCACTTGATCCTGATATCGTTACCTCGGCTAAAGGTCTTGCAAATGGCATTCCAGTCGGGGCGATGATTGGTAAAAAGGAACTGGCGGCTGCCTTTTCTGCCGGCACTCATGGTACGACATTTGGTGGCAATCCCCTAGCGATGGCTGCTGCAAACCAGGTATTGACGATAATCGATGATGAATTTTTAGAAGCGGTGACACAAAAGGCAGATTTATTTTGGTATTACTTAGAGAAAGAGTTAAGTGATATCGAGTTCGTTGAAGGGATTTCGGGTAAAGGGTTAATGATAGGCATTCATCTGGCAAAAGAACTGCCAGTAGCCGACGTCATTCAAGCCTTGCATCAAGAAGGTATACTGACTCTATCGGCACACGGCAACACCTTACGACTATTACCACCCCTTGTAATCAAAGGTGCGGAATTAATCGAAGCTAGTCAAAAAATAAAACAAGTCTTACAAACAAGTATGGTCCATCAATAGGGGGTAGTGTATGCATTTTCAAGGAAAATCCTTTTTAAAAGAAATCGACTTTAACGCTAGTGAGCTGACATACTTGATTGATTTTGCGATTCACTTAAAGGCACTCAAGCAACAACACATTCCCCATCCCTATTTAGCCGGTAAAAATATCGCGCTATTATTTGAAAAGACTTCTACTCGTACGCGGTCAGCATTTACCGTAGCGGCGAGTGACTTAGGCGCGCATCCTGAATTTTTAGGGAAAGAGGATATCCAATTAGGCAAAAAAGAATCAGTCAGTGACACTGCTAAAGTATTAGGTAGTATGTTTGATGGCATTGAATTTCGTGGATTTGATCAACAAGTAGTCGAACGACTAGCCGCCGATAGCAATGTACCAGTCTGGAATGGCTTGACAGATAGCTGGCATCCGACGCAAATGATTGCGGATTTTATGACACTGAAAGAGCAATTTGGCACATTAGCTGATAAGACCATTGCTTATGTCGGTGACGGGCGCAACAATGTAGCCAATAGTCTACTCGTCACCGGCGCGATACTCGGAGTCTCGATTCATATCGCCGCACCCGCTTCGCTGCAACCAGAAAAATGGGTGCGTAAGCTAGCTGAGCAGTATGCCAATGAGTCAGGTGCGACAATCTTTATCACCGATCAAGTAGAAGAAGCCGTCAAAGGCGCCGATGCTTTGTATACAGATGTATGGGTTTCAATGGGGGAAGAGATTGATGTCACTGAGCGAATTAACGTATTGCTTCCATATCAAATAAATGCCTCGTTAATGAAAAAAACTGGCAAGGCCGATACCATCATCTTGCATTGCTTGCCAGCGTTTCATGATCAGCAGACAGTGATGGGCAAGCAGTTAGCGGAGCAATTTCAAGTTCCTGCTTTGGAAATAACCGATGATGTTTTTAAAAGTGAACGGTCCAAAGTATTTGAGCAAGCGGGCAATCGGATGCATGCCATTAAGGCCATCATGGCAGCAACATTGGGAAATTTATTTATTCCGACGAGTTTTTTTGAACAAAAATGAAAGCAACTTTTTTGTGAGTGTAGTCGTAAGACTACCGTCGCTCATGAAAAAGTTGCTTTTTTTAGGCAAAATCAGACAAATAATAAAAAAATGAAAGAATTTTCTGAAAAATCATTGACTTTTTTATAAATTAGGATTATTTTAATAGACAACTAATGGAAAACTCATTAAAAAGAAAGGATGAAACGACATGAATCAATCAATCGCTTTAGTCATTATTATTAAGAGTAGGACGTAGAGAATTGGCAAGCAATGTTGCTAATGACTAGGTCCTATTCGCTTTTGTCGAATAGGATTTTTTTTATAGAAAAATTTAGAGATGATTGACTGTCAGATTTTACCTTTGTGTATTCATTAGTACTGGAGAGAGAAAGAAGGAATAAAAATGAAACAAGTAACAGCAGCAAGTAAGTGGGTTTCAAAATATTTTACACTCTTGGTGGTCGTAGCCGCCGCCTTTGCATTTATGGTGCCAGCAGTCGGTTTAGCAATTGTACCGTACGCTTCGTATTTATTAATGGTTGTATTATTCGGAATGGGACTAAGCTTAAATGTGGCCGATTTTAAACGGATTGCGAAAAATCCTTTACCAGTAATTTTAGGAACGGTTGCCCACTATGTGATTATGCCCAGTTTGGCGTTTCTTTTAGTGAAATTATTCCATTTAGAAGGTGCATTAGCTGTCGGTGTCATCTTGGTCGGCTCAGCACCATCTGGAACATCTTCCAATGTTATGGCCTTTATCGCAGGTGGTGATGTGGCACTCGATGTGTCGATTGGTGTGCTATCTACCTTGTTAGCGCCTGTCATGTTACCATTATTGGTATCTTTCCTAGCAGGAAGTTACATTGATGTCCCGGCAGCTGCAATGTTTTTTAACACAATCAAAATTGTTTTATTGCCAATCGTTTTAGGTGTTGTGTTGCACACTTTCTTTGGTCATAAGCTAGATAAGGTGAATCAAGTGACACCAATGATTTCTCAACTGGCAATCTTAACATTGATCGTTGCAGTCTTTTCAGCGAACCATGCGACATTTACCAATGCAGCGACGTTACTAGTTATTCCTGTCGTGATGCTGCATAATTTATGTGGTTATGCACTTGGTTTTGTTTTTGCCAAAGCAATCAAGCTCGATCATGCGCAACAAAAGGCAATTACCTTTGAAGTAGGAATGCAAGATTCAGCTCTAGCTGCTACACTTGCTTTGAAATTCTTTACACCACAAGCAGCAGTGGCCGCAACCATCTTTTCGATTTGGCACAATTTATCAGGCTCTATTTTAGCTACATGGTGGAAAGGCCGCGATGAAAAAGCTGTGAAAGAAGTTGAAGCTACCACCCAATCTGTCGCCTAAGGAAATAGCGCAGCAGGATTAGGCACTATGATAAAAAGACCAGAAAATCCAAATGTTTGAAAAAAATTTGGATTTTCTGGCTTTTTGTTTATAGTTGAGTCTGCCTTAGCTGCTTTTTATTCTTTTTTTGCTGCCGCGAAAAAGCGAATATAGAACCAAATTAAGCAAATGATGTTGCCGGCAACAAGTAATGTTTTTCCTGGTAAACTATTCATCAGTTCTTGCAAACTAGCAGTACGAATCAGTAAGCCACAGAGTGCTGAAAAATAGAGGAACGGTCCAATTGCTACAAGGATAGCTCTTTGCTTGGTCCAATGATTACGATAATAGACTGTAATTACAACTAAAAATAAACCAATCAACGTAACCATAAAGCGATTTGAAACGGAGATAGTTATAAAAGATGGTAGAAAGATTTGTGAGCCAATCACACCAACTAGTAACCCACCAATTAACAACGAGCAAACCGTGTACAAAATGATTTTATTCTGTATCAGTCTTTGGTAGATACTCTTTTGAATAATCAAAAAGACACAAACGATAAAAAGAATCGTTAAAAGCCCATTCAGTACGAAACTCCCGACACGTAATTGATTTGTCGCATCACTAAATTGAGAGAGGAGTGTATAAAAACTACTTAGACCAAAGATATAACCAGCCCATTTGACTAACGTATAGTTACTAGCTTTAGGGAACGTATCGAGTAATTGTTCGGCTAATTGTTGGGGCTGATGTCCGTAATAATCGGCGGCACTTACGCCATCGTTTTGAGCATCAAGCATATCTTGTAGTATTTGCAAAAGTTGCTCTTCCAATTGTTGCTCATTCAAGAAAAATCCTCTAATCCGCGTATACACAAGCAAATCGCTATAATAGCGTTCGTTTTCTTTTGTTAATTGTTCCCGTAGTTGATTATTTTGTTCGATAAGTTGTTCTGTTTCACTGTTCGTCATTGTTCATCGCTCCTTTAAGTTGTTGAAAATGTGCGACTGTCCGCAATAAATCCTGCCACTCCTCTAAAAAATCACTGGCCAATGTGGCTCCTAAAGGGGTGACTTGATAATACTTTCGATCGGGTCCATCAGGTGATGGCTTCATGTAGCTAGTCAGGGCCCCTTTTTTCTCTAATTTTTGCAAAAGAGGGTAGACGGTGCCACCGACTATTTCAGTAAACCCTAATTGTTTTAAATTCTGGACTAGCTCATAGCCATAAACTTCTTTTTGCTGAATAAACAATAAAACGCATCCCTCTAAGACACCTTTTAATAACTGAGTATTTTTCATAATCCCTCCAATAGCTAGTATGTAATACAACTTAGTTGATAATCACAGTGTAGCAGATGTTAGCTAGTATGTAAAGCATAGTAGTTGTAAGTGAAATAAAAAGGTAGTGATAGAAGATGACATGCTCTTTTATAAAATAATTACACCAATATAGTAAAACTATTTACTAATTTTAATGAATATATTGAATTTTAAAGGCTGATAATCTATAATAAACGAGAATGAAACAGAATATTTAGGAGGGATTTTAAGATGAGTAAAAAAGAAAGCGATTTACTGAAAGCGTTTGAGCAAGAGTTTGGCACGGCGGGAGAAGCAACGTATTTTTCTCCAGGACGGATTAATTTAATTGGTGAACATACCGACTACAATGGCGGACATGTATTCCCTTGTGCGATAACTTTAGGGACATATGGTGTATATCGTGCAAGAGATGATCGTAAGGTTTGTCTATTTTCAGGCAACTTCGCTTCACTTGGCGTGATTGAGTTTGACTTAGATCATCTTGAATTTGAAAAAGACCATCAATGGGCAAACTATGCGAAAGGGATGATTCGTTATCTGTCAGAAGACTATGGCACCTTGCCACATGGTTTTGATTGCTATATTTATGGAACAATTCCTAATGGAGCTGGTCTGTCCTCATCTGCTTCATTAGAATTATTAATCGGTGTCATTGTAAATGAAGAGTATGGACTAAATGCTTCACGCTTAGCGTTGATTAAGTTAGGTAAGAAAGTCGAAAATGAATTCATAGGGGTTAACTCAGGGATTATGGATCAGTTTGCAGTCGGTATGGGGCAAAAAAACCATGCGATATTACTTGACTGTGAGACCTTAGCGTATGATTTGGTGCCAGTAAAAATGGACAACCATGTCATCGTTATTATGAATACAAATAAACGACGAGAACTTGCAGACTCAAAATACAACGAGCGACGCGCTGAATGTGAAGAAGCACTTAAACTCATTCAATCAGTCGAACAGGTCGAATCACTGGGTCAATTGACCATTGCACAATTAGAAAAAGTCCAAGGATTATTTGAATCAAACGAAACCTTGTATCGTCGGGCTCGCCATGCTGTGAGTGAAAATCAACGAACCCTAGATGCCAAAGAAGCATTGGAAGCAAACCAACTTACAGTATTTGGCAAACTATTAAATGCTTCTCATGCATCCTTACGTGATGATTATGAAGTGACTGGGAAAGAATTAGATACAATTGTTGCACATGCACAAGCACAGGAAGGAACGCTTGGTGCTCGGATGACTGGTGCAGGATTTGGTGGTTGCGCCATTGCATTGGTTGAAAAAGAGACTGTCACAACGTTCATCAATCGTGTCGGCCAAGCCTATGAACAAGAAATTGGCTATCCAGCAGCCTTTTATGTTGCAGATATTGCTGATGGAACAAGCTTGCTTAACAAAGGAGCACATGTATGACAATCTTAGTACTTGGTGGAGCAGGCTATATTGGCTCTCATGCAGTAGATCAGTTTATTACAGAAGGCTTTGATGTGGCAGTCGTTGATAATTTATTAACGGGTCATCGCAAGGCGGTACATCCAGCAGCTCGCTTCTATGAGGGCGACATTCGCAATAAAGCATTTATGCAGTCTGTATTTAAAAAAGAATCAATCGAAGGGGTGATTCATTTTGCGGCGAGTTCTTTAGTTGGTGAGTCCATGGAACGACCGTTGTTGTATTTTGACAATAATGTGTACGGGACGCTAGTGACACTGGAAGTGATGCATGAATATGGTGTCAAACGAATCGTCTTCTCATCTACTGCTGCGACTTATGGAGAACCCAATGAAACTCCTATTACCGAAAATATGCCAGCTTCGCCGAAGAATCCATACGGGGAAAGTAAGCGAATGATGGAAAATATGATGCGGTGGTGTGATGAGGCGTATGGCATTCGTTATGTTGCGTTGCGTTATTTTAATGTCGCAGGAGCGAAATTAGACCATTCAATCGGTGAAGATCATACACCAGAGACACATCTTGTCCCGCTATTATTACAGACGGCACTCGGCCAAAGAGAGTCTTTTACGATTTTTGGGGAAGATTATCCGACAAAAGATGGTACCTGTGTGCGCGACTATGTTCATGTAGTAGATTTGATTCAGGCGCATTTAAAAGCCTATGATTATTTGGTGAACGGTGGAAAAAGTGATGCATTCAATCTAGGGAGCAATGAAGGATTTAGTGTCAAAGAAATGCTGACTGCAGCACGTCAGATTACTGGAAAAGAAATTCCGGTCAAAGTCGGACCGCGACGTGCAGGTGACCCAGCTGTTCTTGTCGCATCACCACAAAAAGCAAAAACAATTTTAGGATGGACGCCAGAGTATACGACGATTGAAACGATTTTCTCTTCTGCTTGGTCGTGGCATCAGACACATCCACACGGGTATGCAAAGGAGGAGTAGAGATGAGCAACGATAAATGGATTCACTATTTTGTCGATGGCGTTATTCATGAAGCTGAGTGGACAGAGTATGACCGCAATTATTTGGTGAATCGCGTGATAGCACTGATTGGAATGAACGAGATTGCAGCTGACGATTATAGTAGACCAACACCACTGCCAGCACTAGTGACATGTAAAAATCACTTGGTTGAGATGGCTGTGAGCAATGGTGCAATCGCTGATTCATTTAGCGCACGTGACCAACTAGGTGCGACACTGATGGACTTGATTACACCTTCACCAACAAAAGTAAATCAAACGTTTCATCAATATGCTGAAACAGATGCTCAAAAAGCGACGGATTATTTTTATCAATTAAGCTGCCAAAATGATTACATTAAGACAGAAGCCATTGCAAAAAATATCCGATTCTTTTCAAAACAAAAATATGGGACGTACGAGATTACGATTAATCTATCCAAGCCTGAAAAAGATCCGAAAGAAATTGCTTTGGCACGAACGATGAAAACAAGCAAGTATCCGCGGACGATGTTAGCACCAGAAAATGAAGGCTATCAAGGACGGGTGGATTATCCATCACGGGTCAATCATCGTATTATTTGGTTTCCGATGGGGGCAGAGACATGGGGCTTTCAGTACTCACCCTATGCGTATTATCAAGAGCACTGCATCTTTTTGAATCAGCAAGTTGTACCGATGAAAATCACTCATCAGACGTTTGAGCGTCTATTAGGAATTATTGATCGCTTCCCGCATTATTTTGTCGGATCGAATGCTGATTTACCGATTGTCGGAGGGTCTATATTGTCGCATGATCATTACCAAGGCGGACTAGATGTCTTTCCGATGAGCCAAGCGACGGTTGATTGGTTGCAACCTGATACGGTATCTGCTTCTGTACAATTAGGAATTGTTAACTGGCCAATGTCGGTCATTCGCCTGTCTAGTTCAAGCAAAGAAGAGTTGGTGGCTTGTGCGACGTCGGTATTGGCTTACTGGGATGAGTATTCAGATCTATCACAAGATATCGTAGCGCATGCAGAAGATGGTACAAGACACCATACGATTACGCCGATTGCGAGACAGCGCGATGGGGTGTATGAGCTTGATCTGGTGCTTCGCGACAATCATACGACAGCGACTTATCCAGACGGTCTATTCCATCCACATCCACAATACCATCATATTAAGAAAGAAAATATTGGTTTAATAGAAGTAATGGGCTTAGCGATTTTGCCACCACGCTTGAAAGATGAATTAGCAGAAGTGAAAAAAACCCTTATAGGAGAAAATAGCCAAGTTGTATCAGCACATCAAGATTGGGTGGAAGACTTAAAAGCGCAAGTGGACGGACCGTTATCCGAAGAGCAAGCGGATGCACTGATTGAGCAATCATTAGGCGAAATTTTTGAGCAAATTTTGGAAAATGCGGGTGTTTTTAAACGGACAGAAGCAGGACAAAACGCTTTTCGAGCGTTTGTTTCCAGATGGCAAGCCGATAGAAAAGGAGCATAGCGATGAAAGTCGAAAAAAAAGTATTTGGTACACAGGGAGAATATGTGTATCAACTGACAAATGATCATGATTTGACATTACGGGTTACCAATTATGGTGCCCGTGTTGTTTCGTTAAAATGGGAAAAAGCAGAGCAAGAGGTAGTGATTATTCCGGGTTTTGCTTCGGCAGCAGAGTACCGCAAGCAAGATGTCTACTTTGGTGCAACAATTGGTCGTGTGGCTGGCCGGATTGCTAACGCCAAAGCAGAGCTCAATGGTCAGGAGTACCAATTTGATAAAGTAGAAGGACCGCACAGTCATCACGGTGGCTTCCAAGGGTTTCATAATCAGTTGTGGCAAGCGACGTATACCATTGAGCGTGATCAGATTCATTTTATCTTTTCTTATACAAGTGTGGATGGAGAAAGTGGCTATCCAGGTAAGCTTAATGTAGCCGTTCATTACTATTTAACGAATACAAATGAATGGCGAATCCAATATGAAGCAAAAAGTGATCAAGATACGTTCTTTAACCCGACCAATCATGCCTACTTTTATACCGGCTTGCATGAGAAAACCAATCATGCCGTTCGGCTACATGTCAAGGCAAGTCGCTACACACCAATTCAATCTGATGGTATCCCACTAACGATTGCTTCTGTCGCAAATACTGCTTTTGATTTGCGGGATGATTCAGGAGTCGATTTGCTGGCTTGCTTGGCAAGTGAAGACGAGCAAATTCGACTTGTGGCTGGCATTGATCATGGCTTTGTATTAGACAAGCGGGAAGAGGATGAACCAGCTGTGTGGCTGGATACTCCGCACTATCGACTAAAGATGTTTACTGATCGTCCAAGCACGGTGATTTATACATTTAATGGTGCAGATGAGCACCGAAACATGGACAACCAACTCATCTGTCAGCATGATGTGATTGCATTTGAAACCCAAGTCCTACCTGATGCTGTCCATCATGATAACTTTGGTAATGTGATCTTAAAAAAGGATGAACTCTTCTATTCAACCACGGCCTTTCAATTTTTAATAAAATAAGTAACTTTTATAATAAAATATATTTACATATTTAGTAAAATAATTTATTATAAGGATGTAGAAACGCTTACAAAAATTGGAGGGTAAAGGAAATGAAGAAACATTTTGGTATCGGTTTGTTAAGTGTGATGGCATTGGGGTTATTGGTAGGATGTGGACCTTCAGGAAGCGCATCGTCGGATAGCTCTTCATCCAAAAAAAGCAACAAGGATTACGACTTGCTAGTTTGGGAGGATAAAGACAAAAAAGCAGGCATTGAAGACGCGGTGAAAGCCTTTGAAAAAGAAAACGACGTGAAAATTAAAGTCGTCGAAAAAGAATACGGTGGCCAATTGGAGGATTTACGTCTTGACGGTCCTGCAGGGACAGGCGCGGATGTGATTACTATTCCATCGGACCAAATCGGAACAGCGGTAACAGAAGGTTTACTAAAGGAAATGACTGTCAGCGACGAAGTTAAAGCGCTTTATACAGAAAGTGCGATGAAATCACAAATTGTGGACGGCAAAGTATATGGTTTACCCAAAGCTGTTGAAACACAAATTTTATATTATAACAAAGATTTAATTGCTGAAAGTGATTTACCAAAAACGACTGATGAATGGTTTGATGTTTCGAAAAAATTCGTAGCTGATGGCAAATATGGATTGTTGGCATTATGGGATCAAATCTACTACGCACAAGGAATTATGTCTGCATATGGTGGCTATATCTTTGGTGAAGACAAAGACGGAAACTATGACGCAGATGATTTAGGTCTAGCAAGTAAAGGTTCAATTGAAGGTGCTGAATACATTCAAAAATTCTATAAAGAAGGCTTATTCCCATCAGGAATTATCGGCGACCAAGGAATTACCGTATTGGATTCATTGTTCTCTGAAGGGAAAGCAGCAGCTGTTATTTCTGGTCCATGGAATTTAGATCCATATAAAAAAGCAGGTATTAATTATGGTGTCGTTGAATTACCACTGACTGCAAATGGAGAACATATGAGTTCATTTATCGGTGTGAAAAGTTACAACGTAAGTAGCTACTCAAAAAATGCTGAGTTAGCTGAAAAATTTGTCACATTTATTACAAATGAAGAAAATTCAAAAGTACGTTACGAAAAAACATTGGAAGTGCCAGCCGTTGCGGCTTTAGCTGACGATGCAGAAGTCAAAGAAAATGAGAGCGCAACTGCAATCGCAGAACAATCAAAATATGCTGAGTTAACACCAGGTATTACTGCGATGAACTCTGTCTGGGACCCAGCAAATGCAGCCTTGCAAACAATTGCAATGGACAAAGCTGAACCAAAAGAAGCATTAACACAAGCTGTAGCTCAAATTAAAGAAGCAATTGCAGCTTCACAAAAATAACAGTCTTTTATTCGATACAGTGCTTTTGTTGCTTCCATTTCAAGAATGCAATAAAAGCACTGGTTTTATGTTAACTCACAGAGGGGGTAGATGGTTTGGAAACGAAGTCAACAGCACATGCAAAAAAAGCCTTGTTATTTTCCTTGATTCCAGGAGTGGGACAGTTTATTAATAAGCAATACATAAAAGGCGCATTATTTCTTTTCTTTTTTATCATGTATTTAGTTGTATTTAAAGATCTATTTAATATGGGCATATGGGGCATTATTACCCTAGGAACAGAAGTACCTCGTGATAATTCCATCTTTTTATTAGCACAAGGTTTAGTAGCACTTATCGTTATTGTATTTGGATTACTGTTTTATTATTTAAATTTACGTGACGCCTATCGCAATGGTCAAAAATTGGATGAAGGCTTGCGTGTTGGTACGATTCGTGAAAGTTATCATGCACTTTTGGCAGAAGGCTATCCTTATTTAATGAGTAGTCCAGCCTTCTTTTTACTCGTTTTTTCTGTTATTTTTCCGATTTTATTTAGTATCGCCTTAGCATTTACCAATTACGACTTGTATCATTCGGCTCCTGCTAATTTAGCTGACTGGGTAGGGTTAGAAACATTCAAAAAAATCTTCACCGTAGCTATTTGGCGCGATACGTTCTTTGACGTTTTGGGATGGACCGTTATTTGGACATTGGTTGCTTCGACCCTACAAGTGGCCATTGGGATCTTTTTAGCGGTAGTTGTCCATCAAAAAAATCTGCGCTTTAAAAAATTATGGCGAACAATTTTGGTCTTACCATGGGCAGTTCCTGGATTTGTAACCATTCTGGTATTTGGTGGGTTGTTTAATGACAGCTTTGGAGCGATTAATAATTCTATTTTGGCCTTTTTCAATCTTTCACCGATTCCTTGGTTAACAGATGCCAACTGGACAAAACTAGCTTTATTAATGATGCAAGGTTGGCTGGGATTCCCATATATTTTCATCGTAACGACCGGAACATTGCAGTCGATTCCAGAAGACTTGTATGAAGCAGCGACAATCGATGGTGCTTCAGCAGTCCAAAAGTTCCGTTTAATTACTTTGCCACTCATTCTTTATTCAATGGCACCAATTATTATCACGCAATATACGTTTAACTTTAACAACTTTAATATTATTTACTTATTTAACTCAGGTGGTCCAGCTGTACCAGGATCAACTGCAGGTGGTACGGATATTTTGGTATCGTGGATTTACAAACTAACCATGCAAAACAGCCAGTACGCATTAGCGGCGGCTCTGACCATTTTGTTATCTATCTTTGTGATTGGCGTGGCACTATGGCAATTTAGACGGACCAATTCATTTAAGGAGGAAGGATAAAATGCAAACTAAACCAAAAAGCTTGAAAAAACAAAAAAATATGTCGTTAATTTTATCCTACTTATTATTGATTTTCTTTGTGATTATCATTATTTATCCATTGATGTGGACGATTGGCGCTAGTTTTAATCCTGGAAATAGCTTAATTAGTACATCCTTGATTCCCAAAAATGCGACGTTAAGTCATTATCAGGAACTATTTGCCGGTAAGGATAATTTACAATATGTACGTTGGTATCTTAATTCATTAAAGATTAGTATTTTCACGATGTTGTTTTCACTGATTTTTGTCTCAATGACTGCTTACTCTTTCTCGCGGTTTCGCTTTAAAGGAAGAAAAAATGGCTTGATGCTATTTCTTCTTTTACAAATGATTCCACAGTTTTCAGCTTTGATTGCCATTTTTGTTTTGGCACAAATGCTTGGTTTGATTAATAGTCATTTTCTCTTGATTTTGATTTATGTTGGTGGTCAAATTCCGATGAATACGTATTTATTAAAAGGATATTTTGATTCCATTCCCATTGATCTTGATGAAAGTGCCAAGATTGATGGCGCAAGTAACACGCGGATTTTCTTACAAATTATTTTGCCGTTATCACGTCCAATGTTAGCAGTTGTGGCGATGAATGGCTTCACAGGACCTTTAGGTGATTTTGCATTGTCATCGGTATTATTGAGAAATGCTGAGTACTACACTTTACCGATTGGATTATACAAGCTTGTGACTGATAAGATGGGCGCTAGCTACACGACCTTCGCAGCAGGAGCAATTCTCATCAGTATTCCAATCGCCGTTGTCTTTTTATTACTACAAAAACACTTTGTCTCTGGGTTAACTGCTGGAGGTACGAAAGGATAGAGCGATGAACCGTTATAGAAATGAAAAAAGATTGTTACATGGTGGCGACTATAATCCCGATCAATGGCTAGATCGCCCGGATATATTAGCACAAGACTTAGAATTTATGCGACTGTCGCATACCAATACATTTTCAGTTGGTATTTTTGCCTGGAGTGCACTTGAGCCAGAAGAAGGCAAATTTCAATTTGAATGGCTGGATAAAATTATGGATGACATCTATGCCATTGGTGGCAATGTGATTTTGGCAACGCCAAGTGGTGCAAGACCAGCATGGCTATCAGAGAACTATCCTGAGGTGCTTCGGACTGATAGCAATCGTGTCAAGATGTTACATGGTGGACGGCATAACCATTGCTTCACGTCACCTATTTATCGTGAAAAAGTCCAAATCATGAACCGAAAATTAGCAGAGCGTTACCACGATCATCCAGCCTTGTTGATGTGGCATATTTCAAATGAGTTTTCAGGGGAATGTCATTGTGATTTATGTCAAGAGGCATTTAGAGAGTGGTTACAGAAGAAATATAGCACATTAGAAGAACTAAATAGAGTATGGTGGACGCCGTTTTGGAGCCATACGTATACCAATTGGTCACAAGTGGAATCACCTTCTCCAATCGGGGAAGGCGGTGTCCATGGGTTGAATCTTGATTGGCGCCGTTTTGTCACAGATCAAACAATTGATTTTTATGAGCATGAAACAACAGACCTTCGCCGCTTGTCACCAGATGTGCCCATTACGACAAACTTTATGGCAGATACCCATGATTTAATTCCGTTCCAAGCGCTAGATTATAGCAAATTTGCCAAGCATGTAGATGTTTTGAGTTGGGACTGCTATCCAGCTTGGCACAATGATTGGGATACGACGGCTACCTTAGCGAGCAAAGTGGGCTTTATCAACGATTTGTATCGTGGTATGAAGCAACAGCCATTCTTAATTATGGAATCAACGCCAAGTGGTGTAAACTGGCACGATGTCAACAAAACAAAACGACCTGGCATGCACTTATTGTCTTCCTTGCAGCTAGTGGCGCACGGTTCAGACAGCGTGATGTACTTCCAATGGCGAAAATCAAGAGGATCATCCGAAAAATTCCACGGTGCAGTCGTTGACCATGATTGTTCGACAGCTAATCGCGTCTTCAAGGATGTGACGAGCGTTGGTCAAGTGTTGGAGCAAATTGCGTCAGTCAAAGGAACAAATAAGCAAGCGGATGCCGCGATTTTATTTGATTGGGAAAATCACTGGGCGTTAGAAGATGCTCAAGGATATGGCAAAGAAACCAAACAATACCCGCAAACATTACAAGAACATTATCGCGCTTTGTGGGAATTGGATGTGCCGGTAGATGTGATTACGAAAGAAAATGATTTAGCTAAATACAAATTATTGATTGTACCAATGTTGTATATGATGTCAAAAGAAACTATGAGACGCCTACAGGAATTTACAAAAAATGGCGGGACGGTGATTAGTAGCTATATCACAGGGGTAGTAGATGAACATGATTTAGTTTATCAAGGCGCATGGCCTGAGGAGCTACAAGAAATCTTTGGAATCAATGTGTTAGAGACGGACACGTATTATCCTAAAGACCACAATCACTTATCTTATGGTAATCAGATATTTACGATCAATGATTACTGTGCCATCATCGAAGCAAAAGGGGCACAGGTTACTGGGACTTATGAGGAAGACTTCTATGCGGGTACACCAGCAATTACCACAAATCAATATGGCGATGGGAAAGGTATCTTTATGGCACCAAGAACTGAATTTGCTTTCTTGCAGCATTTTTATAAGCAATTGGTGGATGAAGTTGGTCTAGTAAATCAATGGGTAGAAGTAGGGAATCCGGTCGTATCGGTCCAAGAACGTGCCGATGAAGAAGTGTGCTATCAATTTGTGATGAACTTTTCTGAAGACCCGCAACAAATTAAAGTAAAACAAAGCGGAATGGATTTGGTCTCAGGAGAGGGAACAAGCATGGAGATGACACTAAAACCATATGAAGTAAAAGTAGTGAAAATAGAGAAATAAAACTGGAGACATCTAACTAACACAGAATATCGTGGACAGTTTCGTTTCACGATATTCTGCCTATCTAGATGTCTTTTTTTATGTATTTTTTGATAAAAATGGAGGGAATGGAATGAAAAAAAGATCTTTTTTTGTCTTGCTTTTTGGTATAGTGGTAGCATTAGGGGGGCATATGGGAATGGTTCGAGCAGATGATACAAGTGATTCACTTTATATCAAACCCATCGACTCATTACGTGCAGATATGATTAAGGGCGTTGATATGTCTAGTTTGGTAAGCCTAGAAAAAAGTGGTGTAAAATTTTATAATGACGAAGGACTAGCGCAAGATCCAATTCAAACGTTGGCCGAAAAAGGAGTTAATTATCTGCGTATTCGTCTTTGGAATAACCCCTACAATCAAATTGGCCAGGGGTATGGTGGTGGAAATAATGATCTTGCAACTGCTATTGAGCTTGGACAAAGAGCAACAGCTAATGGCATGAAAGTATTAATTGATTTCCATTATTCAGATTTTTGGGCAGATCCAGCAAAGCAACAGGCGCCAAAAACTTGGCAGTCATTCTCGTTGAACCAAAAAAAGGAAGCGCTTTACAATTATACGTATGAAAGTATACAAAGGTTGTTATCAGCGGGTGTTGATGTTGGCATGGTACAAATAGGAAACGAGACGAATAATGGCTTAGCGGGTGAAACTAGTTGGGAAGCAATGAGTCAATTATTTAATAAAGGGAGCCAAGCAGTTAGAAAAATAAGCGCAGAACAAAATACGTTGATCAAAGTTGCGTTACATTTCACTAATCCAGAAAAAGTAGATTGGTACCACAGTATTGGTCAAAAATTGAAAGAGAATAATGTAGATTATGATATTTTTGCTTCTTCTTATTATCCCTATTGGCATGGAACAATCGAAAATTTACAATCGGTATTAACTGATTACGCAACAACGTATGACAAAGAAGTGATGGTAGCTGAGACGTCTTACGCGTATACGTTCGCGGAAGGGGATGGGCATGGAAATACTATTCAAGAAAATGATGACTCCACTTTATATTATCCGGTATCTATTCAAGGACAAGCAACTGCAGTTAGAGAAGTATTTCAGGCAGTTCAAAATGTCGGAACGAAAGGATTAGGTGTCTTTTATTGGGAACCAGCATGGCTACCAGTAGGAACACCGAATCAAAAAACAGAAAATCAAGAAAAGTGGGAAACATATGGTTCGGGATGGGCTAGTCCATTTGCAGGAGAATATGATAGTGCAGATGCAGGTAAATGGTACGGAGGAAGTGCGATTGATAATCAAGCACTCTTTGACTTTGCAGGAAAACCACTAGCAAGTGCGAATATTTTCCAATACATCAAGACTGGTTCTATGGCTGAGAGAAAAGTCGTTTCAGTATCAGAAGTTAAACCAACGATTGAGGTAGGCTCCGCTTTATCTTTACCCGAAACGGTACAAGTGAACTTTAATGATAACAGTAGCCAGGAAGCTTCAGTAGTGTGGAATAAAGATGATCTAGCAAACATCAATGCGAATGAACCGGGTACTTACGTAGTGAAAGGAGCGATACAAGGTTATGAGCAACAGGCCATAGCAACTGTCACCATACTCGCAAAAAACTATGTAACAAATGGAGGTTTTGAGCAAGAATTAGCTACTTGGCAACTAAAAAACCTTTTAGATCCTAATGATACTGCAACTGGAATGATCCGCTCATGGGATGATCCGGCTGAGGGGACTTGGTCTTTACACTTTTATAGTGAGCAAGCTATCCATAGTGTCGCAAGTCAGGTAATTTCGAATCTGGCAGTAGGAACATATCAATTAATAGGATCTATCCAAGGGGAACTAAAAGGAAACGAACCGAAAGCAATGTTGCGTGTAAGAGTCGGTGACGATATATATGAAACTGGTGCTACACTAGATGGTTGGAGAAACTGGCAAACACCAAGCGTCCAATTTGAACTAACTGGCGATACGACAAAAAATGTGACTATTGAAATTGAACTTCAAGGTGATGCGGGTTCTTGGGGTACAATAGATGATATTCGCCTAATTCAATCGGCCGTTCCAACGACACCAAGTGAAAAAGGAACAGAACCGGAAGAAAAGACACCAAGTGAAAAAGGAACAGAACCGGAAGAAAAGACACCAAGTGAAGAAGGAACAGAACCGGAAGAAACGACACCAAGTGAAGAAGATACAGGTACGGAATCAACAAAATCAATTGAAGATGAAAAACAAGACTCTGAGAAAGTGGTAGAAAGAACTAGTAATCAAAAAAATGAACCAAAAGCAGAGAGTTTGCCGAAAACGGGTAGTCGTGAAAGTATGAAATTAGTGTTGCTTGGCTCTCTGTTATTGAGTATTTGTGGCATTATAGTGGTGAAAACGATAATAGCTAGAAAATCAAGGGTAGATGGTTAAAAATGTAAGAACAATAAATTAATATAAAAAGAATCGACATCCCGGGTAACACAAACCTAGGATGTCGATTTTTTTATGGTTGAAAGCTTTTTCGAATCACTAATTCTGTTCCGATGAGGACCGTCTTGGTAATGGTTCTTGGATGAACCAATTGCTCTAAGAGGAGATCGATAGCGGATTTGGCCATCTCATTGACATCAATGCGGAACGTGGACAATGGTGGTGAGACAAATTTTGCAATGTCGTTGTCATTGATACTTAATAGTTCAATATCATTAGGAATATTGATTGCAGCTTCATTAAATGCTTGTAAGACACCGACTGAGAGTGTATCAGAGGCCACTAAAATTGCTTCTGGTAAGTCTTCTCTGCAGCTGTCGATGAGCCGCTTAGCCAACGTATAGCCATTGTCTACAGAGAAGGGACCACCGGTAAACATGTAGTGCTCTTGATACAGGTCACGTCTTATGAGTTCTTGTCGAAAGACGCGTTCACGACTATCTTCTTCTTCAATTTGCAAGTCAGGATGATAGTGAGAGCCACCGATGAATCCGATTGATTGGTAGCCTTTGTTTAAAAATGATTGGATTGCGACCGCGACACTGCGATCAGTATCAGGTCGGACAGTATCGAAAAGCTCAGGCTCAGGATTGATTTCGAGAATGACGCCTCGTTTGTATTTCTTTTTTAGCGCATGCATTTCATCAGAACGGAACCCGCCGACGCCGATGAAGCCATTGATGTCTGAAGGTAAGTCCGCTAGTTTCGTGGTCTTTTTGATTGCAATCAAGTCCATGTTGCTCAGCTTGGCGTATTTTTCAAGTGATTCTCGTAATTGTTTGAAGTACAAATCTTGTAACTCTTCCGATTCGCTCATCCAAAAGAGCAGGCCAATTCTATCGATAGGAGTCTTGATATTTGATCGATCATAGCCCAAGCTTAGAGCCGATCGGATGATTGCTTTGCGGGTGTCTTCGGCAATGGAAAGAGATTCATCGCCATTTAATAGACGAGAGACGGTTGCTTGTGAAAAACCTGATTTGTTTGCAATCTCTTTGATGGTGACCATATCATTCGCCTCGTTTCTTTTTTACTATCTATGATATTAAAGAATGAAGTGTTTTGTTGTCAATGGATATCGGGGTAAAATCTAAAATATTTACAACATATAGTAAAATAATTACATAAAACGAGTTATTTTTGTTTATGTAGCGTGAAAAGGACGAAAGAAAAACCTTGTTACAGAATAAACATTCCGTAACAAGGTTTGCATTGATTTTCATTGAGAAATTAAGCCAATGTGGATGTCTTTGCTTTTTGGAGCTGTCTCATACCAGGTAAAAGTAAGACAACTGATAAGCTAATCAAATAGATAATTGTCAAAAAGAGCATCACAGCTGTCAGTGAGTAATGATCGATCAGAAAGCCAATCAAGATAGAAGAGAACCCACCGATTGCTCGTCCTAAATTCATGATAAAGTTATTTGCTGTGGCTCGGATAGCTGTCGGATAAAGACTACTTATGATTGCGCCATAGCCGCCGTACATGCCGTTAATAAAGTATCCAACGATCATTGCTGCGGCAACTAAGGTGAACTTGTTGGTTGCTAAAATCAAAAGATAGACACTCACCGAAGAGAATAATAAAAAGATAGCAAAGGCGATTTGTGGGCCAATCTTATCCATAATCGTACCAAACGTTAGCATACCAAGTGACATGCCAAGAATTGTACACACCATCCAAAGAGAAGATCCTGATACTGAAAGATTTAGTCGTTGTTGCATAATGGAAGGTAGCCAGTTCATTAGACCAAAGTAGCCAGCGATTTGGACCGTCACCATAATGCTAAGACCAGACGTCTGTAAGGCGAGTTCCTTGGTGGCAAATAAATCAGCCAAGCGACTCGATTTTTGTTCTTTTTGATTGTCGTGGAAGGCTTCTGGTTCCTTTAGATCACGACGAATGTAGAGCACCATGAAGATCGGTAAGACGCCGATCACATAAAGCATTTCCCAACCCAGAGTGGGAATAATGAATGAGGCCAAAATTGCTGCTAGTGCAGCTCCGACTTGTGCGCCGACTCCGGCAATCGAAGTAGCGATGCCAAGATGCTTTTTAGAAATACTTTCTGAAAGCAGTGCCATACAAGCGCCATATTCGCCGCCTGCACCAATTCCTGCGATAAAGCGGAATAAATAAACGAGGTAAATATTTGATGCGAAGTACATCAATACTGATGCAATCGAAAAAAGTAATACCGTGTAAGAAAAAACTTTGACGCGACCAAAGCGATCAGCCATCAGTCCGAAAAAAATGCCTCCAACTAACATCCCTAAATTCGTAATCGTCGAAATAAAGCCTGCCAACGTACTACTAATTCCAAAGGTTGTGATAATTGAAGACAGTGAAAAAGCTAAAAACATAATATCCATGTTCTCGAGTGCAATTCCTGCAGATGTAGAAAATAAGACCTTTTTCTGATACTTTGTCATAATGCCATCCCTTCTTTTGGATAAGTTTTCCAAATTATCAAAATTTTATCGAAATAGATGGCAAAATGCAAGTTTTTTTTGAAAGAAATCAGGAAATTCTATTCAGCAGACGTATTACCTAGTTTTTCGGCAAAGGATTCTTGGACATAGACGGAGACTTGCCCATCATTTACAGGGAAAATTGCTTTGCCTGTTTCATCTAAGGTAATCTTTGCGTCATTGTTATGCAAAATATCAACAAAGGTTTTGTTCCCATAACGAGGGTGGAGCGTCATTTCTTTTTCGCCACCGGTGGCATTTGTCATCAAGACGACAAAGCCGCCGTCTTCTTGGCTTTCTTCACTGATGCAAGCCCAACCAATTACATTCGGGTCATCCATGGAGTCAATTTCTTTGCCATCTAAAAGTTGTTGACGTACGGCTAATAAATCATGCAAAGGTTGACCGACAGGCGCGACGTCTTTGCTTGGAATCCCATATAAATCGCCCCAGAAAACAACCGGTGTTCCTTCTTGTCTTAGTAAAATAGAGGCATAAGCGTGTAGTTTAAACCAACCATCGACCCAAGATTCAAGACTTTGTCCAATTTGCGTGTCATGATTATCGACAAAAGTGACCGCAAAATCGGGTTGGTTGAAGACAAATGTATTATCAAAAAGCGTGCTCATGTCAAACTCGCCATTGGAGTTCGCTGCATTGTAAAATTGAAAATGCAAGGGGACATCAAAGAGATTGACCATATTGCCGGAAGATTTTAAGTATTCTTCTAGTTTTGCCGTCTCTTCTGACCAGTACTCACCGACGACAAAGAGCTCACGATCGGCTTGCTTATTACGATTCATTAACCAATCGACATAATAAGAGAACTCAATATGCTTGACTGCATCAAGTCGGAAGCCATCGACACCCGTCTGTTCATAAAACCAAGAGCCCCATTTTTCTAATTGATTGATGGTGTCGGCATTATTCATATCTAAGTCGCAGCCCATCAAGTAATCAAAGTTTCCTTTTTCGCCGTCGACTTCCTCGTTCCAGCCTTTGTCGCCAATATTAAACAAAGCGTGGCTTTTCGTGCGCTCGTCATAGTCCACGCCTGAAAAATTTTGCCATGTCCATACGTAATCATCATACGTACCCTTCCGACCAGGGAAGGTGAATTTTGTCCAGGCTTCAATTTCTTCTTCTTGGCTTTCTTCTTCCTTTCGATTGTCTTGATTGTATTGCACGGCGGGGAACTTCTCCACCTCGTCAGCGCCAAGCATATGATTGAAGACAATATCGGCATATACAGCTAAACCGGCTTCCTTCAAGGAGTGGATTGCGGCAAGGTACTCGCCTTTTGAGCCATACTTGGTCGGAATGGTCCCTTTTTGATCAAATTCACCTAAATCAAATAAATCATAGACACCGTAACCGACATCGTCTTTACCGGCTGCTCCTTTGTAAGCAGGTGGTAACCAAATACCAGTGAATCCAAGCTTAGAAAATTCTTCAGCTTTTGATGCGAGTAGTTGCCAATGGGATCCGTCATTGGGTAGATACCATTCGAATGCTTGTAAGATGACCTCTTTTGCCATAATAATGCCTCCTTCGATAAATCTAGCTACAGTGTAATCCATTTTGTATTCTTAGGGAACTAAATGCTATTGAGAAGAATCGTGATGGGTGAGTGATTGGGTGTGATAGAAATAAAGAATAGCCTAAAAATGAGTGAATAATAGATAATCGCAGTTTTTTATCATTTTTTATCCGTCGTGATAGTGAAAGGCAATCAGGCAAATGATTGACTCTGGATGAATTTCTCGCTATGATGACAACAATTTCATAGGCTGCGATGAAGAGATAAGTACCTAAGCAACGATCTTAAAGAGAACTCGGGTAGGTGAGAGCGAGTAGATGGCGCATAGTGAAAATGGTCTTGGAGCATTTCGTTTCGAATGAAGTAGAAATGAACGGGTGTGTCCGTTATTGACACCGAGTATTTTGATACTTAGTAAGGTCAGCTTTGTAGCTGATAAATAAAAGGTGGTAACACGTGATGACGTCCTTTCAGAATGAATCTGGAAGGGCTTTTTTTATAAGGATGAATAAATGGAGGAATGAGACATGAGCAAACATCAATCAGAAAACTGGCATTTTGAAACAAAGCAATTGCATATTGGACAAGAACAAGCAGATCCGGCAACGGATGCACGAGCTGTGCCCATCTACGCGACAAGCTCGTATGTCTTTCATGATTCCCAACACGCAGCCGATCGCTTTGGGCTACGCGATGCGGGAAATATTTACGGACGCTTAACGAATCCAACACAGGAAGTTTTCGAAAAGCGGATTGCCGCATTAGAAGGTGGTGTCGCAGCACTAGCAGTCGCGTCTGGTGCGGCGGCAGTCCATTACGCCATTGCGGCATTGGCTAAGTCAGGTGAGCACATTGTCGCTTCTGAAACCATCTATGGCGGCACGTATAACCTATTAGCCAATACATTGCCACTAGCGGCTGGGGTCACGACGACCTTTGTCGATCCCTACCAAGAGGGGGCATTTGAGGCAGCCATCCAAGAAAATACCAAGGCAATCTTTATTGAAACTTTAGGCAATCCAAATTCCAATATTTTGGATATCGCAGCCATCGCCAAAATTGCTCATCAGCACGCGATTCCGCTAGTCATTGACTCGACATTTGCTACACCGTATTTGATTCGTCCGATTGAGTACGGCGCTGATATCGTGGTTCACTCCGCTACCAAATTTATCGGCGGACACGGGACAGCCATTGGTGGTGTAATTATCGACGGTGGGACATTTGACTGGAAAGCTTCGGGCAAATACCCATGGATATCTGAACCCAATCCAAGCTACCATGGCATTTCGTTTGCTGAAGCAGCCGGACCAGCCGCGTTTGCGACATACATCCGTGCGATTTTGCTACGCGATACGGGCGCGACGTTGTCACCATTCCATGCATTTTTATTTCTTCAAGGGCTAGAAACATTGTCCTTGCGGGTGGAACGCCACGTAGCCAATGCATTGAAAATCGTGTCGTATTTAGCCAACCATCCCCAGGTCGAAGCCGTACACCATCCATCGTTACCGACAGAGACCAGTTATGACTTGTATCAGCAGTACTTCCCCAATGGAGCAGGATCAATTTTTACATTTGAATTAAAAGGGGATGCCAAGACAGCGCAAGCATTCATTGATTATTTGCCAATTTTTTCTTTATTAGCGAATGTCGCCGATGTGAAATCTCTCGTGATTCATCCGGCTAGCACGACTCACTCCCAGCTGACAGAAGAAGAGCTGACCGAGCAAGGGATTAAGCCAAATACCATCCGCTTATCGATCGGTATTGAGCGAGTCGATGATTTGATTGCCGCGCTAGATGAAGCCTTTGCCGCAGTTCAATAAGCAAGGAATGGGCCTGTTGGTGATAGACAGGCCTTTTCTAACGATGGTATACTTAGCAAAATCTTGCACAAAAAAAGTTATTAATTAGTTGGGTTACAGTATAATAGTAGAAAAGGGTTAGGAGGGGAAGCAATGAACATCCAGCAAATGCGTTACGTTATCGCAATTGCCAACAATGGTAGCTTTCGAGAAGCAGCCAAGAAATTATACATCTCGCAACCGAGTCTCTCGCATGCGATTAAAGAATTGGAAAATGAAATTGGGCTATCGTTATTTGAGCGAACCAATCACGGGGCCAAATTAACGGCTGACGGGAAAGATTTCTTGCAATACTCGCAGCAAGTTATGGCCCAGGTTAGTTTGTTAGAAAATCGCTTTTTGTCCAGAGAACAGCGGGAACATCATTTTTCCATTGCTAGTCAACATTACGATTTTGTTGCTGAAGTGATGAGCCGCTTAATTAAAGAGTTTCCTGAGTACACCAATTTTCGAATTTTTGAAAATACGACTATGAATGTGATCAAAGATGTTGAAAATTTTCGCAGCGAGATTGGCGTGATGTATTTTAACAATCGCAATCGGCGAGGGTTGTTACGTTTGCTAGAAGGCGGCAATTTGACTTATCGAGTCATGGGCGATTTTCAAACCCATATCTTTTTAAGTGAGCACCATCCGTTAAGCCGTAAAAAAGCAGTCACCGTCCAAGATTTAGAACCCTTCCCGCAAGTACGATTTACGCAAGAAGACAACCATTACACCTTATTTTCAGAGGATATCTTGGACTTCTTTGATGCAGAACAAGTCATCCATACCACGGATCGTGCCACCTTGGTCGGCATCTTACATGAAACAGATGCTTATGGTTCCGGTTCAGGTCTCGTGAAATACCCCGAAAGGCAAGGCATTAAATTAATTCCTTTAGAAAATGAGGAAGATAACCAGCTCGTGTTGATTTATAAAAACCAAGCAACATTCTCATTTTTAGGCAAGAAGTTTATTGCCTACTTAGAAGAGTACTTGGACAGTATGAGGATAGTGAAATAATCGTTTTCCTTAATTATTGTTTTGTGTATAATAAAGTTATCAGTTTGTCCGCAAATTGGACAAATGAGCTAATCTATTCTAGCAGTTTGTCCTATTTGTGGACGTGGAAAACCAGCTGTAGACGCTGATATTATCGCCTTTTCAGGGCTATCTAATCGGAACCCACCCCGTATAAGAGGGGACGAGAACGGTTCCCCCATTCGGAAATCTCTGGATCATAGCTAATCGGAACCCACCCCGTATAAGAGGGGACGAGAACTTGCAGCAGTGCAATCATTAGAAGAAAGTCAATTTCAATCGGAACCCACCCCGTATAAGAGGGGACGAGAACTGGTTCGGCCCGTGAAACAAAAGGAAATGTAAAAATTAATCGGAACCCACCCCGTATAAGAGGGGACGAGAACTTAGCTGGCACTAATTAAGGAGTTGTTTGTATGAGTAAATCGGAACCCACCCCGTATAAGAGGGGACGAGAACTCTACTATCGCTATCGATACATTTGGAAAAAGGGCATAATCGGAACCCACCCCGTATAAGAGGGGACGAGAACATAAAATCAAAAAGAAAATAATACTTAGATCACGATATAATCGGAACCCACCCCGTATAAGAGGGGACGAGAACACAGTGAAGACCCATGTATCCAATATATTGTCAAAATCGGAACCCACCCCGTATAAGAGGGGACGAGAACCCAAAAAGGTGGTGCGCATGATAGTGGCTGCTGCTTAATCGGAACCCACCCCGTATAAGAGGGGACGAGAACTTTTCAAGCCATTTTTTAAATTTTTCGAAAGGAATGGAATCGGAACCCACCCCGTATAAGAGGGGACGAGAACTTGATAAGCATTACCTGTGATGATGTACTCATCAGCAATCGGAACCCACCCCGTATAAGAGGGGACGAGAACTAATTTGTGGGACTGGGGCATACGCGCCCATACCGAATCGGAACCCACCCCGTATAAGAGGGGACGAGAACTTTTCATCTACTACTATTCATCCGATGAATCAAACTAATCGGAACCCACCCCGTATAAGAGGGGACGAGAACTTTAATCATCCTTTTCAATTTTATTGTTTTTTTAATCGGAACCCACCCCGTATAAGAGGGGACGAGAACCCATCAAAATCAAAACTTTGTCCTTGTCGTGTGTAATCGGAACCCACCCCGTATAAGAGGGGACGAGAACAGTGCCAATTCCAATGCTTGTGCTTTTGTAATTTGTTAATCGGAACCCACCCCGTATAAGAGGGGACGAGAACAATGTATTGATATACATATCTTCCACCATGTTTTGTTAATCGGAACCCACCCCGTATAAGAGGGGACGAGAACTACCCGTAGATAAAACATATTGACGCAAATGTGAATCGGAACCCACCCCGTATAAGAGGGGACGAGAACGCTGATAATAAGTTTTCTTGCTTTTCAGCTAATTCAATCGGAACCCACCCCGTATAAGAGGGGACACTTATTGATTTTGTTTATGTGAAGGAGTTTGTAATGGGAAAATGTAAGCGATTTAAAAAATAACCAGAGGGAGATGACAGAAAATGAAGGATATTATTTATGTTGAACGAAAGTATTTTTTAACCGTAAAAGGGGAGTCCATAAAATTCGTAAACGTGATGGACAAAACGGAAAAATACATCCCGCTTGATGATGTGGAATGGTTGATTTTTGATCATCCTAGTAGTTATTTTTCAAACAAATTAATTACTGAATGTATGGTTAGAGGGATAGGTGTGCTTTTTTGCGATGGCAAGCATTCACCAGATGCTATTTTACTGAATCAGTTTGGACATCGACAAAGATTAACGCGAGTGAATCATCAATTATCTGTATCGAATCGAACAAAAAAACGATTATGGAAGAAAATAATCAGGACCAAAATTCATAATCAAGCCCAATGCATTGATCAATTAACAGATAACCAGAAGAGCAGAGATTACCTTATGTCTCTGTCAAATTCTGTGCAGGAAGGAGACAGTTCAAATAGAGAGGCGGTGGCAGCTAAGATTTACTTCACTGCATTATTTGGTGAAAACTTTAGGCGCGGACGCTATGATGATGTTGTAAATAGTGGCTTAAATTATGGGTATGCACTTGTTAGAGGAATGATCAAAAAAGAACTGGCAAGGTATGGTGTAGAACAGAGCTTTGGCATCCATCATAAATCAAGTGAAAATCCGTTTAATTTAGCTGATGACATTATTGAACCTTTTCGACCATTCGTAGATCGAAGTGTGTATGAAAATTTTTATTTGACAGAAAAAACGACTTTCGAACATACTGACAAACAAGCACTATTTCAAGTTTTTTTTGATTCATGCATCATTCAAGGAAAAGTGTTTCAACTGACGGATGCCATTAATCAAGCAGTGCAATCTTTCGTAAAATCAATTGATCAGAACAGTGCGACCGCATTAACAGTCCCTCAATTTGTGGAGGTGGGTAGGTGATGATGTTATTGGTATGCTTTGATTTACCAAGGGCGACTATCAAGAACCGCAAAGATGCAACAAAATACAGAAAACGTTTAGTTGAGTTGGGCTTTACTATGAAACAATTTAGTCTGTATGAGAGAGAAATTCGACAGACGGATACTCGTCGAAAAGTGATTGCAACTTTATCGGAGTGCTTACCAGAAGAAGGGCAAATAACATTGTATGAGTTGCCGGATGAAGTGAACGATCAACAAATCACGATTTTGGGTGAAAAAGTTGCAAGAACAACTTTTCGAAGAGCCAAGTTTCTAGTATTATAAAAAGTAAGAATGGTTAAAGCGGTACATTTTACATTACTATTATTTAGGAGGGTGAAATGAATAAGAAGTTAGAGTTAATGTATGGGTCTTTGTTACACGACATTGGGAAAATCGTTTATCGGAGTAATTCGGTTGATTTTGCTAAAGGTACGCATTCAAAGATTGGGTCGCAGTTTTTGAATAAATTTAAGCCTTTTCAATTGTCAGGAATTGTTGATTCCGTAAGCTATCATCATTATAAAGAATTGGCAAGTTCATCACTTTTAGATGATAGTGTAGCCTATATTACTTATATTGCCGATAATATAGCTAGTGGAACAGACAGAAGAGCTTCCGAGGGAGATTATGAAGGGGAAGGGAACAGACAGCGTTTTGATAAACGAGCACCACTAGCAAGTATTTTCAATGTGGTAAACAGTGAAACCAAAGGCCTTGCCAATTATACGTATTCATTTGAGAAGGAGCAGGTCTTTCGTTATCCGACAGATGCAAAGAAGGAATACACGAGCTCGCAATATGCTGCTTTAGTAAATAAAATGACAGATGATTTATCTAATAAGCTAAAAGTTGGACCAGATTCTTTTTCTTCCTTACTCCAGTGGACGGAAAGTTTATGGAGCTATATTCCAAGTTCAACAGACACGAATCAAGTGATGGACGTCTCTTTATATGACCATTCCAAAATTACTTGTGCGATTGCTTCATGTATTTATGATTATCTGACTGAAATGAATTGCGTGAATTATCGAAAAGAACTATTTAGTCCGTATGAAAAAACAAAACAATTTTATCAAGAGGACGTTTTTTTACTTGTCAGTCTCGATATGAGTGGTATTCAAGATTTTATATATAACATTAGTGGTTCAAAAGCATTAAAGAGTTTACGCTCAAGAAGTTTTTATTTAGAAATCATGCTTGAATCTCTGGTAGATGATCTTCTTTCAGATTTGGAACTTTCGAGAGCGAATCTCTTATATACAGGTGGGGGACATGCTTATCTTTTATTACCGAATACCGAAAGAGCAAGGAACGTATTAGCGTCTTTCGAAGGGGAAATGAAAGAATGGTTTATTAAGATTTTCAAAACAGATTTGAGTGTGGCCATAGCTTATAAAGCATGTACCGGTGAAGACTTGATGAATTCGAATGACACGTATAGTGATTTGTGGCAAACTGTCAGTCGAAAATTGTCAGATAAAAAAGCACACAAATACTCGCTAAATGAAATAAAACTATTTAACTCAACCATTCATGCTGGTACTCGAGAATGCAAAGAATGTTTACGTAGCGATATTGATATTTCAGAGGACTCGCTTTGTAAAATCTGTGAGGGGATTATTGCAATTTCCAATGATTTACGCGATTATTCTTTCTTTGTGGTTTCTCCAGAGGGAAAGGTTCCTTTACCAAGAAATAGATACCTGTCCGTCGAAAATCAAGATGGGGCAGAGAGAAAAATAAAAATGAATAAGGAAACACGTATCTACAGTAAAAATCAGCCTTTTGTGGGGAAACAACTGGTCACGAATTTATGGATGTGCGATTATGATTTTTCTACACTGAATCCAGAAACTAAAAAACAAGGCATTGCTAGTTATGTGAATCGAGAAGTGGGCATTCCTCGATTGGGCGTATTGCGAGCAGATATTGATAATTTGGGAACGACTTTTATTAAGGGAATTCCTGAACAATATCGTTCGATTTCAAGAACAGCAACACTTTCAAGACAACTCTCAATGTTTTTCAAGTTTGAGCTTTCCAATATCCTAAAAGGAGCACGCATTTCTGTTATCTA
>NZ_JAMRVB010000001.1:234217-240510 GCF_023743875.1 Enterococcus italicus
CTATTCAGGTGGAGATGATCTGTTTTTAATTGGGGCTTGGGATGATGTTATTTCTAAAGCACTGGTTTTAAGAAAAGCATTTACTCGTTTTTTTGCTGGAAAGTTAACTTTTTCTGCAGGTATTGGCATGTATCCTGTCAAATACCCTATATCAAAAATGGCCAGTGAAACAGGAGTGTTGGAAGATCTTGCAAAACGTGGAGAAAAAAATCAAGTAGCTTTGTGGAATGACTCAAAAGTATTTGGTTGGTCACAGTTAGAAGAACAGATACTGAAAGAAAAAATGATACCCCTTCAAGAAGCACTGACTAATAGTCAGGAACATGGGAAATCTTTCCTTTATAAAATGTTGGAACTTCTTAGAAATGAAGATCAAATAAATATTGCACGGTTAGCTTATTTATTGGCTAGAAGCTCGTTATCCGAAGAGCTTACACAATCCATTTTTGCATGGTCACAGAATAAGCAACAAAAAGTGGAACTAATAACAGCAATAGAATATCTTGTTTATCAGATAAGGGAGGCAGATTAATGGAACTGGCAAAAACGAAGACTGGTGAAATGATTGATTTGAATTTCGCTCGGAAAGTTGTCGAAGAAAACAAACGTGTCAAAGATAATCGGGGAAGACAAGAAATCGTTCTTTTTAATGGGTTAACTACAAGTAAATTGAGAAATTTACTTGAGCTGATTAATCACGTCTATACAAAGGTTTACAATTCAGATGATACAACCTTATCTGAAGATGTTCGAGATGAATTAGAATACCTAAAAGTTAAGTTTGCTTATGAATCGGGCAGAGAGCCAGCTGTGCGAACGTTTATCGAAAAAACATATGTGGATAAGTTAGTAGATGTTGTTCTAAAGAAAAATACAAAGAAATTTTTTTTGGATTATTGCAAGTATTTCGAGGCACTAGTTGCTTATGCAAAATTTTATAGAATGGGAGATTAATATGTATTCTAAAATTCGAATTGTAGGTAAGATTGACGTTTTGACGGGTTTACATATTGGCGGTGGTGGTGAGACAAGCATGATTGGAGCAATTGATTCACCGGTAGTACGTGATCCTTATTCACGCTTGCCTATTATACCAGGTAGTTCAATTAAAGGGAAAATGCGCAGTTTATTAGCAAAACACATTGGGTTAATCCCTGGACAAAAAATGCATAACCAAGATGCTCCAGAAATTCTACGTCTTTTTGGTTCTAGCCAAAAAGGAGCAATTCAAAGCTCACGTTTACAAATTTCAGATGCTTTCTTTTCAAAGGCAAGCCAAGAAGAATTTGATAAAAAAGATTTAGCCTACACAGAAACAAAATTTGAAAATACAATTAGCCGATTAACTGCTGTTGCCAACCCTAGACAAATTGAGCGAGTGACACGTGGAGCATCGTTTGATTTTCATATTATTTACAATGTCGAAAATATAAACGAAGTAATGGCGGATTTTGAAAACATTAAAACTGCTATTCACCTATTGGAAAATGATTATCTTGGCGGTGGTGGTACTAGAGGAAATGGAAGAATTCGTTTTGTTATTGACTCGATTGACACCGTAGTAGGTGATTTTGATAGCTCGAATTTAAGTATAAAGTAGGTGAATCAATTGGTAGTCAAATTAGTAAAACTAACTTTTAAATCACCTGTACACTTTGGAATGAAGCGCTTGAGTGATTCGAACCACACAATAGCTGCGGATACATTGTTCAGTGCACTGATTATTGAAGCCCTTCAACAACAACTTGAATTATCTCATCTGCTAAATAACTTAGTGATAACTGACTTATTTCCTTACAATAAAACGTCCTATTTTTTACCCAAGCCATTGATTCGAATTGAAGGGAAAAAAGGGGATGAATCTGGGTACAAAGCCTTTAAAAAACTAACCTATATTCCCGTGGAGAATTACTCGGAGTATTTAAGAGGAGAAATTGATAGTCTCGAAGCAAGCAAAATAGCAGAATCTTTAAATCTGGGAAAAGCGAGTCTATCGACCAAGGTATCGCTCCAAGCTGTTGATCACAACGGTTAAAGTGAACCATATTCAGTGGGAAATTTTACATTTTATCCAGAATCGGGGTTGTATTTTCTGGCAAAAGGAAATGCCGATACGATTGGACAACTTGAGATACTAATGCATGCCTTGCAATATTCAGGAATAGGGGGGAAACGTTCTGCGGGATATGGTCAATTTCGTTGTACTATCGAAGACAGTGGTAAATTCGACTCCCTTCTTTCGCAAACAGGGAATATAGCGATTCTTCTATCCTCAGCGATGGCGTCTGATGAAGAACTAGTCGATTGTTTAGAAGATGCGCGTTATCTATTAAAAAAACGCACAGGCTTTGTACAATCAAAGACCTACGCTGATCAACTTGTGAAAAAGAAAGATTTTTATGCCTTTTCAGCAGGTTCAACTTTCTACCAAAAATTTAATGGAAAAATCTTTGATGTATCAGACAATGGACGTCATTCAGTTTATCGTTATGCCAAAGCTTTTTGGTTGGAGGGAAAAATATGATTGAAAAAGTTTATCAGGTCAAGCTAAAAGTATATGGGCCGGTCCATATTGGTAGTGGAAAAATCATAAGAAAACAAGAATATATCTATGATCGAAGAAAGTCACTTGCTCATATTGTAGATGGACCTAATTTGGTAAAATTTTTAAATAAAAAGGGTAAATTTACGGCCTATTTACAGTATTTGAATACAACGAAAGAAAGAGCGGATCTATATACATTTTTGAGACAAGAGCAGATTGACACAAATGACTGGAAGACTTTTGTGCTATACACAGAACGTGTAAACCAAGGGAAAATTGATATGAAGGATCATAATCCTTACTCGCGAACGTCAACGAATCGAAGACAAGTTGACAAAGGAATGAATGACTTGCATCTTTTCGTTCGAGATGGAAGAGGGGATCTTTATATTCCTGGCAGTTCACTAAAGGGGGCTCTTCGAACGGTATTGGAAGGAGCAAATCAATCCGCAGAGGCTTTTCACTCGTTGTCGATTAGTGATTCTTTGCCAATTGATCCAAAAAATTTGGCAATTTACCAAAAAATCGATATTAACAAAGAATTAAAACCTATGCCTTTATATCGAGAATGTGTAAACGTTGGAACAACTGTTGAATTTACAATGAAAATTAACAGTGATGACTGGACTATTGAAAAAATAGAGAAACAGATTCAACAAGCCTATCTTCAGTATTGGAATAAATGGTTTGTGGGAATGGTGACGACTCCAGGAGGGAAAGCGTTTATTAAAGGGGGCGGTCTGCCATCAGTTCTTCATGCTAAACATCGCCCGACGGTTCTCTTTTTGGGTGGTGGGACCGGTTTTCCCTCTAAAACGACACATTATTTACAAAAACCTAAAGAACAAGCACAAAAAGACATTTTCGCAATTTTACAAAGACGGTTTCGAAATGTTTATGGGAAGATGGCGACTGTTCCTAAAAATGTACCAATGGTGCTAAAAGGAACCGTAAATGATTCGACAAACAAATGGTATCAGCAAGGTGTCTGCCTTCTAGAGTTTCAACCGATAGGAGAAGCATAAATGAAAATACTCTTTAGTCCAATTGGAAATACCGATCCTTGGAGAAACGATCGGGATGGTGCCATGTTGCATATTGTTCGGCATTATCAACCCGATCGCGTGGTACTGTTTTTTACCGAAAGTATCTGGCAAGGGAATCAACATTTTTCAGGTCAGCAAGCGTTCGATTGGGTGAAAATTATTCAATCAATCAATGAAAATTGTCAAATAGAAATTAAATGCGATACGATTGAAGTTGAAAATGATTTTGATGCGTATAAAGATTTATTCCATCAATATTTAGTGGAAGAAAAAAGAAAATATCCCAATGCAGAAATTTTTCTAAATGTGACTAGTGGTACACCACAGATGGAGACAACTTTGTGTTTGGAGTATGTGACCTATCCAGATAAGATGAGATGCATTCAAGTTTCTACGCCATTAAAAACAAGTAACGCAAAAACCAAGTATGCTCAAGCAGATTGTCAGGAAGTCGATTTAGAGATTGTTAACGAAGAAGAATCACAACAGCCTTCTCGTTGTCATAAAATTGCTATTTTAAGCTTTAGAGAAGCGATTGTACGTAATCAAATTAAAAGTTTATTGGACAACTATGATTATGAAGCAGCGTTACAGCTTGTCGCTTCACAAAAATCGTTTAGAAATGGTAAAGAGATACGAAAAAAATTAAAAGAGCTAATTGATGATATCAAAATGCATCGAGTATTTTCGTACCTTATCAAACAGTATCCCAGAAATGAAAAATTGCAGAAAGCTTTATTGCATACGATTTTATTAGAAATGCGGCATCAAAGAGGCGACATAGCGGAGACGTTAATTCGTGTCAAATCAATCGCCGAATATATTGTTGAGCAATACATTCAAAAAAATTATCCTTATCTAATTATTTATAAAGAGGATAAACCATATTTTAATGTTTCCTATTCTCAAGAGTTGACAGAATCATATCTGGCTTTAATGGATTCTAGAAATAAGAAAACAAATAAAAAAATGACAGTAGATTCACTTGATAGAATTCTTGGCTTTCCTGCCTATCGGGATTTTTTACAGCTCTTAGAAGCATCCAATGAAATGACAAATGAGATGAATAAAGTAAATGAAATTAATAATTTACGAAACAAAGTGGCTCACAATTTGGATTCCTTAAATCTTGATCGTGATAAAAATGGACGCAAAATTACCAATGCTGTTACAGCTGTAAGAACGATGTTGTTGGCTGTTTTTCCAGAAGTTCAAGAGAATGACTTTCACTATTTAAAACAATTTAATCAATCAATTAAGGAGCTACTATGATTTCAAAAATTTTAGTCAATATTGGACTCCCTGATGAAATCAAAACTGCTAATATAGGAAGTTTATTGCATGGTTGCTTGATGGAGTGGCTACCGGAAGAAACAGTCTCTTTTCTTCATCAATATTCAACTTACAGTCCTTTAAAACAAAGACTGTTGTTAAATGATAAGAAAGTTCAATGGGAGATTGTTGTTTTTAATGATATTCTTTTTAACCAAATTGAACAGACATTAACGCTTAGAAAATCATTTCGTTTGCATTATAACCAGAAAGAAATCACGATAGAAAAAATCGAGATACAACAATTAGCGATAGAAGAATTAGTAAAGAAATATTTTTCAATGCAAGAAGTTCCACGTTATGTTAGACTGAATATTCAATCTCCAACAAGTTTTAAATCTAATGGGCAATACGATATTTTTCCTGATCTGAAAAAAATTTTTCGTAGTATCATGCGAAATACGGATACTTTTTTTCCAGAGTATCGCTTATTTGATGGTGATACTTTAGAATATTTGGTTAGCAAAACAAAAATCGTAAATTATCAGCTAAGAAGCACGAAATTTCACCTAGAGGGAATTAAGATTCCATCCTTTCAAGGGAATTTTACAGTCCAACTGAATGGCCCATTACCTGTTAAGCAATTATCGTATTTTTTACTGACATTTGGGCAGTGGACAGGCATTGGAGTAAAAACAAGTTTAGGAATGGGAAAATATTTTCTAGAATAATGTTGTCCGTAAGCAGGACAAACTAGCAGTACATACTAAGTCATTTGTCCTGTTTGCGGACATGGAAAACTATCTGTTTACTCTGATATGATAGTATTTTCAAAGCTATCTAAAATCGGAACCCACCCCGTATAAGAGGGGACGAGAACTTCGGTAGCAAACAACATAGGTAAGTCCTTGCGTTAATCGGAACCCACCCCGTATAAGAGGGGCCAAATGCTTCTTTGGTATTTTTATTATCGATTAACACGTTTGGACTGTATTTTTTTTCAGGCATGGTTTAAACTAATGAAAAGCTGCAACATTAGGAGGAATGGCAATGAGTGAAAAGAAAGTAAAACCAGTAGGACCATATTCACGGTCTAGAAGAACCAGTGAACTTGTTTTTGTATCGGGGCAGTTAGGAATTGATCCTGAGACAGGGGCTTTAGTCGATGGTGTTGAAAATCAAGCGACATTTTCATTAAAAAATGTGGCAGCAGTTCTTGAAGAAGATGGCCTAACATTAGCGAACGTAGTGAAGGCGACTGTCTTGTTAGCAAATATTGATGATTTTCAGGCAGTGAATGCGGTGTATGCGACGTTCTTTGAAGAGCCTTATCCAGCGAGAAGTGCCTTTGCAGTGAAAGATTTACCATTAGGCGCACTAGTTGAAATCGAAGTCATTGCTGAAAAAACACACTAGCATTACCTTAAAAA
>NZ_JAMRVB010000001.1:240610-264451 GCF_023743875.1 Enterococcus italicus
GCTATCTAAAGTCATTATTACCTTGAAACCCGAAGGCAGACAGGCTAAAGACATTGAAAATAGGCTGAATCAATGGTTTCGTTGTGTCCCAAAAAACTTATTTAAATCCATCACATTTGATTGTGGAAAAGAATTCTCAAATTGGAAAAAGATTAGTAATACCAACGATATTTCAATTTATTTTGCGGATCCAGGAACACCTTCTCAACGAGGATTGAATGAACATTCAAATGGCTTATTACGTAAAGATGGTTTGTATAAAGCTATGGATTTTAATGGTGTATCTGAAACCTTTATCCAATCGGTGGCATCGAAACGAAATCATATTCCTAGAAAATCATTACACTATCGGACACCAATGGAAGTATTTTTGAGTTACGTCACAAAAGATGATTTGTCTAACTTAATTTGACAAACGAAAAAATAAAAAAGATGCTGGTGTCATCCACCAACATCAAAAAGTATAGAGCCCTTAAAAAACGAATGCCAAAGTGTCGAATGAGTTTTTCTCATTCGATGCTTTTTTTTCTTTACAAAAACATATGTCTGAATTATAATATGAATGAATCAACATATGATTAATTGAACATTTGTTTTGGAGGAAAGCTATCTTGGAGAATCATAAAAATTGTCAAAAGGGTCATGAACATAGCCACGATCATACCTATGAAGAGGGCCAGGAACATAACCATACGCATGAACATACACATGAACACAATCATGGACAATCGCCCGTTGTTTTGTATTTTATTGGTCTAGCATTGTTTGTAGTAGCATTATTTCTTCATAGTTCCTTTTTACTTTTGGCCAATGGACTCTTTTTCCTAGCCGTGGTCTTTTCTGGCTACCATGTGATGGGGGAAGGATTTGGTGATACGTATAGAGATTCTGTGACTGCTAAAAAGTTTGTACCTAATATTCACTTATTAATGACCTTAGCTGCTGTAGGTGCGATGGTAATTGGTAGTTTTGAAGAAGCCGCACTATTGATTTTGATTTTTGCTGGGGCGCATTTCTTAGAGGAGTATGCAGAGGGAAAAAGCCGTCGCGAAATTACCAATTTACTAAATATGAACCCAACTGAAGCACAATTCATTCAAGCAGATGGCACGACAAAAACAGTGCCGGTCTCTGAATTAACGATTGGCGATCGAGTGAAAGTCTTGAATGGTGCGCAAGTACCGACTGATGGCAAGATTATTAGTGGTACGACAGCGATTGATGAATCCTCGATTAATGGGGAAAGCATGCCCAAAGAAAAGACAGTCGGCGATGAAGTCTATGGCAGCACGATTAATGGGACGGGCGTGATTACCGTCGAAGTTACAAAGGATAGCTCTGACACAGTCTTTGCTAAGATTTTACAATTAGTGAACCAATCACAATCGAACTTGTCGCGAACGGCGACGAGAATCAAACGCTTCGAGCCACGCTATGTGGCGATTGTCTTGGTGTTGTTGCCATTGATTATTTTAGCGGGTCTATTCATTTTGGGGTGGTCATGGTCGGATAGTTTTTACCGTGGCTTAGTCTTTTTGATTTCAGCTTCGCCTTGTGCTTTGGCAGCGAGTGCTGTGTCCGCAACGCTATCTGGGATTTCCAATCTTGCGAAAAAAGGAGTTTTATTCAAAGGTGGTGCGTTTTTAGCTAATTTAGCAGATCTAAAAGCGATTGCGTTCGATAAGACAGGTACTTTAACAGAAGGAAAACCAAAAGTTACCGATTTTGATGTATTTGATGTGGCGGACGAGCTATTTGTCCAAGAGCTTGTCTACAATATGGAACGTCAATCCAATCATCCTCTTGCGACAGCAATTGTGACATATTTAAAAGATGTGGCGGCGGTACGAGAATTGACGGTCGAAAATGTGGTCGGTACAGGCTTAGAGGCGACAGTAGATGGCAAGCAGTATCAAATCAGTAAGCCATCTGTCTTTACAGGAGTGAGCGATGCTATTCATCAAAAGCAACAATCTTTAGCAAACGAAGGGAAAACAGTCATCTACATCGGATGCAACCAACAAGTCATTGGTCTGATTGCATTGATGGATGTACCTAATGAGCAAGCAAAACAAGTAATTGCTTACTTCCGTTCACAAAATGTCCGTACAACAATGATTACCGGTGATGCTAAGCTGACTGGTGAAGCGGTCGGTCGAACATTGGGTGTTGATGAAGTTGTCGCAAATGTCTTACCAGAAGAAAAATCAACGATTATTGTGCAACAAAAAGGAACATATGGTGTCGTCGGCATGGTCGGCGATGGAGTCAATGATGCGCCAGCTTTGGTCAAAGCTGATATCGGGGTTGCGATGGGTGATGGAACAGATGTGGCGATTGATGTCGCAGATGTGGTGGTCATGAACAATGACTTAGCCAAATTAAGTGAAGCGCACCGCGTCTCAAAACGATTGAACAAAGTCGTGATGCAAAATATTGTCTTCTCGATGGCTGTTGTCGTGATGCTCATTGTCTTGAACTTTATGGGCTTGGCAAATATTACGTTTGGCGTTATCGTCCATGAAGGTAGTACCTTGGTCGTCATTGTTAACGGCTTGCGTTTATTACTAAATAAAAACTAATGAAATAGTCAAGTGCGCAATCAAGGCACTTGACTATTTTTAGTTGGTCGTAGATGGTGTATTACTACTAAAAGTGGGACGGTCGGCCAAGAGACTAGTGTAAGCCATAGACTCAGACGCATAGCCCAGGACTCTTGGTAGCGAATGGTTAGTTTGTTTTGCCCTTTTTGTTGGGTCACAGTGATGGCTCCGATGGCCGATTGTTCCGTTGTATTTAGCTTGATTGCTTGGCCGTTGAGCGTTAACTCAGTCTGTTGATAGGCAATCAGTGGCAAGGTGACTGGTCCTGTAGTAGCTGCTTGCCAATAGACTGTCATGTCGCCATTGGAACGGACACGTTTGGTAAATTTCGTCGTCGAAAAGAGGACTTCTTTTGCATAGATATCGTATCGATTACCCGTCAACTCTTTATTAGTCGGTAAGTAATCGGGCGTGGACTTTTGCACGAGAGTCAGAAGGGTCGCTAAATTGCGATCGTGGAAGCTTTCTTTGACCTCTGATGTGTTATCAGTGAGCAGATAGGTATGCTTACGGACAAACTTCGACTCTGAAAGGTGATCCCATTCAGCGAGCTTGGCAGTCGTTTCCTGGATAGCCTGACCAAATGAGAACAAACAAAACGGCATGGCGACAAGCAGCCATTTTTTTGAGTACCATTGGAGTTGTTCGATTTGCCCAGAAAAGCCATATAGACCTAACACGATAAAGGGCACACTAAAGCGGAAGGGAAACTGAATGATTGTCACAAAAGGCACGCGCTCAAGAACCCAATTGTTCCATGGTAACAGGGAGGTCGACAGTAGGCCAAAGAACACCGATAACCAAAATATTACGTGAGAATAAGTAGAAAGATGCTTCAGTCGAACGGCATACAACAAGCAATAGGCAAAAAGAATGACCAATAAAAAGCGCGGGTAGAGTACCCAGTTTTTCCCTAGTTGATCAATTGAATAGGCGGCCATCTGATCGTTAATAAATGGTGACTGTAGTGTATCTCCTAGATACACAGAGAGAAACGAGCCCCAAATATTGGCTGTCAGTAGAACGAATAGACCGACTGCTTTAGTTAGTTGGGCAAAGAAAGTGCGAGTCACACCGGTCGTCACGACAAAACAAAAGGCGAGAAAGTAAATCACTATGACAAGCAGACTTGAGAAAAGATGCGTCTGTACCATGAGAGCGAGGACAACAGCTAGTTGCACTGGATGGACTTCTTTCTTTTCGATGAAGTCTTTTAATGGTAGTAAGGTCAATGGGAAAAGTGCGGCTCCCCAGCTAGTAAAAGATTGTCTAAAGACCCAATAAAGGGTGCAGTAGCTTGTCATATAGACAATGCCCATTACTAGTGAAACACCTTGACAACGACCGTGGCGACGCAGCAGGTAATAAAAAGTACTGCCAGACAAAAGATACATCACAAAATTCGATAAGACTTGGTACCGAAACCAAGTCCCAGCGAGTAGGACAAGGCCACCTTGTAGATAGGCCATCAACGGACCATAGAGGGCATTGACAATTCTTCCAGAGGATTGAAAGCCATAAAATGAAAGAAAATACTCGAAGTTGCCCTCTTTGATTTGCATTGCAGCATCGTAAAAACGATTGTAGTGAAAGATATAATCTGCACCGATAATACTATTTTTTGTCAGAATTTGTGGAAGAACAAGAAAAAACGAAATAATGGCAAGAGAGACAAAAGGAGCCCATCTTTTTAATAAATGCATGTGTCACGTTCCTTTCTTATATACATGAATAGTAAGACTTCATTTTGGGCTTTTATAAAAGGAAAAAAGCACCGATACTTTAAGCATAGCGTAAGTGAGGTATTCTTGCATGAACGAACCGAAAACCTTTGTACTTTCTTCAGATTGAAGGCGTTTTTTATAACGGTCTGAGAGAAATATGAACCGTTCCTCATACGCTACAAACAATGCTATACTTAAAGACACTCTTAATAGAAAGTGTTGTGACAAGTGGTGGGTGAGAAATTAAAGATCTTTTTGACGAAAGATCCGACCTTTACGATTTCTTTGATAGGTGCTGTGGTGAGCTGCCTTTTTGGGCGATTTGATGTGGGGTTTATTGATAGTAAAGTGATATTGGCGTTATTTGGCTTGATGGTCGTCATTGAGGCATTAAAGAGTATGGGTGTCTTGAATTGGTTAGCCGACCGACTGACAGCCATCACTGCGACGAAGCGACAGTTGGTACAGGCATTAGTAGGGTTGGCTTTTGTGGCATCGATGTTTTTAACAAATGATGTGGCAATTTTGACGTTGTTGCCCGTCTTTTTGCTAATCGCCAATCAAGCGTTGACGAAAAAAGAATTAGTCTTTGGGACGGTCTTGCTTATTTTAGCGGCTAATTTAGGAAGTAGTGTCTTTCCAACGGGGAATCCGCAAAATATTTATTTGTTTTCCTATTATCAGCTAGAGTTGCTGACATTTTTTGGATGGGTCTTGCCATTTTTCTTAGTAGCACTCTTTAGTTTACTCAGTCTGACAATGCTCGTACCGAATCAGTCCTTTCACATCGAACAAGAAAAGAAACAAGCGAACATTTCATGGAAAATTAGTCCTTGGTTTTCGCTACTTATGATGCTGGCCTATGTGACGAATCTCTTGACGAGTTGGTGGTGGGTTGGCTTGGCAGTGGGGTTGGTTTTGGTTTCGTTCCCTAAAGTTATCAAGAAGGTGGATTATCTACTATTAGGGACGTTTATCTGTTTCTTTTTCATTGTCGGGAATTTAGCGGAAAATGAAGAACTAGCGCAGTTTCTACGCCAAAGTGTACAAAATGCTAGTATGACACTTTGGGTATCAGCTGGTGTGAGTCAGATAATTAGTAATGTTCCCGCGGCACTTTTATTAGCACCATTTACCGACCATGGACGGGCGATGGTCCTGGGCACGAATATTGGCGGGATGGGTACGATTATCGCGTCCCTTGCTAACTTAATCGGCTATAAAGTCTTTTCTGTCTATAGTGGCGATCAAAAAGGGCGCTTCTTTACGTATTTTTCAGTGGTTAATTTTGGCTTATTGGCAGTGTTTTTGTTACTATTTTCAATTATTTAAAAATAGGCTGAGACAGAAGTGTCCAGCTAAATAAAGACCAGAAAATCCAGAAGTTATTTTGCTAACTTCTGGATTTTCTGTTTTTTTCTTAGCAGCTCCTTGGACAATAAGTCAAAAAGTCCCAAAAATTTGAAAATCAATTTTCGGAATTTCTGAGCTTATCGCTTGGAGCTAAACGCTTTTGTCGCAACCTCTTGAAACGGTGTTCCAAAAGCAGCTCCTTGGACAATAAGTCAAAAATTCCCAAAAATTTGGAAATCAATTTTCGGAATTTCTGAGCTTATCGCTCGGAGCTAAGCGCTTTTGTCACAACCTCTGTTAACAATTGCGATGCATGGGGATAGTGTTGTTACTTGGATGAACCAAGAGGTATTGAATGACGTCTATGTTGCTTGATTCAAATGATGCGGCACAGGCTTGTAAATACAAATCCCACATACGATAGAAGCGTTCGTCTTGTTGTTTTAAGACTGCTTCTTTCACTTGGTGGAAATTTTTCGTCCAGTGTTCCAAAGTAAGCTGATAGTCACGGCGCAAGCTTTCTAGGTCGATGAGTTGGAGGTCATTGGTCTGCATGTGCTGTGTAAGCTCAGCAACACCAGGAATATAGCCGCCAGGGAAAATGTATTCATTAATCCAAGCATTTGTTGCTCCGCCTTGTTGCCGGCTGATACCATGGATCAATGCTGTTCCCTTTGGAGCGAGTAGTCGTTTGATGACAGCGAAGTATTCTTCTAGGCTATCAGCTCCGACGTGTTCAAACATACCGACACTGGTAATGTGGTCGTAAGATACATCGCGCACATCACGATAATCTTCTAGAATCACTTCACAGCGATCTTGTAGGCCTTCTTCTTGAATGCGCTGTGTAATATATTCATATTGCTTTTTGCTCAAGGTAATGCCGGTTGCTTTTACATTATACTCTTTTACTGCAGTAAGCATGAGTGTGCCCCAGCCACAACCAATATCAAGCAACGTTTCGCCGGGTTGGATGAATAATTTGTCTAAGATATGATGCACTTTATTTATTTGAGCTTGTTCGAGCGTGTCTTCAGGTGTTTGGAAGTAGGCACAAGAATAAGTTAATGTAGGATCGAGCCATAGTTGGTAAAAGTCATTGCCTAAATCATAGTGGATATGAATATCGTGAAGGTTATTTTTCTTGGTGTGTTTTGCTAGTTTTGGTAGCCATTTAATGTAGTTAGTTGAGCGCAGAAAGCTTGTTGCGTGAAGGTAAGCGTCGGTTATGAGTGCTTGGATATCGCCATCAATCAGTAATGTTTGATTCATATAGGCTTCTCCAAGAGCGAGTGAGGCATTTTTGGTAAGAGCATTTAGTGGTATTTTCTCATTAAATGTAATGATGATTGGATTTTTTTTAGTGGTATCTCCATACATTTCTGTCGTGCCATCCCAATAATTCACGCGGACGGGAAGAGAAAAGGATTCAGAGAATAATTTTTTATAGACTTCTTTTTCTAACATATTGTCATCTCCTAGTATAGGTGTTACTTAAAGATTATGACTTTTTCTGAAAATTTGCAATGCATATTTCTCGGGAAATGAGAAGGGTTCACTATATACTTACAAAATGTAAGCATATTTATCGTTATTATCCAGATTTCTTGGTATAGTATCTTTAGAAATGATTCAGGAGGATTATTATATGAAAAACTATGAATTTGGATTAGATACATTTGGCGATGTAGCATTTGACGATCAGACAAATGAGCGCTATAGCTATGCACAATCATTGCGAACAATTATAGAAGAAGGAGTTTTAGCTGACCAACTGGGAATCGATGTATTAGCTCTAGGAGAGCATCATCGAGAAGAGTTCTCTATTTCTAGTCCTGAGGTTGTCTTAGGAGCACTTGCGACCAAAACGAAAAGGATTAAATTAGGAACGGGTGTGACTGTACTTAGCTCAGACGATCCAGTCCGTGTCTATGAGCGTTTTGCGACATTAGATGCACTATCAAATGGCCGTGCGCAAGTCATGCTTGGCCGCGGGTCGTTCACGGAGTCTTTCCCACTTTTTGGCTATGATTTACGTGATTATGATGAATTATTTGAAGAAAAAATTGCGATGTATAGCGAAATTATTAAAGGCGATCCTGTGACTTGGGAAGGCAAATTTACACAATCGCTGAAGGATACGACAATTTATCCAAAGATGGAAAATAATCGTAAATTGGATACGTATGTTGGTGTTGGTGGCTCGCCAGAATCAATTTTACGAGCGGTTCGCTACGGTTTTCCTGTGATGTTGGCGATTATTGGTGGAGAAGCTGTGCGTTTTGCACCGTATGTTAATTTGTACCAACGAGCGGCCAAGCAGATGAATCGCCCCGTTTTACCGGTTGGCATGCATTCCCATGGTGTCATTGCAGAGACCAATGAAAAGGCGTATCAAATTGCTTGGGACTACTTAAAAACATACATGGACCGTCTGGGTATGGATCGTGGCTGGGCAAGAATGACGAAAGAGCGTTTTGAATTTGAAATTGCTGAAGGTTCATATTATGTCGGTGATCCAGAGACGGTCGCCCAAAAAATTGCGCGTACGATGCCTAAATTGGGTGTCGAACGTTTTGATTTGGTCTACGGTGCGGGTGGTCAAAGACAAGCAGATCGCCTAAAGACCATCGAATTATACGGTGGGGCTGTAATTCCAAGAGTGAAAGAATTATTGGCAGAAGGTGAGTAACGTGAGTAACAAAAAAATCGGAGTCATTGGTGCAGGAAAACTGGGCTTGACGTTAGCACAATTAGGAGTACAAGCTGGCTATGACGTAATGATTGCTAGCTCGAGACCGCCCGAAGCGATAGCGTTGACTGTTGACGTCTTGGCACCAGGAGCAAAGGCAGTTGATACGGCGAGCCTGATTGCGGCAAATGATGTGCTTATTTTAGCCTTGCCACTGAGCAAATTTAGCAATTTGTTGCAGCTAGAAAACGTCTCATTTGCTGATAAGTTGGTGATAGATGCGATGAATTACTGGTGGGAAGTCGATGGCAAGGAGAATTCTTTTTCCAATGGGGCAGACTCTTCCTCTGAAAAAGTGCAACAACTTTTGCCAACTGCCAAAGTCGTGAAAGCATTTAATCATATGGGGTATCACGACCTAGCGGATGAAGCAAGAGCGAAGGGTGTGCCTAAGCGCAAGGCAATTGCTTACGCCGGTGATGATGAATGGGCACTTGAGAGAGTCAGAGAACTGATTGAGTCATTTGGCTTTGATGCGTTGCCAATTGGGTACTTAGCAGAGGGTGTTAAGTTAGAACCGGGTAGTCCACTCTTTGGCGCGAATTTGGAAAAAGAGGCCTTTCTAACCATTTTTAATCAACTAGGATGAATGAAGCTTCGGATAGAAGTAGAGTTTCTGAGTGATAAAGTTTGGAATTTTAGATCGTGCGGGTAGTAAGTTTGAACTTACGTTTATCTATATTAAAGAGAGTTTGACGAGTTTTGTCATACTCTCTTCATTTTATGTTCGTATTCATTACATGGCAATGATGTGCTAGGGGCGGCGCAAAAAGAAATTTTCATCGGGTCAAAGTCGATTGAATCGCTATTTTTGGTAATTTTATGAGAAAATGATGAGATTACAATTGATTACATGAATTTACAATGAAAAAGAAACCGTGTATACTTTCTTCAATATTAACCTGAGATAAAGGGAGAGTTTGTCATGACATTTCAAAAGATTACGATGAAAGATGGGAAATTGGTTGTTCCTGACTTTCCGATTATTCCGTTTATTAGTGGCGATGGCATTGGCCCAGAAATATGGACACAGGCGCAAGCGATATTTAATCGCGCGGTCGAAGTCGCATATGGGGACAGTCGTGCGATTCAATGGCAGGAAGTCTTTGCTGGTGAGAAGGCTTTTCAACAAACGGGAGAATGGTTGCCCGAGAAAACACTTGCGACGATTCGTGAGTATTTAGTTGCTATCAAAGGGCCATTGACGACGCCAATCGGAGGAGGGATTCGCTCGTTAAATGTGGCACTGCGCCAGCAATTGGATTTGTATGCGTGTGTGCGTCCGGTCCGATACTTTGAAGGTACGCCTTCACCGATGAAGCATCCTGAGCGGACAAATATGGTCGTTTTCCGAGAAAATACTGAGGATATCTATGCAGGGATTGAGTTTGTTTCAGGCAGTCAACAAGTGCACGAACTGATTGAGTTTCTACAAGAAAACCTACAAGTGACGAGTATTCGTTTCCCGCAAACGAGTGCTATCGGTGTCAAGCCAGTCTCGGTCGAAGGAACAAAGCGTTTGGTCCGCTCGGCCTTCAACTACGCCATTCAGCAACATCGCAAGACGGTTACACTTGTGCATAAGGGCAATATCATGAAGTTTACTGAGGGTGGCTTTAAAAAATGGGGCTATGAAGTTGCGAATGAAGAGTTTGCTGAGCAGACCTTTACTTGGACGACTTACGAACAAATTAAGACTGAAAAAGGCGAAGAAGCTGCCAATCAAGCTATAGTGGCAGCGAAAGAAGCTGGCAAAATCATCGTGAAAGACTGCATTGCCGACATTTTCTTAGAGGAATTGATCGCACGTCCGGAAGATCATGAGATTGTCGCGACCTTGAATTTAAATGGTGATTATATCTCCGATGCCTTGGCTGCGACGGTCGGTGGGGTCGGCATTTCACCAGGAGCCAATATTAACTACCAGACAGGGCATGCTATCTTTGAGGCGACTCATGGTACAGCTCCTAAATTTGCGGGTAAAAACATGGTCAATCCATGCTCCGTCTTGCTATCTGGAGCATTGCTCTTTCGTTATCTTGGGTGGGCCGAGGTGGCAGATGCGATTGAAGCAGCTATCGAAGCTGCTATCTCTTCACAAAAAGTGACATTTGACTTTGCTCGATTACTTCCAGGAGCGACTGAAGTTTCCTTGTCTGAGTTCAGTCAGCAAATTTTTGATGGTTTGGCTAAGTAATTGACACAAAAATTTGGTACAATAGTATTATAAATAAAAAATGGTTGAGCATAGCTTTCAAGGTGCGTTTCTTCAGGGGCGGGAGAAGCACACGTGAAGTCTATGCTTTCTTCATTTAATTAGAAAGAAGGAATAAAAATGGAATTTATTGGGCAGCTATGTTTGATCTTGATCACGACGACATTGGTCTCACATGGAGCAAAGCGTATCGGAATCCCAGGCGTTGTCGGGCAATTGCTCGTGGGAATTTTATTAGGGGCAGGAGGCTTAAAGCTTTTACAATCGACAGAAATGATTCATGAATTTTCAGAATTAGGCGTCATCTTTTTAATGTTTTTAGCTGGCGTGGAAAGTGATTTAGCTTTGTTGCGTAAATACGCAAAGCCAGCTTTTCTAGTGGCTATATTAGGAATTATTTTACCAATAATTTTAGGGACGGCGGGGACGATGGCATTCGCCTTTTCGTTCAAAGTAGCCCTTTTCTCCGGGATGATCTTAGCTGCTACGTCGGTGAGCATCTCGGTGGAAGTATTAAAAGAATTACGTGCATTGCAAACAAAAGAAGGAGCGACTATTTTAGGAGCATCTGTCGTAGATGATATTTTGGTGGTCGTGTTATTTAGTTTGAGTCTGCCTTATTTTCAAGAGGGTGGTACATCATCGATTCCTTTGCCACTGCTCTTTTTTGAGCAAGTTTTGTATTTTGGCTTTATCTTTTTTACGATTCGTTGGTTGGCCCCAAAAGTTATCGCGATTAGTCAAAAATTGTTTGTGACGGGTTCGATTGTGATTGCCTCGTTAGTCTTATGTTTAGGTATGGCATTTTTAGCAGATCTTGTGGGGCTTAGTTCTGTGATTGGAGCTTTTTTTGCAGGAATCGCAATCGGGCAGACGACTGCTAAAGAACAAGTCTTTAAAAATGTGGAAATTGTTGGGTATAGTTTGTTTATTCCAGTCTTTTTTGTCAGTATTGGTTTGACGATTTCTTTTCAACAACTCGCAAGCCAAGGACTCTTTATCATCGTGTTACTAGTGTTAGCCTTAGTTAGTAAATTAGCAGGAGGGTTTATAGGCAGTCGTCTGGTCGGATTTTCCACAAATTCGTCGTTGATGATAGGATCTGGGATGATTTCTAGAGGTGAGATGGCTTTGATTATTTTACAACTGGGCGATAAAGCCAAGATTGTTCCGCATGAATTGTTTGGTCCAATGGTGATTGTGATTATTGTAAGTACTCTTTTGTCACCATTTTTCTTGAAGTACTTTACAAAGAAAGTCTATTCTGCCTAAAATAAAGGCATACAAGAATGGAGCGTTGTTGATGGAGAAAAAATATTTCTTTTTTGATATTGATGGAACGTTGACAGACCGCACCACCAATCAAATCGTCCCAAGTGCACAACTTGCATTAACAGAGTTGCAGGCTCGAGGACATTTTGTGGCGATAGCGACTGGTCGGGCCCATTATAAGGCTGTCCCTTTGATGGAAACACTCGGCATTGATAATATGGTGTGTGCCGGTGGAGGAGCAATCGTTATCGATCGAATCTTACGTGAAAATCGTTCGCTTGATCTGGCTAAGGCGAAGCAAATCTACAAGGAAGCACAAGAAGCGGGCGTTGGTTCGCTTTTAGCATTGGATGATTCGATTGACGTATACGCGCCGAATGATTTATTTCGTGAGCAAGTCGGAGAACGTAAAGAACCGACGAATTACGTGATTAATCCGACTCTAGATATTGATGAAGTCGACGCAATTTATAAAATGTATTTCGCTCTGCCAAAGCACGGTCACGAAAAGTTACCATCCCAAGATACCTTAGCCAATTTATACTATGTGCCAGATTACTTAATGTATCAATTTGATGATAAAAATGTCGGCATTCTTCATATGATGAAGCAACTTCAAGCGCCAATCGAAGACGTCGTGGTCTTTGGCGATGATGTGAATGATTTAGTGATGTTTGACAAGCGGTGGACAAGTATCGCGATGGGCAATGCCGTGCCAGAATTAAAGGAACAAGCGAGCTTTGTCACGAAGGCGAATACCGATGACGGCATTTATTATGCGTGTAAAAAATTTGGTTGGATTTGACAAATGGCGTCTATTCATTATAGAATGATGAAAATAATATGAGAAGTACTGTGATGAGAAGAGTAATTTACTTGCTTGTTCAAGAGACTCCTGATGGTGGAAATGGAGACAGATAGTAAGAAATGAAGATGAACTCTGAGTATTTGCATCGTTCACGCGTTGCAGACGGCTAGTTACCGTTAAATGACTCAGTATTTAATACTAAGTGAGGTATTGCTTGTGAGAGTAATACGAACTAGGGTGGTATCACGTATTTGACGTCCCTTTATCGTTTGACGGTAAAGGGGCTTTTTTGTATTTATAGGAAGGGAGCCAGCTATGCCAATCATCATCGCTCGAGATTTACCAGCTGCTGAAATATTAAAAAAGGAATCCATCTTTGCGCTAAGTGATCAAAGTGCACAAAGACAAGATATTCGGCCGCTAAAAATCGGCATTGTTAATTTAATGCCAAAAAAAATTCAAACGGAGACCCAGTTATTACGACTGCTTTCAATGAGCCCGTTGCAATTGGATATTCGCTTGGTACGCATGGCGAATCATAAAAGTAAAAATACGAGTGAGAATCATCTGAAAAGATTTTATCGGACACCGAAAGAGATGATGAAAGAAAATTTAGATGGGTTGATCATTACCGGTGCGCCAGTGGAACAAAAGCCTTTTGAGGACGTTGATTATTGGTCAGAGTTGGTCGAAATCATGAGCTGGAGCCAGACGCATTGCACGTCAATCTTACACATTTGTTGGGGAGCGCAGGCGGGGTTGTTTCATCATTACGGTATTGAAAAAACATTGTATGAGAAAAAATTATTTGGTGTGTTTTCGCAAACTATACTACATGCTCATCCACTGCTAAGAGGCTTTTCGAATCCTTTTGCTTCCCCCCAATCTCGATATACCGGCATTTGTGAGGAACAAATACCCAACACACCGTTGACTGTTTTGGCAAAAAGTGCAGAGACTGGCCCGAGCATCTTAGTATCTAACAACCGAAAAAATATCTTTTTGCTCGGGCATTTTGAATATGATACAAAGACATTGGAAGAAGAGTATTTGCGTGATCAACAAACAGGTGTCGCAACAGAAAAGCCGCAGTATTATTATCAAGAAGATGACCAACACAATGAAACGATTCCGAACACTTGGCGTTCAAATGCATCCTTGCTCTTCATGAATTGGGTAAATGATGTGTATCAACGGACACCGTTTGATTTAACTCAAGTCGGTCAAGCGGAATTTCATCATCCAGATGAGTATCAATTGGAAGAATAGGAGTGAGCGATTTGGACACAAAGACATTTATTGACAAGTATGCAATTACTAGAAAAGGAACAGATTCATTAAAGTGGGATGCCTTAAAGGAACGCTTTGGCTCCGAGGAGTTATTGCCATTATGGGTAGCGGATGCTGATTTTTCGACTGATCAAGTAGTCAAAGACGCACTGGTGAAGCGTGTGGATGAAGGCGCGTATGGATACTCTATTCGTTCAGCTGACTATGTCGCTAGCTATCAAGGGTGGCAAGACCGCCATGAGGGTACGCAAGTCAAAGCAGAATGGCTCATCTTTTCAACTGGGGTGGTTCAATCGCTTTATGATTTGATTGCCTGTTTCACTAATGAAGCAGACGGTGTTATGATCCAGACACCTGTGTACTATCCGTTTTTCAATAGCGTTAAAGACCAAAATCGTCGGTTAGTAGAAGCACCTTTGTTAAACGATGATGAGGACTATACGATGGATCTAGTGAAAATGGAAGAGCTGTTTAAGACGCAAAATATTCAGTTGTTTATTTTGTGTTCACCGCATAATCCAATTGGCCGTGTTTGGACCAAAGATGAGTTACAAGCGGTCTTACGTCTATGTCAAACATACAATGTGCGCTTGTTGTCAGATGAAATTCATTCAGACTTAGTCGTACACAATCATACGTTTGTCTCCGCTTTGACCGTCGCTAAAGAAGTGGGCTTTCGTAATCTGATTGTCTGCAACTCCCCATCAAAAACCTTTAATTTTGCGGGCTTGTTGCACTCGCATATTTGGATTCCAGATGAGGTGGTACGGACCCAGTTTCAAAAGTGGGCAAAGCAGCATCGACAAACAGAAATCAGTGTCTTGGGACAAGTCGCAGCAAAAACTGCTTACCAAAGTAGTGATGAGTGGCATCAAGCCTTTCTGCAAGTCATCGAAGAAAATTACTTATTCATCAAATCAACTTTACAAGAAGCGTTACCTGAAATCACGATTAGCCCGCTACAAGGTACCTATCTAGCTTGGCTAAATATTGAGTCTGTCCTAGCAGGAGAATCGGTGAAAGAGTTCATACAAGAAAAGGCCAAGTTAGCCATTGATTATGGGGAATGGTTTTCGCCAGCTTACAAGCATTACATCCGAATCAATTTGGCAACCACACCTGATATTATCAAACAGGCATTAAAGCAATTCATACTCGCTGCAAAGCAATAAAGGAGACGGAAAAATGACACGCAATCTTGACACGTATTTAGCACAACTTGGCAATCGCTCTGATAAGCAAACAGGAGCTGTCAGTGCACCAATTTATTTATCGACTACCTTTGCTCATCCAGGACTAGGGCAAAGTACAGGGTATGACTACACACGTACCAAAAATCCTACGCGCGATATTTTAGAAGAAGGCTTGGCAGTACTGGAAAATGGCGCCCAAGCAATTGTCACAAGCTCAGGGATGAGTGCGATTGCTTTGGTTTTTGATCTATTTGATAATGGTAGTCGCTTTTTGGTTTCGCGTGATTTATACGGTGGTAGTTACCGCTATTTTCAAGAATTAGATCAACGCGGGATTGCTTCTTTTGGTTATTTTTCTTCATTAGAGGAGTTAACAGAGCAGCTTTCGCCAGAAGTTACAGCAGTGTTTTTGGAAACACCGACCAATCCACTTATGGCTGAGACGGATATCCGAGCAGTTGCTGACTTGGCACATCAAAACCAAGCGTTATTGATTGTCGACAATACGTTCTTTACTCCGCTGATTCAAAAACCATTGGATGAAGGGGCAGACTTAGTGATTCATTCAGCGACCAAATACTTAACTGGCCACAACGATATCCTAGCAGGGGTGGTTGTTGCGAAAAGCAAAGAATTAGGCGAACGCTTAGTCTTTCTATCCAATACAATTGGGCCATCTTTAAGTAGCTTTGACTGTTGGTTGTTCATCCGTAGTCTAAAAACGTTCCCATTGCGCTTTGAAAAGCAACAAGCCAATGCTCAAGCAATCGTGGCTGCCTTGAAGCAACTTTCAGGCATCAAAGAAGTCATCTATCCTGGCAAAGGAGCGATGGTTAGTCTTCGTGTCGTGGATGAATCAAAAGTAGGCACGTTTTTAGAGGCGTTTGAATTGGTGACTTTTGCCGAAAGTCTAGGAGGAGTAGAAACGCTAATTACGTACCCAACGACACAAACTCATGCAGATATTCCGAAAGAATTACGCGAATCATACGGTTTAACACCTGATTTGTTGCGTGTGTCAGTGGGAATTGAGTCCGCTGATGATATTATTGCCGACTTTGCGCGAGCTGCGAACGTCTTTGAGTAATTGACCCGTACGAATGGGATCCATAGTATTGCCAATGGGGTGACTTTGGAATCTAAGGGAGTGCGACGAGCAGTTGTCACACTCTTTTTTTAGAACGATCTGAAATGATCGGGTAGCTGTGTCAATCCAAATAACAAGCTGAAAAATAGCAAATAAGCGTTTGACTTGCTGAATAAACGAAAACGCTGTCTAATAGAAGAAAGGATGGTGAGCGTATGGCTAAGACAAAAAAATATCAAGTGACCAAAGCAAAAGATTTTCAACTATCTGAATACAAAACGGCCAGTGAGTTAAAGCTATCAAAAGAAGAAATCAAAGAGGAAATTGAAAAAAATATCAAAGATTTAAAAGACCACCAAGAAAAGCTCTATGCACAAGATCGAAAAGGTGTGTTAATTATCTTCCAAGCGATGGATGCAGCTGGCAAAGACAGTATGATTCAGCACGTCATGAGTGGAGTCAATCCACAAGGTTGTGTTGTGACTAGTTTCAAACAACCTTCAACATTGGAATTGGACCATGATTTCATGTGGCGTGTCCACCGAGCAGTGCCAAGAAGAGGTGACATCGGCATATTTAATCGTTCATATTATGAAGATGTCTTGATTACTCGCGTACATCCGGAAATTTTGTTGCAGGAACGTCTACCTGGGGTTGATTCATTAGAAGATATTACTGAAAAATTTTACACCCATCGTTACAAATCAATTAAGCAGTTCGAGTCCTATTTAGCGCGTGAAGGATTTGTCGTGTTAAAATTTTTCTTGCATGTCTCCAAAAAAGAACAAAAAAATCGCTTCTTACGTAGAATCGAGTTGCCAGAAAAAAACTGGAAGTTCTCCGAATCAGATATGAAGGAACGGACATATTGGGATGATTATCAAGATGCCTACGAAAAAGCCATCAAAGCGACGGCAACCAAAGCCAACCCATGGTACATTATTCCCGCTGATGACAAGTGGACCTCACGTTTATTGGTCAGCGAGATTATCAATGAGCAATTTGCAAAGATGGATTTAGCATTTCCAAGTGTGTCGGCGGAGCAAGAGGCTGCGCTCGAGCGAAGTAAAAAGGTTTTGGAAAAGGAAGAATAAGAAAAACATGATTGCTTTTCCATCTTGGAAAGGTGATCATGTTTTGTTTACGTAAGGTTTACTTCTTTTTTACAGAATTTTTGCAATTTTCCAAGAGATTGAAGTGATTCATTGTGTAAAGTTGGTTATTTTTTAGTATGATAAGAGTGGAAGAGAAACGGAGGAGAAGTAGTGGGAAAAACGAAAAAAGTCGCGATTATTGACGTTGGTTCGAATACCGTTCGTTTGGTCATTTACCAAGTGAGCCCAGTAGGAAATATTTCTCAATTGCAAAATGTGAAATTGCCTGCTCGTCTGTATCAGTACTTAGATGAAAACCAAGAACTAAGTGAGTCAGGGACAGCGAAATTAGTTGAAGTGATTCAGCTTTTTCAAGAGATTCTTTCCGAGTTTGACGTGGATGAAATTATAGCTACGGCTACTGCAGTTATCCGACAAGCAACCAATAGGCAAGCAGTATTGGCAAAAGTAGCGGAACAAACAAAGCTCAACTTGCGACTATTATCAGGAGAAGAAGAGGCCTATTATGGCCAATACGCCGTCGTACGGACAACACAATTCTCGGAAGGATACACGGTCGATATGGGCGGAGGCAGTACGGAGGTGACGTACTTTAAAGACAACCAGATTCAACATTCTCATAGCTTCCCATTTGGTGTGGTCACGCTTAAAAATCTCTTTTTTCAAAATAAAGAACCCAATGATTCAAAAGCAATAAAAAAAACAAAAGACTATGTGCGAAAACAGTTTGCTAGTCAAAAATGGATAAAACCACGTGATGTGCCGATCATTGGCATCGGGGGAAGTGCTCGTAATATTGCTAGTGTCTATCAGATTGTTTCGAATTATCCACTATCAGGTATCCATGAATATGAAATGACGAAAGCGAACTTGAATGAAACAAGTGAATTGTTTCAAAGCTTGACCTTAGCAGAGTTACAAAATTTAGACGGCTTAAGTAAAGATCGTGCCGATATTATTTTGCCAGCGAACCTCACTTTTTTGGCGCTTTGTGAAATAACAGAAGCGGAAAAATTTGTTTTTTGTAATAAAGGATTGCGTGAAGGATTGCTTTTGAAGGAATTAAGTAATACGACCGAGCAAGTATATGATCCAGATCGAGTCGTTGAAGGTGTGCTGATGCGGATGACCGAAAGCTACGGTATCGATGTAGCATTAGCGCAAAAGCGCAGAGCATTGGCAGAAAAACTCTTGACGCTTTGCCAAGAGGAAGGACTTGTGACGCTTGATCCTAAATTATTGCAATATGTCTACTATGCTGCTTTTTTGTATCATATTGGCTCTTATATAGAGGAAGATGATAGCTCGATGCATTCGTTTTACTTACTAGCAAATAGCAATTTAAATGGCTTCACGCATAAAGAACGCGTCGCACTCGCTTTATTGGCTAGTTACAAAAACAAATCGCTGACCCGCAAGTTTTTGCAAAACGTACCGGATTGGTTTAGCTCTCAAGAATTGAGTTTAATTCGTCAAGCAGGGAGTTTAATTAAATTCACCGAGTCGTTATTGATTACAAGAGTTAATGAAATCTGCAGTATCTCTTTAACAAAGGATAAAAAAATTTATGTCCTAGCTATTGATTGGTCGAAGGAACCATTGGCTGAATCGTATCGTGCAAATCGTCAAAAGAAAAATTTTGAAGCAGTAATCAATAAGTCAGTGAAATTAGAGTTTACTAGAAGTGAGAAGAAGGAGTGAGAAATCGGTGCAAGATTCTCCTTATACGTCCAGAGATTATTTTCATCGAGATTTAAGTTGGTTATTATTTAATAAGCGTGTTATTCAGGAGGCAAAAGATGAAAAAAACCCCCTAATAGAGCGGTTGCGCTTCTTAGCTATTGCAAGCAACAATGCAGATGAGTTTTTTATGATTCGAGTACCAGGAATTCAGAGCCTGGCGCGTATGTCTGGAGAAAAAGTAGACTCTCGCACGGGTTGGACACAAGAAGAGATACTTGAAAAACTCTTTGCCATCCAAACAGAAAATGTATCAGAGCAATACACACTTTATCAAAGTTTACTTAGTAATTTAGCAAATATGGGGTATGAGACAGTGGCGTACCAAGAGCTTTCCGATACAGCTAAAGAGAAGATGACTGCTTATTTCCAAGAGATGATTTTGCCATCACTTACACCAATTGCTCTTGACGCGTATCATGCCTTCCCTAAAATTGTCGAAAAAAAAGCCCACCTACTTGTGCGGGTAAAAGATGGTGATCGGGAAGAACGAGCGATTATCCCTCTACCAGCATTATTTCCAAGGTATATCCAAGTCGAAGGAATGAAGCAAGTAATTTTGATTGAGGATTTGATTGAACAACATTTAGCGCAATTATTTGTCGGTTGGAAGATTGTGCATTCATTTGTCTTTCGAATTACGTATGACAAGGATTTAGCTTTTGAAGAAGACACAGAAGAAAATCTATTCATCCAAATGGAAGAATACATTCAAGAGCGCTCGAAAGGATTGCCTTCTCGATTAGAAATTTCTGAACTACAGGATAGACAAAGTGTGGATATTGCGTTTTTAACCCACATGTTGGAATTAAAAGATCGAGACATTTATAGCATACCGGGTCCTTTAGATTTGACGTATTTGTTCTCTTATTTAGAAGAATTAAGTAAAGAAGGCATTGACGCGGTTTTTCCAGTGTTTCGACCTTATGTCAATCAACAATGGCTTGGTACCAAATTGTATGAGACATTAGATAAACAAGATGTACTTATTCAGCACCCGTATGATTCCTACGAGTCAGTCGTCTCTTTTATTGAGACAGCTGCTAGAGATCCACATACGATTGCCATTAAACAGACGTTGTACCGCATGGCAAAAAATTCACGGATTGTCGAAGCGTTGAAGTCAGCTGCTAGAGCAGGCAAGCAAGTGACTGCGCTGGTTGAGTTGAAGGCGCGTTTTGATGAAGAAAATAATCTACATTGGGTCCAAGAATTAGAAGAAGCGGGTTGTTATGTTACGTATGGCTTAATGCATTTAAAAACACATAGTAAAGCGACCTTAGTAGTCAAGAAAAACGGGAATCAATTGCAACAGTATGTACATATTGGTACCGGCAATTACAATGAATCGACGGCAAAGATTTACACTGATTTTAGTTTGTTCTCCTCTCATACTTCTTATGTCGAAGATGTCACCGCCTTTTTTAATTATTTGAGTGGATATAGAGAACGCCCCGACTATCAAAAAATAGCCGTCTCACCAGAAGGCATTCGCCAAATGTTAATAGAAAAAATCTCAGCAACGGCGGATTATTATGAAAAAACAAAGACGGGTTCTATCTTTTTTAAAATGAATTCACTCACTGATCGGGTGATTATTCAAAGCTTATATGAAGCAAGTCAAAAGGGAGTACCGATTCATTTACTTATTCGCGGTGCTTGCTGTCTAAGACCAGGTATTCCAGATAAAAGTGAGACAATAGAAGTAAAAAGTATTGTTGGCCGCTTTTTAGAGCATAGTCGCGTTTACTCTTTTGTGACCGATCATGAAGAGTATTGGCTATCATCGGCGGATGCGATGACCCGTAATATGATGTTGCGAGTAGAAATAGCTGCCCCTATTGAGGAAGCCAAGGCCAAACAAAAAATGGCCGATATTGTCCAAATCTATCAAAAGGATGACTATAAATCCTATTATTTGCAAAATGATGGAACGTATCAAAGAAAGGTGAGCACTTCTTTCTTTTCGGCACAAGCGACATTTGTAGCCAATGCAATTGAACAACAAGCCATTCAACCAAAAAAATACCCAGAATCACAAGAAAATCGTCCAACTTGGGTGAAACGCATTCGTCATTTATGGAAGAAATAGCGAAGGAAATGAAGGAAACAATCTAAAAAATCGCCGGTATAGCGCCTTGAGTAGCTATACCGGCGATTTTTTTATGATTATTTTAATAATTAAATTAAAAAAACGTTGACGGCTGCCACTATCGATGGTAATATAACGAAGTTGACTTGTTACAAAACATTTAAATACTGATAAAACAGTTTTTAAATTAAAAAAACATGTTGACAAATAACATTTCATTTGATATGATGATAAAGTTGCTAACAGAGGATAACAACTGAAATTTTAAAAAATAAAAATTAGTTGTTGACATCACGTTGAGACGATGTTATGATATAAAAGTTGTCGCAGCACAACGATGTAGACCTTTGAAAACTGAACAAAGTAAGCAAACGAACCAATTGTGTAAGGTGTTTCTATTAAGCCAATTGTGTAAGGTGTTTCTATTAAGTTAGAAGCAAAAATACATGCAAGCAAATATGCGAGCAAAGTCAACATAGAGCTTATTGACGGAAAGTCCGAAATCCAAAAGCTATTCTTTTGATTACTTTGATAAGATTGTTCTTTCCTTCTAGTTTTCCGTTTGAATAAGGATATTTTAAGGAGTTTGTGATGGCTTCTTTGTGCTTTCTCAGGTAACGAATCGCTTTTTTAAACCCATCGTTCAAGGAATGTGGTAATGATTCAATCAAGTCAAAGAACTCGGTGAAATCTTTTGCATCAAAAGCAGTCAACAGTTCTTGATAGACCTCATAGCTTTGCCGTAGTTGGTCGTCTATAGAAAGCAGGTAATCTAACACCTCAGATTCTGTTAAGTATCTTCTTTGAAAGAGAGGAAACTGCTTGAAGGAGGTGTAGTTTATCTTTGAATTTTTCTTCAAAATTGTTCGCCAATACTTTTTCAATTTTCGGTAGTCTTTTTGAGCTTGTGGATCGCTTTTCTTCAGCTGATTCATTGCCTGAATCCGTTGTTTATTAAAGGCGCGTGTCATTTGTTGGATGATATGAAATCGATCAATGGAGATTCGGGCGTTTGGAAAGACTTCTTTGGTCATCGCATCGTAAGAGGCGTTCATATCCATTACAATATGTGTGACCTGTTTTCTTGCTTTTAAGGTAAATCGCTGAAAGTATGCTCGTAATTTAAAGTTTCGTCGATCATCTAGGATATCAAAGATTTTACCAGTATCTGCATCACTGACAATAAAGCACATCGCTCCTTCACAATCGCTAGTCCCTTTAAATTCATCAATCAGAAGATGCTTAGGAAGGTAAGTTAGCTGTTTACGAGGCTCTTCAAAGAAACTATCTAAGACCCGCTCAACGGTTTTTGTGGAAACGAAGTATCGTTTGGCGATATCTTGCATTGAAATCTTTTTCTTCAAATCCACAGCTATCGCAAATTTTAAAGCTTGCGAGATGTAACAATTCTCCGCTACATAATAGGTTTTGGCAGAAAACGTATGGTGGCACTGGGTACAACGAAAACGCTGTTTATATAGATGAAGGTAAGTGGGTACTTCTTGATAAGGAATCAATTGAATCCAGCTATCTTGGTAGGCATGACGAATAATTGAATCAAACCCACAATTTTCACAACGATTCGCTTCTCCAGTTAATAAGCCGGTAAATACATTGGCCATCCGGCCATGAACAATCTCTTTACTAATCGCGTCTTTAGAGAAAGTAATGTGAGAATCCTTGATATTCAGGATTTGTTTGATTGATTTACTTGTATTTTCATCAGTACATTTGATATTCTTAACTATGGACATTTGGTTATCCTCCTATGATTGGGTTCAGCGATTTAATTATAGGGCAACCAAATGTCTTTTTGTTATAAAAAAAACTTGGTGTCCTTACTCATTTGAGAGTAACAACACCAAATATCATAGAACCATTCTTTCCCTCCAATTTTCCGTTTGAATAGGGATATTTTAAGGAGTTTGTGATGGCTTCTGTGTGCTTTTTCAGATAACAAATTGCCTTTTTAAATCCATCATTCAAGGAATGTGGCAATGATTCAATGAGATTGAAAAATTCAGTAAAATCTTTTGCATCAAAAGCAGCTAATAACTCTTGATAGACTTCATAGATTTGTCGTAGTTGGTTATCTATAGAGAGTAGGTAATCAAGCACCTCCGACTCCGTCATGTATTTCCCTTGGAAGAGGGGAAATTGCTTAAAAGAGGTGTAGTTTAGTTTTGTATTTTTCTTTAGGATTGTTCGCCAATATTTTTTCAGCTTTCGGTAATCTTTTTGCGCTTGTGGATCGCTTTTCTTTAGCTGCTTCATTGTCTGAATTCGTTGGGTATTAAATGCACGCGTCATTTGTTGGATGATGTGGAAGCGATCGATAGAGAGTCGTGCATTGGGAAAGACTTCTTTCGTCACTGCATCGTAAGAGGCATTCATATCCATAACGATGTGTGTCACACATTTTCTGGCTTTTAAGGGAAATCGTTGGAAGGATGCCCGTAACTTGAATTTGCGCCGATCATCTAAGATATCAAATATTTTGCCAGCATCAGCATCACTAAGAATAAAGCACATCGCTCCTTCACAATCACGCGTTCCTTTGAATTCATCAATTAGAAGATGTTTGGGAAGAGAATTGT
>NZ_JAMRVB010000001.1:264551-268919 GCF_023743875.1 Enterococcus italicus
ATGGCATCTTTTGAAAAGGTAATATGGGAATCTTTGATGTTCAAGATTTGTTTGATGGAATGACTTGTCTTTTCATCCGTACATTTGATATTCTTAGTTATGGACATTTGGTTATCCTACTATGATTTTTTTGGCGATTTAATTATAGGACAACCAGATGTCTTTTTGTTATAAAAAAAATATTTGGCGTCACTACTTAGTTTGAGTAACAACACCAAATATTATAGAACCTGATTTGGTTGCTAGAAGTTGTTATCTACTAGCCAAATCATTCCTTTTTAGTAATTGTTATTCTATAATAATTACTATCAAAAAAAGTTTCGTTGATAAAAAAAAGATATTTTTGAATTATAGCAAAAAAAAAAATAGCAAAAATGGTTGTATTATCAAGGCTTAACGAACCTTTTTGTCTAAAAAGTCTTTAAAAAAAATCATAAATAATATTTACTTGTGTTTGAGCCGTTAGGTATTTTTAAGATTTACCCTAAAAAGGTGTATAATAACTTTGGTGCTTTTGAGGAAATTCAGATAGTTGTAGGTCGGAAATTGTCGGAAATTTTTTAAAGCACACAAAAGAAATTTTGGGGTGAGTACATGGAACAAAAACAAGCAAATGGGAAACAATTTTACAAACTCGCAAATTGGATTTCTTTACTTATATTGTTAGTTTCTTATTTGACACCGATCGCACAAGTAGGTGCAGTGACACAAGAGAATAAAGGCTTAACAATTACTTCAGCCAAGGCGGTTGATAGTAGTAATGAAATCAAACTTTCTGCAGATGTAACGAATGAGGACACAGAAAGTAAAACTTTTTCAGTGACTATCAGTCCAGAGAATAGTTTAGTTAAAGAAGAAAGTGTACCATTAAAAGACAAAACTGGCAATGAAATTGGGACGTATGAGGTTACTGGAACAAAAATAGCCTTTACCATTTCACCAAATGTCCAAACTTCTATTTCGTTAAACTTGGCATTAGCGAATGACAAGCTAACCAAGGTCGTCTTAACTAATAATGGAAAAGAAACCATTGTTCCATTAGAACAAGCTAATGTAAGCACCACGGATTCATCAAGTACCACGAATTCATCGAGCACCACAGATGCGAAAACTTCAGAAAGTACGAAAGAATTAACAACCGCTTCAAGTAGTGAAAAGACAAGCGAATCTACGAAAAGCTCAACTGAATCAACAACTCAATCTTCTGAAGAAGCAACAAAAAAAGCTGCAAAGACAATTGTGGCAGGTGCCCCTATTGATATTGCAACTGTTTTACCAGAAAGCTCAAAAGGAACAATTATTGATAGCTTTACAGTTAACTTTACAGATAATGATAGGAAACCAGTCGATCCTGAAAAGGTAACAACTGCAACCAATATTGCGATTAATTACAACTGGTCAATTCCTAACGAATTGTTAAATGACTACCAGTTAAAAAATGGAGACTATTTTACTTTTAAACTACCAAGTAATGTGACCTATTCTGCCGGTGGTGGTTCACTTGGAGATTACGGTTCATATACCATTGATAAGGATGGTTTAGTGACATTTACATTTAATGAAAAAGTTGAAGATGAAAGTGATATAGAAGGAACGTTCCATTACAACCAAGGAAAAATGAACGTGACTGAACCAGGAAAAATAGAAATTGTGATTCCAACGACAACTGGTACCCCTAGTCAACCAGTGATTGTTAATCCGACTGGAGGAACAGATATTTCCAAAAGTGGAAAAATTGATTCTGCTACGAATGGGAAAAACGTGACTTGGACTATCGATGCAAATACAAGTCAAAAAGAATTGAAGAATGCCTCAATTCAAGAAAATTTCCCTGCCGGTTTAACGTTGACTTCTAGCAAAGTGACATTGTTAAACGTTGGAATGGACGGTACAATTATTGGTGAAGGCGATACGCTTACACAAGGAACTGACTACACTATTGACAACAAAGGAAATGTAACGTTTATTGGAAATTATACGAATACACGCAAAGCCTTCCGTGTTACTTATGAAACTTCAATTGATGATTCTGCTAAAGCGGCTGATCCAAATAAACCTTATGATGGTGGGAAAGTTTCTTTCAAAAATAATGCAGTTCTTCAAAATGATGGCAACAATTCAATTCCTGCTGAAGCAACTGTAGAAACGACTTACGGAAAAATGATTGATAAAGCTGGTCAACAAGCTGGGGAAAAGCAACAGTTAAATTGGACCATTAAATTTAATCTTGGTGAAAAAGATCTGAAACCAGGAAATGCAGTCATTATAGATACATTGGATAAAAATTCATCCTATGTAAAAGATTCAATCGTTGTGAAAACTGTTAATGGTAAACCGGTAGATCCAAAAACTTATGAAGTAAGTTTCGATGATACAAAGAATCAGATGACAATTAACTTTAAAGAAGGATTAAAGGTAGGAATTATCGCTACCTATAAGAGTACGTATACTGCACCACTTTCGGCAGAAGGGCAAACTGTTAAAAATGAAGCTACTAGTGGAGGCGCTACAACAGGCGAAACTACCGGAAAGATTTCTCCAACTGGTGTAAAAAAAGAAATTAAAAATATTGACTACAATAAGCGCGAATTATCTTGGTCAATCACTTTTAACCAAGATCGCCAAAAATTTCATGATTTAAAAATTACCGATAATATGGGACTAGGTTTAAGCTTGATTTATCCAACAGATTTTACTGTAACAGATCTAGATACGAATCAAGTAGTATCAACGGATAAATACAAAATAAATCAAACAGCAGCATCTGCTACTGTAGGTGAGAATTTTGTTTTATCGTTTACTGATAAATTGACAGATGAAGAACATTCTCATGCGTATCGGATTAATTATAAAACAAAAGTTGATTATGATTTGATGACTAGTGGGAAATTTAAAAATAATGTTTCATATGATTGGATTGACATTAATAATCAACCTCATAATTCAAAGCAGGATATACCATTTAATCCAGTTTGGTTTGTAAAAGATGATGGTTTTAAAAATGGCAATTACAACGCAGTAACAAAAGAAATTACTTGGACAGTGGGTATCAACTTTCAATTACATGATTTAAAAAATGCATCAATCGTGGATTCTATAAAAAAGGGGCAAACATATGTAGATGGCAGTGCAGTTTTAAACAAAATAACATCTTTTGACGCTAAGGGTTATACCTTCGTTTCTACTTCTACCCCTGTAATGTTTGATGCAACAACACAAACACTTAGTACGAATCTTCCTGAAGACAATTCGGCTTACTTATTGATTTATAAGACGAGTGTTGATGGAACGATGATAACGTCTAGCTACAAAAATACAGCTACTTACACAAATAATGGCAACTCGAAAAATTTTGATGCGACAGTGTCCGTTAAAAATGGGGACGAGTTAATTTCTAAAGGCGGTACACAAAGTACAGATGATTCTTCTTTAGTTAATTGGACTCTTACATTGAATGCATCACAATCAACAATTTCAGATGCGTCGATTACTGATACACCATCAGCAAATCAAACAACTGATTTTTCAAGTATTAAGGTTCAACAAGCAGGAGTCAATACAGATGGTTCCCTTACAGGAAAACCATTAGATGGCAGCTCACCTTTAGTATTAGATACAGATTATTCAATAGAACAAGGTGAAAATGGAACATTTACGATTAAGTTCCTAAAAACGATTTCGAATGCGTATTATATTACGTATAATTCAATTATTGATTCAGATAAAGTGAATGACACATTGACTAACTCAGTAAACCTTTCTGGTAACGGAAAAACAAATATATCTGGCGACAAAACTGAAGAAGTTGATGTAATCAATAACGGGGGAAGTTCTTCTGGTTCGAATTACGAAATTGATGTCTTGAAAATAGACAAAGATACAGAAAAAGTTTTACCTGGAGCAACGTTTGAATTAACGAAAAAGAATAGTGACTTTAAGCAAGTAGCAACAACAAATGAGTCTGGCCAAATTAATTTTGGTAAATTAAAATCGGGCACGTATTATCTAAAAGAAATTACAGCACCTTCAGGATATGTTTTGTCAACTGAAGTAAAAACCATATTATTAAGTAAGACCTCAACAACCAATGGAAAGTTTGCAATTACCCAAGAAAATGAACAAATGACAGGCTCCGTAGAATTAACCAAGACAGATAGTGATACCAGCAAAGTATTATCTGGAGCTGTTTTCACATTATTTGATGAAACGAATCAAGTAGTGAAAGACGGACTAGTTACTGATAAAGATGGTAAAATTTCTGTTTCGAACTTGAAGCCAGGTAACTATTACTTCGCAGAAACAGCAGCGCCAGCCGGCTATGAATTTGACAAGGATAAGAAATATGAGTTCACCGTTGAATTACAAACG
>NZ_JAMRVB010000001.1:269019-453582 GCF_023743875.1 Enterococcus italicus
TTTCAAACTTTTGGATTTTCTGGTCTTTTGTTTGTAGCTAATTCTGTCTAGTCTGACTCACTGGCAAAAAGTAAATCTTATTAGCCTTTGACAGAACCAGACGTGATTCCTTCGACATAGAAGCGTTGCAAGTAGATAAATAATAAGGTGATTGGAATGGCAATGATGACACAACCAGCTGTAAATGCCATGAATAAGGAATTGGCGGTTGATTTGGTCATCATGGTGAATAGGCCAATCGCAATTGTATAATTTTTGACATTATCACCCATGATGATTTTTGCAAAAATGAAGTCCATCCAAGGACCCATGAATGCACCCAATGACGTAAAGACAATAATAGGTTTTGATAGAGGAAGGGTAATTCGAGTGAAAATTTGCCATTTATTTGCCCCATCGATCATTGCCGATTCATCTAAAGCAACTGGAATGGTATCGAAAAAGCCTTTCGCAATATAAAATCCCAAAGCCGCTCCTGACGAGTAAACCAAAATCAATGCAAAGAGGCTACCAGTTAAGTTGATTGCTTTTAAAATATAGTAGATAGCAATCATGCTCATAAATCCTGGGAACATATTCAATATCAATGCTACTTTTAAAAATGGTTTGCGTAAGCGGAAGCGTAATCTTGATAACGCGTACGCCATTGCAATCGTAATAAATGTCGACAAGATACAGCTAACCACTGATACAAATAAGGTATTTAAAAACCAGCGGACAAACGGGAAATTACCTGTCGTGTTGCTAAGTAAGATACGATAATTTTCTAAAGTGAACTCTTTTGGAATGATATACGGAACAAACGCGCCACCTTCTGAACGGAAACTTGTGAGCACAATCCAGACAATTGGAAATAGCCAGACAACAGCCAAAATAACCAATATCAGGTAAACGAGCGAAAGTGTAACTTTTTGTTGCTTATGATAACTTTTGACGGTTTTTTTAGTCATGTTACTAGGCCTCCTTAAATGAATTTGTACGCGTATAGGCGACTAAACTAAAGACTGCAGACAGAATGAAAATTAAAATACCAATGACAGATGCCAAGTTGTAGTCCATCGTATTTACTGTCAAATTATACAGCCAAGTAACAAGTAAATCGGTCGAACCAGCACCATAATAATTGGAATTTGAAGGACCGCCACCAGTTAACAAATAGATCACGTTGAAATTGTTAATATTACCAATGAATTGTTGAATCAACGAAGGCGTCATAATAAATAGAATTTGTGGGAAAGTAATCGTGCGGAAAATTTGCCATTTATTGGCACCATCAATCCGAGCAGCTTCGATTTGATCTTCGGGTAAGTTTTGAATAATACTCGTCGATACTAGCATAGTCGCTGGAATCCCTATCCACATGTTGACAAAAATGATGCTCAGTTTGGCCATCGTTGGATCTGTTAGAAAAGGAATTGCTGAATCAATCAAGCCCCATTTCATTAGTAGTGCATTGATTGGTCCTGCTCCATTTAATAAATTACGGACAATTAAAAGTGAAACAAACTGAGGAACTGCCATTGTCAAAATAAAAATAGTTCGCCATACTTTTTTAAATTTTAATCCTTTTGTATTGATTAATAATGCAAGAATAATACCAAAGAAAAAACAAGTTACCGTCGCGACAACTGCCCAGGTCAATGTCCAAGCTAAAATAGGGAAGAAGGTACTTGCCATATCCCCAGTGATCACATTCCCAAAGTTTTTTAATCCGACCCAGCTAAATAGATTTTTTGGTGGAAGATGATTGTGATCGTAATTTGTGAAGGCAATCGAAATCATATACAGCAATGGCAATACTGTAAAGAACAATACCCCTAATAAAGGAATCGTCATCAAGGTTGCATGGAAGCGTTCGTTGAGTAATGATTTTAAATCTTCCTTAGTTGTAGGGACTGGTTTTCGAGCTTGCTTTAGTTCAAATATATGACGTGCACTTTTTAAATTAATGATATATAAAAGCAAAATCATGATACAAACAAGTACTGCAGCAATCCCGAATAATAAAAGCAACATTGAGTTATCGCCTTCTTGCAACACGCGAATCCCTAGTGATTGATCAAATACTAGCCCTTGTTTCTTCGTTCCTAATGTACCTAGCATACTTAATGCATGCCAACCGTTGCGAATGAGCCAGTATAGAAATCCAAGTTGTGCTCCAAGAAAAAGAATGCCCTTTAAAAACTGACGGTTGGCAAGATTAGCTGCCCCCATAATCAAAAAAGATAACTTTGTTGCAAAATCACCAGTCTTTAGTAATTCCGTAAATGTCATATGTTGTTCGTATCGCTTTTTATGGAACATTGCCCATCAACTCGCTTTCTACTTAGTTATGTATGAATGAATAAACACAGACGGACTACGCAACGCGAAGCGAAGTCCGTCTGAAAATTCATCACTACTCGTGCTACTCAGTCGTTTTAGACATATCAGATACTAATTTATCTAGTTTGTCTTGGTATTGACTTTCTTTGATGTTGCCTTTGTAAGTATCGTTAATTAAGGCATCCATTGCTGGCCAGAATGAATTCATTTCTGGAAGTTTTGGCATTACGACAGAGTGGTCAGTATCAGACATTTCCATAACCGCTTTGGCAACTGCATCAGAAGTAACTTTTTCATTTTTTTGTAAATCTTTGTTTGAAGGGACTGTGCCAATTTCTTCGAATTCTTTTAATTGTGAAGACTCATTAGACAGGTATTCAGCCAAAGTCAAGGCAGCAACTGGTGATTTTGTTTGTTGGTTAACAGCAAACAGTTTTACACCTAAAAAAGCTTTCATTGGTGTTTCGCCATGGCCAAAGTCAACAGTAGGGTATGCCGCTACGGCCATGTTATCACCAAGTGCTTTTTTTACATCATTTTTAGACCATGGGCCAGATAAGAAAGCATCAGTTGTACCTGCAGTAAGGTTAGCGAGTGCTTCAGTCGAAGATTGCACGACACCGCTATTGCTCTTTTGAGAAGCAATCCATTTAAGGACTTCAATCCCTTTTTCATTGTTAAAGTTTGTTCCTGTCAAATCTTCGCCATTGTCTCCATATAAGACATCGCCATTACTCATAAATAATGGACCGAAGATGTAGTTTGCACCTGCGTCACCAAAGTTTGTACCTAATTTTCCTTTAGAAGTCAATGTATTCCAAGTCTTCACATCGTCTGCAGATAATTTAGATTTATTGTAGTAAAGGACTTGCGATTCGACACCATAAGGGAATCCGTATAACTCATCTTTCCAAGTGGCACCTTCGACTGCTGAATCGACATTGTTGTCTTTTACTGAATCAGCAAATTTTGTTTCGGTGAATGGATAAAGTAACCCAGCATCGGCCATTTGTCCTACTTGATCATGCGGCATCATAAAAACATCGGCAGCAGAAGAAGGGTCTTTTGAAACATCTTTTTTTGCATCAGCAGATGAACCGGCAGTCAATTCGACTTTGACATCTGGATATTCTTTTTCAAAATCAGCAACAATTGGTTTGAACATATCGACTTGCTCTGTATCTACCCATAATTTGATATCTCCAGAGACTTTAGCAGATGAGCTGTCTTTTGTTTTTGAGCTATCCGAACTAGAAGAGGAAGAGCTACCGCAAGCGGCTAATAGTAATGCTGTTGCACTTAACACGACACCCGTTGAAACATATTTTCTCCAATTTTTTTTCATTTCAATATCCTCCATGAAATAAATTTAGTTTACATGATTATTATGCAACCGTTTGCGAAGATAGTCAAGAGAAATTTGAAAAAACACTGTTTTAGACAAATTAATTGTAAGGGTGATTTGAGATTTATCGGCATTACTGCATATCAAGGGTACAAAATTGACATAATTCCAATTATTTAGCATTTTATGCAATCGTTTGTCTTTTTTATGTTGAATCGTATAGTTGCTTGTGCCATAATGAGTTGGAAATCAATTGAAGGAGTGAAGAGTATGAACACAGCTGCAATTTATCATCGTCCAGATAGTGAGTATGCTTATTTGTACGATAAAGATACGATGCATATTCGCCTGCGGACTGCCAGAGCCGATAGCAAGCAAGTCTATCTAATTTCAGGAGATCCATATTTATTAGATAAAGAGCAATGGTATCAAGAAAAAGAACCGATGAAAAAAATTGCCTCGACGGATTTATATGATTACTGGTTTATTGAAAAGAAGGCTAAATTCAAACGGTTGAGTTATGCTTTTGTCATTCAAAGTCAAGTCGATATTCAAGCTTTTTATGGCGATCATGGCGTGTTTGAGGTGACTGATACGTATTTAAAGATGCCGAATAATTATTTCCGTATGCCGTACTTTCATGAAGTTGACCGTGTGAAAGCGCAAGAGTGGGTTAGCCAGACTGTTTGGTACCAAATTTTCCCTGAGCGATTTGCCAATGGAGATGCGACGAATGATCCGGTGGATACGCTGCCTTGGGGGAGTAAAAACCCTGATCGCCAAGATTTTTTTGGTGGTGACTTACAAGGAGTGATAGACCATTTGGATTATCTAGAAGAGCTAGGAATCAATGGCATTTACTTGTGTCCGATTTTTGAAGCCCATTCGAATCACAAATACGATACCATTGATTACTTTAAAGTAGATCCTGCATTTGGGACGGATGAGACGCTACACGAATTGATTGACGCCTGTCACAGCCGTGGAATGAAAGTCATGCTTGATGCTGTCTTTAATCATATGGGAGACACCTCACCACAATGGCAAGATGTCTTAGAAAATGGGCAACAATCAAAATATGCCGACTGGTTTCATGTCAATGAATTTCCTGCTACGTATAAAATCGATGATGACTTTGAGGAAGCGCATGATCTGACCTATGATGTCTTTGCGTTTACACCACATATGCCGAAGTTGAATACAGCTAATCCTGAAGTACAAGATTATTTGCTATCGATTGCTACGTATTGGATTGAAACATTTGATATCGATGCATGGCGTCTCGATGTTGCCAATGAGGTCGATCATCATTTTTGGAAGAAGTTTCGCCAAGCTTGTTTCGCGATAAAACCAGATTTTTATATTTTAGGAGAAATTTGGCACTCTTCCCAAAGTTGGCTTCAAGGGGATGAGTTTGACGCGGTGATGAACTATGCGTATACCGATGCCATTATGAATTATTTTGTGAAGCGTCAAATCGGTCTGAAGAAAATGGTTTCTGATATGGCCAACCAGTTAATGCTTTATCGCAATCAAACCAACCAAATGCAATTAAACGTATTAGATACTCATGACACGCCGCGTTTGCTAAGTGAAACGCAAGGAGACAAGGATTTGATGCGTCAAGTATTGGCATTCACCTATATCCAACCTGGTGTGCCTTGTCTGTATTATGGCGATGAAGTCGGAATGACAGGTGAGATGGATCCGGATTGTCGCAAATGTATGGTCTGGGATGAAGAGGAGCAAGATGGTAGTCTTAAGGGATTCGTGACCGATTTGATTTCTTTACGTAAAACATACGCCTCCTTGTTGGCGAAAGGGACTTGGGAGTGGCAATTGGTAGATGAAGACACTGGTCTATTGACGCTAAAAAGAGAATGGGAAGGTACTAGCCTTATTGCACAGTTTAATAGCGGTCAAGAAGCTCAAACGGTTAGCAAAAAGGGAGAAATTCTTTTGAATGCGTTAACGAACCAAGTAGATCGTGAGCTTGTTATTGAACCAAAAGGATTTGTAGTTGCTGCTTATCCCATATTGATAGAAGAATAAAAAAATCCGGCCCTCGTCAGTTGAGGGCCGGTTTATTTTTTATGAATGAATCTGCTTTTGCCATGTATCACATAGAAAGTCGTAAGTTAGCTGTGATGTATCGGGGACGAGTGCGATATCTGTTCCTAAGTCAGCTTCTTTTCCAACCCCTATTGGTAAGGCGCCGCTTGCTTGGATTGCTTGAATGCCAGCGAGCGCATCTTCAATACCGATACACTCTGACGGTGCAAGCGACAATTGACTTGCAGCGGCTTCATAAATATCTGGCGCCGGTTTGCCGGCTTTTAACGAAGCAGGATCGACAATCGTATCAAAAAGCGTCATAATGCCTAGGTGTTCTAATAAAAAGGGGCCATTTTTACTGGCTGATGCTAACGCGATGCCAATCTGATTTTCTTTTAAGGCAGTTAAAAGCGATTGAATGCCTGGATAGATATCGGCGGGTGTGACACTTTGAATCATTTCTTTATAATGGTCATTTTTTTTCTTAGCTAAGGCTGCAAATTCGGTAGGAGAATACCGATCTTCTTGCTTTCCTTCAGCTAGTATTAACCGCAATGAATCTTCACGACTGACACCTTTTAATCGCTCATTGAATTTACGATCGATGGTGATGCCTAGCTCGTTTGCGAGTGCTTGCCACGCTAGGAAATGGTACTCAGCTGTATCGGTAATGACACCATCTAGATCAAATAAAACACCTTTGAACATTAGTCTTCCTCCTTTGTGGGCATAGGTATGGTCAATGTGGTCGCTAGTTTGTATGGTTTTTCGTATAAGGACACATCAAGAGGATCCCCGGAGATCAGTGTCAATGTTACTTGTTTATTGACGTCAATCGCCAATAAGCGATTGCGATAATTAATACGGAAGGCATATCCTTGCCAATTTTTCGGTAAAAATGGTGCGAAACGCAAGGTGTTTTCAGTGGTCTTCATTTGTGCAAATCCTTGAACAATTGCTAACCAACTACCAGTCATAGAAGTAATATGCAGTCCATCTTGCGTATCGTTGTTATAATTATCTAAATCTAGTCGAGCTGTTCGTTGGTACATTTCGACAGCTTTCTCCTCTAAGCCTAATTCCGCTGCTAATACTGCATGGATGCTTGGTGATAGAGAGGACTCGTGCACAGTCATTGGTTCGTAGAAGTCGAAGTTCCGTTGCTTTTCCTCGATTGAATAGGCATCGCCAAAGAAATATATGCCTTGTAGCACATCTGCTTGCTTAATGAAGCATGAACGCAAAATTTTGTCCCAAGACCAGTGCTGATTTAGTGGCAATTCAGCGGTGTCAAGGTCGGTAACAGGCATTAGGTCTTTGTCTAAAAATGTATCGTGTTGCACAAAGATACCTAGTTCATCGTCTTTTGGATAGTACATGCCATCGATGATTTCTTGCCAATGGACTAGCTCTTCATCTGATATGCGTGCTTGAGTAGAGTCACGATATTTTTGGTAGCTATCAATCGTATATTGCAGGACCCAGGCAGCTAAGGTGTTTGTATACCAGTTGTTATTGACATTGTTTTCGTATTCATTTGGGCCGGTAACGCCATGGATCATATATTGACCCTTCCGTTTAGAAAAATGGACGCGATCAGCCCAAAAGCGGGCAATCTCTGCCAATACTTCCAGTCCGTGGGTTGCAAGGTAACTTGTGTCACCAGTATAGTTCGTGTAATTGTAAATAGCATATGCGATTGCGCCGTTGCGATGGATCTCTTCAAATGTGATTTCCCATTCGTTATGGCATTCGATACCAGTGAAGGTCACCATCGGATAAAGTGCACCAGCTAATCCTTGTTGCCTTGCGTTATGTTTGGCTTGCGGCAGTTGGTTGTACCGATAATTCAATAGGTTTTTCGTCACTTCAGGCTTAGCAAGTGCGAGATACAGTGGGACAGCGTACGCTTCAGTATCCCAATATGTCGCACCGCCGTACTTTTCACCCGTGAAGCCTTTTGGTCCGATGTTTAGCCGTTCGTCTTCTCCGTAATAAGTAGAAAATAATTGAAAAAGGTTAAAGCGGATACCTTGTTGGGCTTCATCGTCACCGGCAATTTGTACATCAGCTAATTCCCAGCGTTTTTGCCATGCGGCGGTTTGTTGGGTTAAGGCTTCGTCGAATGTTTCTTTTTTAGCAGTAGCTAGTAATGTGGCTGCTTTCGCGACTTGTTCACTAGGTGCGACGTCTCGACTAGTGACCAGAAGGACACGTTTAGTTAGAGAGAGTTGTTCGCCTTGTTTTAATTCTGTCGCTACTTCCTCAGAGACGGCTAAAGGTGCCTGTGTGTAGTCGCTTGTTAACTGTGTGGAGAATTCGTTATCCATCATGGCCGTTACGGTAAATTGTTCAATGTCAAATTGATTAGGAATCGTACGGACTTGTAAATAGGGGGACGTCTCGCCATTCGAACTAGTGGCAATAGGTTCCCAGAAGTGTTCGTTATAATTACTGTCTTCGTTTTGCACATCGCTAGTAAGTGCGGAACGCCATTTGACTGACGCGCGGCCATCGAGAACGGCTAAGTTCACATCAATCCAAGCTGCTTCTTGAGTAGTGATGCTTAGAAATCGGCGGAAAGTAAAGGCTACCGTCGCTTCCGGAAGATTTAATGTGAACGAGCGAGAAAGTAAGCCGTTTTTTAAGTCTAACTCTTGATTAAAGGATTTAGGTGTTAGTTTCGCCAAATCAATTTCTGTATCATTGATTGTGATCGTCATTGCTAAAAAGTTCAAAGCATTAATGACCTTGCCGAAATAGTCAGGGTAACCGTTCTTCCACCAACCTACTCTTGTTTTGTCGGGGTACCAGACGCCAGCCAGATACGTGCCTTGATGATGGTCGCCACTATAACCTTCCTCGAAATTCCCGCGCATCCCCATGTAGCCATTACCGATACTGGTAAGTGATTCTTGGAGACGCATGTCTTTGTGTAATTGTGTTGTTTTTAGTTTCCATGGATGGATATCAAAAAGCCGATTTAAGTGTTCCATAATAAATCCTCCTTTTTTCTTCTGTCAGTATACTTTTAAAATAAACACAAACGGTTTCGTTGTCAATAAGAATATCAGAAAAGATTGGAATATTATTTTATAATGATAGATACTAATTATGCATAGTTTAGATATTTAAAAATGAAAATTCATTGCGGAATCGTTTGCGTAAAATCTACCCGTATTGGATCGGATTTGCGAAAGAAAAGGAAAATTGACAAATACGTAGTTTGTCCTTATGCTTATGAAAGAAAATGTTGGAAAGAGCAAGAGGGATTTGTTATGCGAAACAAAAAAGAAGGGGCAGTCACGATTAAAGATGTGGCGACTGAGGTAGGGGTAGCGCCATCTACTGTGTCTAGAGCGCTACAAAATCATCCGAGTATCTCAAAAGAGACCAAAGATAAAGTGAAAAAGGCGATGGAGACGCTAGGTTATGTGCCAAATGTAGCCGCTCAAAATCTTGCCAAAAAATTTGCCAATACGATTGGCGTGGTCATGCCAGTACTCTCGTTGAAAGAACGACGAAGCAATCCGTTTTATTTGGAAGCGATTACGGCGATGGATCAAGAAGCAAGCCAATATGATGTTACAATTGCTATTGCTTCTGGTGAAACGCAAGAAGAACTATTGCACACGGTCCAGTTAATGTACAAACAAAAACGAGTCGATGGGTTTATTTTGCTATACACCAAACGAGAAGACCCTGTCTTACTTTATTTAGAAGACAACTATATTCCTCATACGGTCATCGGCCAGCCATATAAGTATACCAATACGACGAATATCGTCGATAATGACAATCGCCTGTTGGGGCAAACGGCTACCCATCATTTAATGGAGTGTGGACATGAGCGAATATTATTTGTTACCCATGTTGAAAAAGAAAATGTTTTCCATGAGCGTTATTTTGGTTACCAACAGGCATTAATGGATGCGGATTTGCCAGTGTTTCCACGAGCATTAATTAAAAAAACAGAAGATTATCTAGCGTTCAGTGACATGTTGGAAGCTGAAAAACCGACTGCTTTGATCGTACTAGATGATATGTTTGCGCTACGAGTGATTCAATTATGTAATTTATTGGGGTATCGTGTCCCAGATGACTTATCGATTGTCAGCTTTAATAATTCAATTTTTTCAACCTTGATTCACCCTTACATTACGTCCATTGATATTTATACAGAAGAGTTGGGTCGGGTGGCAGTGCAACAATTTATCCGCCAATTAAAGCATGCCGATGCACCGCAACAAAAAGTATTTATTCAGCATAAATTGATTGAACGAGAGACCGTTCTGCGCCTTAATAAAACCGATGAATAAAAAAAGAGGTCGTGACAAAAGCGCGTAGCTCCGAGCAGTACGTTCAAAAATTTTGAAAATTGATTCTCAAATTTTTAAAATTTTTTGACGTAGTGCCGAGAGGGCTGCATTTGAACACCGTTTAAAAGGGGGCGTGACAAAAGCGTATAGCTCCGAGTAAAAAGCTCAAACAATCCAAAGTTGATGGAACTTTCGGATTGTTTGGTCTTTTTGTTTAGCTAAACCAGTTCTGTGTTCGCTGTGTTTTTCATCGCATAATGAAAAAGAATGTTTATTTACATACATACCTCAAATTAACTTGTGTAATAGAAAGAAAAGTGTGATAAAATGATGAAAAAGTTTTAATAACGAGGAGTTGTTCGTGAATGAGTAACGGGTACAATGTTGCGGTCGTGGGCGCAACAGGAGCAGTAGGAACGAAAATGATTCAAATGTTGGAGCAGACAACATTGCCCTTAAAGAAAGTGGTATTGTTGGCATCGAAGCGTTCTGCTGGCAAAACATTGCAATTTAAAGGGGAAACATTGATAGTCGAAGAACTAGTACCAGAGTCATTTGAGGGAATTGATTTGGCTTTGTTTAGTGCGGGTGGTGGCATTTCTGCTACGTTCGCACCAGAAGCAGTCAAACGTGGTGCAGTTGTTGTGGACAACACGAGTCATTTCCGCATGGATCCACAAGTGCCATTGGTAGTACCTGAAGTCAATAAAGAAGCACTGAAAAAACACAAAGGAATCATCGCAAATCCGAATTGTTCGACGATTCAAATGATGGTTGCGTTAGAACCAATTCGCCAAAAAGCAGGATTGGATCGTATCATTGTTTCGACGTATCAGGCAGTGTCGGGCGCAGGTGCACGGGCAGTAGAGGAGCTAAAAAGAGAAGCGCAAGACTATTTGAATGGTGTACCAGCAAGTGAATGGCAAGCTAAAATCTTACCAGCTGGAGCAGACAAAAAGCATTATCCGATTGCCTTTAATGCCTTACCTCAAATTGACAAATTTGCTGAAGATGATTACACGTTTGAAGAGTGGAAGATGGTGAATGAAACCAAAAAAATTATGGAAGATGCTGCCATAAAAGTAGCGGCGACCTGTGTGCGTATTCCCGTGGCAAGTGGCCATTCAGAATCTGTTTACATCGAAACGAAAGAAAAAATTAGTGTGCAAGATGTGCGTGAGACACTTGCAAGTGCTCCTGGAGTGGTCTTGGAAGATGATCCAAGCCAACAAGTTTACCCACAAGCAATCGAGTGTGTGGATCAAAAAGAAACATTTGTTGGAAGGATTCGTAAAGATTTGGATATCGAAAACGGTCTGCATCTATGGGTCGTCTCTGATAACCTGTTAAAAGGTGCAGCTTGGAATTCTGTTCAAATTGCAGAGACATTACATGAAATGGATTTGCTTCATATTTAAGTGATTTTTTAAGAAAAGTTTGGGGAATCCCACGCTTTTCTTTTTTTTGTTGTATAATGAAAGGGATCAGCGAATGCTTGAGGATATCTATTTTATTAAGAATCGATAGATAAGAAAAAAGATTGAAGAGGTGAATTTTTTGGACGATATCAAACTGATTCCACTTGGTGGCGTACGAGAAAACGGAAAGAACATGTACGTGGCTGAAGTGGGAGAAGATATTTTTGTATTGGATTGCGGTTTGCGCTATCCAGAGAATGAATTATTAGGAATTGATACAGTCATTCCTGATTTTTCCTATTTAGAAGAAAATGCCGAACGTGTTGCAGGGGTCTTTTTGACGCATGGACACGCAGATGCGATTGGCGCATTACCATATTTTCTAGAAAGAGTACCGGTGCCGGTCTTTGGAACCAAATTGACAGTGGAATTGGCCAAAATGATTGTTCATCGCAATGAAGCGACCAAGAAATACAAAGAATTTCATGTAATTGATGAGCACACTGAGATTGATTTTGGCACGACAACGGTCAGCTTTTTCCGGACAACACATTCAATCCCTGAATCAGTAGGGATTAGTTTAAAAACAGAAGCCGGCAATATTGTCTATACAGGTGATTTTAAGTTTGACCAAGCAGCTGTTCCAATGTACCAAACAGATTTTGCTCGTTTGGCTGAAATTGGTCGCGAAGGGGTATTGGCCTTATTGAGCACTTCTAGCAATGCTGAAAATCCAGCTCAAGTCGCTTCAGAAGCAAAAATTGCCGATGAAGTCACAGATACCATCAAGTACTGGGAGGGTCGGATTATTGTCGCTTGCGTGGCAAGTAACCTCCAGCGGGTACAGCAAATTCTGGATGCGTCTGTCGTTTCAGGTCGGAAGGTTGTTTTAACAGGACAAGATTTTGGCAAAATCATTCGTACGGCGATGAAGTTAGGTAGCTTGACGTTACCAGATGAAGACTTGTTTATTACGCAAAAAGAAATGAAAAATTATGATGCCAATCAATTGCTTATTTTAGAAACTGGACGGATGGGTGAGCCAATCAAGTCACTACAAAAAATGGCAAACGGCACACACCGTACGTTACGTATTCAAGAAGGTGATTTGGTTTACATTACAACAACACCTACGATTGCCATGGAAACCGTAGTTGCTAAAACGGAAGATATGGTGTATCGAGCAGGTGGAAATGTAAAAAATATTTCTGATAATTTCCGCGTCTCTGGCCATGCGAATCCGAGTGATTTGCAACTGATGATTAATTTATTAAAACCAACGTATCTTTTACCGGTGCAAGGTGAATTCCGCCAAATGGTTGCTCACGCAGAGTTGGCCAAAGAAATCGGAATTGCCGAAGATCATGTATTCTTGCTTGCAAAAGGAGATGTCTTAGTTTATGCCAACGGAACAATGCAATTAGCGGGTACTGTACCTGCTGACAACATTATGATCGATGGTATCGGCGTTGGAGATATCGGCAATATCGTATTGCGTGATCGTAAAGTATTATCAGAAGATGGTATTTTCATTGCTGTAGTGACAATTAATCGTAGAGAAAAACGAATTGTGTCAAAACCACAAATTACATCTAGAGGCTTTGTTTATGTAAAAGCAAGCCGAGACTTAATTAGAGAGAGTGGCGAGATGGTAAGCGAGATTGTAGCCAAACACCTACAAGACGAAGAGTTCGAATGGGCGAAATTAAAACAAGACATTCGCGATCAATTAAGTCGATACCTTTTCGAACAAACAAAACGCAGACCGGTCATTCTACCTGTTATTATGGAAGCTAGTGGTAGAAATCGTCGTCGCTAATACAGAAGTGACTGAGACAGAGGCGCACAGTAACAAGTAAAAAGACCATAAAATCCAGAAGCTGTTTCTAAACTTTGGATTTTATGGCTTTTTTTTGTCGTAGCTAATGCTGTCTTGCTGTATTCGGATTTAGCAGTACGACCTGATTTCTGTTGCACTAGGATTTTTTTCTTAAGTAACCTGTATTTTCCAAAAATGAATTATCTGTTATAATGCTCGTATAAGACTGTTATAAAATAAACTGCAACAATTCTGAAATGGAGGGTGCTAGTGATGAAGATTACCTACCAAGGACATTCAGTTATCGAGGTAACGATGAAGGATGGTTCTGCTGTGATTATCGATCCATTTTTAACAAATAATCCCTTGACGAATAAAGCACCGAGTGATGTAAAGGCGAAGTGGGTTATAGTGACCCATGGCCATAGTGATCATTTGGGAGATACAGTGGCAATTGCAAAGCAAAATCAAGCAACTGTCATCAGTATTGTTGAAATTGCGAGGTATGTAAGCAATAAAGGTATAGCGCAAACCCATGGTCTAAATATTGGTGGTGGCTTTTTATTTCCTTTTGGGCGTGTGAGTTTGACGCCAGCACTACATAGTTCTAGTATCCAAGAGAATGGTCAGACGATTTATTTAGGGGAGCCAACAGGTGTAGTCATTGAAGCAGATGGTAAGACAATTTACCATGCTGGTGATACAGCGGATTTCAGTGATTTGGCATTAATCGGTGAAAAGTACGACCTTGATGTTGCGTTTCTACCAATTGGTGATAACTTTACGATGGGGCCAGATGATGCAGTTATAGCTGCGGGGCGGCTACATGCAAAAAAAGTAGTACCAATTCATTACAATACATTTCCACAAATCAAACAAGATCCTACAGCATTTATTGCTCGCTTGCCAGAAGGTGTCGGCAAAGTAATGACTGTCGGTGAAACAATCGAGGTGTAATCATGGCAACAAAACACGATTTGATTTTAAACCATATTGAAAGCCTACCGGTGGGTGAACGGATTTCAGTGCGAGGAATAGCAAAAGATTTATCAGTCAGTGAAGGAACGGCTTATCGAGCGATTAAAGATGCCGAGAATATCGGTCTTGTGTCAACGATTCAGCGTGTTGGAACAATTCGTATTGAACGAAAATTAAAAAAACATATCGAAAAACTTACTTTTCGTGAAGTGGTTCAGATTACTGAAGCGGACGTATTAGGTGGCGCAAGTGGATTGGATAAAGATCTCAATCGCTTTGTGATTGGGGCGATGCAAGTCAGTGCGATGGAGCGTTATGTGACGCCAGGATCATTGATGATTGTCGGTAATCGTACCAATGCACAAAAATTAGCACTAGAGGACGGTGCGGCGGTCTTAATTACTGGTGGCTTCGATACGATCCCTGAGATTGCTACCTTAGCCGATGAATTATCATTACCAGTCTTGAGAACGACGTATGATACTTTTACCGTAGCGACGATGATTAATCGGGCCCTAAGTGACCAATTAATCAAAAAGGATATATTGCTCGTTAGTGATATTTATATGCCGTTAGAAAAAACTCATTATTTGACGATAAGTGATACGGTGGCTGCATACAATCGCATCGCCGAAGAAACCAAGCATTCACGTTTCCCAGTCGTCAATAAGAGTATGCGCGTCGTTGGAATTGTTACCGCCAAAGATATTTTGGGTAAAAACGAGACACAATCAATTGAGCGACTGATGACAAAAGAGCCAAGAATAGTCAAAAAAGAAATGAGCGTTGCCTCTGTCAGTCACCAAATGATTTGGGATGGGTTAGAAGTGATGCCGGTTGTGGCAGATGATTTGACGCTGATTGGGATTGTGACGAGACAAGATATTATGAAGGCTATGCAGTTGATTCAAAGACAACCACAAGTCTCTGATACCATTTCTGATCAAATTACGGGTCAAATTCAGATGACCACTCCACAAGCTGTCGATGGGAAACTTAGTGAGCCAGAATTTCGCTTTTTAGTTGCGCCGCAGATGGTGAATGAGATGGGGACCATCTCGTTTGGTGTGCTAAATGAAGTGGTCGCTCATGCGGCAAAACAAACAATGAAAGTCAATCAAAGAAAAAATGTGTGGATTGAACAAGTGAGTTTGCACTATTTCCGCTTAATTCAATTGGAAAGTGAATTTACATTAAAGACACGCATTTTAGAGCTAGGTAGACGGTCAGCAAAAATCGATATGGAAGTCTATATTGAGAATTCATTAGTTGCTAAGGCGATGGTGGTTTGTCAATTGATGGAACGACCTTAGAAAGAGGAAAAATTATGCAAAAGCAAGCAGAAATATTACAAGCAATCGAAGCCTATTCACGAATCATCATCCATCGCCATATGCGTCCTGATCCAGATGCGCTAGGGTCACAAGTAGGCTTAGCAGAATTACTGCGATCATCTTATCCAGAGAAAGAAATTTATCAAGTGGGTGGTCCAGTCGAAGGATTGGCTTTTCTAGCAGAGATGCAAGAGGTGAGCGATGATTTGTATCAAGGTGCTCTAGTCATTGTTACGGATACGGCCAATGCTCCTCGAGTAAGTGACAAGCGCTTTTCATTAGGGGATAAGCTAATCAAAATTGATCACCATCCCAATGATGAGCCATATGGCGATATCGTCTGGGTGAACACCAATGCAAGTAGTTGTAGTGAAATGATTGCCTCATTCTGGCAACTATTTCCAGAACAATTAGTGATGAATGAACAGTCAGCTCGGCTACTCTATGCGGGTATCGTTGGTGATACTGGACGCTTCTTGTATCCATCTACTTCAACCGAAACGTTGTCCTTAGCAGCTAAATTAAGAACATTTGAGTTTGATGCATCCAAATTAAATCGGCAAATTTCACAAATGCCACTAAAAGTTGCACGGCTATCCGGGTATGTTTATGAACAAATTGATGCTGATGAAAACGGAGCAGCCAAAGTTATTTTCAGCAAAGAATTGATGGCGCAATATGGTGTGAGTGATTCAGAAACGGCTAGTGTGGTTTCCTTACCTGGCAATATCGAAGAAATTTTGGCGTGGGCGATCTTTGTGCAACAACCTGACGGGTCCTATCGCGTGCGTCTGCGTTCAAAAGGACCAGTCATTAACGAATTGGCCAAAAAACATCATGGTGGTGGTCATCCACTAGCAAGTGGAGCCAATGCGACTGATTTAGCTGAGGTCCAAGAGATTTATCAAGAAATTCAAGCATTGTGTCAACAGTATATGGCAGAAAATGAAAAGATGATATAGTCAAAAAATGGAGGCGATTGTATGAATAGGTTCGCCAATTATTTAACGAAGTATGTCCAAAATCATCCTGATTTATCTAAAGCAGAGAAGCTATTAATCAATCAGACAGTTGAAAAATTAGCGACTAGTCAGTCTGAAGATCAAGAATTAGTCGTGCTTATTCAGTCTTTACGGAGGTTCTCACTTGAAAGTGAGTTAACACAGGCGGGCAAAAAGCTATTGGCCCGCCTACAAAGAAAGCAATGGTTAGTTGGTATTGTTAATGTCTTACCATTTGGAAAGTAAAGTTATATAGCAAGATGCTGAGCCAAACTAGCTAAAAAAGACCAAAAAACCAGAAGTTATTTCTCAAACTTTTGGTTTTTTTGGTCTTTTGCTAGTTTTTGGCTCAGCTGTGTATGCTACTTGCGTAAATCATCTAGAAATTCTGTTTTAGAGATGGTTTTTTCGTCCTTCATTTTAATGACTTTGGCTGGAGAGCCCGCTACGACCGCACCGGCAGGAACATCTTGAGTCACCACAGATCCAGCTGCGACGACTGCGCCTTCACCTACCCGTACACCTTCTAATACCACAGCGTTGGCACCAATTAAGACGTGATCTTCAATAATCACTGGTGTCGCTGAAGGTGGTTCGAGAACGCCAGCTAACACGGCGCCTGCACCGATGTGAGCCTTTTTACCGACTGTCGCACGAGCGCCTAGAATCGCGCCCATATCAATCATGCTTTCTTCGCCGACCACAGCACCAATGTTAATCACAGCACCCATCATAACGACAGCATTCTTGCCGATGACTGCTTGGTCACGAATAAATGAGCCTGGTTCGATTCGGGCATCAACTGTCGTTAAATCTAGTAAAGGGACTGCTGAGTTACGACGGTCATTTTCGACATAGACATCTTTGATTGCAGCTTTGTTTTTTTCAAGGAAAGCTTGGATTGGTTCAGCATCTCCAACAGCAAAGTAAAAAGAGTTGCTTCCAAATAAGTGGATGTCGGTAGCTTTGACGTCAGCCAAGTCGCCAGAAATATAAGCTTTGACTGGGGTTTGCTTCGTTGCATTTTTAATAAATTTTGCCAGTTCATATGGATCTGTAAATTGTAAGTCAGACATGGAGTCACCTCTTCGTTTAAATTAGTGGGCTATTAGGTCATTCATTGAGTAAAGCCCAGGTTTTTGCGTAACCAAAAATGCCGCGGCCTTTAAGGCACCATTGGCAAAGATATCGCGTGACAGTGCGGTATGCTTTAATTCAATGAGTTCATCTTGGCCGGCAAACAATACGGTATGCTCACCGGGAATGGTACCACCGCGAACAGCGTGGATTCCCATTTGGCTACGTAAGTTTTCATTGTGATTGCCTTGGCGACCGAAGACATATTCTTTTTTTGTTTGGCAAACATCATTGATACTATCTGCCAATAAAAGAGCCGTCCCACTTGGAGCGTCTTTCTTTTGATTGTGATGCTTTTCAATCATTTCGATATCAAAGTCCGCTTCAAGACTTGGGGTAATCTGTTGAAGGGCTTGAATTAATACATTGATACCTAAAGACATATTTGCCGAAAAAAAGACAGGAATCGTCTGCGAGACGCTCTCCATTTTTTTTAGCGTTTCTTCAGGTAAGCCGGTCGTAGCGACGACAATCGGTAGGGCGGAAGCCTGTGCATCATCTAGCAAAGCAGGCACGTTTTCAAAATAAGAAAAATCAATCACTACGTCTGCTGATTCCTTCACATCTGCTAAGGTGTGATAAATTGGAAAAGTTGCAGAGGTAACTACTTGGCGATCGATACCAGCGACAATCTCATAAGCAGAATTTTCTGTTGCCAGTTGCGTGATGACTTTACCCATTCGTCCTTGAGCACCACTTAAAATGATTTTTGTCATAAAGTTTTCCTCCTATAACAAACCGAATGCGGTCATCTCTTTTTTCAGACGGTCGACAGTGGCGTCTTCTGGTACTCCTAGTGGCAAGCGGTAATGCAGCTCGCATTTGCCTAATAAAGAGACAGCAGCTTTGATTGGCACAGGATTTACCTCGGCGAAGATCGCATCAATCAATGGTTTTTGTGTTAGTTGCATGTCTTTTGCTTTTTTCAAGTCACCTTGAAGATAATCGTGTACCATTTGTGAGGTTTGCTTAGGAGCAATATTGCCGATTGTTGAGATGACTCCAAGACCACCGACTGATAATAAAGGAAGGACTTGATCGTCATTACCAGAATAAAGAGCGAAGTCTTCATCAACTAAGCGGGCGATTTCAACGATTTGTGAAATGTCACCGCTAGCTTCTTTGATGCCTTTAATATTTGGTATTTTTTTCAGTTCGGCAACAGTTTCCGCTGTTAAATTCATGCCCGTTCTTGAAGAAACAGAATACAGTAGGACAGGTAAATCGACACTTTCGCAAATTGCACGATAATGTGCAATCAAACTAGTCTTCGTTGCTTTATTATAATAAGGAGTAACGACTAATAAGGCATCGGCTCCTACGCGTTGGGCTTCTTTTGATAAATGAATCCCATGTTCGGTATTGTTTGAACCAGTCCCACCGATGACAGGCACACGACCTGCCGATTTTTTTACGACTGCTTCAATAACAGCGATATGTTCTTCATCAACTAAGGTTGAGGCTTCACCAGTTGTCCCACATGCAACAATTGCATCGATGCCTGACTGAATTTGCCATTCTACTAATTCATCCAGCTTTTCATAGTCCACCGTTCCGTCTTGTTTCATTGGGGTAATTAATGCAACTGCAGCGCCTTCAAAAATTGCCATTTTTTACACATCCTCTCGTACACATCTATTTTTTTCTGAATTAAATAAAAAATCCAATTCACTATAGATTATTGGAATTATATACTATAATATTAGAAAATATCAATGATTATCCGAGAAAATGGCGAGAATATCATGAGGAAAAAGAAAAAAAGGAATGATTTGATGGAAATAAGTTCAGCCGTAAATGATTTGTTAACAGAGGTTGTCGCAGATCGACGAGCGCTACACCAGATACCTGAATTAGGGCTACAAGAAAAAGAGACAAGTGCCTACATAAAAAAAAGACTAGCAGACTTCGGGGTAACGGAAGTCTATGATTTATTAGATACAGCAGTCATAGCAGTCTACCGCGGAGAAAAAGAGGGCAAGACACTTGCTTTTCGCACTGACATCGATGCATTACCTGTAATGGAAGAGACGGGTGTTGAGTTTGCGTCTAAACACCCTGGCAAGATGCATGCATGTGGTCACGATGGGCACATGGCGACTATGCTAGGCTTCGCTCAATATCTATCCTTGCATCCTGAAGAAATTATCGGCACTATCGTCTTACTCTTTCAGCCGGCTGAAGAAGGACCAGGTGGCGCACAATTATTGATTGACGATGGCTTTTTGACAAAATTTCAAATCGATCAAATCATCGGACTTCATGTATTTCCTGAATTTGATGAAGGAATCATTGCCTGTAAGTCGCATGCCATGATGGCTAGAAATGGCGAAATCTACCTAACCGTTAAAGGTATTAGCTCACATGGCGCGCAGCCACAGCAAGGAGCTGATGCGATCCTATCAGCCTCAGCTATTATTCAAGGCTTGCATGCGATCGTCTCACGAAACATCAGCCCCATGGAGTCTGCAGTTTTAACATTTGGCAAAATAACGGGTGGCGAAGCGATGAATATCATTCCTGGTATGGTAAAAATTGAGGGCACCATGCGGGCGTTTTCTGATGATGTATACGATACCATGACAGAGCGTGTCCAATGTGTGGCGACCGAAATTGCCAAAGGATATGGCTGTGAATGTGTGGTTGAATTTAATCATATGTATCGCGTCGTTGACAACGACCCAAGTATGGTCGACGCCTTAAAGAAAATTGCTAAGACATCCTATGTCCAAACGCCGCCTTATATGTTGGCAGAGGATTTTTCGATGTACCAAAAGGAAATTCCCGGGTTGTTTTTCTTTGTAGGAATCCGCAATGAGAGCAAAGGATACGTAGCACCGTTGCATAGTGGCAAGATGAATTTTGACGAAACGTATCTATTAGGCGGTATTGAATGCTACCGTCAATTAATTGCAGAATTAAATAAAGGGGAATCAGTATGAGCGAAGTAAAAAATCATCTTTTGTGGGATGGCTGCGACACAGTCGAATTAGCGAAAACATATGGCACGCCACTCTATGTTTTTTCAGAGTCGATGATTGAGCAAGCTTGCCGAGAATTACAAAGAGACTTTATCCAAAAATATGAACGCGTACGAGTCGCCTATGCCTCTAAAGCATTTAATGTTCTAGCGATGCTAAAGTTAGTTGAAAAAGAAGGCCTGTGCTTGGATGTGGTCAGCGGTGGCGAATTATACACGGCGATTGCCGCTGACTTTGAACCTGAAAAAATTGAATTTAATGGCAATAATAAATCAGTTGCGGAGCTAGAAGAAGCATTGGATTATGGAGTCGGTCGCTTTATCATTGATAGCATGCAAGAGTTGGACTTAATTCAACACATCTGTCGTGAAAAAAAACAAACGGCAAAGGTGCTCTTTCGAATTACACCTGAAATTACGGTCCAAACGCATCGTTACATTTCCACGGGCCAAAAAGATTCAAAGTTTGGGATACCTTTGGACGAGAAGGTGTTGTTTCCATTAATCAAGCAAGCAATCGATGCGCCGGAAATTGATTTTTACGGCATTCATTTTCATATTGGGAGTCAACTAGCAGATAACCAGACCCACCTAGCAGCGGCGAATGTGGCACTAAACCTAGTCAAACAAATCAAAGAGCGCTTTGACTATGAGGTGAAGGAGTTGAACTATGGTGGAGGCTTTGGCGTACGCTATACAAAAGCAGATGTTCGTCAACCCTATGCATATTTCTTAGACCCATTGATGGAGGCGACGATTACTTTTTGTGAAGAGCATCAACTCTATCGGCCGACCATTGTGATTGAGCCAGGTCGAAGCATTGTCGCTGAAGCAGGCATTACGCTTCATACAATTGGTAGTATCAAGCAACTGCCAGGTATCCGGACCTATGCTTCAATCGACGGCGGCATGACTGACAATATCCGACCAGGACTGTATCAGGCACAATATGAAGTAGCCATCGCAAATAAGCGAACCGACCAAGACCTTGAGCCGGTTACAATCTCTGGTAAAATCTGTGAAAGCACGGATATCTTAGTCAAAGATGCGCTCTTGCCGAAAGTTGCGACAGGGGATATTCTCGCTACCTATACGACTGGCGCATATGGCTACTCAATGGCGAGTAACTACAATAAAATTGCCATTCCTGCAGTTATTTTTGTCAAAGAAGGTCGAGCGGAAGAAGTCGTTAAACGCCAATCATACCAACAAATGATCCAAAATGAAGTGATACCAACTCATTTACGTTAGGAGCGATGATTATGAAAATTCCGTTTTATAAAATGCAAGGTGCCGGTAATGATTTTATCGTGATTGATAACCAAAAATTACACTTATCCAATGAGCAATTGGTGGCATTGACGAAAAAAATCTGCCAAAGACGTCTGTCTGTCGGTTCAGATGCATTGATGGTCGTCGATGTACCGCAAAATACGGGCGATGTACGCATGATTTTCTTTAATGCTGACGGAACAGAAGCCGAAATGTGTGGCAACGGCGCACGCTGTCTGGCACGCTATGCTTTTGAAAATGGCCTCGCTAGCGACAAGATGGTGATTGAGACAGTGGCAGGTGATGTGCCGGCATGGCGGCTAGATGAGCGGACGTATAAAGTCCAATTAAATGAACCTACCGTGGACCAATTTGATTTACCTTATGAGAATATTTCAGTAGATTATATTGAACTAGGAAATCCTGGTCTGCCTCATCTCGTTGTCCGGTGTGATGCGTTAGCGACAGAGCCATTGGCATCCTTTGAGTCATTTGCTAGAGAATTACGTCATTGGGATTATCTTCCAAAAGGCGCCAATGTGAATCTCTATGCGATTGACGATCAAGGACAGATTGTTTTACGGACATTTGAGCGAGGCGTCGAGGGCTTTACCTACGCCTGTGGGACTGGCGCTGGGGCAACGGCGTACTCGTTAGTGAAAAAAGGCATTGTGCCGTCCACGACCGTCTCACTTCAGACTCTTGGCGGTGTATTGCAAGTTCAAGTTCAAAAAGATCAATTGTTCTTGATTGGCGATACCAATATTGTCGTTGAAGGATCGATCGTCGATGAAGATGTAACTATTTAAATTTTTTTGAATAAGCAAACAGAAGTGTTCCTTTATCATTAAGCATGGTAAAATAAAAGAAATGATAGGAGGACGAAAAAATGATATTTGGCTTAGATAATGGTTTCACCCTTTTATTAGTCGTCGTTGGTATGGCACTTTCTCTTGCTGCCTCAGCATTTGTCAAAAGTACCTATAGCAAATACGACAAAATTCAAAGTAAAAAGCGAGTCACCGGTACCCAAGCGGCACAGTATATTTTGAAAAATCAAGACATTCATAATGTCGGAGTACAAGAGATTGCTGGTGATTTGACAGACAATTATAATTCAGGGACGAAAATTTTAAGTCTGTCACAATCGACAGCTCAGTCGACATCCGTCGCTGCTATCGGCGTCGCAGCGCATGAATGTGGTCATGCCGTGCAAGATGCTGTGGGCTATGCACCGCTTAGAATCCGAGCAGCGATTGTCCCCGTTGCCAACCTAGGATCGGCGATATCAATGCCGTTAATCTTGATTGGTTTATTCTTAAGAGGATCGTTTTTAGTCAATCTCGGAATTCTTGCTTTTTCAATGGCGTTTGTTTTCCAAGTGGTGACGTTACCAGTCGAATTTAATGCGTCACGACGCGCGTTAGCAATTTTAGGAGAAGGCGGCTTATTGACTGAAGAAGAATTACCCATGGCGCGAAAAGTCCTTACTGCAGCAGCATTAACATATGTTGCTGCTGCGATTACGACCTTGTTGCAGCTATTACGACTAATCGTGATTGCCAACAATCGTCGTAATTAGGCACCCGTGTAAACAATCATTTCAGTAAACAAAATGACTGCCCCGTGGTATCATAAAGTTAGAAGAAGGAGTGGATAACTATGAAAACTTCAACAAAATTATCAATTGGTGTAGGTGTGATAGCAGTAACAGGAATTGTAACAGCAGCCGTCGTTTCGGACAAAGTATTAACGAAAGTACGCTATGCAAGTAATCGTTGGAAAATTAAAAAATTCGTTTCTGATAAGTTTGATGGAAATGAAACACTCTTAGGGGTTGTTGATAATTTGAGCGACAAAGATATTAACAACGTTATGAATGTAGTCAAAAAAGTTAAAAAAGGCAAAAAACAAGTGTCAGTTTATGGAAACAACGTCAAAGAAACGACAGAGACTGTCAAAGAAAAATTACAAGATTTAGTAACGAGTGTATTTTAAAAAGTAAAAGACTGTTGCAAGCAATGTGACAGTCTTTTTTTGTGAAGGAAACGAATCAAAGGGGAAAAATGTGGAGAAAACGAGTACATTAACAAAGGAAGAGAAAGCATATTTTATGTGCGCGGCCATTGGTGAGGCAAAAAAAGCCCAAGCAATCGCTGAGGTACCAATCGGGGCAGTGGTCGTACTTGAAGGGGAAATCATCGGCCGCGGTCATAATTTACGGGAAACAACGCAAGATGCGACGATGCATGCTGAGATGATCGCGATTAGAGAAGCCTGCGCGAAGGTAGGAAGCTGGCGCTTAGAGGACAGTCAGTTATTTGTTACACTTGAGCCATGCCCAATGTGTGGAGGTGCTGCGATGCTTTCGCGAGTAGAAGAAATATACTTTGGCGCTTATGATCCCAAAGGTGGTGCAACGGGCAGCTTGCTAAATTTAGCGACAGATGAACGCTTTAATCATTGGAGTTACGTAGAAGCAGGGATTTTACAGGCGGAATGTAGCGACTTGTTGCGGACCTTCTTTAAAGAATTGCGACAAAAGAAAAAGTTCGCCTCAAAAAAGACTAGCTTACCTGAATAAAATAAGGTATACTAATGAGTGCCGAAAGGCTAGGACAATGAGGACCTTGTGAATGGTGTCAGGTCTGGAAGGAAGCAGCACTAAGCAGGCGTCTTCATGTGTCTGATACATAACGGAAGTCAAAGTAGATGAGTGTTCATTTACTTTGACTTTTTTTTGACAAAAAAGCTGAGCTATGCCAAACTTTGACTAATACTAGTAGAAGGTGATCTGACCAAGTGGGCAAAAAATTACGGATTATTCACACCAATGACTTGCACTCTCATTTTGAAAATTGGCCACGCGTCAAGCGATTCGTCAAGCAAAGGCAAGTAGCAGATGGTGAAGAATGTGTATTGACAGTTGATCTAGGAGATTTCATGGATCGTTGGCATCCTTTGACCGAAGCTACTAACGGCCAAGCCAACATTGAAGAGCTGAACGCCTTGCACTATGACGCCATCACGATCGGCAACAATGAAGGCATTGGCAATGAGAAAGAGTGTTTGAATCATTTGTTTGATCAAGCCAATTTTGATGTTGTGCTTGCGAATTTATTTGATAAAACAACTTTATTGCGACCGAAGTGGGCGCAACCATACAAGATAATGACTTTGGATAATGGACTGACGATAGCGATGATCGGAATGACCGCACCATTTCCGTTAACTTATGCACCCAATGGCTGGGACGTTCGCAATCCGTTGGAATTATTGCCAGAGCTTGTAAATGAATTACGTTCACAAGTGGATGTCCTGATCTTGCTTAGTCACTTAGGGATTCAAGCTGACTATACAATTGCGGATGAGTTTCCTCAATTTGACGTGATTATCGGTTCGCATACGCACCATCTGTTTCCGAATGGCGAAAAACGAAATGGCGTGCAACTAGCAGCAGCAGGGAAGTTTGGCCGCTATGTCGGTGAAGTCGAGCTTGATTGTAACGATACCCACATTACCAGCACTGCTCGGACTTTTTCTATCGAAGAGATGTTGGCTTATCCAGAAGATGAGCAACAAATTACAAAATGGGCGCTAAAAGGACATGAGCAATTAACGAAATTGACGATCGGCTATTTGCCTTATCCATTGACCAATGACCCACAACTATATGAACACTCCTTGATTGAGGAGGCCTTGGATGCCGTGCGTAAGCGAGGAGCGACTGATAGTGCTATCTTGAACTCAGGCTTATTTTTAGAATCATTACCAGCTGGGCGAATCAGTCAAGATCAGCTGCATAGTATCTTGCCACATCCGATGCATTTGATTCGCGTACGGTTGCGAGGCAAAGACCTGATTCGCATGATACTTGAAATGGAAAAAAATCGCTGGTTTTTGTTACATTATCAAATGGTGGGCATGGGCTTTAGAGGAAAAAATTTTGGCCAAATTCGTTATCTGGGTATTAGCTATGATGCGACTAATCACCAAGTGTATTGGCAAGGGAAGCCAGTCGATGAACAGCAAAACTATTCATTTACAACAGTGGATCACTTTATGTTTATCCCTTTCTTCCCAACGATTGAAATCGCAGGTGACGTGACGTTTTTATTTCCTGAGTTTATTCGTACAGTCGTCGGTAATGATTTGCAAAAGAAATTCCCATTAACGTAAAAAGAACGAAAGAAGATACTGCCGGAATGAAAGAAAATCGGTATAATAGAACAAGGTGGTGAAAAAATGGCCAATGAAGAAAATTTAACTGCTGAACTGACAGCCGTATTAGAAGAAATCGTGGAAGAAACCAGTACCGGTAATAAAAATAAAGGATTGGCTTTCGAGCAATTATCAGAGTCTGAATTTTTAATTGATGGTAGACAGTATCGGTTGGTAAGAGATTATCGCGAGGGCTTTGATGCACAAAGGCTGGTCGACCGCTATAGCGAAGTGCTTGCCCGCTATGATTACATTGTGGGCGATTGGGGCTATGAACAGCTACGGTTAAAAGGATTTTTTGGGACAGATAATAAAAAAGTATTGCCTGACCAACGGATCGATACCTTAGAAGATTATTTATATGAGTTTTGCAATTTTGGCTGTGCCTACTTTGTGATTGAACGCATTGGTGGCAAAAAAGAAAAAACACAGACGAAAAAGAACAAGCGACGCACATCGACTACCAAAAAGGTCAAAGACCAAGCGCATATAGCAGAGAAAAAAGCGCCAGTTAACACGCGACCTGATAAGAAAAAAATGAAAATTCGGCAATCAAACGAGCAAAAGAAAGAGGCACCGACGAAAAAAACAACAACCCGTACAACGAAAAAAGAATTTACGATTCGGAAAAGAAATGAAGGCGAATAGATGAATTATAAGGGGTATTTGATTGATTTAGATGGCACCATTTATTTAGGAAAAGAGCCGATTCCAGCTGGCAAACGCTTCATTGAACGCTTGCAACATGCGCAAATTCCTTTTTTATTTGTGACCAATAATACGACCAAGCGTCCAGCTGTTGTAGCCAATCGTTTAGCCACGGAGTTTGATATTCATGTTGCACCAGAGACGGTCTACACGGCGACGTTGGCGACGATTGATTACATGAATGACAAGCAATTAGCCAAAACGGTCTATGTCATTGGCGAAGCCGGACTGATTGAACCAATTCTAGAAGCAGGCTATATATGGGATGAAGTGAATCCAGCTTATGTCGTCGTGGGCTTAGATTCCAATGTGACGTATGAACAATTTGCATTAGCGACACTGGCGATAAAAAGAGGTGCCCATTTCATTGGTACCAATCCAGATAAAAATATTCCGACTGAACGAGGGCTATTACCAGGCGCCGGTGCATTACTATCATTCTTAGCAACAGCAACGCAAGTGGACCCTGTCTGCATTGGCAAGCCAGAAGCCATTATTATGGAAAAAGCATTAGCGCATCTCGGCTGTTCCAAAGAAGAAGCGATAATGGTTGGTGACAACTATGAGACAGATATTACTGCGGGGATAAAAAATGGCATTGATTCGCTATTGGTCCTATCAGGGTTTACCCCGAAAGAAGCCGTCCCTACCTTACCAATTGCACCGACTTATGTTATTGACTCATTAGATGATTGGGTAGTCGCCGATGAATAGATCTACTTGGTGGTTTTGGAGCGGACTAGCTTGTTTGATGCTTTTTCTTCTGACGCTGGCTATTACATTGACCATCAATAGCATGTGGCTGTATCGTTTTTCAATCGATCAGTTGGCAATTTTAGATTGGACTACTTTATCAAAAGCAGAGTTGATGACTTCGTATCATCAACTTTTGGCATATTTGAATTTCCCTTGGGTGAAGACCTTGCAATTAGCTGACTTCCCAATGTCGGCATCGGGACTCAGCCATTTTGTAGATGTAAAAAAATTATTTTTACTAAATTATGCAGTGGGGCTTATAACGGTGATTCCAGCTGCGGTATTTTTGTATCAAAACCATAAACGTCAGCAAGAGTGGCGACTCATTCGTCCGTTCCAGACTGCAAGTATCATTCCAATCGTTTTCGCGCTTATGATGGCGATGGGCTTTGATCGTTTTTTTGTGACATTTCATGAATTGTTTTTTAGTAATGCTGATTGGCAATTCGATCCAGTGACCGATCCGATTATTAATGTCTTGCCAGAGCAGTTTTTCTTGTATTGTTTTGTGCTGTTCTTCGTTTTATTGGAAATGTTCTTTCTTGGCACTCTTTTCTATGCAAAACGAATGTTTAAGCATCGGGTTAAGTAAAGTGAGAGACTGAGACAAAATTAGCTAAAAGCAAAAGACCATCCAATCCAAAAGTTCGTTTTCAAACTTCTGGATTAGATGGCTTTTTTTAAATTGCGGCATTTGGATGTTGATGGGCGATGCGACTAGCTGCTGCAGCCGCCATGGCACCGACGATATCATCTAAAAATGTATGAACTTGCGGACCTTCGTGTGAATTAAGCATCGCTAGAATACCCGGTTTTACTTTATCGATGTAGCCATAGTTAGTGAAGCCAATCGAGCCGTAGACATTCACAATTGATAAGGCCATAATTTCATCGATGCCATAAAGACCTTCATCTTTGGCAACAATGTCTTGTAATGGCGTAAGCAATTTATTTTGTTCTGCTAAAACGTCTAGTTGAATACCAGTTAGGATGGTATTTTGGACTTCTCGTTTTTTTAAGACAGCCTCGACGCTTTCCATACATTCTTCTAGAGTAAGCTCTGGAATGTATTTTTCTTGTAAAAAATAAACCAATTTCGCTATTTCAATTACTGGTACACCACGTTCTTCAAGGAGTGCGCGGGCTTTTTTTTCCAAAGTGCTTTGTTCAACAGTCAACTAAGTCAATCCTTTCCGTCAAAAAATAAGTTGGTTTGAAGCATTTGCTCTTACTGAAAGAGACTCGTACTATGCATCGGCTGGGTTCGATTTTTGGGATCGATGAAATGCAAGGCATTGTTTACTGCAGTAGGAGCTTCACCAAAGCCAGTCGCAATGAGTTTTACTTTGCCCTCATAAAGTGCGATATCGCCACATGCATAAACGCCCGGAAGAGATGTTTGCATGTCAGACTGGACCATGATCCCTTGGCGCGTACTATTGACGCCCCATTTTTTCAAATCGAGTGAAGAACGAAAGCCATAGTTTACAATCAATGAATCCACTGCTAACTCGACTTGTTCTTCTCCCGCAGCTTCTTGCAAGACAATCGTATCTAATTGTCCCTCGCCTTGCAAGCGTTGAATGACATAAGGGGTCAATACAGAAATCGATGAATTGTGTAGTTTAGTAACACTATGTTCATGGGCGCGAAATTCCGGTCGACGGTGGATCAAATAAACTTCTTCAGCAATTGGTTCAATCATCAAAGCCCAATCAATCGCTGAATCGCCACCACCTGCGATTGCAACTTTTTTGCCAGCATATTTCATTAAGTCTGGCACATAATAATCAATACCAGCATTTTCATAGGATTCAGCATTTTCAACAGCTAGTTTTCTAGGCTGAAACGAGCCATTACCTAGAGCTAAAATAACTGCTTTCGAGTAATGTGTTGTTTTATTGGTCGTAATTTCAATGATGTCCTCTTCTTTGTTGAGGGCGATTACTTGCTCTTGTAAACAATACGTTTGATGGAATGTTCGCAATTGATTTTCTAAGTTTTGAACGAGTTCACCTGCTTTTATTTTTGGAAAACCAGGGATATCGTAAATATATTTTTCAGGATATAACGTAGCTAATTGACCACCTAGTTGCGGTAAGGTATCAATTATTTTTGTTTTGGCATTGCGCATACCGGCATAGAATGCAGCAAACATTCCCACTGGACCAGCACCAATGATAGTCAAGTCAAAGACTTCCATTTGACATACTCCTCTCGTTTGACAATAAGACGATTATAGCAGAGAAATTGGTGCGTGGCATTTTTGATGTTTTCTGATATAGTAGTAACAGATGAATCAAGGAGGAGAAGCAATTGGCACAATTTCCACAACTAACTGCAAATGAACAAACAACACCAACAGCAACAATCAAGACAAACATGGGAGACATTACCGTGCAATTATTCCCAGAGTTCGCACCAAAAACCGTAAAAAACTTTATCGAACTAGCAAAAAAAGGCTACTATGATAATGTGATTTTCCACCGTGTTATTCCGGACTTTATGATCCAAGGGGGCGACCCAACCGGTACTGGTATGGGCGGCGAAAGCATCTACGGCGAAAAATTCGAAGATGAATTTTCTCCAGAATTATTTAATGTTCGTGGTGCATTATCAATGGCCAATGCTGGACCAAATACAAATGGAAGCCAGTTCTTTATCGTTAACAACAAAAATGTACCAGCCAATATGATGACGCAAATGGAAGAAGCGGGCTATCCTAAAGAAGTAGTAGAAGCGTATCGCGAAGGCGGAACACCTTGGCTTGATTTCCGTCATACTGTTTTCGGTCATGTTGTTAATGGTATGGATATTGTAGATACGATTGCCCAAGTACAAAGAGGACCACAAGATCGTCCCGTCCACGACGTAGTAATTGAAGCAATCGAAATAAACGAGTAAGCCAAAGAGGCTGAGGAAAAGTTATTCAGTCACAAGTAAATAGAGCCCGAAATCCGGAGTTATTTCTCAAACTTTTGGATTTCGGGTTCTTTTTATTGTTGTAGCTTTCTTGCTTTGTAATAAGACAAAATGATATCCGTCGCTTTATTTAAACTAATTGTTAAATGCGTTGGTCAAACGAGTGAGGCCTTCTTTTAAAATCTCTTCTTGACAGGCAATGTTTAGTCGGATGTGCTGACGACCATGGGGGCCGAAAGTATAGCCGTAGTTCAAGACGACACCTGCCTTTTCGATTAATATGTCTTGCAATTGTGAATCCGATAGCTCAAAAGCTGAGAAGTCCAGCCACATTAAATAGGTGCCTTGCGGAATCATCACCTCTACTTGTGGGAGGTGTTCTTTAAAATGGTCGCGCACGATTTGTACTTGATGCGCTAAAAATGACAATAAGTCATCCAACCACTGTGCACCCTCTCGATAGGCTGCTTCTGTCGCTATGTAGCCGAATGTATTGATTTCATCGAAGCGCCATTCGTGTTGAAGAGCGAGCATCGTTTTTCGTAGCTCTTTGTTTTTTATGAACATCATCGAATTTTTAACACTTGCCAGATTGAATGTTTTAGTCGGCGCTGCAAGGACAATTGAAAAGTCGGCAAACGAAGAATCCACTGTTTGGAAGGAATGGAAAGTATACGATGGCAAAATTAAGTCTTGATGGATTTCATCGCTAACAACCAGCACACCATATTGTTTACACAAGAGGCCGATTTTTTGTAATTCTGCTTTTGTCCAGACTCTTCCCCCGGGATTATGCGGATTACATAGTATGAAGAGCTTTATTGTGTGTGTTTGCATCTTCTTTTCTAAATCATCAAAATCAAATTCGAATTGACCATTCATTTTTAGTAAAGGACTGCGGACAAGTGTCCGCTTTGCATCTTTTACAGTGGCAGAAAAAGGTGGGTAGACAGGATCGTTCACCAATATTGCATCACCGACGGAAGAATAGGCATGGATGGCTGCAGCGATACTTGGAACAACGCCACTATTAAATAGAATCTCTTCTTTTGTTAATTCATAGTTATGTCGATTCTTTTGCCAATTAATAATTGATTCATACAGACTATCCGGAGCGAAAGAATACCCATAGATTCCTTGAGAGACAAATGCTGCCAATGCTTTTTGGACAGCGAGAGGTGCTTTGAAGTCCATATCAGCAATCCATAATGGCAATAAGTCTTTTTTCTGATATGTTTTTTCGATACTGTCCCATTTGATACTGTTGGTTCCACGCCGTTGTATTGCTTCATTGAAGTTCATCATTTATCCAACCACCCTCATGAGGAATGCCCTCGCTTTTTTTTGCTTAGATTTTTTTGCTTAGATACAGTATAATATAAACCAATGAAAGAAGGGGGAAATATGACATATAAGATAGGACAAGTAATTGAAGGCACAATTACCGGTATACAGCCATACGGTGCCTTTGTTTCATTAGATGCAAATACACAAGGACTGATCCATGTTTCCGAAATTCAACCAGGTTATACTAAAAATATTCATGAGCTACTTAAAGTAGGGCAAAAAGTAGCAGTTCAAGTTATTGATATTGATGCATTTTCACAAAAAATTAGTCTATCACGACGAACGTTGACACACACATATACTCCAATATCTAATCGACGAAAAAGATACTTCACAAACAAAAATAAAAAGATTGGTTTTCAATCAATAGAAGAAGCATTGCCGGTATGGATTGAAGAGGCTTTAGTTTTTTTGGAAGAAGCGTAGCAATATCATAGAATTGTAGCGGGGTGGGCAAATGATCAAGAAAAAATGGATAGCTGGAATAGTTATGTTGACACAACTCGATGGCACAAAATTATTTTTAATTAAGCAAGAACAGGGCAAAATGCATTTAGTATCAACACCGGGCAGTGTAGAAAAAACTGGACTAGCCAGTATTTTAGAAGTATTAAAAGCAGAAGCAAACATAGAAATTTCACGCTTAAAACTATTAGAGTTAACCAATGGTGTGATTGCAGGAACAAATGTCCCACTATTTGTTTTCGAACTTGATGAGCAAGTAGACGTGCCAAATCAACTGCCGGAAGGCTATCTGTGGCAGTCATTTGGACAAATGCAAAAGGTTATCCAAAAGTTTGAAATTGAAGGAATGCCTTATTTTTAAAAAAAGAATGAAAAAGTGTTGACGACTGCCAATATCGATGGTAATATAACGAAGTTGACTTGTTACAAGGCGTTTAAATACTGATAAAACAGTTTTTAAATTCAAAAAACTTGTTGACAAATAACATTGCATTTGATATGATAATCAAGTCGCTAACAGAGGATAACAACTGAAATTTTAAAAAATAAAAATTAGTTGTTGACATCACGTTGAAACGATGTTATGATATAAAAGTTGTCGCAGCACAACGTTAGCTTGTTCTTGCTTTTTTTATGCATAGAAAACAAAGGATGAAAGGAAAAAGTCGATGTCGAAATTAATAACGAACACAATTAAAATTATTATTGGATCTTTTATTTTTGCGATTTCAGTGAATTATTTTGCTATTAGCAATGATTTAGGTGAGGGTGGTGTCACCGGGATTACGATGATTCTTTATTATTTATACGCGTGGTCACCAGCCCTAACGAATCTTATCTTAAATGGTATTTTATTAATTATTGGATGGCGCTTTTTAGATAAAGCCACTGTTTTATATACAATTTTAGCTATGTTATGTATGTCTTTATTTTTAAATATCACGCACGAATGGCATTTTGTGACGAATCAACGGATAGTAGCTGCTCTAGGTGCGGGAGTATTAATGGGCGCCGGGATGGGCTTAATTATGCTAGGAAATGGGACCACGGCAGGTAGCGCAATCATCGCAAAGTTATTAAATAAATTTTTGGGTTGGAATGTTAGTTATGCGTTATTGTTTTGCGACATTTTCGTAGTTGCCTTTTCAGTAGCGGTAATTGGTATCGAGAGTCTGATATTAACAGTCGTTTCTTTGTATGTTTCAACAAAGGTACTTGATTATTTGTTGGAAGGATTCAATCCGAAAAAAGCGGTGACGATTATTTCAAAACACCACGAGGAATTAGCAGCTGCGATAGATCAAGAGATTGAACGGGGGATAACCGTATTTGATGCTCAGGGCTACTACTCAAAAGCAGAAAAGCCTGTATTGTATATCGTTATTAGTCGGCAACAATTACTTCCGGTGACAAAAATTATTAGTCGAATTGACCCAGAAGCCTTTGTCATTGTGAATGAAGTGCAAAGTGTAATTGGTGAAGGATTTACGCGCCAGATTATGTCTGAATAAGATAATTTCACAAAAAAGCATCTATCTTAGTGTGATAGATGCTTTTTTTATTAGCAATATGATATAGACCAATTTATAAAAATAGTGATAAAAACGTAAAAAAACATTGTAATTAAAGATTATTGTGATATAAATAAAGAGTATACCAATATTTTAATTCGAAAGAGGGATTTTTATCTATGTGTGGAATAGTTGGCGTAATTGGAAATAGTCGTGCAAAAGATATTTTATTAAATGGCTTAGATAAATTAGAATACCGCGGTTATGATTCAGCAGGTATTTTTTTAGAAAATGGACAGGAAACATTTTTAGTAAAATCACAAGGAAGAATTCAACAATTAAAAGATAAATTATCAGATGATGTAAAAGGATCAATCGGGATTGGGCATACACGTTGGGCGACGCATGGTGTCCCTAGTGAAGCAAATGCGCATCCGCATACGTCTCAGTCTGGACGTTTTGTATTAGTGCATAATGGTGTGATTGAAAACTTTGATGAATTAAAACATACCTATGTACAAGCAGATCAATTTAAAGGTGAAACAGATACAGAAATCGTTGTGCATTTAGTGGAACACTTTGCGCAAGCTGAAAATCTATCTGCTTTGGAAGCCTTGAAAAAGACTCTTTCTGTAGTAAAAGGCTCTTATGCTTTTGGATTGATCGATACGGAAAATCCAGATGCTATTTATGTTGCTAAAAACAAGAGCCCGCTTTTAATTGGCTTGGGTGATGGCTTTAATGTGATTTGTAGCGATGCTATGGCAATGCTAAAAGAAACCAATCGCTTTGTGGAAATCAATGATGGCGAAATTGTTGTCGTACATGCGGATGGTATTTCAATCGAAGACAAAGCTGGTAATGCTGTGGAGCGTCAACCATTTGTTACAGAATTAGATGCATCTGATGCGGAAAAGGGTGCGTATCCTTTTTACATGATGAAAGAAATTGATGAACAGCCTGCTGTGCTACGTCGTCTGACACAAGAGTATGCGAATCTGGACGGATCATTTTCGTTTGATGCAGAGTTGTTAGCTGAATTACAAGCGAGTGATCGCATTTATATTGTGGCATGTGGAACGAGTTACAATGCTGGGTGGGCGAGCAAAAATGCACTTGAAGCAATGATGAACATTCCAGTCGAAGTTCATTTGTCTAGTGAATTAGGCTATCATATGCCATTATTATCAAGCAAACCATTCTTTATTTTCTTAACTCAAAGTGGTGAAACAGCTGATAGCCGACAAGTGTTAGTCAAAGTAAATGAATTAGGCTACCCATCACTTACCATTACTAATGTGGCAGGCTCTACGCTTTCTCGTGAGGCAAAATATACAGTCTTGCTTCATGCTGGACCAGAAATTGCCGTTGCTTCGACCAAAGCTTATACAGCACAAATCACTGTCTTGAATCTACTGGCCAAAGCGTATGGCAACCAAAACGGTGTCAAAGCAGCCAAAGAATTTGATGTGGTGCATGAATTAGGCCTGACTGCTACTGCGATGGAAGCTGTCATCACAGAAAAAGAAACCATCGAATCATCAGTGAAATCTATCTTGGCATCAACTAGAAATGCTTTTTATATTGGTAGAGGAGAAGACTACTATGTTGCAATGGAAGCAGCTTTAAAGTTAAAAGAAATTTCTTATATTCAAGCTGAAGGCTTTGCGGCAGGAGAACTAAAACATGGGACAATCGCTCTGATTGAAAAAGGTACACCAGTCTTTGGTTTAATCAACGATGAAGTGACTGGACCGCATACGCGAGGAAACTTAAAAGAAGTTGAAAGTCGTGGTGCTGAGACGTTTGTGATTAGTAGTGAATCACTAGCTAAAGTGGGCGATCAATTAATCTTAGCAGATGTTCATCCTTATTGCAGAGCACTATTAGCCGTGGTACCGACGCAATTGATTGCGTACTATGCTTCCTTGCATCGTGGCTATGACGTTGATAAACCACGGAACCTAGCCAAAGCTGTTACAGTAGAATAAGTAGTAAAATTTGACCGACACTAGTCGTAAATGATTGCGTTCATTTACGATTGGTGTTTTTTTGTTAAACTGCCATTCTAATAGTTTTGTCACAAAAAAGCGTGCCAAAGTTAGACTGCTATTTTATTGAAAGCCTTTTCCTTTGCTTGTATGATAGAAATGTAGAGAAGGTAGAGGATTGTAATAAGGAGGGAATAGACATGGCGAACAGCGCACAAGTCGAAAAGAAAAAAAGGAGTTAAGGCCGGTGCTCAGAAGTTAGGTAGCTATCTTAGTAGCATGGTCATGCCGAATATCGGCGCGTTTATTGCTTGGGGGGTTATGACAGCACTCTTTATCGGTGATGGATGGTTACCTAATGAACGTTTGGCGACAATGGTTTCACCAACGTTGACGTATCTTTTGCCATTATTAATTGCTCACACAGGTGGACAAATGGTGTATGGCCAATGTGGGGCAGTAGTTGGTGCTATCTCAGCGATGGGTGTCATTATGGGGACTGATATTCCGATGTTTATCGGTGCGATGATCAACAAAGTGTCCAACTAGCAGAAAAATTAGCTGCCAATTCACTAACAGAAGTCATTAAAGAAGTCACTGGCTTAAACGATGATGCCCTAGTCGCAGAAATCGAAGGACAAGTCAAAGCAAAATAAAAAAGGCTGAAACAGAATGAGCGCCAAGTAAAAGACTAAACCATCCATTGGATGGTTTAGTCTTTTTGCTTAAAGGTCATTTTGTTTCACCGTGATGGAGTAGCGCTAGGTCTCGCGTTTTTCACTACGGCTTAGTGGTGTAATTTTTTTTGGCGCTTGCGTACCTTTTTGGTCCAAAAACCACCAGAGATGAATTTGGGTTCATAGGTAATAATAAAGGCGCGTTCTTCGACTTCTTTAATGAGCTGGTACAATTCACGTTCGTGCTTACGAGGAGAGAGAATCTCAAGAATCATCCGCTCACCAGATAATCCTTCACCGTAGCTTTGGGTAACCCCGTAGCCTTTGTCTCTAAGGATAGTTGGTAAATTCTTATCGCTATCAGAATTACTTGGGAGAATGGCTGTTGTCATAATGTAACCTAGTGCTAAGCGATCTTCAATGAAAATGCCGACACTGATCCCCACAGCATACCCTAAAGCATACACAAAGAGATTGATTGGATTATCCAAGCGGTTTAAGACTAACGAAAGCCCCAAGATATAAATCGTAATTTCAATCATACTTAAAATAGGTGCCAACAGACGATAGCCTTTCATCGTCAGCATAAAGCGGATGGTGCTAATTGTCACGTATGCGAAGTTGATAAAAAAAGTCATTGCTAAAATGGAAAGTGACATACACGTCGCTCCTTTCTTTCCCTAGGGTAACAGAAAATAAATAGATGGGAAAGAGTTAGCGTGTCAGTGGACAAAAACGACGCATGGTCTTTGATAGCTGCTCGGATATCATCGTCGGTAAGACGACATAGTGCTTGTCAGCTAATTCATCTGCAATCAGGCTATGAATCGTGACTGCTGCACCTATCGCCGACTCGGCAAGTTGATCAGTCTTGCCAAATTGGCCTAAAAAGCCACCGATGATACCGGCCAATGTATCACCCATCCCACCCGTTGCCATTGCAGGATTGCCGTATGTGTTTTGATAGATTGCTTTATGGGTATAAATATGGGTTTGTTCACTTTTTAAAACGAGTGTGCAGCCGAGTCTTTGTTGGGCCTGTTGATTTGCGTCAATGGTCTGTGCAGCGATAGGAAGCCCACTGAATCGCTCCCACTCCTTTTGGTGGGGCGTCAAGACGATGTGCTCGGGAAATAAAAAATCAAGAGGATGTTGTGCCAATAACGTAATTGCCGAACCATCGATCACAAGCCATTGCGTAGCAGTTTGATGGGATAAAACAAACGCCAGACACTCTTTGGCAATCTTATCCGTCCCTAATCCAGGGCCAATCACGATGACATCGGCAGTCGCTACTAGTTCGGCTATTGGATCATGAAACGTGAGGGCCATTGCTTCTGGCAAGCGACTTTGTAGGACTGGAATGGTGCTCGCATCGGTCATGACCGTGACCAATCCAGCACCACTATTCACGCAAGCCTGCGCACACATCAAAATTGCACCACCATATTGTTTTCTGCCCCCGATGCAGACGACCCGTCCGTAAGATCCTTTGTGGGACTGGACCGCTCGCTTGACGATGACTTGGTTGAGACATTCTTTTGTTAAAGGAATCATTGAACTCGCTCCTTTGCTTTTTCTTCTATTTTAGGCGATAGTTGAAAGAAAGGGAAAGAAAAATAGCGCGTGATGAAAAATGTCATGCTTTTAGTGAAAACTAATGATTATCATTCTCAATTAGCTATGATATACTGAGAATTCAAGGAGGTATGTGTATGCAAAAATTGTTAGCAATTAATGAAATGACCGTGCTTTTTTCTTCCGAATGGACAGAAAAAACACCTTATCCATACGGCGAGGGGCTCTATGCATCAATCCATACGCTACCTGACCAGCTGATTGGGAAAAAAACGATGACCTTTGCGATGTATTATGCATCGGAAGGAGTGGAAAATCTGGCGTTAACAGTTGCTTCACGTTTTGTAGAAGCAGTCAAACGCTTTCCAGCGACCAATGAGCGAGTGGTATTGCAAACAGATGGCACATATCAGCTAAAACATGTACCGGTATCGATAGCATTAGAGACACTTGTACAGTCGCTTTTTTCAGCAGATGCAAGTGATTTGGTACAAGAAGTCGCTTCTTGGGTGGATCAAGAATGGCTACCGACTGATGCAGTGTTGGCCTATCGTGGTGAGGCGACCAAGCCGTTATTAGCCAATGGCACATATGGCAAGCGTAGCTACTTCACAGCCCAACAAGCTGACCTACCTTCACTAAAGGACCAATTGGTATTGACGAGTGAGTTGTATCAATTTGCTCCCTATGTCTACGCAGGGACGATTGGCTTTTTACCTGAATTAGATCGTGATAGCTATCAAGTCTTTCATGAATGCTTTGGCAAATTTGTCTATAGCGTGACGCTGCAAAAAGATGGGCGGACGATTCCATTGCTTTGGCCAGATTATCTGTATCATAAACCAGAAGGACACTTGGAGTTTGGTGTCCTTGCTGCGGATGAAGCCGAGCGCTTTGCCCCATTTGCTGAGTGGTTTGCGGGTGAAGAAGTGACGATTGAGATTCGGGCAGAAGGCTTTCAAGACATTGTCTTAAAAACAAAGCTAAAACAACCACTCAAAGGGAGCAATCAATTGCAAAAGAATACTCTTTTGATTGGAGAAGACCTTTGTTACCAAATCGCAGATGACGAGCTGTGGAGTGAGATTGAGCAGCAGCGTGCACAAGTCGCACTCGTCACGCCTAAAAGAGAAAAGGTAACAGTCGATGCAAGCAATGCGACTGTGGCCAATCGACAAGTAATTGTTTCAGGAGTCACGGATTATCCTGGACGGTATCAATTCAGCGTAACGAGTCCGCGTTTTGGGACTTTGTTGCAAGTATTTCGCGTGGTAAGGGAGAAATAAAATGAAAAAATTAAAAGTACAAGATTTGATTTCAGTAGGTGTGTATACCGCAATTTATTTTTTGACGATTAGCATTTGTTTATTGGTACTAAAATTTACGATTCCCGGTTTTCATAATTTATTTATCCCAGCAGTGAGTGCAATGTTTTCGGGCGTGATTTATCTATTGGTCTTACAGCGCATTCCGCGTATAGGAGCCATTACGATTATGGGGAGTGTGGTCGCACTATTTTTCCTAATGACGGGTCATTTTCCATTAGCGATTGTTCCAGGGGTTCTTTGTTCCTTTTTGGCAGATGTGATTCAATATAAGACCAATCTATCAGTCAAAGTGCGCACACTAGCTAGTTATATTGTTTTTAGCTATGGCTTGATGGGTCCGTTATTGCCACTTTGGTTTATGAAAAATGCCTATGTCGCATCGTTAAAAGCACGTGGCAAAGGGCAAGCGTATATTCAAGCGGTATTTGAACATGTCTCCACATCCGTCTTTATTGCTAGCTTGATTACGATTTTCTTTGGTGCGATTTTTGGGTTTTATTTAGGGAGCTACCTGTACAATAAGCATTTCCAACGAACTAGCAGGTAAACGATATGAAAATGTATCCAGTCCATTTTGATCCTAGAAGCAAACTTTGTGTCATTGTCATCGCAAGTGTCGCGCTCATGGTGGAATTGTCATTACCGTTCGAGGTGGCTTTGATTGGGTTGTTTGCGTTTTTTTTGATCGCTAGCGGCTATATGAAAAAGGCAGTGGTCTTTCTTGGTGTATTTCTTGGCTTACTATGGGCCAATCAATTAGTCTTGGCTGCTCCAGGACATCCAATTGCTGTGCTCATTGATTTTTTAATGGTGGGAAATCGGCGGCTGTTGCCAACGATTATGGCAGCGAGCTTTGCTTTGTCAGGGACAAAAGTCAGTGAATGGTTGGCGGCGTTACAAAAGCTACATCTACCTATGCAGCTTATCGTACCGCTAGCCGTTTTGTTTCGTTTTTTTCCAATGGCCATCCAAGAAATCAGCCACATCCGCCAAGCAATGAAATTTAGAGGGATTGCAACGACACCGTGGCAATTGATTCGCCATCCGCTACAGTCGATGGAATATGTCATCATCCCGTTGTTATTATCAGCGGAAGAGACATCATTGAATTTATCCGCAACGGCCTTGGTGCGCGGCTTAGCCAATCCTAAGAAGCATACAAGCGTACATGAGCTACAATTAAAAGGACCAGATTACGCACTGATGGGTAGTCTACTTGGCTGTTTGGTCGTAAGGATGTGGATAGGATGACGATCATTTCATTAAAAAAAGTGGGCTACCAAACAACGGCTGGAAACGTGCTGCTGCATGATATTGATTTAAAAATTGCAAAAGGTGAGCTGGTAGTCCTTAGTGGTCCGAGTGGCAGTGGCAAATCGACGCTACTAAATGTACTAAATGGCTTGCACCCTGAGCTTTATGAAGGACAAGTCACAGGCACTGGGTCAATTGGGATTTCTTCGTTTCCAATTCAAGACTTTACAGAGCATGTCGCGACACTCGGGATGGTTTTTCAAAATCCTAAGACGCATTTTTTTACCACCGATGTCGCATCGGAGCTGGCCTTTGTGATGGAAAACTATGGCTACGACCCCGCACGTATTCGCCGCCAAGTCGCCCAGCAACTAACCACCTATCAGCTGACTGCCTTAGAAGACGCGAGTATGTTTCATTTGTCGGGAGGGCAACGGCAATTAGTATCGATAGCCGCAGCGAATATGTTGCCACATGACTTGCTCTTATTAGATGAACCATCAAGCAATCTAGATCATCAAGCCATTCAGCAGCTAAAGCGCACGCTTATTCAGCTCAAGCAACAAGGGAAGACGATAATCGTTGCTGAGCATCGTCTGAGTTATTTAATGGATTGTGCTGACCGGTTGCTAGTCCTAAATCAAGGGACGATCATTGAAGATGATTCAACAGACCAAATTCGTGAAATAACTGAGCAAAGACGCAAGCAACTCGGCCTTCGCTCATTTACTCCGATTGCCATCCAGCTTTCGACCAGTGGCATAAAGCGCGAGCCGACCATTACGATGACTATCGACCATTTGCGCTACCGCTATCGTAAGCAATCCACATTGGCACTTGAAATTTCACAAATGAAAGTAGATAATACTAACATCAATGGCTTAATTGGGGACAATGGCGCAGGAAAGTCCACGCTCTTTCAGATTATATCCGGATTAAAAAAAGCCAAACAAGGCGCAATCGCAATTAATGGGCGCAAGTATAAGCCCAAGCAACTATTAGACAAGACATTTTTCGTCATGCAAGATGTGAATTTACAATTGTTTTTTGAAACGGTCGAAAAAGAACTCTTGGAAAAAGCGCAAAAACCTGAGCGCTTCGAAGAAATCTGCGATAAGTTTCAGCTAACACCTCTGTTGCAGCGCCATCCACATTCGCTATCAGGTGGCGAAAAGCAACGGGTGGCGATTGCAAGTGCACTCTTGTCAGGAAAAGAAATTTTGTTGTTTGATGAGCCGACGAGTGGCTTAGATTATCGCCACATGCAAGTAGTAAGTGGCTTGTTTAAAACACTCTTAGCTGAACCGGTCTTAGTCTTAGTTATTAGCCATGATGAAGAATTTTTACAAGCAACTTGCCAAACCATTTTTTCATTAGTGGATGGGAAGTTGCAAGAAATCGACCAATTGGAGGAATGAGTGATGTATATTGTTACGAATACGATCAAAGTGAAAACACCTTTTTTGGAAAGAATTACCCAACAATTTTTGTCTTCACATACACAATCCAAAATGACAGATGTACCAGGCTTTTTAGGATTTGAAGTTTTTTATCGCGATGTACCAGACGAAGCAGACGTCAGTGAAGTCGTAGCATTGAGTCGTTGGGAAAGCGAAAGTGATCAGCTAGCATGGACGAAAAGTGACTCATTCCAATCCTTGCATCAACACCGCAAACAAGCTCATGAAGGGAAACCAAAAGAAAGTCCAGTCCTAGGAAATACGGTCAGTCGTTACTACTCTGCTGAATAAGTCGTACCAATCTTTTTGCTTTTTTGAGAAAAAAGTAAAAAAGATTGGTTTTTTTTTGGTTTTTTTTTATAATAGAGTAGTTTGAGAAGATAGGTATGGAGGATTTTGTGTGTTTGAATTAATTATGAAAGTTTTATCGATTGTCTTGTTGGATTTAATCTTGAGTGGAGACAATGCAGTCGTCATTGCACTTGCCACTCGGAAATTGGAACAAAAACAACGAGAAAAAGCAATTTTAATCGGAACGGCTGGAGCAATTTTATTGCGCGTCGCATTGATGCTAGTTGCAATTCAGTTATTGGCCGTGCCATTTGTCAAAATTGTCGGTAGTTTATTATTGTTGTATATTGCTTATGACTTGTTAGCAGAAAGTGGAGATGAGACGCAAGACATTACCGCAGGCGCGTCATTAGCTGCTGCTATACGCACGATTATTTTAGCTGATCTAGTCATGAGTTTAGATAATGTATTGGCAATCGCCGGTGTTTCGGAAGATAGCAAATTACTCGCAGTTTTTGGGCTAGCGATTAGTATTCCGCTAATTATTTTTGGTAGTCAATTTATTTTAAAAATTATGGATCGTTTTCCACTGGTTGTCTGGATTGGTGGTCTTTTGATTGCTTACACATCTGGTAAGATGTTCGTCGAAGATCAATATATCGAGACGTTAGTCAATGGCTGGATTCCTAATTTGAGTCATACTGTCTTGATGCCAGTAGTTTTTTGCTTAGTATTATTATTATTTGTTTTTACCATTGGCAAAAAAGAAATGCGTCCAGTCAACGAATGGTTTTCACGTTAATGGGATTTAGTATTTTTTTCATAGCTTTGACGAAAAAAATTCACATTTATGACGTATGATTCAGTCATACCAATAAACAACCCAAATCTTTTTCATTTTATCCCCTAACCACTCATTGCCCCCAACAATGAGTGGTCTTTTGTATTTGCTCAAGCGAATAGAATCGCTTATACTTCAGATGAATCACTGAAAGGTGGGAGCGGGTTGAAGAGTAAGAAAGAGCAAGTCTACGATATGTTAAAAGAGCAGCAAAAAAAGCTCACGGCTTCAGAGCTGGCGGCGATTGCAGCGATGGATCGTACCAATGCGAGTCGCTATTTAAATGAATTGGTGAAAGATCAGTTAGTGGCCAAAGATGAGAGTCGTCTGGTCACAAGATCCAGCTAGCAACATGGATGTCTATCAAACGATTACCTACAAGCTAGACTCGCTAGAAAAAAACAATATGCCAACTATTGACTTAGAAGCACTCATTGCCAATGATGTTGATAAATACTTTGATAATTATTATGATAAAGTGTAAGCACAAAACGATAAAGGAGCGAAAAAATATGAAACGAATTATGTTAGTATGCTCAGCTGGTATGAGTACAAGTTTATTGGTTCAAAAAATGGAAAAAGCAGCTCAAGCTGATGGAGTCGAAGCAGATATTCTTGCCGTATCTGCATCAGAAGCAGATGCAAAATTATCAGATGCTGACAAACCAGTCGACGTTTTAATGCTTGGACCACAAGTCCGTTTTTTGAAAGCTCAATTTGAAGGAAAAGTCGCAGGTAAAAATATTCCCGTAACAGTCATTGACATGAAAGATTATGGCATGATGAACGGTGAAAATGTCTTACAAACAGCCATTCAATTAATCGAAGCGAAGTAGAAGGTGAAATCAATGGGAGAAATGAGTCAAGAGCAACTAGAAGCAATCATGGGATTAATTGTGAACGCAGGTAATGCGAAGAGCGATGCCATGGAGGCAATCCAAGCAGCAAAAAACGGTGGATTCGAGGAAGCAGATGAAAAATTAAAAGCAGCAGAGGCAGCGTTACTTGAAGCTCATCATGCCCAAACCAAGTTGCTTACTGCCGAAGCAAACGGTGAAGCGCTTCCGATTACGCTGTTAACCATTCATAGTCAAGATCATTTGATGACCAGCATTACGTTTAATGATTTGGCAAAAGAAGTGATCGATGTCTATCGTCGTTTAGGATAAAATGACCAGAAACAAATTTTTGCCAAAAAAGTCTGTTAGAAAAGTACCTCGAAAATGTAGGAGGTACTTTTTAACAGACTCTTTTTTATTTTTCTAGATTATAACTATATATTGCTAAAATAATATTTTTACGTGTCGCTAACCGCAAGCGCAACCGCAAGCTCGTTTGATTATGAAGAATATTTTGCCAACGTTTATTTGGAACAAACTGAGGAATTAGAACAGTTGTTGTGTAGTTTTGCTGGCTTGCACGGTTACTAACGCGTTCAACATAACGGACAATCGGTGTCTCGATGGAGCGGTATGAAGAGTGAACGACCGAGAAGCGCACATCAGGAAAGTGTTGCTTGAATTCCCGTTCGATTTCTTGCTCTTTTTTCAAGTCTTCATCTAAAGATACATGCATCGCCACGACATAATCACCAATCGAACGAGCATAGTTTAAGGCACCGATATTTACTTGCGTGACATTTCCGACTAAAACAATGACAGTATTTCCAGCGTAATCGTGTAATTCTACTTCAGGAGCCAAGCGTAACTGCTCAGCTACATTTTTATAGTGGTCATTTATCTTATAGAAAATAAAAAGCAAAATCGGCATAATGATAAAATAAGGCCAAATATCAGCTAAACGATATACAAAGAGAATTGCAATAATGGCATAAGAAATGAACGCACCGCTAATATTTGCGATAGACTTACGGAACCATTTTTCTCCTTCGCGTTTCCATTTAATGACCATTCCCGTTTGCGATAAGGCAAAAGGCGTAAACACGCCAATGGAATAAAGTGGAATCAAGCGTTCAGTTGATCCTTGGAAAATAAAGAGCAATACGATTGAGCCTAAAGCAAGGGTAATAATCCCATTAGAATACCCTAAGCGATCCCCGCGATCTTGATACATATGGGGCATAAATTTATCTTTTGATAGATTGTAGGCCAAGACCGGAAAAGCAGAAAATCCGGTATTCGCAGCGACAGCTAAAATGAGGGCAGTTGAAAATTGCAACAAATAAAACATAAAACCAGAACCAAATACGGCTTTCCCAATTTGTGATAGGACGGTGACTTCGGCTTCAGGTACGATACCATACCAGTAGTTAATAAAGGTAATACCTACGAAGAAGAATCCTAGAATCGTAGCCATCATTGCTAAGGTACTAGACGCATTTTTTGCCCGTGGGCGTTTGAAAAATGGTACGGCATTACTGATGGCCTCTACCCCAGTCAGAGAAGATGAACCAGAAGAGAAAGCCCGTAAGATTAAAGCCACGGTCACTCCAGGAACAGCTGTACCAATCGCCGCTGTAGCATGGAAAGGCGCATGACCAGTCAAAATTTGAAATAGTCCATAAATAATTAACAATGTAATAACTGAGATAAACGTATAGACTGGAACCATCAAAAAACTAGCAGACTCTCGTAGACCACGTAAATTCATCATCATAATAAGTAACACGATAAAGACCGAGATTGCTACTTGGTGAGCAGACAAAGCGGGTATAGCAGAAATAATGGCTTCTGCCCCTGCCGATACGGACACGGCTACTGTCAGCATATAGTCGACAAGTAAAGACCCCCCAGCAATTAGCCCAGCGTTTTTTCCCAAGTTTTCACTACTAACGACATACGCGCCTCCGCCATGAGGATACGCATGGATAATTTGGCGATAGGACAACGTCAAAGAGACGAGCAAAATAATCACAAAAGCCGCAATCGGTAACGAGTACCAGATCGCTGCAGAAGACAATGCGACTAAAACCACGACAATCTGTTCTGTCCCATAAGCAATCGAAGACAAGGCATCAGAAGACAACAGGGCCAAGGCAGCGAAACGATTGAGCTTTTGACCATCGTTTTCTGCGGATTTTAGCGGTTTCCCCACCAATAACCTTTTCAACATATTCACAAAAACATTCCTCCCAAATGAAAGAAAAACCTTTCAAAATCGATTGCAAAAAAGACCAATCAAAATTGTATATTAGTGCTCAAAGATAAAAAAGTCAACTAAATTCAGCCGTTTTCTTTTGATGGTTAGACAATTTCGTTCTTTTGCATAAAATCTTTTGATTCGAAGGCCAGCTTGAGAAGAATAAAAGCAAGCAATTGATTGAAAAGTTGATTAAATCACAATTAAAATGAAGCGTTTTATTGATTTTTCTTTTCATTTTCCTATCATAATGCTAGAAAATTGATTGAAATTTCACAATCTCTTTGATACAGTAGAAGTGGGAAAATTATAGGGAAGAGAAGGAAAGGGTAGAGATAAATGAAAAAGAAAAAAATTTTAAGCTTGGTAACATTGGCGTTATTAGGCCTAGGTGTTTCTGGTTGTGCAGTTTTTAAAGCCGATGCACCAAGAGGAGAGCAACAAAAAACAGAGGAAACCAAAAAAGGCGAAGAAGACGTTACTTCGAGCGCGTCCAAAAAAGAATCAGGGGAATCAGCGGGCGCATCAGAAGAAAGTACCCCTTACACGGATCCTAGAAAATTAAAAAGCTCTTATGATGTTGTTATCATTGGCGCAGGCGGCGCAGGAATGACAGCGGCGATTGAGGCAAAAGATGCTGGTTTAAATCCAGTTATTCTAGAAAAAATGCCCATTGCAGGGGGAAATACTTCAAAATCATCAAGTGGAATGAATGCTTCCAATACAAAATTCCAAAAAGAACAAGGAATTACTGATAGTAATGATGCCTTTTATGAAGAAACGCTAAAAGGGGGTCATGGAACAAACGATAAAGAAATGCTACGTTATTTTGTTGACCATTCAGCGGATGCGATTGATTGGTTAGATGGGATTGGCATTAAATTAGACAACTTAACAATCACGGGTGGGATGAGTGTCAAACGTACGCATCGTCCTTCAGATGGTTCCGCAATTGGGGGCTATTTAGTCAAAGGATTGATGGAAAACGTTGCGAAACGTGACATTCCTATTTTCGTAAACACCGATGTGACAAAAATTCACGAAAAAGATGGTGTGGTTAATGGAGTGACTGCACAGGTTCAAGGTGAAAAAGCACGCACCATTAAAGGCAAAGCTGTCGTGGTTACAACAGGTGGGTTTGGAGCAAGCAAAGAATTAATTGAAAAATATCGACCAGACCTAAAAAATTATGTGACAACGAATCAAGTTGGTAGCACTGGCGATGGTATCAAGATGATTGAAAAGCTTGGAGGCCAAACGGTGGATATGGATCAAATCCAAATTCATCCAACCGTACAACAAGATAAAGGTATTTTGATTGGTGAAGCAGTCCGAGGAGAAGGAGCAATTCTTGTGAATGGCGAAGGCAACCGCTTTGTCAATGAATTGGATACCCGTGACAAGGTTTCAAATGCCATCAATGAACAATCAGGCAAATATGCGTACCTTATTTTTGATCAAGGTGTTCGATCACGTGCAACAGCCATTGAGTTTTATGCGAAACAAGGCTATGTAACTGAAGGGGCAACGATTAAAGAGCTAGCTGACAAAATAAACGTTTCTGCTAGTAATTTAGAAAATGCCGTAACCTCTTGGAATCAAGCAGTTGCTTCAAAAAATGACACAGCCTTCCAACGAACAACTGGAATGGATAACCCATTAGATCAAGCAAATTACTATGCCATTAAGATTGCACCAGGAATCCACTATACAATGGGTGGTGTGAAGATTAATACGAAGACTCAAGTCATAAATAAGGAAAACAAACCAATTACAGGTCTCTATGCTGCTGGAGAAGTGACAGGCGGATTACATGGACAAAATCGAATCGGCGGGAATTCAGTAGCTGAAATCGTCATTTTCGGTCGTCAAGCAGGACAACAAGCCGCAGCATACGCAAAAGAACAGAAATAAGCAAGGCTTCCTATATATCAAGCCCCCACTTTACATGTTTGTAGAGTGGGGGCTTTTGATTGGCAACAATTCATTTTTACTGGATTTTTTGGTAGTAAACCACTAAGAACTGGTATAATAAATAGATAGAAGGAACGTAACTAGGTTTGAGGCGTCACTCAGTTTCAAAAAGAATTTGGGGGGAAAGGGATGAACCGAAAGGAATTTACACAACGGCAACAAAAGAAAAAAAGACAGAAAATGCTTCTTATTATTCTCACAGGAGGGGTAGTTGCCAGTGTTTTTGGTAGCTATTTGTTGGTGACCAATCAACCAACGAAGAAAACAAACCAGTCACAAGCGACGGCGACAACGAAGCGTACACCTACAACCAAAAAAACAACAGGCAAAGACAATCAGAGCGAGCAAACTCAGTCAATCACCATCATGGCAAGTGGGGATATGTTGTATCATGATGGGGTGTATGGTAGTGCGTTTGATGGTGAGAAATATGATTTTTCAAATGATTATGAGCAAATTACGCCCTTAGTCTCATCAGCTGACTTGGCTCTGGGAGATTTTGAAGGCACAATCAATCCCAATCGTGAACTAGCAGGATATCCTATCTTTAATGCACCAGAAGAAGTAGTTGAAAGCATTAAAAATGCGGGATATGATGCCATTGATTTAGCCCATAATCATATTTTAGATACAGGAATTGAAGGATTAGTTTACACATACGATGCCTTTAAAAAGGCTGGTATGGACCCATTTGGTGTGAAGACGACAGATAAAGATGAAATCCTAGTAAAAAACGTCAACGGCATTAAAGTGGCCATTTTAGGCTATAGCTATGGTTTTAACGGCATTGAAGCGACGCTAAGTAAAGAAGACTATGACTATTACTTAAAGGATTTAACGATGGAAAAAGTTGAAGCAGAGATTAAGCAAGCGGAAAAAATCGCTGATCTGACTGTTGTTATGCCGCAATCAGGGGTGGAATACAATCTAGAGCCGACAGAGGAGCAACAAACGACGTATCGTCAAATGGTCGACTGGGGTGCTGATATTGTTTTTGGCGGTCATCCGCACGTTGTTGAACCAACAGAAACCATCACGAAAGATGGAGAAAAGAAGTTCATTATTTATTCCATGGGTAATTTACTCTCCAATCAAAGATATGAAACACTCGAAAACTATTGGACTGAACGAGGCGTGATTATGGCCGTCGATGTGCAGAAAACTGGCGACAAAACTGTTTTAACGAAAGTCGAGGCGCATCCGACATGGGTTTCACGTGAACCGATTAATCGTACGTTTTCAGGTTATCAAGCATATGATTACCAAGTATTTTTAGCAGAAGATTATCTGACTGGTGGCAAGTATGCCGATCAAGTGTCTACAGAAAAGCAACAACGTATTGAGCAAGGGTACCATGAAGTAATGGATTTACTGAATATCCAATTTTAAAAAAGGAGTGTGACAAAAAACTGTCACACTCCTTTTCGTATTGGTAGACGGTATTCCAAACGCAGCTCTCTAGACAATAAGTCAAAATTCTCAAAAATTTGAGAAACAATTTTCTGAATTTCTGCACTTATTGCTAAGAGCTAAACGCGTTTGTCATAACCTTTTTAGACGGTATTCCAAACGCAGCTCTCTAGACAATAAGTCAAAAATTCTCAAAAATTTGAGAAACAATTTTCGGAATTTCTGTACGTATTGCTAAGAGCTAAACGCGTTTGTCATAACCTTTTTACCACAATGTATATTTTTCACGTTTGTTCATATAATCGTCATCTAATAGTTTTTGGGTATTGTGTAATTGTGAATAGCCAGCTAGTCCACGTTTGAATAGAATTTGCATTGATAAGCGTAAAAGAGCCAGTAAAGCGATAATTAACACAACTAAGATGAGTAAGGATTGATTATAAAGTTCATTACCTAAACCAGTCGAAATGGATTGTCGTAAACCATAAATCGAATAAGTCATTGGAATATATGGATGAACGATATTGTAGAAGCGACTTGTAATCTCCATTGGGAAGACACCACCCGCTGATCCTAATTGAACAACTAGTAATAAGACAGCGATGAAGCGACCTGGGTTATCAAAGCTCATGGCTAAGAACATAATCAAGAACATATTGACCCAAGCTGTTGCAAGTAAAATCCCATAGAATTGCCATTGGTTAGATACAGTCAAGCCAATCATTTGCATAACTGTTCCAATCACAAGTGCCATTGTTGTAGCGACTAAACCACCAATTGTTACTTTACTACGGAACCATTGAGCAGCGGAGGCACCTTTTCGATTGGCAATTTTGCGGATTGGATAGACGAAGTTAAAGACTAGTGATCCGACGAACAGTGAAACACTCATAAAGTATGGTGCTAAGGCATGACCATAGTTTGGCACGCTACTATATTTCGTTTGTGTTTCTTTAGCTGGATTTGCAATCATTTCTGCATTTTTGTCGCCAAGTGAAAGATCATTGATTTTCGCTGAACCATCTTTTAATTTGGTTGCTAATTCATTGGTACCATCTGCTAATTGACCCGTACCATCTTTTAGTTTTAATACGCCAGAAGAAAGCGATGGAATTTTACCATTCAATGTATCTAAACCATCGGCAAGTTTAGCAGTACCATCATTTAATTCGCCTGATTTACTGTTTAACGTGTTTGCACCATTCGCCAAGGTTGAGACACCGTTCGCCAATTGGTTTACACCTGAAGCTAGTGCAGGCGTCTTTTCATTGACTGTGTTTAACCCATTCGCTAATTGATTGGCCCCACTTGTTAATTGACTAGAGTTATCATTCAACGTATTGGCACCATTAGCTAAAGAGGAAATACCATCAGCTAATTGAGAAACGCCGCTCGTCAAAGTAGGTGTTTTGTCGTTGACAGTTTGGAGGCCAATCGCAAGTTGGCTCGCCCCACTTGTTAATTGTGAGCTATTGGATACTAATTGTTTCCCACCGGCTGCTAATTCATTGACTGCTTTAGTCAAACTAGCTGTTTTTCCATTTAGTTGGGTTAAACCAGTCGAAAGTTGATTGACAGCAGGTACGCCATCAGTTGCAACTGAGTAAAGTCCGTTAATGACTTGTGTTAAACCAGCAGTAGCACTATCTGTACCAGCTGCTAATTGACTTGTACTAGCTTTTAGGGTACTTAATTGATTCAATGAAGAGGTATCAATGCTACCAAATGAAGATTGAATGGCTGTTAATGTTTGTTTGACACTAGTTAGATTTGTACTAGCTGCTGTCAATTGTTCTTTCACAAGTGCGAGCACTTGGCTATTGGCTGCATTTGAAGCTAAAGAATTAGCTACAGCCGCTTGTTGGTCAGCTGTTAATGTAACCCCACTTTGTGTAAGGGCAGTAACAACGGCTGTCGTATTAGATTTCACATCCACAGTTGTTGCTACTTCAAGACCGTTTTGAATAGCGGCTAAGTTCGTGCCAACATTTGTTAAATTGGTTGCGACACCTTCAAAAGAAGACTCTAGCTGACTAATATTTGATAGTTGAGATAGGTCGGCATTTGCAAGTGCACCATTGACTGTGTTTAGATACGTTTGGACACCAGTAACATAAGTTAGAAGATTATTTTTATCTGTTTCTGACAAACTGACTATACTAAGACTTTTTGCTAGTTTATTCGCACCGTCAGTTAGTTGTGAAATGCCATCAACTAATGCTGGTACTTGTTCAGCTAGTTGTTCATTGCCACTAGCAACTTGAGCCACACCATTTGTATAAGTCGTTAATCCAGAAGAAAGACTATTCGCACCAGTACCTAACGCACTAAGTCCGCTGGTAAGAGTAGGAAGTTGGCTGGTTAGTTGACCGACGCCAGTGTTTAGCTTCGTACTACCACTAGCAACTTGAGCCACACCATTTGTATAAGTCGTTAATCCAGAAGAAAGACTATTTGCACCAGTACCTAATGCACTCAAGCCATTTGTTAAAGTTGGTAGTTGGCTAGTTAGTTGACCAACACCGTTATTCAATTGATTGCTACCATCTGCAACTTGGGCTACACCAGCTGTGTATTGACTAACACCGGATTTTAACGAGCCGGCGCCGTTATCGAGTTGGCTGACACCATCTGCCAAGGTTGGTACACTCTCAGCTAATGTACCAACACCAGTATTCACCTGATTGGCACCATCATTTAATTTTTCTGAGCCTTTAGCTGCTGTATTCATTCCTTTTCCTAATTCATTAATAGTAGAAATTATAGCCATAGCATAAGACTTGGTTACTTTTTCACTAACTTGTGCTTTGAGTTGTTTCATTGCATTGTCACTAACTACTTCACCAAGATAGTTGACACCAGCGTTTGTTTCATATTTTAAATTCATTTTTTCCGGATCGCTATCTAAAACGGTGGAAGCATTTTTAGAGAAATCCTTTGGTATTGTGACAACCATATAATATTTACGGTCTTTTAACCCTTGTTTTGCAGCATCCTTCGAAACAAAATGCCATCCCAAATCATCATTTTTCTTCAAGTTGTCGACTAGTTCACTACCGACACTTAACGTCTTCCCTTGAAAATCAACGGACTGGTCCAAGTTGACGACAGCAACAGGAAGTTCACTCATGTTGCCATAGGGATCCCAAATCGACTTTAAAAAGACACTCGCATAGAGAATTGGAATCAACGAGACCACAATTACTGTTACAAATAAAAGTTTGTTTTGCCAAATTTTCTTAAATTCTTTCTTTATCAAAAACATGCGCCCCCTAAAATTCTTATAAATCATTCCAATTTACAAAGGTTAATTTTTCCCCATGTAAGGAATCGTGGATAATATCGGCAATCGATACATTCGCTAAAGCATTGCGCCATTGATCATCAGCTTTTGCAAATGCTTGGTAAACAACGGAATTTGCCGTAGCTAGATTCACCAAGCGACTGGAGTTTGCAAAGGTATGATGGAGCAATTGTGAATCAGGAAAGGTAACGACTTTTCCCTCAATGGCTTCCACAACATCTAGACAAGAGATATCTTTTGACGCTCTTGCCAAGCAAAAACCACCGCCTTGGCCAGATACAGAGGTAGCTAAACCAGAAACTACCAATTTACGAACGATTTTTTGCGTATAGGTTGGTGAAGTACCTAATCGTTGGTGAATCGTTGCTGACGCTACCGGAATACTTGGCATCTGAGTTGTTAACATGGCCATTACACAAACACCTTGTTCAAATGCTTTTGTTAGTTGCATTCAATCACCTCCCACTATATAATGGATGTACAATATCTTTTATAGACTTTTTATATCCACAATGCATAGTATACCATTTTCAGAAAAAGAGCAACAAAAAAGTGTAAATTTCTAAGGAAGTGTTGAAATGAAAAGTTATGTGGAAAGGGATCGTTGGGAGCAGCAAAAGATTGAGAAAATTTCGCATGAATCAAGAGGGATAAAATTGTGCTATTTTTTAGGGGATTTGGTGCTATTTCTGTTGGCGATGTATTTGTTAATTGGTAGTCTCGTTAAGTTTGAACATCCATATCTACGATGGTTGTTAGCGATTGTCGGTTGTATCGGGGCCTTTCGCTTTGGCAATCGACTGAGAATTCGTTTGTATATCTATCTTCAATAAATAGAGGTAGTGACAAGAGCGAATAGCTCCGAGCAATAAGAGCAGAAATTACGAAAATTGATTTTCAAATTTCCGGTAATTTATGAGTTATTGTCGAGAGAGCTGCTATTGAACACCGTTTAAAGAGGTAGTGACAAGAGCGAATAGCTCCTACGACGACAAGACCAGAAAATCCAAAAGTTTTTTTAATACTTTTGGATTTTCTGGTCTTTTTGCTCGTAGATGAATAATTCTATCTCCGCCTCTTTTTAACGATATACTAAAACAGAAATTGTCGCATTTTTCGCCATGTAACTAGCCTGTGTGCCTAGGTATTTCCGGATAGGGTTACGTGATTTTGAACCAATGATTAATAAATCAGCCTTTGAAATTGGAATAAATTCTTTGACAATGACTTCACCCGGGTTTCCTTGACCAATGAGAACTTCCACATCTGTTAGTCCTTGCTCTTTTGCATAAGAGCGGTAAGTTTCACCTTGGCGAATTAATTTTTCTCGAGCGTTCTTTAAAAAGGTCTTATCCAGAATTTCATACGTATTAATGTCTTCGTTTTCTAAAACGAGTGCGATGATAAGCGAAGAGTCTTCTAGTTTCGCGCGATGGACAGCATAATTGAAGGCTTTTAACGCATCTTCTGACTCTTCCACACCAACTAAAATTCGTTTGAACGCATACATATTGCTCCTCCTACTCCGTTTCACGCATATTATTTAATTGAATGCGCGCATTTAATTTTTTGTTTCCCTTATATAGGTCATAAACTGTCCATGCCAACAAAAGAAGCACAATAGCTATCGTAAAGTAGGCAATGCTATCTGCAATGACAAGATCTGTTTTACTTGCGTTGTCACCAAAGAATCCTTCAATTTGTCCGGGCAATCCGATTAGATTTAAATATGTTAATCCGATGACTGAAATCCAACCTAATAAGCGAATGATCCATGAGTTTTTGAAACGATCACCCATTTCAAGACTACTATCCGTCATCATGAGCAGTGGGACCATTGAGAATGGTAAGGCAAAAGCTAGAAAGACTTGAGAATTATTCATTAACGTATTTAACGCAGTATGTTCTTCAATAGCCGATTTACCACTGGTTAACGCCACACAGACTAAGACCGGAATCACCGAGATTAAACGAGTAACAAGGCGCCGTAACCAAATCGGCATTTTCATATGAATGAAACCTTCCATGATTACTTGTCCTGTCAAGGTACCAGTAATCGTAGAATTTTGACCAGATGCAAGTAGCGCAACTGCAAAGAGAGTAGACAATAAACCAGATTTCGCTACCTGAACTAGGATACCATTACTTAAAGTTGAAGGATCAGATAAGGCTTCATACAATCCAAAGAAGGATGGATCTTGGACAGCGCCAGTTTTAAATACTGCAACACCCATAATAAGAAGTAACGAGTTAACAAAGAAAGCCATTGTTAATTGAATATTAGAGTCCCATGTGGTAAAGCGAACTGCTTCGGCAACAACATCTTCGTCGCTATGATCAATAGCACGTGTTTGAGAAACAGCCGAATGTAAATACAAATTATGAGGCATCACAGTCGCTCCAATAATTCCTAAGGCCCCTGTTAGAGGAGTTTGACCGCCGATACTTTTTGATGAAGAGAACGTTTCACTTGTTGGAATAAAGCCTTTCATCACCGCAGCCCAATCTGGATTTGATAGAGCAACTTGATAGACAAAGACAAAAAGAATGACAAAAATCAAACAAACTACGATTGCTTCGATCTTACGAAATCCGACTTTTGTCAACAATAAAAGCAACAAGACATCAAAGACAGTAATAAAAACAGCATACAATAAGGGAATATCAAATAGTAGGTATAAGGCAATAGCTGCCCCGATAACCTCGGCAATATCTGTGGCCATAATCGCTAATTCAGTTAAAATCCACAAAATAATACCTAATGATTTGCTCGTACGCGCTCGAATCGCTTGTGCTAAGTCCATCTGAGTGACGATTCCTAGTTTAGCTGCCATGTATTGTAACAGCATAGCAATCAAGCTAGACATTAAGATCACCGACATTAATAGGTATTGAAAATTTTGACCGCCAGTAATAGAAGTGGACCAGTTTCCCGGATCCATGTAGCCGACTGCCACAAGTGCACCCGGCCCCGAGTATGCGAACAATGTTTTCCAAAATCCCATACCTTTAGGAACAACGACTGTCCCATTTATTTCCTCAAGTGATGGACCATTGGCGTGTTCCATCAACTTGTGCTTATGAGCATGATTTTCATTTTTACTCAAGAAGATAACCACCTTTCATTTCTTTTCAACGTTAGTTTACACCTCAAATGAAAAAAAGAAAAGGATTTTTTTCGGAATGCCTAAAAAAAATGATAGGCGAATCGATATTTAACTCTAATTACTTAGTGGATTAACGTATTAAATTGAAATAAATATAATATAAAATAGAATTATGATAGTTGCATCTGATTATCGTTATCAATTAGAGGATTATATTATCATTTGAAAAGTTGTGGTGCTATACTCTTTTTGTGAAATAAAGGAGGAGAACAATGAAAAATTACCAACGATTTATTCTAACTTTAACAATCGGTTTCGCAGCATTACTAGCTGAGTTTCTTTTCAAAAATCCGGCAATAGCTTATATGATTGTAGCGATTACGGGTGGGTTAATTGCCATTCAAATGTTGATTGACATGATTGCTACACTGCGTTCGGGAAAATACGGTGTGGATATTTTAGCCATTACTGCCATTGTAGCGACATTGGCGGTCGGTCAATATTGGGCTAGTTTAGTTGTGCTAATTATGCTTACAGGGGGAGATAGTCTAGAAGATTATGCTAGCCGACAAGCTAGTAAAGAATTACAAGAATTGTTAAGCCATTCCCCTCAACTTGCTCATGTGATTAAGGGAGCGGAAATCATTGATTGCAAAGCTGAGACGGTGCAACTCGGTGAGCTTGTCTTAGTTAAACCAGGTGAGCTTGTCCCGGTGGATGGTGTGATTAAAGAAGGTCGGACGACGTTGGATGAATCTTCTTTAACAGGTGAGTCATTACCGGTTGAAAAAGGAATTGGCGATGAAGTGATGTCAGGGTCGCTAAATGGTGATCAAGCATTTCGGTTTAAAGTAACTAAAGTAGCCGCTGACAGTCAATACCAATTATTGGTCAAATTAGTAAAAGAATCGGCTCAAAAACCGGCCAATTTTGTTCGTTTAGCAGATCGGTATGCGGTGCCTTTCACGATTATTGCGTATTTGATTGGTGGTTTGGCATGGTTTTTCTCTAAAGATCCGGTACGCTTTGCAGAAGTCCTAGTAGTCGCATCACCGTGTCCTTTAATCTTAGCTGCTCCGATTGCGCTAGTCGCAGGAATGAGTCGGTCTAGCCGCAATGGTATCGTAGTGAAAAATGGGACAACCATCGAAAAACTTGCAACCGCTAAAAGCTTTTCATTTGATAAGACGGGGACAATAACAGAAGGAGCGCTCTACATTGATCAATTATCTTATACGAGTGGTTATACGGAAAAAACATTTTTACAACTCGTAGCCAGTGCGGAGCAAGAATCGGGACATGTCATTGCACGCTCCATTGTTCGGGAAGCCAAAGAAAAAGGTGTGGCATTATTGCCAGTGAAAGATTTGGAAGAAGTGACTGGCCAGGGTGTTGTATGCTTTATTGAAGGAAACGAAGTAAAAGTAGGTAAATCGACCTTCGTAGGGAAGAAAGATGTCCATCGCTTAACAAACGAAGTCGCGGTCTTTGTTGCTGTGAATGGTGTCATGATAGGACATGTGACTATGAAAGATCAAGTCCGTCAAGAGGCAAAGGAAACGATGCAAATGCTAAAGGCGGGAGGAGTAGAGAGTATCCATTTATTAACAGGAGATAAGCAAGAAGTGGCAGATAGCATTGCAGACCAAGTAGGAATTGATGTGGTGCATGCTAATTGTCTACCGCAAGATAAAATCGCCTATATTCAAGAAATTCCAGCGCCACTTAGACCAACAGTCATGGTAGGTGATGGAGTAAATGATGCTCCAGCTCTTTCCGTTGCGGACGTCGGAATAGCGATGGGGGCGCATGGTTCGACAGCTGCCAGTGAAAGTGCAGATATTGTTATATTGAAAGATGATTTGGCTAAAGTAGCTCAAGCAAGAGACATTGCCAAACGAACAATGGTCGTAGCGAAACAATCAGTATTGATTGGTATCATTATTTGTTGTGTATTAATGGTAATAGCTAGTTTTGGGATCATTCCAACATTATTAGGGGCGGCTTTACAAGAAGTGATAGATACGGTTGCGATTTTATCGGCTTTACGAGCACGAAATGATACAAAATAGTAAAGAGACTGAGATAGAATGATTCAGCGACAAAAAACCAGAAAATCCGGCAGTTGGTTCTAAAACATTTGGATTTTCTGGCTTTTTAGTTCATTCGGGGCTTACGATCTATTATATAGCTTAAGTAGATGTGCGCCAACGCCCTATAGATCAGCTTTTGTTATTCTTTTAAATAATCATCTTTAGAAAACTCGGTTTCTTCATACCGTCCTTTTTCGCCATAGAAGCGGTTGTAGCGCCGTTTGAAGCGACGGAACAGATATATTACGAGCACTTTTATGAGGCAATAGATTGGGATACCAAAAATTACACCAACTAAGCCAAATAACTCAGCCATTACTAATAGTACAAAAATAATCGTAACGGGATGAATTTGTAATTTGTCCCCCATGACTCTAGGGACGACTAAATGACCATGGACAGCTTGGACAGCAAACCAGACAATCAAAAATTTGATGGCCATCATCCAAGAAACTTGTAAAGCGATAATCAATCCAGGTAAAAAGACAACAAATGGTCCGATATAAGGAATGATACACAAAATACCGGCAGCAATCGCTAAAATACCTGAAAAAGGTAATCCAATCAGTAAAAAAAACGGCCAATACATAATACCTAAGATGACTGATAAAATAATTTGTCCTTTTAAGTATGCCCCGATTTGTTGGTTGACAATTTGGGCAATTTCATCAGAATCTTTTCGCATGACTGGTGGCAAGATTTTTTTACTTGTTTCATAGAAGTGATGATTGTCTTTTAATAAGAAGAAGGCAATGATCGGTCCGGTGACCAATGTAATCAGAGTTGTCGAAACCGCTGAAAAGACACTACCAACTCCTTGTGCTCCTTTTTGAAGATAGTTTTCTAAAAAGTTACCAACTTTTGACCAAACTTCGTTAAGTGAACTTTGTGATTGGTTGATGGCGTCAGCAAATGGTGTCTTGGCAAAAAAGTTTTGTACAAGCTGTTGCACATCTGAAAAAATTGTTGGAAATTCGTCAATTAATTGGTGCAACTGTTCTTGAATACTTGGAAAGATAAGTACCCCTCCTAAGACCAATAAAGCAATGACCGCTAAAAAGAGTAACGATACTGCCCAAATTCGAGGTAGAAACCTCTCAAGCTGATGAACTAGCGGATGAAACATATAATACAAAACAATCGCAAAAATAGCTGGTGGTAAAATAGCAAATAAAATAATCGCAAATGGTGTGAAAAAAAAAGAGATTTTAGATAATACCCAAATACACGCCCCAATTAATAAAACTGAGGTACAAGTAAATAGTAAATTCTTTCCTCCTAAAAATTCAATCCAACGGTGCTTCTTCTCTTCCAAATTTCCCCCTCCTAGTCTTTAAAAAAAGTATAACTTTTTTTTGGAAAGATGTAAAAAAGAAGACGGCAGCAAGGGGGGAAAAACAGACTTTAGACTGAAATAAAAGAAAAAGGCTTAGTGAATCCATCTCGATTGACAGAATTTAAGGGCAGATAGACTTCTTTTTTTTATTTCACAATCTTGTTGTATAATAGTGTAAAGGATTAAAGGAGATGATTAGATGGAAAAACAAATTTGGAAGCAGTTTGTACAAGGAGAAACGAGAGTCCTAACGCAGCTTCCATCAAAAATAGCTAATTCATGGCAATTCTGTTTACAAAACCATGTGGATCCTTTTTTAGTCAAACCACCAAAAATTTTAACTGCAAGTGACTTAACAACGAAGCAGCAAGAGAATCAAGAACTCATCCAACTTGTTAAAGCGGAATTAAGTCGCATTGAAAAACAGTTTCACTTAACAAATCAACTATTTATTCTAACCGATAATGAAGCAAATATCATTTGGCGAACGGGAAATTATCAAGTAAGAGATTTTGCCAATGAGATTGCCTTTCGTGAAGGAAGTAATTGGTCAGAGTTAGAAGTCGGTACGAATGCTATCGGTCTGGCCCTGCGATCAAAAGAAGATGAGTGTCTTGATTTGGAAGAACATTACTCGGCAGCATCAAGAAAATGGAGTTGTGCGGCATCACCAATTCTTGATGAAAACAATGAAATTCTCGGAGTCCTAGATATATCAACGTATCAAAACTCGACGGCGAAGGATTCATTTTTACTATTGACGATGCTGACGCAAAAAATATCCAATCAGCTGATGAAACGGCACATTCAACGACGAAATGATTTATTAGAGTACGCAAAGTCTTTTTTAGAAGAAGTTCTTTTTTGTGATGCGCATTTTCGCATTATTCAAGTACCGCCTAGTATGGCAGATCAGTTTCATATAGGGCAGGATATGCGTAAAATCATTAGTCCAGCAATGATTTATGATCAAGAAAGTATTATACGTAATCGCCAACTAATCGGTTACAAATACAAATTGTATCAAGTGAAAAATGAAAAGGGTAACACACCGACCTATCCAGGTGTAGCTTCTAGAAGTAAGAGTTACCAACAGTTTTTGAATCAGGTTATTAAGGTCGCTACAACGAGTGTGCCAATTCATATTTTTGGCGAGTCAGGTAGTGGAAAGGAAATAATATCGCAGACCATTCACCAAAATAGTCCACAAAAAAATGGCCCTTTGATTGCTATTAATTGTGGGGCTATTAGTGAGGATTTATTGGAAAGTGAGCTTTTTGGCTATGCACCAGGCGCGTTTACTGGCGCCAATGCGAAAGGGTTTGAAGGAAAATTATCACAAGCCAATGGCGGCAGCTTATTTTTAGATGAGATTGATAGTATGCCGGAAAAGATGCAACAATCTTTACTTCGTGTATTAGAAGACAAGATGGTGACCCCTATTAGTGGAAAACCGGTCATGACTGATTTTCGCTTAATTACGGCAAGTAACAAGGATTTACGGAAGTTAACCCTAGAAGGCAAGTTCCGAGAAGATCTATTTTATCGCTTGTTTGTATGTACTGTCCGCATTCCGCCTCTTAGAGAGCGCTTAGAGGATATTGCTCCACTGGTTGACCGATTTATGGTGAGCAATCATTGGGAAATTGATTGGAAGTGGAAGATTGAAAAAGTCGCCAAAGGATATCCTTGGTACGGTAACATCCGGGAGTTCAATAATTTTCTATCGCGAGTGGCGATATTTTACTCTGATTCAGAACCGTCAGAGGATGAATTGAACGCCTTAATTCAAACAGGTAGCATTTACCTAAATCAGGGTTCAACCAATTCCTACGAACCTATCCTTACTAGAAAAATAAAATCAGAAAAACATCGGATTGAAGAAGCGTTAGAAGCGAGCCATTTCAATATGACAAAAACAGCAGAAACATTAAATATCTCACGAGCAACACTGTATCGCAAACTAAAAAAATATGAGTTGTCTTGGTAAATTTTTGTGAAAAAAAGTAAATTGAGAAGAAATTTGTTTTTTAAGCAAAAAATAGTTTGAAGCCAAAAAAGAGAAGGAGACTTCTCTTTTTTTGTGTCTCAGAAACTCATTAATGAGACAAACTGTATCAGATCTTTGTAGCAAATATGTCTCAAGATGGTAAGCGGTTCCGAAATGTGTGTTTCAAGCTTAATAATATGGTCGGAGTTATTTGTTACATAACACCGTAAATCAGTCGTATAGCAAGGGTTTGTGAAAGGAGAGATGTTCTCTCTGGTTTCACAAAAAAGTTGGCATGCAACTTGCTTATTACTAAAATGAAAGCGTAATCAATAAGGAGGGACAATTCATGACAAACTATGACTTAATTGTCATTGGCGCTGGACCGGGCGGCTATGTTGCGGCGATTAAAGCTGCACAACTTGGCAAAAAAGTAGCTGTGGTCGAAAAGAATAAAATAGGAGGTACCTGTCTAAATGTAGGCTGTATACCTTCGAAAAGCTATCTGCAACATGCGCATTGGCTCTTATCATTAGAAGAAGGAAAAAAACATGGTGTAGATACTACGCTCAATGCCATAGACTTTTCAAAAATGGTCGAGCGAAAAAATGGCGTCGTTCAAACACTGCAATCGGGCATTCAGCATTTGTTTTCGAGTAATAAAATTGATTACATCGAAGGTGAGGCTGCGTTAGTTTCTAAGACGTGCGTCGAGGTAGCTGAGAAAGCATTGCATGCTGAAAGAATTTTATTGGCGACAGGGGGAAAACCTTTTGTGCCACCGATTAATGGGATTGAACACGCACATTATGATACGACCGATACGTTCTTTTCGATGACTGAGTTACCGAAAAAACTTGTCGTTATCGGCGGTGGGATTATTGCAGTGGAGTTGGCATTTGCAATGAAACCATTGGGCGTAGACGTAACATTATTAGAGGTAGCCAAAGATATTTTACTAACGGAAGATCCAGAAGCGCGCAAAATCATCAAAAAGAAATTGTCAAAAATGGGCATTGCCATTACGACTTCTGCAAAAATTGACCAAGTAACCGATAAGGAAGTCATCGTAGCTGGGAAAGCTGTGGCATATGATCGCTTACTCGTAGCTGCTGGTCGAAAACCAGATTTGACTTTAGCGAGTCAACTAGAGATTGAATTGGATGAAGCAAGCCGTTTCGTTCGCGTAAACAATACGTATCAGACCAGTATTCCAAGTATCTATGCAATAGGCGATGTCATCGGAGGTTATCAATTGGCACATGTTGCCAGTCAAGAAGGGATACGCGCTGTCGAGGCGATGTTTGGTACTGAGAGATTCCCAGTGGATAAAACATCTGTCCCACGTTGTCTTTATACTAGTCCTGAAGTAGCAAGTTTTGGACTATCTGAAGAAGAAGCGAAAGCCCAATATCAAGATGTAGTTGTGAAGACGATGCCTTTTTCAGGAAATGGGAAAGCCATTGCAGCGATGGAAACAGATGGATTTGTCAAAATAATTAGTGAAAAACACTACCATCAAATTCTAGGAGCAGTAATTGTCGGAAGCCATGCAACAGAGATGATTCATACGATTTTAGCTGTAAAAGAAGCAGAAGGAACAATTGATGAGCTTGATGAAATGATTTTTGCCCATCCGACGCTTTCTGAAGTGATTGGTGAGACGAGCAATTCATTATTTGGACGAGCAATTCATGGTTAATAAGGAGGAAAAGAAAATGACAAAAATGACAAAAGATCAAGCAAAATGGATCCTAAAAACAATGTACGATATCCGTAATTTTGAAAACCAAGTGCATGATATTTTTACGACAGGTGAAATTCCAGGATTCGTTCACTTATATGCTGGCGAAGAAGCAATTGCAACAGGCGTCTGTGCGAATTTGACAGATGATGATTATATTACAAGTACGCACCGTGGTCATGGACATTGTATCGCAAAAGGTTGCGACTTAGATGGCATGATGGCTGAAATTTATGGGAAAGAGACGGGCTTAAATAAAGGAAAAGGTGGCTCGATGCATATCGCCGACGTTGGTAAAGGAATGCTTGGGGCTAACGGTATGGTCGGTGGCGGCTTCCCAATCGCTGTCGGAGCGGGCTTACGAAATAAATATCTAAAAACAAAAGATGTTGCGGTATGTTTCTTTGGTGATGGCGCTGCGAATGAAGGGACGTTCCATGAAGGAATTAATATGGCGTCGATTTGGAAATTACCGGTCATTTTTGTTAACGAAAATAACTCATTTGCGGAAGCAACACCGCAATGGTATTCATCCGGTTCTAAAACAATCGCCGAACGTGCAGCAGCATATGGCATTCCAGGTGTAAGAGTGGATGGCGATGACTTGTTTGCAGTCTATGAAGCTGCTGGTGAAGCAATCGAGCGTGCACGAAAAGGCGAAGGGCCAACACTGGTTGAATGTGTAACGTATCGTAATTACGGTCACTTTGAAGGTGATGAACAAAAATACAAAAATATAGATGGTGAAGAAAAAAATCGTCAAGACCGCGATTGTATTCCAGAATTTATCGAAAAAGCAATTGCGAAAAAATTATTAACGAAAAAAGAAGCAGAAGAAATTGCTGAGAAATCAACTACTGATATTGCGCATGCCATTAAATTTGCTGAAGAAAGTCCCGTTCCACGCCCAGAAGCATTGTATGAAGATGTATTCGCAGACTAAGCAGAGAAAAAGGAGAGAAGAAACATGACTAGAAAAATTACTTTTATGAAAGCTATTAACGAAGCATTAGAACAATCAATGGAGCGTGACGAACGAGTAATCTTACTTGGTGAAGATATTGCCGGAGGAGCAAAGGTTCCTCACTTAGAAGAGTCAAATGAAGATGCTTGGGGTGGCGTGTTTGGTGTCACAAAAGGTCTGATGCCTAAATTCGGTCGCGAACGTGTGATTGATACACCAATCTCAGAAATGGGCTACATGGGAGCGGCAGTTGGTGCTGCTGCTACAGGATTACGTCCAGTCCCTGAATTGATGTTTAATGATTTTATTGGTTTTTGTTTTGACACAATCTTAGCTCAGGGCTCTAAAATGCGCTATATGTTTGGAGGAAAAGCGAAAATTCCGATGACTGTCCGTACGTGCCATGGTGCAGGCGCAAGTGCCGCTGCTCAACACTCAGGATCATATTATGGCATTTTTGGCTCTATTCCAGCGGTCAAAGTAGTTGTCCCTTCTAACCCTTATGATGCTAAAGGATTACTAACGGCTGCTATCGAAGATGACAACATTGTTATTTTCTCTGAAGATAAGACTCTTTATGGCTTAAAAGGTGAAGTGCCAGAAGAGTACTATACTGTTGAAATCGGAAAAGCAAAAGTAAAACAAGAAGGAACGGATTTGACCATTGTGACTATCGGAAAAATGTTATACGTTGCTCTTGAAGTGGCAGATAAATTAGCGAAAGATGGCATCTCTGTAGAAGTAATCGACTTGGTTACTGTAGCACCGTGGGATCAAGAAACGATTATTCAGTCAGTGAAGAAGACAGGTCGTTTAATCGTGATTGATGAAGCCAATCCACATAATAATACTGCGACAGATATCGCATCTATCGTCGGAGACAAAGCATTTGATTATCTAGATGGACCAATTAAATGTGTCTGTGCCCCAAATACACCCGTGCCATTTGCTACAAACTTAGAACAATTATACTTACCAAATGCAGACCGGGTATTAAAAACTGCAAATGAATTAATCGCGGACTTAAAGAAATAAGAGGAGGTGGATAGTGAATGGCAACAGAAATTACAATGCCTAAATTAGGGCTTACAATGACAGAAGGAACCGTCGACAATTGGGCGAAAAAAGAAGGCGATGCCGTTAGTAAAGGTGAAGTTGTATGTACAATTAGTTCTGAAAAACTAAGCTACGACATTGAATCACCAGTAGATGGAACATTGATTCAAATTTTGGTAGCAGAGGGCGATGATGCGGAATGTACTGCGCCAATCGGCTATATCGGAGAGCCAGGTGAACAAGTAAGCGGGGAGGCTTCACCAGCTGAACCTACTTCTGCTCCAGTAGAGGAAAATAAGGCAACAAGTGAGGAACCAAAAGCACAAGCGGCACCCGAAAGAAAAGCAGGTGAACGTATCTTTATTACACCATTAGCACGCAAATTAGCGGCTGAAAAAGGATTTGATATTGCCCAAATTAATGGCTCAGGTGGCAATGGTCGAATTACTCGACGCGATGTACAGCGTCATCAACCAAGTGTGGAGACTACTATTACAGCCGCACCTTCAACCGTCGGAGCTGGCTTAAAAGGTATGCGTAAGACAATCGCTGAACGTATGATGCATAGCTTACAATCTACAGCACAAGTAACCATCCAACAAAAAGCAGATATTACGAATTTATTAGCATTCAAGAAAGAATTGCAATCTAAATCGAGTGTTCCATTGAAGGATGGTCAATTAAGTATTACGACCTTGCTTTCAAAAGCAGTCATCTTGGCTTTGAAAGAAACACCAGATATGAATGCCTGGTATCAAGATGGTTCTTATGAAAAACAAGAGGCAGTTCATCTTGGGATGGCCGTTGCCGTTGCAGATGGCCTAGTTGTACCAGTCGTTGAAGACGCTGATCGAATGACGCTTACTGAATTAGGTAAGACCTTAAATAGTCGGATTACCGAAGCTCGTGATGGGTCGTTAGCTGGCAAGCATTATTCAGGTTCGACCTTTACGATCAGTAATCTTGGCAAGAGTGGAGCAGAGTACTTCACACCAATCATCAATACACCAGAAATTGGTATCTTAGGTGTTGGGTCAATGCAAAGCCAATTAGCATTTGATGAAAATCGCGAAGTAGTTGAGTTGAAGAAATTACCATTAAGCTTGACATTCGATCATCAAATCTTAGACGGTTCACCAGCTGCAGAATTTTTAGGCCGCATCATTTTCTACTTGGAAAATCCGTATAGTTTAGTATTCTAAAAGGTTTATTCGTATTTAAGGTCGTGTGTCAGAAGTTCTACTATAAGTAAAAAGACAGAAAAATCAAAAGTTGGAAAGGCAACTTCTGGTTTTTCTGTCTTTTCCATTCGAAGCATACGATACATCGTGATACGTTTTGTAACATGATGTTTCATAAAACTTTCCGATTTGTTACAGTATTTTTAAAAAAGTACGATTGTATCAACTGTTTTAGTTTTGGCACACTGTTTGCTTATTATCTAAGTGCTTCACATGTTTTGAAGGAAACGTGACGAATGAACAATGCATGGAGGAATGTCAAATGAAAGCAGCAGTATGGCATGGACAAAAAGATGTCCGTGTAGAAGATGTCGAAGTAAAGGCGTGTGAACCAGATGAAGTTCGAGTAAAAGTAGCATTTACTGGGATTTGTGGTTCAGACTTACATGAATTTTTAGAAGGGCCAATTTTTATTCCCGTTGATCAACCAGATCCATTTGCAAAAGGTCAAGCGCCTTTAACGATGGGGCATGAATTTTCTGGAACGATTGAAGAAGTTGGTTCACAAGTGAAGGATGTAAAAGTTGGCGATCGTGTAGCTATTTTTCCTACGATGTCAAATGAAGCAAAAGCTGAAGAAGTTGATTTGTATGATGGCTATAACTTTATTGGCTTGGCAAGAGATGGCGGCTTCGCTGAATATTGTACCGTTCCAGAACATTACGTGTACAAATTGCCAGATGAAATGTCTTTTGAAGAAGGAGCTTTAGTTGAACCAACAGCGGTTGCTGTACAAGCGTGTAAAGAAGGCGGCGTAAAATTTGGTGACAAAGTTGCTATTTTTGGAGCCGGCCCAATCGGATGTTTAGTGGCTGCTGCTGCCAAGGCTGCTGGTGCGGTGGATATTATCGTTTGTGATTTGTCAGAAGAACGTTTAGAAAAAGCCAAAGAATTAGGTGCGACGGTCACATTGAATTCAGGAAAAGTAAATGTTGTTGAGGAAATCCGTGCGATGACAAACGGCGGGGTCGATGTTGCTTTTGAAGTTGCGGGTGTTGAAGTAACAGTCAAACAAGCGATAGATGTTACGAAAGCACGCGGCATGATGGTCATTGTGTCTATTTTTGCTCATGAAATATCTTGGCACCCAATGCAATTGATTAACTCTGGTGTGAAAATCACTTCGACCATTGCCTATACCCGTACGACATTTGCCCAAACAATTCAAGCGATTGCAAGTGGTCAATTAGCTGTTGATCCAGTGATTACAAGAAAAATTGAATTAGAAGAAATTGTGGAAGAAGGCTTTGGTCTTTTGACTAGAGACAAATCACAATCGAAAATCTTAGTAGACATTCAAAAAGGTCGCTAATTAAAAATTAGGCCGCACAATGGCGATTGTGTGGCCACCCTACCAAAAAGATTGAAGCTGAAAAGCTCCAAGTAAAAGGTCCTGAAAATTCGAAAGTTGTTGTTCAAACTTTTGGATTTTCGGGACTTTTTGCTTGGAACTGGTGGTCCCCGTGACGATTTTAAAAGACAGATTTTTTTGTGTCTCAGGATTATGGTCGTTTGCATGATTTCTTGAATGGATACTCGTCAGTTTGCGAATGCTAAGGTGAGTCGCAAAAAAATATGCTAAACTGAAGCTATCTAGAGATAAAAAGAGGAATTATATATGTTAAAAAAAAATTCATCATTTGTTGAAGCAAGTCTTGTTTTGCTTGTTATTTTTGCTACTTTGGCGTATTTTGTCATTTTTGTGCAGATGAGTGCCTTGATCGCAGTTTTGATTGTATTGATGGTATTAACGGGATATGTCTATTGGAAAGATCGCTCGTTTGATGCAATTCATAAAGGAATGGTCGAAGGAATCCGACCAGGAATTATTCCAATTGTGATTTTTATTTTGGTGGGAGCCTTGATTGCCGTCTGGATTCAAGCGGGAATTATTCCAACCTTAATGGTTTATGGCTTTCAGACTTTGCGTATTGAATGGTTCGTGCCATCAATTTTTATTGTTTGTGCTGTGATCGGCAGTGCAGTCGGTAGTGCTTTTACCGTCATGTCAACGATTGGTATTGCTCTATTCGGTGTGGGCGTGACGCTAGGCCTTTCGCCAGCATTAGTGGTGGGAGCGATTGTGTCTGGGGCTGTTTTTGGTGATAAAATGTCGCCATTGTCTGAGTCGACGAACCTTGCTGCTGCCGTTGTCGAGGTAGATTTATTTCTTCACATTAAGCATCTTCTCTGGTCGACCGTTCCAGCTTTTTTCATCTCGTTGATCTTATTTCTGTTCTTAGGTCATACGAATGCATCAGCTAGTTTAACGACTATCGATCAAACGGTACAGCTGCTTAAAGAGAATTTTTTCATTTCTCCATGGTCATTGTTACCAATCCTTGTGATGTTTTTGTGTGCTTGGAAAAAAATACCTGCAATTGCGACAATTTTATTAAATATTGTCGTCGGGTCAGCTATGTACTTTATCCAAGTCAAAGCCGTACTATTCAAACAATTGGCTACGTTAATGAATGAAGGCTACCAATCACATACTGGCAATGTTGAAGTTGACATATTGCTAACAAGAGGTGGCATTGAGAGTATGTTACCGACCATCGCCTTAATTATTTTAGCGCTCTCTTTAGGAGGAGTGTTAATTGAAACGAACTTGATTGCGACAGTCTTAAATCGCCTGAGTCCGCTCTTTCAAAAGACTGTTTCATTGATTTTTTTCACATTAATCGCGAGTATAGGGGTAAATATATTTATTGGTGAACAATTCTTATCGGTCATTTTACCAGGAAATGCCTTGAAAGAAGTCTATGCAAAGAAAAAATTAGCCCCCGTCGTTTTAAGTCGGACATTGGAAGATGGCGGCACAGTGATCAATTATCTAGTTCCATGGGGGATTGCAGGAAGTTTTGTGGCAACCACTTTTGGCGTTCCGGTTCTGACGTATGCCCCGTTTGCTTTTTTTAGTTTGCTTTCGCCGTTATTCTCGATGGTAAGTGCTATGACCGGTATTGGTGTATCCTACCAAGAAAGGGAGTGTATCAATGAATAAACGAGTCGTTATTTTTGGTGGTAGTGGATTTGTCGGTCAAAGTATTGCTAAGCAACTGGCAACTGCTGAGTATCAGGTAATTAGTATTTCTAGAAGTGGAAAGCCTAAACAAGTTGAGCCATGGATGGAGCAAGTAACCTGGGTACGTGCGGATGTCTTTACGCCAACTGACTGGCAAGAGCACGTGAAGTCAGGGGATGTGCTGATCGATGCGATTGGTCTATTAGTTGAAAACAAAGCCAAACAACTCACTTGCCAGCGCTACCATTATGAATTAGTTAAATTAATGGTTGCTAGTCTTGGTTCGAGTCAGCCTGATTTGTTTATCTACGTATCAGCTGCTCACGGCTTGCCATTCCATCAAGGGTATCTCTACTGGAAAAAACAAGCTGAGGATTTCTTAGAAAAGCAGTCGTTTCCAGTGGCCTTCATTAAACCAAGTCTCTTGTATGGAGAGGGGCGCAAGTATTCGCGGGCGATGGCGCGAATGATTTTATTTAGTAAGAAACTACCCATCATTCAGCAAGCATTAACGCCAATCAAACCACAACCAGTCGAAAAAGTCGGTGTAGCTGTTCAGCAAGCCATTAAGCAATCTTTAAAAGGGGATAGGTATGAGTCATAAAAAATTAGCCATTCGAAAACGAATCATCGGCACGATTCCAGTTTTAGAAGTCGTTCCTCAAGAGCAAGTGTATCAAGCATTGCCGCTAGTAATTTATTACCATGGCTGGCAGACATCCAAAGAACTTGTTTTGACCCAAGCACGCAAAATAGCCAATGAAGGCGTTCGTGTAGTTCTGCCAGATGCGATGAATCACGGTGAGCGCAAAACAGACAAATCAACGATTCCGTCCTTGACCTTTTGGCAAAGTATTCATACCAATCTTTTTGAATTTGAAAGTATTGTGGCGTATTTTCAGCGACTAAATGTAACAAATGGCAAAATAGGGGTTGGTGGTGTTTCGATGGGTGGTATGACGACATGCGCATTACTGACCCATCATCCCGAAATACAGGCAGCTGCATGTATTATGGGGTCACCAGACTTACAAGCCTACAAGGATCGCTTGCAAGGTCATGCGCGGATGTTTCAACTATTTTTACCCAAAGATTACCAAGATTTGTTAGGCTGGACGGATGCCTATGACCTGGCGCAGCAGCCTCAAAAAAGAGGCAATCGTCCCTTGTTATTTTGGCACGGAACAGCGGATGAAAAAATTCCTATTAGTCATGTCGAACGATTTGTTTTACAAAATCCATCTGAACAGATCACATTTGTAAAAGAGCGTGAGAAGCATCTTGTCAAAGGGGCGACGATGGAATTAGTTGCTAGTTTCTTTAAGGAACACTTAGCTTAAAGAATAAAGAAAACATTGTATAGAAATGAACAAGCAAAAAACTCGTTTTTTTTACTTGTTTTTTTTATAATTCTTTCGTATGAATTTAAGGAGGAGACACAATATATGGACTATCGTGTTTTACTATACTACAATTATACGCACATTGAAGATCCGGAGACATTTGCTAAAACGCATTTAGCATTTTGTAAATCTCTAGGTCTGAAAGGACGTATCTTAGTAGCAAACGAAGGAATTAACGGCACAGTATCAGGAACAATCGAGGCGACAGATGCTTATATGGAGCATATGCTTGCTAACGAACGCTTTGCTGATACGATGTTTAAAATTGATGAATCAGAAGGGCATGCTTTCCGCAAAATGTTTGTCAGACCGCGTGAAGAATTGGTTGCCTTGCATTTAGAAGATGACATTGATCCCCATCAAATTACTGGGAAATATCTAGAACCGAAAGAATTTAAAGAAGCACTACTGGATGAAAATACTGTCGTAATTGATGCGCGCAATGATTATGAATTTGACTTAGGTCATTTTCGTGGCGCTGTACGCCCAGACATTCGTAACTTTCGCGAGTTACCACAATGGATTCAAGACAACAAAGAACAATTTATGGACAAACGTGTCGTAACGTATTGTACCGGTGGGATTCGTTGTGAAAAATTCTCAGGTTGGTTAGTAAAAGAAGGATTCAAAGATGTTGCTCAACTGCATGGCGGGATTGCTATGTATGGAAAAGATCCAGAAGTTCGTGGCGAGCTTTGGGATGGTAAAATGTATGTCTTTGATGATCGCATTAGTGTAGAAATCAATCACGTTGACAAACAAGTCATCGGTAAAGACTGGTTTGACGGTACGCCTTGCGAACGCTACATCAACTGTGCCAATCCAGAATGTAATCGCCAAATTTTGTGTTCTGAAGAAAATGAACACAAACATTTAGGCGCTTGCTCATATGACTGTGCAGCGAGTGGCAATAACCGCTACGTTATTAAACACAACTTATCTGCTGAAGAGCGCTCAGCTCGTTTAGCAGCGATTGCCCCAAGCATTACTGCGTAATAATTATAACTCGATTTTCAAGAGGTTCGCCTTTTGGAAGTCGAGTTTTTTCTTGTGAAGTGTTCTTTTTGGCGACATGTGCGATAATAGAGGAGAGGAGGGATTAGAGAATGAAAGAAAAGAATACGTTTCATGTGAATGGTTACCTAGGTTTAACGATTCTAGTATTGGTCTTATTTGCGGATGCGTACTTGTTTTACTTGGGTGTGGTTCAAGAAAGTGTCTGGAAAATTGTATTGAGTTTGGTCGTGACGTTGGTTGCCTTGCTTTTTATTAGCTCACTAACAATTGTGAGTCCCAATCAAGCCAAAGCGATTCTCTTTTTTGGTCAGTATTTAGGAACGATAAAATCCAATGGCCTATTTATTACGACACCATTGACACAAAAAATCAATCTTTCGCTGAAGGTGCGTAATTTCAATAGTGCTACCTTGAAAGTCAATGACTTAGATGGCAATCCGATTGAAATATCAGCGGTCGTTGTTTTTCGGGTTGTAGATACCGCCAAAGCATTGTTTGATGTCGATTATTATCAAGAGTTTGTGGAAATTCAGAGTGAAACGGCGATTCGACACATTGCTTCTCAATATCCTTATGACACGTTTAATGATGATGATCTTACATTACGAGGCAATACAAATGAAGTATCAGAAAAATTAGCTCAAGAACTTCAAGAGCGGCTACAAGTTGCGGGCGTCGAAGTGATTGAAACACGCCTCAATCATTTAGCGTACGCTACAGAAATTGCTAGTGCCATGTTGCAACGGCAGCAAGCACGAGCCATTTTATCTGCTCGCCAAACGATCGTAGAAGGTGCGGTCACGATGACACAGATGGCATTGCAACAAATCCAAGCCAATCAAGACATTGCCTTTACCGATGACCGCAAAGTTCAGCTAATCAATAATTTATTGGTATCCATTATTACAGATAAAGGTACACAGCCAGTCATCAATACTGGCGATGTCCAAAACGATCGGAGGTCAAACGAATGAGTACACTTTACATGAAGCAAAAAGTTTTTTCAGTTGGTGAGAAATTTACGGTGACAGATGAACAAGGAGGCGTGCGTTACAAAGTAAAAGGCAGCGTCTTAAAAATTCCAAAAGAATTTCGTTTACAGTCAGTCGATGGAAAACTGGTTGCCAAGATGAAAAAGAAAATCGTGGCTTTTTTTCCGACCTTTTATGTAGATATGGCTAATGGCGAAACGATTGTGATCAAAAAGCAATTTTCCTTCCTCCGTCCCAAATACAGCATTTCCATTGGTGACTTACAAGTGAATGGGGACTGGTGGGATATGTCGTTTACTGTCACGAATGGCAAAAAGCAAGTCGCAAAAATAAACAAAAAATGGATTAGCTGGGGAGATTCTTATGCCATCCAAATAAGAGATACTAGGTACGAAGATACGATTGTTGCTCTCGTTGTAGCGATTGATTACGTCAAAGCTTCAGAAAAACAAGACAGTGGCGAATAAAGAGAAAAAAGGGAGTGTGACAAAATTCTGTCACACTCCCTTACATTATAGAGATTGGCCATTGATCACCGTACATGGAAGTTTATAGAGTGCTTCAAGTTCTTTAGTAGGCGATGCGATTCGGCACAATAATAAGTCGATTAGTAACGTACTGATTTCTTCCAATGGCTGCTTTATCGTCGCAAGCTGTGGGAAGAAGTTTTGGATGAATGTTGTGCCATCATAGCCAATCAGCTTCAAGTCATCTGGTAAAGAAATCCCTAGCTCTTGGCAACAATTCCAGACTAAAATAGCGGTCAGATCATCTGTGCAAAATAAGCCGTCGAAAGATTGTTCGGATAGAATTTGTTTGACTTTTCTTTTTTTTAGAACATAAGAATGTTCGAATGAAGCAAAGGAAAATAATTGTTCATCTAACTGATGTTCACTTAAGAACGAGCGATAGCCTTGTAAACGATTGTTTGTCGGGGAGCTTGAGGCCAAACTACCAGTAATAATGGCGATTTTTCGTGCCCCTTTTTGATGCAACGCTTGAGTGGCTAAATAACCACCTTGGAAGTTATCGCTGCCGACAATTGGGATTGATGTGGCCAGCTGACGGTCAAAAGAGATAATCGGCAAATGAATCTGTTCATATTCTTGAATGCCTAAATTATGGGCACCAGCGATAATGCCATCGACCTTATTTGCGGCGAGCATTTGGAGATAGCTTCGTTCTTTTTCACTATTACTAGCGCAGTCACATAAAAGCGTTTTGTAGCCGCGCGCAAATAATTTCGTCTCCAATAAATCGACCAACTCACCAAAAAAAGGATGCGCGACTGATGGGAACAACAAACCAATCAGTTGTGTATTTTTTCCTTGGAGCGAACGAGCGGCAGCGTTGGGCTGATAATTGAGCTCTTTCATCGCCGCATGGACTTTATCAATCGTTTTTTGGCTTAGTGATCCGTAATTATTAATGACGCGCGACACAGTCGTTGGTGAGACACCTGCTCGCTTGGCAACATCCGTTAGTTTCATACCTTTGCTCCTTTAGTCGTCTAAATGAATCGAACGAAGGGACCATAGTGTGCTATTATCAGCAACACCGTCTAGTAAAATCGTCGTGTCCTCTTTCTTAGGAAAGACGCGACTAGTGCAGACTCTTTCGCCTTCATTGACAAATAATTCGCAAATCGAACCATCCACAAATAGGCGTAGCTCGATGGCAGCGTTGGGTGCCACGTTCATTGTGCGACTTGTCCCAAAGTCTGGATTTACTTGTAAGGCCATTCGTCCTCGATCTACCGTAATCATACCATTTTTTGCATCACAATGAATATCAAATCCGTAATCATGTTCAGCTGAAGCGAATAAGGTCAGGGTGCTTTCTTCATCGGCAGGAATCGTTAGTGTTAATTCATAGCAATTACTTTCTGGCTGATAGAAAACACCTTGTAGGTCACTCATAGGAAGGACTGCTTGGCGCAAAGTTTCTAACTCAGCAACTGGTTGTTGGTACAATTGGCCCTTTATAATCCGTAGTTCACGTACTAACGAGAGACAATGAGCCCAGCCTTCTTGGTCAGATGGATACGTCACATCAGGTAGACCGACCCAGCCGACACTTAGCGCTCGGCCATTTGGTGCTTGAAAAGCCTGAGTAGCGTAGACATCAAACCCTTCGTCTAGATTATGAAAATCAGAAGGGGTAATCAACGTTGCTGATTCAGGATCAAAGTCATCCGCTATGACATATAGATTCGGATAAATATTTTGATAATCAAAAGTCTGTTTGTCTAATCCTTGGGGACAAAAAATAAGCACTGGCTTGTCATCCGCAAAAACTAAATTCGGACATTCTATCATATAGCCCATTTGTTCGCTTGAAAAGTGTAATTCATTGACGAGTTCCCATTCAGTCAATGAAGTTCCTTTGTATAGTAGGACTTTTCCTTCTTTTGCGTCATTTTGGGTCCCCATCAATAAGTAATAGTTTTCTTCATAAACAAATACTTGTGGGTCACGAAAATGTTGAGTATAGCCTGTTGGTGGAGCGGGAATCAATGGCGTTGCAAGCTTTTCTACATGATAATCAGGAGTCATCCAAGCACCTAGTTGCGTGGCGTGGCGCTCCCAGTTTTTGTCACGAGCATTACCAGTGAATGCCAAGAAAAGCTTATCATCGACAGGTAGCGCCGATCCTGAATAGACACCGTGGCTATCAAAAGAGGTATCAGGCAATAAGCGTAATTGATCACGTTGCCAGTCGACTAAATTTTTTGAAGTTAAATGATACCATGATTTTAAGCCGTGCACAGGGCCAAATGGATAGGCTTGATAAAAGAGATGCCATTGCCCATCGAAATAGGAAAAGCCGTTTGGATCGTTTAATAAGCCAGTCTCTGGCTGAATATGGTAAGCAAAGCGCCAGGGAGAATCGCGCTGTTGTGTTTTTAAGTTATACAGATATTCATCCGACCAATCTTCGTAATCTTGATATCGTAAAGCATCTGTCCATTCAGTAATGTTGTTCATTCTTTCCTCCTATATAGAAACCGCATTCTTTTTCCATAAGGATAGCTTTAATTGTGCTAAATGTCAAACGAGAATCAAATTTATTATTAGATAATAAACCTTATTTAAAAGTGTTTTTAGTATTTTTTTAAAACTCAATAAAAAATAAATTGATAAACGTTTGACATTTTTTAAAAATCAGGTATCATAATGATGAAAAACGTTTTCAAAGGAGGAGTTCAAATGAATCACAAAGAAGTTGCACGGCAAGTGGCCGATGCAGTGGGCAAAGAGAATTTCGTTGCAGCAGCGCATTGTGCTACACGGTTACGTCTTGTCTTGAAAGACTCAAGCAAGGTGGATCAAAAAGCATTAGATGACAATGCAGATGTCAAAGGCACATTTGAAACAAATGGCCAGTATCAAATTATTATCGGACCTGGAGATGTGAATAAGGTCTATGAAGAACTTGTCACGATCGTAGGAGTGAAAGAGGCTTCGACTGAAGACTTAAAAGCAGTTGCACAAGAAGGAAAAAAACAAAATCCAATGATGAATTTTGTGAAAGTGCTATCAGATATCTTTGTTCCATTAATGCCAGCTTTAGTAGCCGGTGGGTTATTGATGGCAATCAACAATGTCTTAACAGCTGAAAAATTATTTGGCGCACAATCTTTGGTGCAAATGTACCCAGCAATTACCGATGTCGCCTCTATTATTAATTTATTAGCATCGGCACCATTCGCGTTCTTACCAATTTTGGTTGGTTTCTCAGCAACAAAACGTTTTGGCGGAAATCCATACCTAGGTGCTGCTATGGCGATGGCGATGGTAATGCCATCCTTAGTTAATGGCTACAATGTTGCCAATACGATTGCAGAAGGCACCATGCCTTATTGGAATGTCTTTGGTTTAAACGTAGCCCAAGCTGGTTACCAAGGATCTGTTTTACCTGTGTTAGCCGTTGCTTACATTTTAGCTACACTTGAAAAATTCTTGCATAAAAAAATTCCGACTGTCTTAGACTTTACATTCACACCAATGTTAGCAATTATTATTACTGGCTTTTTAACATTTACAGTCGTAGGTCCTGTGATGCGCGGTGTCGGCGATGGTCTGACAACGAGCTTAGTCTGGTTGTATGATACAGCTGGCCCAGTTGGTTTAGCGGTACTAGGATTATTTTATTCTCCAATCGTGATTACTGGACTACACCAAAGCTTCCCAGCAATTGAAACGACATTAATCGCTGATATTGCTAAAACAGGGGGTACATTTATCTTCCCAGTCGCATCAATGGCCAATATTGCACAAGGTGCGGCAGCGTTCGCAGTATTTTTATTAACAAAAAATGAAAAACAAAAAGCATTGGCTTCTACTGCTAGCGTATCTGCTTTATTAGGGATCACTGAGCCTGCAATTTTTGGGATCAATTTAAAATTGAAATTTCCGTTTATCTGTGCGATGATTGCATCTGGTATTGCTAGTGCCTTTATCGGTGTTTTCCATGTATTAGCAGCAGCACTAGGTTCAGCTGGTGTGATTGGATTTATTTCAATAGCTAGTGGTGGATACAAAGGCTTTGCTATTTCTGCATGTATCAGTTTTATCGTGGCATTTGTGCTAACTTATGTTTACGGTCGCAAGAAAATGAATGAACCACTTGTCGAAGCGACAGATGATGTAGCTGTCTCAATCAATTCAGCACCAACAAATGAAGCATCGGACGAAGTAATCGCTGCAGCAGTCGAAGGGGACATTGTTGATTTAAAAGAAGTAAACGATCCTGTTTTCTCTTCTGAATTAATGGGCAAAGGAATTGGCATTATCCCGACTGATAACACACTTTACGCACCTGTTAGTGGGGTACTATCGGTTGTCTATGAAACAAAACATGCTTTTGGTATTCAATCAAACGATGGAGCTGAAGTATTGTTGCACATCGGTATTGATACAGTTAATCTTGAAGGTGCACATTTTTCTTCTGATCGTAAACAAGGAGAAGTTGTGAAGCAAGGTGATGTATTAGGAACATTTGATCGTCAAAAAATTGCTGAAGCTGGCTACGATACGACAGTGATGCAAATTGTTACGAATACACCGAATTACTCTGAGGTTGCTGTCGTAACTGATGGACACGTATCTCATAAGGATGCAGTTTTAGCATTGACGAAAGCAACTGAAAAAGGCAACTAAGTTTAAAAGAAAGAAGGACAGTTACGTGTTATATGGATCTATCGAAGCAGGAGGAACAAAATTTGTTTGTGCAGTAGGGAATGAAGACTTGGAGATTTTGCATCGCGAAAGTTTTCCAACAACGGTTCCTGCAGAAACAATGGCAAAGGTGATAGCTTTCTTCAAAAAATTTGAAACAGAGCTTGTCGGAATTGGGATTGGATCATTTGGACCAATTGATATTCATGAAGAATCACCAACTTACGGATACATTACCTCTACGCCTAAACTCGCTTGGCAAAATTATGATTTTGTGGGCGCAATGAAGAAGGAATTTTCTGTACCAGTTGCTTGGACGACTGACGTAAATGCTGCTGCATACGGTGAATATGTTTTTGGCCATGGCAAAGGCTTAGATAGCGTTGTGTATTATACAATCGGTACAGGAGTTGGTGGCGGAGCAATCCAAAAAGGCCAATTTGTAGAAGGCTTTAGTCACCCGGAGATGGGCCATATGCTTATCGTTCCTCATGAAGATGATTCATATAAAGGCAATTGTCCTTTCCATGGCAATTGTTTAGAAGGGATGGCTGCTGGTCCAGCAATCGAAAAACGTCTAGGCAAAAAAGGAGCCGATGTCCCAGAATCAGATCCTTTTTGGACAATTGAAGCAGATTACATCGCTCAATGCGTGTACAATACAACCTTGATGCTTTCACCTGATGTAATTATCCTAGGTGGTGGTGTAATGAAACAACAACACATGGTCAAAAAAGTACACGAAGCCTTTACGAATTTGATGAAAGGCTATGTAAAAACACCATCATTGGATGAGTACATTGTTACTCCGGCTTTGGAAGACAACGCGGGTACGATGGGTTGCTTAGCTCTGGCAAGAAAAGTCACTCTTTCAGCATAATGAATAAGAAAAAGAAGTTTTCTTCGGAAAACTTCTTTTTTTGTTTGATGAAAGCTTTCTAATGCTTTCTTAATTTGATATAATTGTTTTCACATATAAGAAAAGGAGCGAACAATGATATGACTGTTTATAATTTTTCAGCTGGTCCAGCCGTTTTGCCAACAAAAGTATTGGAGCAAGCACAATCTTCCTTAGTGGATTACCAAGGAAGTGGCATGTCCATTTTGGAGCTGAGTCATCGATCCTCCTTATTCTTAGCGATTATTGACGAGTGCGAGCAATTATTACGTGAATTAATGAAAATACCTGAAAATTACCGTGTGCTTTTCATGCAAGGAGGGGCAAGCCTACAATTTTCGATGTTGCCTCTAAACGTTGCCCGAGGGAAAAAAGCACTATACGTGAACACAGGTGCTTGGGCTAAAAAGGCCATTGCGGCTGCCAAAAAAGTACCTAATGTGACAGTAGAAGTCGTAGCATCAAGCGAAGATGACTCATTTACATCGGTTCCGACTATCGCAGAATTGGATCCAGAGGCAGCTTATGTCCATATCACGACCAACGAAACAATCGGCGGCGTTTCTTACCATCAGATTCCAGATACAGGCAATGTACCGCTTGTGGCAGATATGTCGTCTAATTTTTTAAGCAATGACTACCAGGTAGAAGATTTTGCAATGATTTACGCAGGAGCGCAAAAAAACTTAGGACCGGCTGGCTTGACGGTCGTAATTATACGTGAAGATTTCTTAAATACGGAAGAAGTCTTTGCGCCGATGCTTGATTATCGAGTGCAAGCAGACAATCAATCCATGTACAATACACCACCGACTTTTGCAATTTATGTGGCGAAATTAGTTCTTGAATGGGTCAAAGAGTTAGGCGGAGTAGCTGAAGTTGTGAAGCGAAACGAAGAAAAAGCGTCATTGTTATACGACGCGATTGACCAATCACAGCTTTTTTCAAGTCCGGTCGCAAAAGAAGCTCGTTCATTGACCAATATTCCCTTTGTGACTGGTCAAGCAGAACTAGATAAATTTTTTATTCAACAAGCGGCTACTGCTGGATTTGAAAACATTAAAGGACATCGCTCAGTGGGTGGGATGCGCGCAAGTATTTACAATGCATTCCCGTTAGAAGGCGTTACCGCACTGGTAGCTTTTATGCAAGCATTCGAACAAGAACAGGGGGACAAGTAAATGTTTCAAGTAAAAACATTTAACGCCATCGCACCAGAAGGAATGGAGCGCTTTGAAAAAGAACGATATGCCATCAATGAAAGTGATACGCCGGATGGTATTATTTTAAGAAGCCAAAAGCTGCATGATTACGACTTTCCAAAGAGTATCTTAGCAGTTGCGCGTGCGGGGGCGGGAACGAATAATATCCCTGTCGCTGAATGCACTGAAAAAGGAATCGTCGTTTTTAATACGCCGGGAGCAAATGCCAATGCGGTCAAAGAACTAGTGTTAGCCAGCTTGCTGTTAAACGTTAGGCCTATTTTACAAAGTGTGCAGTGGCTGGAACAACAAACAGGACCGAATCTTGAAGAACAAGTCGAAGCCAATAAAAAGCAATTTGCTGGACATGAATTAGTCGGGAAAAAATTAGGTGTGATTGGTTTAGGATCAATTGGGGCGATGATTGCAAACGATGCCTATCGTCTCGGTATGGAAGTTATTGGGTATGATCCGTATGTCTCCGTCGATACGGCTTGGAGTATCTCGCGTCGTGTCAAGCGTGCACAAGAAATGGCCGAAATTTTGACCACTTGTGACTTTATCACGATTCATGTGCCATTACTAGATTCGACGAAAAATTTAATTAGCACCAAGGAATTAGCGATGATGAAACCATCAGCACGCCTATTTAATTTTTCGCGCGGTGAAATCGTCGACACACAAGCAGTCATTCAAGCCGTTGAGACCAAAGAAATTGCAGGCTTTACGACGGATTTTGCACAAGAACAATTATTGCATCATCCTGATGTTTTGGTATTGCCGCATTTGGGGGCTTCGACAGAGGAAGCAGAAATTAATTGTGCAAAAATGGCGGCGCGGACATTGAAGCGCTACTTAGAAACAGGTGTCATCAAATATTCCGTGAATTTCCCGACAGTCGACATGTCATTTCGTTCACCTAATCGTCTGACAGTCATTCATCAAAATGTGCCGAACATGCTAGGAACCATTTCTTCGACGATTGCTGAATTTGGCATTAATATCGACAACATGGTCAATCGTGGGCGTGATCAATTCGCCTATACCTTAGTTGACGTCGCCGAGAAGGACGCGGCTAAATTACAAAAAGTAGCGGACAAATTGACAGAAACAGAGTCAATTGTCAGAGTTCGTGTTATTCAAAATCCGGAGGTGCTGAGCTAATGGTCAAGGTAAATCCTTTTTCGGCCATCCATCCCCGAGCGGACTTGGCTGAACAAATTGCCGTATTACCCTATGATGTAGTTGATTCAAAAGAAGCGGCCGCTTTTGCAGAGGGGAATCCCTACAGTTATTTTCGCATTGATCGTTCTGAAATCGAGCTACCAGAGCTTGCCTCACCGTATGATCCAAAAGTCTATGAAAAAGCCGCGGCGAATTTGCAAAAGTTTTTAGCTGAAGGGTGGTTTGTCGAAGACGGTGAGCCGACGTATTACCTATATGAATTGACGATGAACGGACGTAGCCAAACAGGAATCGTGGCGACGACCTCGATTCAAGAATATTTGGATGGGAAAATTAAGAAGCATGAATTTACCCGCCCGGAAAAAGAACAAGACCGAATGAACCATATTCGTACATGTGACGCAGATACTAGCCCGATCTTTCTGTGCTACCGGCAGCAGCAAGCAATCAAGAAGCTAGTGGATCAGTGGAAAGAGACACACCCTGTATTTTGTGAGTTCAGTCATATGTATGATGTTCACCATCGCGTGTGGCAAATCAAAGACGAGGCTGTCATTTCGGCGTTGCAAGAAGCATTTGAGCACGTACCGGCGCTCTATATCGCTGATGGTCATCATCGAACCGAGTCTGCAGTAAAAGTCGGCTTGGAAAAACGGGCAGCTCATACCGCTACTCCTGAGAGTGAACAATTTTTATCGATTTTATTTCCTGATGAAGAGTTGGCTATCTATGAATACAACCGAGTCATTAACGTCTCAGTACCAAGTGATTTCTTAGCACAGCTGGCGCCAGTGTTCACTGTCGAAAAAAGCTCGTACCAAAAACCACAGCAAAAAGGGCAATTTAATCTGTATTTTGACAATCAGTGGTACCATCTGACGGCCAAAGTAGCTATTCAGTCCGATGATCCTGTCGCAGGGCTAGACGTTTCGCTCTTGCAAGAGCATGTCATTGCACCAATTTTTGGCATCACCGATGTTCGAACAGACAAACGAATTGATTTTGTGGGCGGTATTCGTGGAGCTGGAGAACTTGTAAAGCGAGTGGATTCTGGAGAGTGGCAAATAGCTGTTGAGTTGTATCCGACACAAATGGCCGATCTATTGAACGTAGCTGATGCGAATCAAATTATGCCACCAAAATCAACATGGTTTGAACCAAAATTATTAAGTGGACTTTTTTTGTATGATTTAAAAACCAAAAAATAAAAAAAGAGGTTGTGACAACTGCGTTTAGCTCCAAGCAAAAAGATCAGAAATTCCAAAAATTGTATTTCAAATTTTTGAATTTTTGACTTATTGCCGAGAGAGCTGCAGTTGGAACACCGTTTAAAGAGAAGGAAACAGCTGCGTTTAGCTCCGAGCAATACGATCAGAAATTCCAAAAAATTGTATTTTAAATTTTTGACTTATTGTTGATAAAGTTGCAAGCAAAGAACCAGACGATCCCAAAGTTCGAGCATTTAGGATTGTCTGGTTCTTTTTGTTTATAAATAAACCATCTCTTTATTCTGCACGTAAGGCGATAGCGGCATCTTTTTTAGCAGCCATGCGGGCAGGAATGTGACCTCCTAGCATTGTCAAGACGGTACTGATTACTATCAGGATGCCAGCGTGGACAGGATTTAACTGTGCCACGTTTTTTAAGTCCGTTAAGTTTTGTAACAAATGATTGATGGGGAATGTCGCAGCGTAAGCAATGGCTACACCTAAAACCCCCGAGCTGACACCTAAAATTGCTGTCTCCGCATCAAAAACGCGAGTGATGTCTTTTTTACGTGCACCAAGCGCTTTTAGAACACCGATTTCTTTGGTACGTTCTAGCACGGAAGTATACGTCAAAATTCCAATCATAATCATACTAGTTACTAATGAAATACCTGCAAATGCTACGAGCACATAGGTGATGGCATCCATCAATCCACCTGTTAACTGAGTCATCGTACCAGCTAAATCAGTATAAAGAACTTGATTGGCTTTGCTCTTGCCTTTGTTATACGCATCTAAGTAGGACAATACCTTTTCTTTTGATTTAAAGTTATTCGGGTAGATATAAATATTGCTTGGTGTAGCGTCTGCACCGAGATACGTCAATAAAGTTTTTTTGGAGTCGCTTGTTAGTGTTTCGCCAGTCAAGACATTGGTTGATTGGTTGTTTTGAGCAGTCACGATGGCAGACTGCTTGTTTTCAGTGATGACAGCCTGTGTCAGACTATCACTATAAGCAATCCCTGTTGCCAATAGATCCATCGTCGAAGAGCTTTTGGCTTTTAAAATGCCGACGATAGTGACGGTTTGATTGGCGTCGTTCTCATAGACGGCTGTTAAATCTTGATTGGGAAGAAAATTTCCAGTTGGTAATGTTTGATAATAGTTATCGTTGGCGACGAGTTTCATAGTCGTGCCTACAATGTCGCTGTATGGAACAGCTGCCCCACTTTTTAGATCAAAGCCTAAGTTGTTTAAGGCGTTGATATTGGTGGTGCCGTCTTGGTCAACGATAAGAACAAGATCAGTGGCTTTTGTCGGGTAGCTACCGTCGACTAGCTGATAGTTTTCTTTTAAAAAATTACTTTTTGAATCGTCTAATTGATCAGGAAAGACAGATACGCCGACTCCTGTCGAACTCGCAAAGGATGTGCTCGGTGTTTGCTCTGTTTTTTGATTCGATAAGCGAACTTGCTCGACTGTGCCATTGACTTCGCGTAATAAATTTAGGTTTGTAATCCGACTGTAGCCGATATTATTGCTCCACTCAGGATTAATCTTTTTTACATAGGCTAAATAATCTGCATCTAAGTTATTTGTATGAGTGGCAAGGTCTTGAGAACTTGTTTCGGCAAGAACGGTCTGTTCTTTTGCTTTCGTTGTGCTCGTATCGTTGGCTAATTCACTATTATCCGTAGTAATTTGAGAAATGGTCACCGGAAATTTTGCCAGTGTTTCGGCCTGCGTTTGATCGATTTGCTTTTGGAACCCGTTGGATAGCGATAGGACGATAGCAATCCCAATAATCCCGATACTTGAAGCAAATGAGGTCAAAAAAGTCCGCCCTTTCTTGGTGCGAATATTAGTAAAGGACAGTCTTAGTGCGGTGAGAAAGGACATCTTGGTATGCGTCAGTTGAAAGGTATCATCGACTTGATTTTCTTCAAATGGATGCGAGTCCGTCATAATCTTGCCGTCAGAAAACTCGATGATGCGATCAGCATAGCGATGAGCAAGCTCGGGGTTGTGGGTAACCATAATGACCAGCTTTTCGCGAGATAGTTCTTTAATTAGTTCCATGATTTGCACGCTCGTCTCAGAGTCAAGCGCGCCGGTCGGTTCATCGCATAGCAGTATTTCTGGATTGTTAGCCAGTGCTCTGGCGATTGCTACACGCTGCATTTGGCCACCGGACAGTTGATTGGGCCGCTTGTGTAAATGCTCCTTCAACCCGACTCGTTCCAAGGCATTCATTGCTTGATTCCGACGCTCGTCTTTTGAAAGCCCACTTAGCGTCATACCCAGTTCGACATTGTCAAGAATCCCTTGGTGACCAATCAGGTTATAGCTTTGAAAAACAAAACCAATCGAATTGTTGCGATAGGCATCCCAGTCATTCGCTTTAAAGTGCTTTGTTGATTGGCCATTAATAATTAAATCCCCTTCATCGTATTGATCCAGGCCACCGATGACATTTAATAGCGTCGTCTTTCCTGAACCACTAGGACCAAGGATGGCAACAAATTCTTGCTTACGAAACGATACGCTGACACCATCGAGCGCTTTGGTTACAGTTGTGCCAACAGTGTAGTACTTTTTTAATTGCTTTAAAGTTAGCATGAGTTAGTCTCCTTTAGTTGTAACATAAACATATTGTAGCGAACCTCACTACGTATTGCAAAAATCCAAATAAGGATGAGACAGAATTCGTCAGCTGCAAGCAAAAAGACCAGAAAAATCAAAGTTGTTTTTAAATAACTTCTGAATTTTCTGGTCTTTTTTCGTAATTTCTACTGTAATTTTTAAAAAGTTGGCAGCATTAACTATCTATATCATATTCCTTTTTTATACTCTTATTCAAAAGAACATGGTTTAAAACTGAACATGTGAATGCGAAATAGTAGAATAAATGGACTGAATTGCTGACATTTGAAGTTGATTGTTTTTTTCATTTGACATAAGAATTACAGCAGTGTGGGCATTTTTATCAAAAAGTGCTAATGTTTGTTGGTCAGCGATTTCACCTCTTGAACGAAAGTAAGTTGGATGAACATATAGTCCACCTGAATAGTACTCACCTTTAAATGGTCGATAAAGTTCTGTTGAAACTTTTTCTGAGAAAAATGTCTGGTTCATCAAACTACGATAGTACCAATACAAGTCTCCAATCGACATATCAATACTGCCTGTTCCAATTTCACGTGCATAAGTATTGAGTGGTGGATAAATGACTTTTGCATAATCTTTTTGATTAATGAGCTGATAGGAAGTCGTATGATTGGCACGCTGAAACCAATCGGTATAGTTGTTGGTGTGATCCAATCCTCCTGGTCGTAATAGCTGATTCTTAACGACATTCCAATAGGGTTGATTGGTAAGTTTTTCAATCACACCGGCAAGTAAATTATAATTAATTGGCGCATAATGAAATATTCCTGTGTGTGTACCATATGCTTGATGAATATACTCGTCAAGAAGAACCTGTTCGTTGGTCGAATCAGAAGGAACAGAGCGAATCGTTAGCCCGCTAACCATGTTGAGCATCTGTTTTATCGTGATTTGCTCGCTACCAGATATATTTGGAAAAAACTGAGCGAGTTTTGTTTGGAAAGAAAGCTTATTTGCTTCAATTAATTGCGCGATGAGTGAAGCTGTTATGCTTTTTTGAATAGAACCAATTTGGAAATGTGAATGAACTGTATTTTTTTTGTGTGCTGCTTGATTACTATAGCCATAGCCTTTTTCTAAGATAATCTGATCGTTTTTTACAATTAAGGCTGTACCGATAAATTTTTTGGTCGTTAATAGTTTATCAAAAGAGTTGGCTGATTGGAAATCAACAACTGTTTTTTGTAAATTTTCATAGTTCGAAGCTGGTAAGGCTGTCATTACTATCGCTTGCTTTTTTGTTGGATGGGAAGATTGCTTTGATAGATAGACAGTTCCACTCAATGCTATGAATAATACGAATATCAGACACAAAGATCGTTTTATTAGTTGTTTTCTTTGCTTTTTTAACCGTTTTTCTTTTCTTGAATACATACCCATCTTCCTCTCTAAGATGATTGTAATAAGAATGGATATCATAACAATGAAAAAGAAAAAATATTTGGAGAAATTTAAGCAATTTTTTTAAAATATTATTGCTTTCTCATTTAGTTATTGTTATATTATTAATGTAATATTCCGGCATAGCTCAGTTGGTAGTAGCGCATGACTGTTAATCATGATGTCGTAGGTTCGAGTCCTACTGCCGGAGTCAAGCATCCATCACTGGGTGCTTTTTTTTTGTCCAATAAGTGTTGTTGTTTTTCAAGTTTGCTAGTAGTAGAATAGTGGTTATATTAAAGGAGGATTTGTAATGGGTGAAATAACAAAAGATATGACTGCAGCATCACTGGCTGCATTTTCAACAAATAGAAAACAACTAGCTGTTCAACGAGCAGCAGTAAAAAATGGCATACAAGAAGTGGCAGAAAATGTCCAAGCACATGTCGAAAATGTGCCGGTCTTCTCGATTGATTTAACTACTGGTAAAGTAGCCAATCAAAAACAATCTGGTAGATGTTGGATGTTTGCAGCGTTGAATACATTCCGTCATAAATTACTGAACAACTTTCAATTAAAAGAGTTTGAATTATCTCAAAGCTATACTTTTTTTGGGGACAAGTATGAAAAATCAAATTACTTTTACGAAAATATTTTAGCAACGGCTAAAGATGAAGTAACGAGCCGTAAAGTAGCCTTTTTATTACAAGTACCGCAACAAGATGGCGGTCAATGGGATATGATTGTTTCCATTTTCCAAAAATATGGTGTGGTACCTCAATATGTGATGCCTGAAAGTGCTAGCTCAAGCAATTCTAAGGTATTAAATAGTCAATTGAACAAAAAATTACGCAAGGATGCGATCACTTTGCGTCAATTAGTTGCTGAGGGCAAAGATGACGCGACAATCCAAGCAGCAAAAGAAACAATGTTGCAAGAAGTCTATAACTTCTTATCAATTTCCTTAGGCACACCGCCTGAAACATTTGATTTTGAGTACCGTGATGAAGCAGGTGACTATCACATTGATCGTAAATTAACACCGCACACATTCTATGAAAAATTCGTGGGTGTCGACCTTGATAACTATGTCAGCATTATCAATGCACCGACTGAAGACAAACCATTCAACAAATCATACACAGTCGAGATGTTAGGTAATGTTGTAGGTGGCAAGGAAGTAAAATATTTAAATGTAGATATGACAACCTTTAAACAATTAGCCATTGCTCAATTGGAACAAGGTGAAACAGTTTGGTTTGGTTGTGATGTAGGTCAATCTTCGACGCGTGACACAGGTGTCATGGCGACTGATGTCTTTGACTATAACGATCTTTTTGATATTGACTTTACAATGACCAAAGCACAACGTTTAGATTTTGGTGAAAGCTTGATGACTCATGCGATGGTGTTAACGGGTGTTGATCTAGTGGATGGTCAATCAACCAAATGGAAAGTGGAAAATAGCTGGGGAGAAGAAGTCGGAACAAAAGGCTTTTTTGTCGCTAGTGATGCGTGGATGGATGAATACACCTATCAAATCGTTGTCCGTAAAGATTTCTTGACGGAAGAACAATTGGCTGCCTTTAATGAACAACCGACTGTTCTTGCACCGTGGGATCCGATGGGTGCCTTAGCGTAAATAGAATTAGTAAAAGATTACCTGCAAAAACTATAAGAGCCAGTTGTTTGGAAGATGTCTCGCGTTTTCCATTCAATTGGTTTTTTGTATAATAACTAGTGAAGCGCATTTCTAGATACAAAGAAATACTGCACAAAAATCTGGCAGAGACAGAGAGGAAGAACAGACATGGCAAAAGAATTTAGCCGTCAGCACGAGGTCGTCTACTATGAGTGTGACATGAATGGCAATATGACACTCCCAACAGTGATTAGTTTAGCAATCCAAGTTTCAGAAACCCAAAGCAACGAACTCAATCGAGGAAGTGAGTATATTCATCAACATGGTGTAACATGGATATTAACCAATTATCATCTTGAAATCACGCGGTTACCCAAGGTGGATGAGCAGATTATTGTGACGACCAAAGCCGAGGAATACAACAAATATTTTTGCTATCGGTCATTTTGGATTCGTACAGTATCAGGTGAAGAATTGGTACACATTCAAGCAGTCTTTGGGCTAATGAATATCGAAACGAGAAAACTCAGCCGTGTGGTAGATGAGATCATCGCCCCTTTTGAAAGTCAAAAAATTACGAAAATCAAGCGCTTTGGCAAATTAGAGAAAATTGTTATTGGTGAAAGCTTACCGTATCGGGTGCGTTTTTTTGACATTGATAGCAATCTCCATGTCAATAATGCCGTTTATTTTCATTGGATTTTAGATGTTTTAGGTCGGGATTTCTTGACGAGTTATGTGCCTAAGACTATTACGATTCGATATGATAAAGAAGTAGAATATGGCAATGAAATAACCAGTGTGGTTGAAAAAATTAATCAAGATCAAGTGATGTGTACGAGACATGCAATCATGCTTCATGAGGAAACGTGTTGCGAGGCATTTATTGAATGGAAAGAACTAAATAAGTAAAACTTACTTAGCTCTCCATAAATTGTTTAAAAGCTTGTGGAGTTAAATTGGCGTGTTGGCCGATTAATAACTTCAGACGGGCTTTTTGACTGTTGATGGTTTTACAAAAAATAATACCCATTTTCTCCAGCTCAACACCGCCTCCTTCATAGGAATAGACTGGTTCGGCGATGCCATTGAAGCAGCGAGAAACCAAAATAATCGGAATCTCCTTTTTAAGTATCGACTGTAAGGCAGGGAGCGTCTCTGGTGGAAGATTCCCTGCGCCTAGTGCCTCGATGACTAAGCCATTGATTGGCATTTGGGCCAAGGCTTCAAAAAAGTCTCCTTGCATACCAGCATAGGCTTTGACAATGGGCACTAAGCCAGACATGTCTGCTACATCGTGACGTTCGGTGGCGAGTAATTCAAGCATATACAATACTTGATGCTTGGCAATGATACCGATTGGTCCTAAAGTTGGTGTTCGAAAGGTTGCAACATTGGTCGTATGGGTCTTAGTTACATAGCGTGCAGTATGGATTTCGTCATTTAAGACGACGAGCACACCTTTACCGATGGAATCGGGACTTTCAGCAACACGTAAGGCATTGGCAAAATTATATAAGCCATCACTGCCTATTTCATTACTTGAACGCATCGCACCTGTTAAGACAATGGGAAGCAAGTCGCCGATAGTCGTATCTAAGAAAAAGGCCGTCTCCTCTAGGGTATCTGTGCCATGAGTAATAACGATACTATCGACACCATCGTATTTTGCCTGCTGAATGCGTTGCTTTAGTTTTATCATGTGCGCTAAGGTGATATGCGGACTTGGCAATTGGAAAAAATCCTCGACTAAAATAGTTGGATTTGAAGATGTCGCCAGTGTGGCTTCTAATAATGGATTTTTTTCATCAGGGGCTACGCGACCAAGTGAATCTTCTTTCATGGCAATCGTGCCACCTGTATGTAAGACAAGAATTGTTTTCATCGTTCTGCTCCTTAATGGATCGTTTGTTTTGGAACTGTGATTGCATTATACTTAAGGAAATGCGGAAGTTCAAGGGTAAGAAACTAAGGGAGGGAGAAAAGGACATGATTTTCATTGGTTGTACTGGATTTCAAGAGCATGGCTCATTAAATGGTAAGACAAACATCAGTCTATATGAATACGGTCAATACTTCCCAATTGTTGAATTGGATACGAGTTTTTATTATATTCCTCAAGAAGCCCATATCAAAAAATGGCTAACGGATATTCCTGAAAACTTTCAATTTATCTTAAAGGTACCTGGTCTTTTTACGACCCATCGGCCATTAGCCGAAGATGAAACCTTTCGTGGTGTAGCTCATACTTTTTGTCAACGTCTAGCACCAATGATTGATCAGGGTCGATTGTTTTGTCTACTAGCTCAGTTTCCAGCTAGTTTTACGTGTACACGAGAAAATGTGACGTATCTCATGCACTTGCGCCAATGGTTTCCTAACGAAGTGGTCGCCATTGAATTTCGCCATGCAAGTTGGTATGATAAGGCTAATATTGACAAAATGCATGCCTTTATGAAGCAACAGCGGTATTCTTTAGTGGTGGCAGATGAGCCCAAAAAAATCGCCAGTACAGTCCCGTTAGATTTTACAGTTACGAATTCAGAGGCGGTACTTATTCGACTTCATGGTAGAAATGATGCTGGTTGGGTTTATACGGGTCCCGATGCACGAGCATATCGCACGTTGTATGACTACCACACACACGAATTAATGGATTTAGCTGAAGGAATGAAGCAGTGTCAAAAAGAGACGGCCAATGTAGCAGTGATTTTTAATAATAATTCTGGCGGTCATGCAGCGGCAAATGCCAAACAATTACAAAGCCTATTACATATCGATTATAGTGGACTACACCCTAATCAAATGGATCTATTTTAATAGAGGAAGGAGGGATAGGTATGATTCGAGCGGTCTTTTTTGATATTGATGGCACGCTTTTGACTAGGCAAGGCACAATCAGAAAGTCTACAATGCAAGCGATGCATAGCTTACAAGAACAGGGGATTTTATGTTGCTTAGCGACAGGTCGCTCGCCAGTGAAGATGCCTCACCCATTAAACAAATTTTCGTTTGATGCAGTTATTTCATTCAATGGTACGCTGGTATCGTTTCGAGATCAATTGATTAGTGAACACCACTTTTCGCAACAAGAATTAGATCAGTTGGCTGATTTTTTTGATCGTACTCACCGCCAGGCGTTGTTTTATAACAAAGATACGCAATACGGAAGCTTTACAATCCGATTTGGTCATTCGTATTATATTGCGAAGTTACTGACGCTGTTACCAGATTGGTTGCCGACAGGAACATTGCGCTACCTACTTCAAAAATGGAGTCCGAATCGCCGGAAAAATCGCTACAAGGATTTGGTGAAACGACCAGTACAGATCAATCAATGTGTATTGTTTTGTTCAGAAAAAGAAACAGCTGCAATTGAAAATCAATTTCCTGAGTTTGAAATCGTACGCTCCAATCGTTTTTCCGTAGATATTGTTCCAAAAGGGATAAACAAAAAATCTGGGTTACAAGAAGTTGCGGACTTTACTCAGATGAAGTTGGCTGATTTTATGGTTTTTGGCGATCATCAAAATGATATTCAAATGATTGAGTCTGCTGGTGTCGGTGTAGCTATGGGGAATGCTCGTCCTGAAGTGAAAAAAATTGCTGACTATGTAACAGGGTCACATCAAGTTGACGGAATTTTCGATGCACTGGTTCATTTTAAGCTTCTAGCAAATAAACAAAAAAAGAATCGCATCTGACTCGCTTAGCCACATTGTTATGTGAAAACGAGTCGGGTGCGATTTTTTTCTAATCAAAAAATGTATAGTATAACGTGCGAATGGCGAGCTTTTCTTGCTCTTTATGAATACCAAACATGATACTCACTTCAGATGAACCTTGATTAATCATTTCTAAATTAATTTGTTTTCTAGCAAGAGCGGCCGTGCTGTCAGCAGTAATGCCAACGCGATGCTTCATCCCTTCGCCAACGACAACGACCATTGATAAATCATGTGTGATACGTAATTCATCTGGATCAATCTCATAGGCGATTTTCCGAAGAAGGGCTTCTTCTAATTCGGGGTTTAATTGTCGTGCACGAATGATAATAGAGATGTCATCAATCCCAGAAGGCATGTGCTCGTAATTGAGATTAAATTCTTCAAAAATCTTAAGTACACGCAAGGTGAAGCCAACTTCACGGTTCATTAAGTACTTACTAATGTAAATCATGCTAAAGCCTTCGTCACTTGCAATCCCAACAACTGCTTGTTCATTTGAAGAGCGGTTGTTCGTAATGCGTGTGCCAGGTGCTGATGGATTGTTTGTGTTTTTGATGACGACCGGAATTTTTGCTTTGTAAGAAGGCATTAGGGCTTCTTCATGGAAGACACCGAAGCCGGAATAGGCTAGCTCGCGCATTTCACGGTACGTTAGTTCTGTCATTAGGACAGGCTTATGCACATAGCTAGGATTTGCTACGTAGATGCCATCAACGTCGGTAAAATTCTCATATAGCTCAGCTTTGACACCTGCGGCTACAATCGCACCAGTAATATCAGAGCCACCACGGGAGAAGGTACAAATCTCTCCGCTCGTTGTCACACCAAAAAATCCCGGAATGACTAAAATCTCAGAGGAATTATGCCAAGTATAAATTTTGCCATAGCTTTCTGATAGAATTTGAGCGTTTTGAGGTTCTTCGCTGACAAGAATTCCTAATTCAGCGGGGCTGATGTAACGAGCCTTTAAACCTTGGCTTTTAAAGACACCAGCGATTAACAAGGCATTGTTGTTTTCTCCACTGGCTAAAACCCGATCATAAAAATACGGCGTGAAAGGTGCCTGTTGTTCCGTTAATTGGACCAAATTTTGCTTAATTTCAGCTAAGATGTCTGGTTCAACTTGAAATGTAGCGCCGATTTCTTCATATCGCTGGTAAATTTCATCAAGCAACGCCTGACTATTCTTTTGCTGTACAATGGCTTCATGAAGTGAAATTAATAAATCAGTAACTTTGATGTCTTCTTTGAATCGCTTGCCTGGTGCAGAGACTACGACAAAACGACGCTCGGTATCTTCTTTAATGATATTGACAACTTTTTGAACCTGTTCGGCAGATGCAAGTGAACTGCCACCAAATTTTGCAACTTTCATCACTTTTACAACCTCTATTTAATATTTATTTCCTAGGGTACAGGTTTAGACTAAAGAAATCAAGTATGGAATGAAAACTTGCCGAAAAAATCATGAGAAAATTGCGAGAAAACGAATTTTTATTTTTTTCAGATTGATTAGTGAATGGCATTATTGTTTGTGTTATAATTTACAGTAGATGTCTAAATCGAGCGCATTCTGTGAAAGCGTGCTTTAGTAAATGAGAATACGAGACTTTTTAAGACAGAATGAAGTTGAAAAATGGAGGAACCATAATGGGAACTAATGGAGTCGTCGGCTTAGTCGTAGTGATTCTTTTCGTGGTAGCGGCCTTTTATATAGTCGGTTATTATATCAGAAAGAAAAATCAAGAGACACTTAATGGATTAGAAAAACGCAAAGAAGAGTTATTTGATTTACCAGTCATTGAAGAGATTGATGAAGTGAAAAAAATGCATTTAGTTGGTCAAAGCCAAAATACTTTTCGAGAATGGAACCAAAAATGGGCAGATTTATCAACAAAATCATTTGCTGAATTAGAAAGCCAAATTTTTGAAGTTGAGAGCCAAAATGAATCGTTGAAGTTCTTCAAAGCGAAAGCAGCTACTGCTGATGCAGATAAGACGCTGACGGAGATGGAAGAGCAAGCACAGACAATTCGTCAAGGGCTAAAAGAGTTGCGTGAAACAGAAGAGCGCAATTCACTAGCTGTGCAAAAAGCCTTAGATATTTTTGAAGAGCTAAAATCAGAACTAAAAGAAGAAGCAACGACGTTTGAACCAGCGCATGCTGAGTTACAAAAGCAAGCAAAACAAGTCGAAGAAGAATTTACGAAATTTGTCATGCTGAATACATCGGGTGACCCAATTGAAGCTCGCGAAGTATTGGAAAAAGCAGAAAAAGATACGTACGAGTTAGAAGCAACGATGAAACGCGTTAAACCATTAGTCGATGAATTATCGAATCGTTTCCCAGGTCAGTTAGAAGAGCTACAAGCCGGCTACCAAAAAATGATTGATGAAAATTATGTATTTCCAGAAGATCAAATCACATCCGATATAGCTCGTGTCAAACGGAAAGTCGAAGCAAGCTTGGCTGATTTAGAGAAAGTCGAGCTAGATACAGTCGAAGCGGCGACAAAAGAAATCGCTACTGATATTGATGACTTATATGCTACGATGGAAAAAGAATACGATGCTCGTCAATATGTTGAACGTAATCGTAAAGTCTTATCGGAATACATTACGCACTCGATGCGCAACAATCGCCAATTACTAATCGAGTTAGATCATACGGCACAAAGTTATACACTGAATCACAATGAATTAGGCCAAACAAGAACTTTCCAAACAGAAATTGAAGAATTATTTAGAAGAAATGAATTGCTTGAGCCTAAGATAGAGAAAAAAGAAGTACCTTACACGGAAATTCAAGCTTTCTATAAAGATGCGTATCAAATTCTAGATGAAATTGAAAACCAACAAGTGACGATCGATGAATCCATTCGTGACCTACGAAAGGGCGAAAAAGAAGCTCAAGAAAAGATGGATCATTACGAGTTTACTTTACGTAATTTAAAACGATATGTTGAAAAACAACGATTACCAGGTCTACCTGGTGAGTACTTGGAATACTTCTTCCTTGTAACTGATCGTGTGGAAGAACTAAGCAAAGCACTGAATAAGATTCGCATCAATATGGACGATATTAACAAAATGGTTTCTGTTTGCGATGAAGACATGGTGGAATTAACAGATCGGACACATGACTTGGTTGATGCGGCATCCTTGACTGAACAAGTTATGCAATACGCCAATCGCTACCGTCATACACATCCTGATGTAAAAGCAGCGATTGATCACGGCCTTGATTTATTTAATCAAGAATACCGTTATCAAGATGCTCTTGATGAGATTGGGACTGCTCTTGAACGGGTAGAGCCAGGAGCGTTTAAGCGGATTGAAGACTTTTACTTCAATCATCCAGATTTAGTATAAGAGAAGAAAGTTGGTAGTCAAAGATGATTACCAACTTTTTTATGGTAACCAGAAACTTGAAACATACCGATGATGTGTTTATAATAGGTAAGACTTTGAAATAGAGGGGCAGAAAAACGTGATATATTTTGATAATAGTGCGACAACGATGATTGATCCACAAGCATTGGATGCGTACGTAAAAACAAGCCAACGAATTATAGGAAATCCCTCAAGTTTACACGATTTAGGGAATCAAGCAAACCGTTTGTTGCAGCAAGCTAGAAAGCAAATCGCGCAACAACTTTCAGTGTCGGAAAAAGAAATCTTTTTTACGAGTGGAGGAACAGAAGGTGACAACTGGGTTCTAAAAGGGACTGCCTGGGAAAAACAGGAATTTGGCCGTCACATCATTATCTCAAGCATTGAGCACCCTGCAGTCAGTGAAGCAGCGCAGCAATTAGAAAAGCAAGGCTTTGAAGTTAGTGTGATTCCAGTGACTTCAGCTGGTTTTGTTTCGCTTTCAGAGCTAGAAAAGGCGATACGCAAAGATACGATTTTGGTATCCGTCATGGCAGTGAACAATGAAATGGGAGCAATCCAACCAATCAAAGCCATTAGTCAATTACTCGAAAGCTACCCTAAAATCCATTTTCACGTGGATGCTGTACAAGCCATTACCAAAGTGCCGACAGAGGAATGGTTGACACCACGCGTGGATTTTGCGACATTTTCGGCACACAAGTTCCACGGTCCAAGAGGCGCTGGTTTTCTATTTTGGCGTCAAGGAAGAAAGCTGTCTCCTTTACTGAGTGGAGGCGGGCAAGAGAATAACCAACGAAGTAGCACGGAAAATGTTCCTGCTATTGTCGCGATGGCTAAGGCTTTACGGTTAGCGATGGAGCGCAAAGCGGCTAAGCCGACGCACGTTTATGACTTAAAGCAAGCACTACGCAATGCCTTAGCGCAATATGAGCGAGTGACTATTTTTTCTGCGATGGAACAGTTCGCCCCCCATATCCTTTGCTTCTCGCTAGAAGGAATTCGCGGAGAAGTTTTGGTCCATGCGTTTGAAGAAAAGCAAATCTACCTATCTACGACTAGTGCCTGCTCAAGTCGCAAGCACTTAGCAAGTAGCACGCTTCACGCCATGAACATGCCAGCGAATTTAGCCACTAGCGCCGTGCGGATTAGTTTGGATGAATCCAATACGATGGCGGAAGTCGAACAATTTTTAATTATTTTCAACCATTTGTACCAAAAATTTGCAAAAATTAGCGAAGGAGTCGCAAAGTGAAGTATTCAGAAATTATGGTTCGTTATGGCGAACTGTCCACAAAAGGTAAAAATCGGAAAATGTTTATTATGCAATTAGCAGAAAATGTGCGCCGTGCATTGGTTGATTTTCCATTAGTTAAAATTCATGCCGACCGTGATCGCATGCATCTTTTATTAAATGGGGAAGACAGTCAGCTGGTGATGCCAAAATTGCAAAAAATATTTGGCATCCAAAATTTTTCTCCAAGTATTCGCGTGGAAAAAGATGTTGAGGTCTTGAAACAGACGGTTCAAGAAATTATGCAATCAATTTATACAGGGAAAGAAACGTTTAAAATTACCGCAAAACGCAGCGACCATGATTTTGTTCTTGATAGCGGAGAATTAAATGTTGCGTTAGGAAATGCTGTCTTTGATTTATTTCCTGCGATTCAAGTCCAGATGAAACACCCAGATATTAATCTGAGAGTCGAAATTCGACGCGATGGCGCATATCTATCCTATGAAACGCTACTCGGTGCAGGTGGGCTTCCAGTCGGTACAGCTGGTCGTGGGATGCTGATGCTATCAGGTGGGATTGACTCCCCAGTAGCTGGTTATTTTGCGATGAAGCGAGGCGTTGAAATCGAGGCAGTCCATTTTGCAAGTCCGCCTTATACCAGTGAGCAAGCTTTGCAAAAAGCGAAGGATTTAACAAGTAAACTTGCGCCTTACGTAGGAAGCATTCAATTCATTGAGGTGCCCTTCACAGAGATACAAGAAGAAATCAAGCGTCGTGTACCTCAAGGTTATTGGATGACCATTACGCGCCGCATGATGTTACGCTTGACGGATATGATTCGCGACATGCGTAATGGGCTGATCATCATTAATGGAGAATCACTCGGTCAGGTCGCTTCGCAAACATTGCAAAGCATGGTGGCCATTAACGAAGTCACGACGACACCGGTGATTCGTCCAGTGGCAACAATGGATAAATTAGAAATTATCGAAGTAGCACAAGAGATTGACACATTTGAACTAGCAATCCAGCCATTTGAAGATTGCTGTACGATCTTTGCACCACCTCAACCCAAAACACGTCCACAACTAGAAAAAGTCCTACAATATGAACAACGACTCGACTTAGAAGGATTGTTGGCACGTTCTCTAGCTGGCTTGAAAGTTAGTGAAATTCGTGCAGAATCAGAACAAGTAAATTTTGAATTTGACGACTTACTCTAAGGATAGGAAAGCTTTGGAATTCACATATTCCAAAGCTTTTTATTGTTTTTTCTAAAAAGAATGATTGCACTACCAAAGATTGCGTGATACACTTTTATGTGAATAAAGTAACAATTGAGGTGAAGAAATTGGAAAATCTGAAAGTCAAAAAATTACCCAAGGCAACAGCAAAAAGGTTGCCATTGTATTTGCGATATTTAAAAGTATTAAATGAATCTGAAATTGTCCGAATTAAATCAAAAGATTTTGCACAAATTACCCAAGTACCTTCAGCTACGATTCGCCGAGATTTTTCCTATTTAGGTGAACTTGGTCGCAGTGGGTATGGGTATGATGTACCCTATCTGGTAGAAGTCTTCAGCCGTTTACTCGAAAGTAATGAAGAAAAACGTATTGCATTATGCGGGTATGGCAATTTAGGAAAAGCCTTAGTTAATAATAATTTTCGCAGAAATGAAAACCTTTCGATTGTGGCCGTCTTTGATAATAATCCTGAGATGATCGGTAAGACCGTGAATGGTTTTTTTGTGCATAGTATGGCTGACTTAAAGCAAGTTATCAAAGATGAAGGGATTACAGTCGCTATCTCAACCGTTCCAAGTAAATACTCTAAAGATGCAATCGATGCCATTGTCGATGCCGGTATTACAGCAATTTTGAATTTTGCTCCGAATCGCGTTAAAGTACCAAAATCAGTCCATATGCAATACATCGATTTAACGACTGAATTGCAAACGCTGATCTTCTTTGACTCCTTGCAAGAAAAAGCCGTATCAGTCAAAGCATAATCATTGGTTTTTTACTCCTGTGTGCTTATACTAAAAGTATATAAGAATAGGAGTGACGCAGTATGAAAATCACCCGTAAAGGGCAAGTCATTGACGTTCCAGGAAATCAGCCTGGAGAGGGAGAAGTAGCACCTGATTTTGCCTTACATGATATGCAAGATGCAACAATCTCTTTAGCAAGTCTAAAAGGACAACCAACGATTATCAGCATTATTCCAGATATTAATACACGTGTCTGTGCGATTCAAACCAAGCGTTTTAATCAAGAAGCCAGTCAATTAGCTGGTATTCATTTTGTGACGATTTCTAACAATACCAAAGAAGAACAAGCAAATTGGTGTGGCCAAGAAGGTGTCGATATGACGATGGTCCATGATCCTGAAAATGTGTTTGGCGAGGCATATAGTATTTATATGCCAGAGCTAGGTCGCTATGCTCGGTCGATTTTTGTATTGGATCAAGATAGTGTGATTCGCTATCGCGAGATTGTACCTGAGATGAGTCATGAGCCTGATTACACGCAAGCAATTGAGGCAGCGAAACGCTTAGTCTAATTGACTTTCTTTTTAGAAATGTGTAGAATATACGAAGAAAAGCAAAGATCAAGAGGAGTATTTAGTAAGCCTACTTTTAGAGAGAAGATGAGGGTGGAACATTTTCAGTAGGAGCTAAAGAAGGTAGCTTGGGAGTTATTTAGCTGAAGGCAGTAAGCTGAATCGGATCGTGACCGTTAACACACGCTAAAGGGGTAGAGTAAGCTCTACAATTTAGGTGGTACCGCGTATCTTACGTCCTAATGTGTCTGACACATTAGGACTTTTTTTATGCCAAAAGAATGAAACAGGAGGTCTCTTTATGACAGAAAACAATCTTTCAACAAAGTATAATCCGCAAGAAGTCGAAACGGGTCGTTATCAAAAATGGCTAGATCAAGACCTATTCAAACCAAATGGTGATCAAACAGCTAAACCATATTCAATCGTTATTCCACCACCAAACGTAACAGGAAAATTGCACCTTGGTCATGCTTGGGATACGACATTACAAGATATGATTATTCGCCAAAAGCGGATGCAAGGCTTCGATACGCTGTGGTTACCTGGTATGGACCATGCAGGAATTGCAACGCAAGCCAAAGTAGAAGAAAAATTACGGGAGCAAGGCATCTCGCGTTATGATTTAGGGCGTGAAAAATTTGTAGATCAAGTCTGGGAATGGAAAGAAGAATACGCAGGCCACATTCGCGAACAATGGTCAAAACTAGGACTGTCGCTTGATTATAGCCGCGAACGCTTTACTTTAGATGAAGGATTATCAGAAGCAGTGCGAAAAGTCTTCGTGACATTATATGAAAAAGGGCTCATCTACCGTGGGGAATACATCATCAACTGGGATCCACAAGCGCGCACAGCTCTATCAGATATCGAAGTGATTCATAAAGATATTGAAGGTGCATTTTACCATATGAGCTACTTACTCGCAGACGGTACAGGACAAGTCGAGATTGCGACGACCCGACCAGAAACGATGCTCGGTGATACTGCGATTGCTGTCCACCCTGAGGATGATCGTTACCGTGAGTTAATCGGCAAAAAAGTTGTTTTGCCATTAGTGAATAAAGAAATTCCGATTATTGCCGATGAGTATGTTGACCGTGAATTTGGAACAGGAGTCGTAAAAATTACGCCAGCCCATGATCCTAATGACTTTGAGGTCGGCAATCGTCACAACTTGCCACGCATCAATGTAATGAACGAAGATGCAACGATGAATGACTTAGCTGGTAAGTATGCAGGCATGGATCGATTTGCAGCTAGAAAGCAAATAGTTGCAGACTTAAAAGAACAAGGACGTCTAGTGCGTATCGAAAAAATGAATCACAATGTTGGACATTCTGAGCGAACAGGAGTTGTCGTGGAGCCACGTCTTTCTACCCAATGGTTTGTAAAAATGCAACCTCTTGCAAAACAAGCGATGGACAATCAAGAGACAGAGGATGCGGTGGAATTCTTCCCACCAAGATTTAATCAAACATTTATGCGTTGGATGGAAAATGTTCATGATTGGGTTATTTCTCGTCAATTGTGGTGGGGACACCGCATCCCTGCTTGGTATCACAATGAAACAGGTGAAGTCTATGTAGGAATGACTGAGCCTAGCGATCCGGAAAACTGGCACCAAGACAATGATGTATTGGATACGTGGTTTAGTTCTGCGTTATGGCCGTTTTCGACGATGGGTTGGCCTGATACAGACTCAGCTGACTTTAAGCGCTACTTCCCGACGAATACGCTTGTAACAGGCTATGATATTATCTTTTTCTGGGTAAGTCGGATGATTTTCCAAAGCTTGGAATTTACCGATCGCCGTCCGTTTAAAAATGTCTTAATGCATGGGTTAATCCGTGATGAACAAGGCCGTAAAATGAGTAAATCACTAGGCAATGGGATTGATCCGATGGAAGTCATTGAAAAATATGGTGCCGATGCGTTGCGATGGTTCCTATCCAATGGTTCCGCACCAGGTCAAGATGTTCGTTTTAGCTATGAAAAAATGGATGCTGCCTGGAATTTTATTAACAAAATATGGAATGCGTCACGCTTTGTATTAATGAACTGCGAAGGCATGACGGCAGCCGAATTACAAATCAATGGCGAAAAATCAGTTGCCGATCGTTGGATTTTGGCACGATTGAATGAGACTGTGGCAAAAGTGACGGACTTATTTGATCGCTTTGAGTTTGGTGAAGCAGGTCGTCAATTGTATAATTTCATCTGGGATGATTTTTGTGATTGGTACATTGAAATGAGCAAAGAAACACTGTACGGTGAAAATGAAGCAGCAAAACAAACGAACAAAGCAGTATTAGTCTATGTACTAGATCAAAGTCTGCGCTTATTGCACCCAATCATGCCATTTGTGACTGAAGAAATTTGGTCGAAATTGCCATATGAAGGAACCTCGCTCGTTGTCGCGAGCTACCCAGTTGTTGAAGCTTCCTTTGAAGATGAAAAAGCTATTGTTGGTATGGGCGTATTGAAGGAATTGATTCGTTCTGTCCGTAATATTCGGGCCGAGGTAAATACCCCACTATCTAAGCCAATCACGCTACTTATTCAAACAAATGATTCAGCGATTGAAGCATTCTTACAACAAAACACAAATTATATCGAGCGCTTCTGTAACCCAGAAGAATTAGTAATTGCACCAGACTTACAAGCGCCAGAGTTAGCGATGTCAGCTGTATTAACAGGGGCGACCATTTACTTGCCACTCGCAGGTCTAATCAACATCGAGGAAGAAATTAGCCGCCTTGAAAAAGAATTAGCTAAATGGCAACAAGAAGTCAAACGAGTGCAAGGAAAATTAGCTAATGAACGATTTGTAGCCAATGCACCAGCAGACGTAGTTGAGCAAGAGCGTGCAAAAGAAGCAGACTACTTGGCAAAAGAGACTGCTGTGAAAGAGCGAATTGCGCAATTAAAAACAATTTAACAAACATAAAACGAAGATGGGAGTGATCTGTCTTCGTTTTGTTCATTTCTGATAAGTGATAGAATAGAGAAGAAAAAGAAGATGGGGTGAAAGAATGCTAAAAACAGCAGAAGAAGCAATTGCTTGGATTCATCAACGCAAAAAATTCGGCGTGCGTCCAGGATTAAAGCGCATGGACTATTTACTTGAACAGTTGAACCATCCAGAACGCGACTTTGACAGTATCCATGTAGCTGGCACGAATGGAAAAGGATCGACGGTTAGTTACTTACGGGCACTACTGGAGACAGTCGGGGTCGACGTTGGTACGTTTACTTCTCCATATATTGAATGCTTTAATGAACGGATTCAATATAACCAACAATTTATCGCAGATGAGGTGGTTTTGTCTTATGTTAACCGACTGCTGCCGATCATTACTGAAATGGATCAGCGAGAAGATGTTCAAGGGATTACCGAGTTTGAACTATTAACTGCGATGGCATTTTTGTACTTTGCTGAAATGAAGGTCGACGTTGCTCTAATAGAAGTGGGACTAGGGGGTCTCTATGATTCGACCAATGTCATCGACCCACTAATTAGCGTGATTACGACGATTGGCTTAGATCATGTCGATATTTTAGGCGATACGCTAGAGGAGATTGCAGCACAAAAAGCAGGAATCATTAAGCCTAAGCGTCCCGTCGTTACAGGAAATATCTCACCTGAAGCACTGGCAGTCATCCAACAGATGGCTAAAAAAAATCAAGCGCCACTCTATAGTTATCAAACAGACTATCAGATCGACTATCTTCGCCCAGATAAAGAATGGGGGGAAGTGTTCACCTTCCAATCACAAGATGCTGTCTTTGAAAGTCTCCATATTCCGCTGATTGGTACGCATCAGACGGAAAACGCTGGCGTAGCCTTACAAACATTCATCCTCTATTGCCAGCTAAAAGGTATTCCAGTCAAGCAAAAGTTGGTGCAACAAGGCTTAAAGAAAACTTATTGGCCAGCTAGAATGGAGCGAGTCACAAAAGAACCATTGATTGTATTGGATGGTGCGCACAATGTCCATGCGGTGACACGGTTAGTGGAAAATTTGGAAAATGAATTTGCTGGCAAGACGATCCATGTCTTATTTTCAGCGTTGAAAACCAAAGATGTCGAAGGGATGCTTGAGAAATTATTGACAGTCAAAGAGCTAGACATCTTGGTGACGACTTTTGAATTTCCGAAGGCGATCCCTTTAACCAAAGAAATCCAAGCTATCGACCCTAATCGAATTTCGTTTGTGTCCCTTTGGCAACTGGGATTGGCCGAATTATTGGAGCATATGACCAATGACGACGTACTCTTAGTCACAGGTTCTTTGTATTTTGTGTCGCAAGTACGAGCATTGATCCATACATTAGAGGAGGAGTAATGGCAAAGTTAACGGGAATTATATTTGATATGGATGGTCTGTTAGTTGACTCTGAATCAGTCTATTATGAAGGCACTCAACACATTGCGGATCGATTGGGCCTACCGTTTACCAAAGAGACGTATTTAGCTGGTCTAGGTATTTCCGATGAAGAATTGCACCGCTATTATCATCAGTTGTATGATGCGCAAGTGGGGCATGATGAAGTCGAGCGCTTCATTCAGGTGAGTTATGATTATTGTGTCTCATTATTTGAAGCGGGCCATGTGAAGTTAAAGCCAGGGGTGCATGAGTTATTAGCTTTCTGTCGTACAAAAAAAATCAAAACGGTCGTCGCCTCAAGTAACACAAAGAAACTCATTACCCTCTTACTAAACGAAACAGGAATTTTTGAACAGTTTGAAGCAATCATTTCGGCCGATGATGTACCGCGTGCTAAGCCAGATCCGGCCATCTTTTTAGCTGCACGTGAGTACTTACAGGCAGAGCGTAGGGAATTGCTTGTCTTAGAGGACTCAAAAAATGGGCTGCTTGCAGCCCAGGCAGCAGGCATCCCGGTCGTTATGATTCCGGATTTATTGCCGCCACCTGACATGCCAGACTTACAAGTATTGCCACAGCTGACTGACGTACCTGATTTTCTGCTTGAACACTATCGATTTGATTAAATAAGCCAATTCGTTTTGCCAGTATTTTCTGTCGAAACGGATTGGTTTTCGTATTTACTTATGAGAATGAAAAAAGGAGAAAATAGATGGCAGAATTACAATCAACGAGTAGCTACGTGCGGCCACGGGAACGATTGCTTGAGGCAGGCGAAGGAGCTTTATCCAATCAAGAATTATTAGCGATTATTTTACGGACAGGGAGTAAGCCGTATACAGTCATTGATCTTGCACAGATGATTTTAGAAGAATTTCCCGATTTGTATACATTGAAAGATGCCAGCTTATCGGAGTTACAGCGGATTCCCGGTGTTGGGGTCGTGCGTTCCATCGAGTTAAAAGCGATGATGGAATTTGGTAGGCGTGTCCATTTAGCCTCACAGCCCAAGCTAGGGAAGGTTCAGTCGAGTTATGCCATCGCGCAACAATTAATGGAAGAAATGAAAGATTACCAGCAAGAACATTTACTCTGTCTCTACTTAAATACCAAAAATGAAATCATCAAAAAAGAGACCTTATTTATCGGTTCATTAAATCAATCGGTTGCTCATCCGCGTGAAATATTTAAGGGAGCAGTACGCGTGAGTGCTGCCAGAATCATTCTCACGCATAATCATCCATCCGGGAATCCTAAGCCATCTTCACATGATTTGCAATTCACAAAGAGGGTCAAAGAATGTGGAGAAATGATGGGCATTGAGGTATTGGACCATCTGATTATTGGCACGGGGCGCTATGTCAGTTTGCGTGAGGAAGGATTTTTCCAATGAGGATTCCTATTGCAATCAAGGAAGTAAGCGTGTAAAATAGAATTGTAATTTTGTTTGGGAATAGATGTTGAAACAAATTGTGTCACCTCTATCATCAGCGAGCAATGTTACAACTTTATTAACATGCTTTAAGCATGAGGAGGTTAGTTAAGATGGAACAAGGTACAGTAAAATGGTTCAATGCTGAAAAAGGGTTTGGTTTTATCACACGCGAAGATGGTAGCGATGTATTCGTACATTTCTCTGCTATCCAAGGTGACGGATTCAAAACATTAGAAGAAGGTCAAGCAGTGACTTTTGACGTTGAAGAATCAGATCGTGGCCCACAAGCAACAAACGTTGTGAAAGCTTAATCATTTAGCATACTTCAAACACCTCTCTTACTTTTGTAAGAGAGGTGTTTTTTTCTAGTGCGCCCTGCATGGGCAATAACTTGGCGGTGAAAGTCCGCTACAGGCTTGGCAGTAGGAACTGTTAGTGAAAGGCAAGGTGGCAATCGCGAGGTTGTAGCTGAAGGAAGCCGGAGGCAAACTCCTGAATTGACGAACAGAAACTGGATACAAGGCTGAATTAGGTTGGATAAGTCTGCTAGACAAGACAAATTCCAATACTGCCCGAAACCTATACAGTAAATCCAGCAGTTACATGGGAGGAAAGTTACTGCTCTTACCAGGGGAGGTCTTACGAGGGTGTCGTGTAAGTTAAATGCTAACGAGCCAACACAATCCTAATGGTGACATCAGGGTGAACGTAAGAAGTCAGCCGAGGTCATAGTAGTAGCCTATCTGACAGGCTATGAAGGACCGAACAATAATAATCTTGAGAAATTTGGGAGGTGTGAGAAGTGTGACAATCGCAGAAAACAGGAAAATCTGACTATCGTCAAAAGGATAGTGTGGAACACGAAAGATATGATGAAGTGCGTAGCGCTTCTTGCGGTGAACAAATAGACCAAGATGGTGTATCAACTCTGTTTGAGAGAATCCTGTCAAGGAATAATCTCAATCGAGCTTACCTTCAAGTGGTCAGAAATAAGGGGGCAGCGGGTGTGGATGGTATGACATACGACCAACTGTTTCCCTACTTGAAGGAGAACCGTGAGAAATTTCTGAGCCAGCTTCGCAATGGTACTTATAAACCATCGCCAGTACGTCGGGTAGAGATACCTAAACCAAATGGTGAGAAGCGAAAGCTTGGGATTCCCACGGTCATCGACCGTATGCTCCAACAAGCAATTAATCAGGTTTTACAACCGATATTTGAAACCGAGTTCTCCGATAATAGTTTTGGGTTTCGTCCAAAACGTAGTGCGCAGATGGCTATCATACAAGCCAAGTTCTACTACGAACAAGGTTACAGATATGTTGTGGATATTGATATGAAAGCTTATTTTGACAGCGGTAATCACGATAAACTGATGTATCTCATTGAAAAGAAAGTCAAAGACAAACAAGTTTTGTGTTTGATTCGCCAATATTTAATGAGTGGAATTATGGAAAATGGCTTGATTCATCCTTCGAAGGAAGGCACACCGCAAGGCGGGAATCTATCGCCATTATTAAGTAATATCTATCTCAATGAATTTGACCGTTTCCTTGAATCGAGAGAGCATAAGTTCGTTCGTTATGCAGACGATTGTAATATATATGTTAGAAGCAAACGAGCAGGACATCGAGTGATGAGTAACGCCGTTGAGTTTCTCGAAGACGAATTGAAACTCACTGTCAATCGTAAGAAAAGTGCTGTAGGGAGTCCTCTGAAACGTAAGTTTCTCGGATTTTGTATTTTGCCGACAAAGAATGGTGTCAAGATTCGTCCCCACAATAAATCCAAAATAACGGTGAAACAGAAATTGAAGAGAATCACAAAGCGTAACCGTGGGCGAAGTGTGGCAGTTCTATTCAAGGAAATCAAACAGCTGATGAATGGTTGGATAAACTATTATGGCATTGGTGAAATGAAGGGGTTCATGAATGAACTGAACGGATGGTTGAAGCGTAGAATCTGACAATACATCTGGAAACAATGGAAATATCCACGGACCAGAAGAAGAAATCTGATGTTGTTAGGAATCGATAAGCAAAAAGCATATGAGTGGTCAAATACGAGGGAAGGGTATTGGAAGATAGCCAAAAGTCATATCCTTCACCGCTCACTTACAGACTAAACACCTAACGGCAAATATTTTTTGAAAGGTAGGGATTGCAATGGGAATCCAACTCGAAATTGACAAGGGCTTTAGCTCAACTACATTTACTGTTAAAGATGATTATGGATTTAACAGTAAAAGCATTTCTGTCGACAACTGGCGTGTCTCTGACTATCAACTTGAACAAGCACGTAATGCTATGAATTATGCCTACGATGTTGATAGCGCTATGCAACAGGTCAAACAAGCACTGGGAATTTATTAGTCCAACTCAGGGTAGTTGCCACCGAACAAACGGTGGCTTTTTAAGTAGTTCACAGGTTGGACACACATCCTGTGTTATAATATCTGTATACATAAAACGGTTCTGGAGGGAATATGATGGATGATTTAGTGAATTTCAAGAAGATGCTCGAGTTCTTTGTTCATATCATGAGAGCTAATAACAATGCTAATTCCGAGGAGTTTTATCCAAACGAAATTAAGTCTGGTATGGGGTATCAGGGGAAGAATTTTCAGAAAAATTATTCGGAATGGCGTCAATTTTCAAATGGTCACACTATGGATGTGACAGTTCAAGCAGGTTTCCCTTTGTTTAACAAGTCTAGCTATTTACATTGGTCGGATACAGGTGCCAATATTCGAGTTCACTGGAATCAAAATAAGACGGAAATTGCAAGTTTGCAACAGTGGGACAATGCAAATAATAAGTGGATTGGTAAAGAGTACTCAGTTGATGAACTCGGTCTTTTTGATGGAAATGAGCCGAATGATTTACTGAGTGATTTATTCCATGATTACGAGCAGTTAATGTTAATCGAGTTGGAAAGCAGAAGAGGTGGTGGGAACATGAAGGCAACTGAACTGGCTGAAAAGTTGAAACAAAACTATAACTTGATTTTGCGTGGAGCACCCGGAACAGGTAAAACTTATCTTGCAAAAGAAATTGTTTCAAGCATCATTGGTGTTCCAAGAGAAGAGCTTGCCTCAAGTGACCAATTTGAATTTGTTCAATTTCATCCAAGCTATGACTATACAGACTTCGTTGAAGGGTTACGACCAGTGCAAATCAACGGTCAAGTTGGCTTCGAACCTAAGAATGGTACTTTTAAAGAGTTCTGTAAAAATGCTTTATTGCAGCAGAACGACCAATTTGACTCATTTGATAACGTTTGGGAAAACTTTATCAATAACGTAGATGAGGCAGGAGAAGTAGTCATCCCTCAAGTTCGTTCTGAAAGGGAGATGACTTATTCGGTTAACAGCAATAGAAATCTTAAGGAAGAAAATGTAAGTAGTGTTCACACGCTGACGAAAGAAAACATTTTTCGAGTTTGGCAAGGATTGAAGGGCCGTGAAAGCGGAGGGCATCAGTCGAGGATGATAGCTGTTGTCAATTATCTGAAGGACCAATATAATTTGCCTGATTATGACATGTCGCATGGTAAACATACTGGTGTTAACGATAAGTATTATATTTTTGTAATTGATGAAATCAACCGTGGTGAAATCTCTAAAATCTTTGGAGAGTTATTCTTCTCGATTGATCCAGAATACCGTGGAGTAACTGGCTCAGTTTCAACCCAATATGCTAATCTCTTTGAAGAAAGTGAAAAATTCTACGTGCCAGAAAATGTCTACATCATTGGGACTATGAATGATATTGACCGTTCAGTAGATACATTTGACTTTGCGATGCGTCGCCGTTTTAGTTTTGAAGAAATCACGGCAGCAGACTCACAAGTTATGTTGAAGTCAGATGAAGTCAAAAGACGTATGACTGCCTTGAATGATGCAATCATCTCGCCTGAAGTTTCCTTAAGCACTGATTACCAAATTGGGGCAAGCTACTTCCGAGCACTCGAAGATGAATCTAAGAATATTGGTGTCGATGAATTGTGGCAGAATAAGTTAAAACCATTGCTTAAAGATTACTTCCGTGGTGAAAGGAATGCAGAGCATAAGCTAGAAATCCTTGAATCTGCATATTTCATGGATGATGCCGATGATTCAAGTGAAGGATAACAGTGACGTAAGCCAATACCAAGATAATCCAATCGTCCAGGAACTGCTTGATAGAGATTTGAGTGATTTGGCAAAAGAAAACTTCATCATCTTCCCGCCACAACTTCAATCTTCAGAGGACCTAGATGGTGAAAACTATATCTTTCGTCAACACAATCGGCATATTCGAACCGGGAATATTGTTGGTGTGATGAAACAGGGAGCAGAAGAAGTTCGAATTCATTCTAGATTTTACGATTCTGAGAACGCTACGGATGATTTCTTTTTAAGGTATCTCCTACATCAAGTGCTCAGCATGAACGTTGTCAGGACGAAGATTAATACTGACTCAGATGATTCGTATTACGATTTGTTGGCTTTCTTATTCCCGATGTACCTGAACTCCGCCATGGAGAAAGGTGTTTACAAAGAATACGTCAAAAGGCAGTATAACGATGCAAATGTAAAAGGACCAATCAACATTGCTAGGCATATCAAAACGAACACACCATTCATGGGGCGGATTGCTTACGACACTCGGGAATTCAGCTACGATAACCGCCTGACCCAACTGATTAGGCACACGATTGAAAAGTTGAATGCGGAATACTCCTATTATTTTGCCTCAGACTCGTTAACTAGGGACGACATGAAATCGATTATTCATGAAACTCCAAGCTATTCCCGAGTGGAAAGATTTGAAGTATTGTCTGAAAATGTGGCTAATCCCGTTCGGCATGGCTACTACGAGGAATACTACTTATTGCAGAAACTCTGCATCCAAATTCTGAACGAAGAGAAGATAGGATTTGGTCACGAGGATGATGAAATCTACGGCATCATTATAGATATAGCTTGGCTTTGGGAAGAGTACCTTAACACATTATTACGAAATCAGTTTATTCACACGGAGAACAAGAACTCTCAATATGGCATTTCGTTATTCTCTGATATGCAAAGAACCGTCTACCCTGACTTTTACAGCAAGGATAAACGAGTCGTGTTAGATGCGAAATACAAGATGTTGGATAATAGCGAAAAAGGCATCAACCGTGAAGACCGATACCAAATCATCAGTTATCTTCATGTGTTGGCGGCGGAGAAAGCAGGGCTTGCATTTCCTAGTAAGATGAAAAGCGATTATGTCCATGCAGGGAATTTGAAAGGACTCGGTGGCTCATTATTCAAGCTGCCACTGATGATACCTCAGAATGTTGAATCTTTTGAGGAGTTCGTAACCCTGATTCAAGTAAGTGAAAAGTCATTTACATCAAGGCTTTACGAGTTTGCGTAAATTGGTAATATGACTATACCCGATTGAACCAATTTTATAACCCGTATATAATTTTTAAAATGGGTAAGTCATATGCAATACTGATTGAAAATGTAAAAGAATTATTGCGTGAACGTGGATGGACACAGGAGAAACTTGGAGACGAGGCAAGGTTAAGGCAGGAGACAATCTCGTATTTACTGAGAGGTAAAAATATTCCAACGTTGGAAACGGTCGATAAACTTTCCGCAGCCTTTAAAGTATCTACCGTTGAGCTACTAACAGATGGGAGATTGGTAGACCGGACAAAAGAGCCAAACGTTCCTTATACCGCAAAGCGAAAAAATGAAGTAGTATTCACAAAGTACGGTAAGAATAGCAAAGTAGCCAACGTCACAATAACCATTCCTCACCGTCAGGAGTTTAGGGATGAGTTCATTGACTTTAACTTTGACAAGAATAAGCCGAAGTCTGGAAAACCGAGTTCCTATGCGAACTACATGGAATACATTTTCCAAAACTATTTTGATAATTTTGGTGAGTTGCTTAATCCGTTCGATAAGCAGTCCCCACGTAAAATCGACAAGCTAAGGAATAGCCCAAACTTCAAAGAGTATAATCTCAATGAAGGTAGGTTCTCAAACGCTGCCATCGTGGCGTACCATAAATTCATTGAATCAAGATAACCAAAAAGGTATCATCCTAGCAAGCCTAACCTTGCTGGCGTGATGCCTTTTTTCATACTCGTGAACACGCATTAACCCACAACCACCGCTATACTTTTACAAACTCCCCCACCTCTTTGTAAAAGTATGCGACCCCCCTAGCCGATACTTTTACAAACTGCCCTTTACACTTTTACAAACTGCCTCCTAATACTTTGACAAACTGCTCGGGTACTATTACAAATTGCTCTACACACTTTGTAAAAGCACGACAGGCAATTTGTAAAAGTTCAACTCAAGAAAAATGTGATTGTATCACCGACAACGTCTAAATAGAACCGCCGTATATGGGTCCGTACGTACGGTGGTGTGAGAGGGGTGCGAACCTATGCGTTCGGACCTCTACTCGATTCAGGAAAAAACTTCCAAGATAATTATTGCGGATTTCTTCATGTTTTATTCATATCTCTTTCTTATTCTGGTAGAGAAGGAAATGAAAAGGAGGAAAACTACAGAAGGAGTGAAGTCATGATTGAGATAAAAAATCTTGTCAAAAAATATGGCAATCACATTGCTTTGGATCATGTAAGTTTTTCGATAGAAAAAGGGAAAATTTATGGTTTATTAGGTGCCAATGGTGCCGGAAAGTCAACGACGATGAACATCATTACTGGGTATATTGGTGCAACATCGGGGAGCGTGGAAATTGATGCTCTGGATAATTTAGCACATCCAGAGGAAGTAAAGAAAAAAATTGGGTATCTACCAGAAATTCCACCGTTATATCTAGACATGAAAGTAGAAGAATACCTTCACTTTTGTGCAGAATTAAAAGAAGTACCAAAAGAAGGACGCAAGTACCATGTCAATGAAATGATTGAAAAGGTAAAATTGCAGTCTGTCCGCAATCGCTTAATCAAAAATTTGTCGAAAGGGTATCGGCAACGGGTAGGATTAGCGCAAGCGTTGATTGGTTGGCCAGAGATTTTGATTCTCGATGAGCCGACTGTGGGATTAGATCCAAAACAAATTATTGAAATTCGTCAATTGATTCGCGAATTTTCCAAAGAGCGTACCGTTATTTTCAGCTCCCATATTTTGGCAGAGGTGCAAGAATTATGTGATGATATTTTGATTATTTCAAAAGGAAAATTAATCGTCAATGAAACAAAAGAAGAGCTTGAACGAAGCGGACATACCTCCGTCATTCTAAAATTGGAAGTCAAAGGGACACCGCAAGAAGTCAAAGATGTGATGGATCGTGAGTTTTCTCAATTGACGTATCAATTAACTGAAACAGCAAAACAATCGTGCAAACTGTCAGTCACCGTCTCCAATGATAATGATGAACGGGAGGCATTTTTCTTTGCATTTACCAATGCCAAGCTTCCTATTTTAGAAATGCATCAATCCACTGCGAATTTGGAAGAAGTCTTTTTAGAAATTATGCAAGAAACAACTTCTGATAAGCTAGTCAATGAATCAGAGGAGGAACAAAACGCATGATTGCAATATATAAAAGAGAATTAAAATCGTATACGTTTACCATGATCGGAAGCGTGTTTTTAGCATTTTTACTTGCATTTGTTGGCATTTATTTTATGGTGTATAACCTCAACTATGGATACAACTATTTTTCATATGCACTGGGGTCAGGATTATTGGTGATGATTGTGATTGTGCCAATTTTAACGATGAAGTCATTTGCTGAAGAACGACACAATAAAAGCGATCAGCTCTTACTAACCTCGCCAGTTTCCGTTACCAAAATTGTGCTAGGTAAATATTTGGCAATGGTCAGCATACTTGGGATTGCCTGTGTCATTTTTATGATTTTTCCTGTCATTATTAGAATGCTAGGGACAGCTCATTTTCTAATTGATTACTTGACTATTTTGATGTTTTTCTTAATCGGTTCCGTCTATATTGCGATTGGCATGTTTTTATCTTCAACGACCGAAAGTCAAATTATTGCCGCAGTAGGAACGATGGCAGTATTGTTGTTGCTTTATTTTTGGAGTACCTTGACGAATTATTTGCCTTCAGGTACATTGGCTAATTTAGTGATGGTGCTTATTTTATTCGCGTTGGTCGCTTTAGCCTTGCAATCCTATTTGCAAAATTGGACATTCACCTCACTCATCTATGCGGTTGTCGCATTAGGTACAATTATTGTGTATTTTGTGACCAAGACATCATTTGAAAGCTTGTTGACAAACATTTTATCAAGTTTTGACTTAACTGCAGTTTTGACAGATTTAGTTGACAGCAGTTTGTTAAATATTCCGAATATCTTTCTCTTGCTCAGCTTGATTGTTGCGTTTAACTATTTGACCATTCAAGTCATTCAAAAGAGACGCTGGAGCTAGGAGGTAAGAAGATGAAAAAATTAAGCGAAAAAATCAAACGAATTTTTAAGCAACCGAATAAAAAGTCACTACAAACAATAAAAAAAGAAATTGGCGCCTCATTTAAGAGCACTTCTTTTAAGCAGGGAAGTTACCGAGGGGCATTAACCGTTCTGGTAATCGTCATTTTAATTGTTGCCAACTTAGTAGTCCGACAACTACCAACCAAATGGCAATCAGTTGATTTAACAGAAGAGCAAATATTAGAAGTATCAAACGTTAGTAAAAAATTCTTAAAATCGATGGATGACTCGATTCAAATGGTCGTGGTCGCTGATAAGAGCAGTACGGATACACGTATCAAGTCCTTTATTGAAAATTACGCCGATTTATCAGACAACATTTCAGTAAAATGGATTGATCCAGTCGTCCATCCTTCTGCATTGACCAAATACAACGTAGAAGAAAATACCATCTATATCAAAGACAAAACAACCGATAAGAGCACGACAGTATCGTTCTCAAGTATCCTGTCATCAAGCTACGACAGCTCTTATAACACAGTTACGACGTTTGATGGTGAAGGGCAATTAACGAGTGCACTGAATACCTTAACCAACACGACCACGCAAAAAGTCTATGTGACAGAAGGCCATGGTGAAGGTAGTTTACCAAGTGCAATTAGTACCTTATTTACCAAGGCTAATTACGAGACCGATACGTACAATAGTGTCCTGACTAATACGATGCCGACAGATGCTGACCTGCTATTGATTTATGGGCCAACGACTGACTTTACCGATAATGAAATCAAGAATTTAGAGAGTTATATTGCTGATGGCGGCAAAGTCATGGTGGTATTAAGTTCGGAAAATCCTGATTTGCCGAAACTTTCAGCGTTTCTAAAAGCTTATGGCTTATCAGAAACATCTGGCTACATTGCAGATACGGAGCGTTCATTCCAAGGATCGTCTTATTATCTCTATCCACAACTTTCTCTTTCAGGCGACTATGCAACAGGTATAACAAATGAAATGTTGTTGATTCCGAATACAAAAGGCTTTACATCGGTCGATCCAAGCATTGACAATGTGACAGTCACCAACTTGATGACGACTAGTTCAAATGGCTACAATGTGACGGATGATGAACAAACGCAAGGAACGTATATATTGGCAGCGGTGGCTGATCAAACTGCAGCAACCGATACGACAGACACCACTAGCGACTCAACTGATTCAACGACCAGCTCGACCACAGAAGATGCCGAATCCGGTAAGCTAACAGTCTTGAGCACGACCAATATGGTGGATGATACACTCCTATCAAATTATCCGACACTAGAAAACAGTACACTCTTTATGAATATGGTAAGTGGTAACTTTGATGGAACAACGAACCTTTCGATTGAAGCTAAGACATTAGGCAGCAATCAAAATACCGTCGTTAGTGCAGGACAATACAGTATTTCGACCATCTTTATTTTACCAGGTGCGATTTTAATTGGTGGCTTTATCCTTTGGTTCCGTCGCCGGAAAGTCTAAAGGAGGAGCACATATGAAAATCAATCAAAAGCTGCGTCCTTTTGTCATCTTAGGTATTGTTTTTGTTGTCTTACTTGCCGCTTACATTGGACTAAAAGCTTACAATACAAAAGTCGCAGAAGAAGAGACCGCATCATCTGAAGCTGAGACAATTTATTTGACCAAGCAAGGTACGACCAAAAAAGTCAGCTATACAAATGGCACAAAGACAATGACTTTTTCTTTAAGGGATGATACGTGGATGGAAGCAAGTGCAACTTCTACAGAACTGTCTAGTAGCTCAGTTAGCAGTATCGCTAGTTATTTTGGCAAGTTAACCGCAACCCGCAAGTTGACGACAAATTTAGAAGAGCTAAGTGCGTACGGATTGGATGATCCAGCGTATAAAGTTAGCGTAACCAACAAAAAAGTAAAAACCCAGACCATCTTAATCGGGAATGCCTTAGCCGATGGTAGTTACTATGCGATGCTAGAGGGTGAGTCAGCTATCTATGTGATTGCGACAGGATTTGAAAGCTATCTGACGTTTGATTTAAATTCATTTGTCGCATCGCCAACGATTCCGACGATGTCTAGTGATAATGTAAATTCAATCGAACAAGTCAAAGCAGACGGTACGACGACTAAGCTAAAAGAAGAGACGGAAAGTTCATCAACAAGCTCTTCTACTAGTTCTTCGACTGAGACGACGACTTCTTCCACAGAAGAATCCACTCCTTATGAAACGGCTACAACAGCGTTAGCCTCATTAGTGAGCTACGGATCAGTGAACTATCAACCGTCTGCCTCAGAACTGACGACATATGGCTTAGACAAAGCTCATCGCACGACCTACACCGTTAATTATTTAGACGATAATGAAACGGAAAAGAGCTTTACCTTCTATGTCGGCACAACGTCTAGTACAGAAGGGTATCAATATGTACAATTTACGGATTCAGTAGTGGTATATCAAATTAGTGAAAGTACGGCTACTTCATTAGCAGAAGCAATTACCGCAAGCAAATAATAGAGGTTGTACCTAAAGCGTTTAGCTCTGAGCAATAAGTACGACAACCCCGAAAATGATTTTTCAAATTTTTGGGAGTGTCGACTTATAGCCGAGAGAGCTGTTTTAGGAATACCGTTTATAGAGGTTGTACCTAAAGCGTTTAGCTCTGAGCAATAAGTGCGACAACCCCGAAAATAATTTTCAAATTTTTGGGAGTGTCGACTTATAGCCGAGAGAGCTGCTTTAGGAATACCGTTTATAGAGGTTGTACCTAAAGCGTTTAGCTCTGAGCAATAAGTACGACAACCCCGAAAATGATTTTCAAGTTTTTGGGAGTGTCGACTTATAGCCGAGAGAGCTGCTTTAGGAATACCGTTTATAGAGAGTGTGATGAAATTTGTTCCACTCTCTTTTTATGGATAATGTAAGTGAAATTCCATCGATTCTCTTGTTAAGGTAGTTGGTAAATAGTTTCTCATTGTAAAAAAATTGGTAAACTAAAAAGAAAGGGGGAGCGAAATTAAAAAGTCCTTATTTACCGTTTTTCCTAACCGTATCACTTCGATAACCTTGACAACTTCTGAAATACCGATGAAGAAATGACCGGTATCATCGAAATTCATGTTAAGAAAGGAGTAAGTGAAGAGGAGCAAGACGCACTTACTACTGAATTAAATATCTTGATTGATGACCAAGAGGAATCGATTACAGGATCAATCTTAAAACCCAATAGACGAATAGCGACATTGAAAGTAAGCATTTGGAATCTAAATAATTTTCCTGCTAGTATGAATAAAGTAGTGACCTAGAATGAATTAAAAAGCCAGGACACCTAAAAGTTTGAAAAACAACTTCAAGGTGTTCTGGTTTTTTTACTTTTATTATTGAGCTGGACTTACCTCAGTACTTAAAGAATCAGGTGTCATAATCATTCCAAGAATCATTGGATGACGCTCCGTTTGATCGAATAAGAATGGTTGCAAGGCACCAGCCATTGCTTCTTTTAGTTTGTGTTCGTTACAGTCTGGTTGTTTCAAGGCTTCTCGCAAGGCACGGAATAAAATTCCTTGGCCTTCGTTAATCATCTCGCCTGATTCACGCATATATACGAAACCACGTGATAAAATCTCAGGACCGGACAAAATTTCTTTTTTGGCAATATCCACTGTCGCAACAGCTAAAACTAAGCCTTCTTCTGAAAGAATTCTACGATCGCGTAAGACCACATTGCCAATGTCACCCACACCATTGCCATCTACATAGACGTCATTGGCGTTAAAGTGTCCAGCCACACGAGCAGTATCCGCAGTTAAGGCTAGCATATCACCATTTTCAAGGATGTAGCAATTTTCTCTCGGAACCCCAGTTGCTTGTGCTAACTTCGTATGAATTTTCAACATACGAAATTCACCATGAACGGGCATAAAGAATTTTGGCTTCATTAGACGCAACATTAGTTTTTGCTCTTCTTGGCCACCATGACCAGATGTGTGAATGTTGTTTAGTTTACCATGAATCACGTTTGCCCCAGCTTGCAACAATAAGTTAATCAAGTGGTTGACGCTCGTCGTATTCCCTGGAATGGGTGAGCTTGAAAAAATGACCGTATCATCTGGATGGATTTGAATTTGGCGATGGGTACCATTAGCAATTCGGCTAAGAGCAGCCATCGGTTCACCTTGTGATCCAGTACATAAAATCAATGTCTCATTTGCCGGTAACTTATTCAATTCGCTGGCATCGACAAAGGTACCTTTTGGGACATTGATGTAGCCTAAGCGTTGACCATTGACAATAGCATTTTCCATGCTCCGACCAAAGACAGCAATTTTTCTACCTGTCGCAACAGCGGCATCAGCAGCTTGCTGCAAGCGGAAAATATTCGAAGCAAAGCTAGCAAAAATAATGCGGCCTTCGATTTTTTCAAAAATGTGAACGATGGACGAACCGATCGTTTTTTCTGATTTTGTAAAAGTCGGAATCTCAGCATTCGTACTATCTGAAAGGAGACAAAGAACACCTTCTTCACCAATACGTGCCATTTTATGCAAATCAGCAGGCTCACCAACTGGCGTAAAATCAAATTTAAAGTCACCAGTAGCTACGATGTTCCCTGAAGGAGTCTTAACGACAACCCCTAGAGTGTCGGGAATACTGTGTGTTGTCCGAAAGAAGCTGACAGCTGTCTTACGAAAGCGCACGATAGTATCTTCATGGATTTCATGTAACTCTGCATCTCGCAACAAGCCGTGTTCTTCAAGCTTATTGGTAATTAAAGCCATTGCCAAAGGGCCAGCATAGATAGGCATATTGGCTTGACGAAGAAGAAAAGGAATTCCACCAATATGGTCTTCATGGCCATGGGTAATGAATAACCCTTTTACTTTGTGGAGATTTTGGATGATGTAGCTGTAATCAGAAATGACATAGTCAATCCCAAGTAATTCATCTTCTGGAAACTTGATTCCTGCATCGATTAAAATAATTTCGTCTTGGAATTGAACCCCATAACAGTTTTTTCCGATCTCGCCTAGACCACCAATACCAAAAACACCGGTCTCATTATTTTTTAGAGAGACTTTCATGTTAAAACTCCGTTAATTGGAAATCAGCATGTTCTTTTTCGTATGCTAAGTGGTTTCCATCAAGTAATTGCACGAATTCGATATTGTATGGGGTATTGTCTTCGACTAATTGACGCGCATCAACGTCACTAGCTGCTTCAATATATAAAGCATGTGTTTGTTCGCGTTTTGGATTTCTTTCTTTTGTTTCTTGGTAGTAAACTTTATAAATCATGTGTATTAACTCCTTTATCTGCGTCATGCAGTTTGTTTATATAAGATATGGTACATTTTTCCAACAAAAAGAAGACCCTTGAATGGTCACAAAAAGAACTGGATGCTTCTCTCACACAACTTGTGTAAGAAAAGAGAAAGCCTCGTCATCGCTTTTCTGAATGTTTAAAAAAATTTCACCGAACACTTGGAAGAAATTCCATAGTTACAGTATAGTTTATCACAGAATGAATGATAAGTATAGAAACCAGATAGGGAGATTTTCGCTGAATCGGGCAGCTATTTCTTTCCAAATATGCCTATGTTATAGTGATTATGAGAGAATCAACAGGAGGGATAGTTGTTGAAATTAATGTGGCGTTATACGATGAGATACAAAGGATTCGTCTTGATGAACCTCATTTGTGCGATGGGATTTGTTCTGATTGAGTTAGGACTACCGACACTTTTAGCGCAAATGATTGATGTGGGGGTCAAAAATAGCGATGTCGCCTATGTCGAAAAAATGGGATGGTATATGTTACTGGTCGTTTTTGTGGGTATTTTGTTAAATATTGGTTTAGGGATCTCGACGGCACGAATCACCTCGAATATTACTGCGGATATTCGCGATGATTTATTTGCCAAGACCCAGACTTATTCGCATATTGAATACGAACAGATTGGCATGGCGTCATTGATTACACGTGTGACCAATGATGCTTACCAGATTATGTTATTTTTACAAAATATTTTGCGAATGGGCCTAGTGACACCATTGATGTTTGGGATGAGCTTGTTTATGGTCTTTCGGACGAGCGCGTATCTAGGAATGTACGTGCTTGCGGCGTTGCCGATTTTGTTAATTGGCGTAATCGCTATTGCCAAAATATCAGATCCTTTATCGAAAACCCAACAAACGAATTTAGATAAAATGAACAGCATTTTACGCGAAAATCTTTCTGGCTTGCGTGTGATTCGCGCCTTTGTCAAAGAAGACTTTGAAGAAAAACGGTTTGCAACAGTGAATGATGCATACGCAACAAGCTCTAAAAAACTGTTTTGGTTAATGGCATTTGCTCAACCGGGATTTTTCTTTTTATTCAATATTGTGATGATTATCATTATTTGGACAGGAAGCATTCAAATCAATCAAGGTTCACTCGAAGTCGGAACATTGATTGCTTTTATCGAATATATTTTCCATGCGCTGTTTTCATTTATGCTTTTTGCTACTGTATTTATGTTGTATCCAAGAGCAGCTGTTTCAGCGGGACGAATTGAAGAAGCACTGGCGATTGAATCAGAGATTGTCAGCCCGAAAAATGGTATCACTCAAACTAAAACAGCAGGTGTCTTGTCTTATCAGAATGTGACATTTGCCTATCCTGGACAAAGCGAGACACCAGTGATTCGCGCTATTTCATTTACTGCTAATCCAGGTGAAACGGTCGCTTTCATCGGTAGTACAGGAAGTGGTAAATCGACGTTGGTTCAATTAATTCCACGCTTTTTTGATGTGAGTGCGGGGTTCATCGAACTAGATGGTCATGATGTACGGGCATATGACTTGCCAGCTTTACGTAATAAAATTGGCTATGTACCGCAAAAGGCCGTACTCTTTTCTGGTACCATAGCGGAAAATTTACGCTACGGGAAAGAAGATGCGACAGAAGAAGAAATTTTGGCTGCCTTAACCTTGGCACAAGCGATGGAGTTCGTCTCAGCACTTCCAGAAGGGATCAATACCCAAATATCTGAAGGGGGTAGTAACCTATCAGGCGGACAAAAGCAACGGCTAGCGATTGCGCGAGCTATCATTCGGCATCCAGAAGTCTACATTTTTGACGATAGCTTTTCAGCATTGGACTATCAGACAGATGCGAAGTTGCGAGCGGCACTGTATGATGTGACACGTCAGGCTACAGTACTAATTGTAGCGCAACGCGTAGGAACTATTCGGCATGCGGATAAAATTATTGTCTTAAATGAAGGCCAGGTTGTTGGTACGGGAACACACGAAGAGTTATTAGAGACGTGTCCTGTCTACTACGATATTGCATCATCGCAATTGACAGAGGAGGAGTTGAAAAAATGAAAGGTTTAAAATCTCTTATGCGGTTGTTCCGTTATTTGAATCCGTATAAGGTTCGTTTCATCATGGTGTTACTCCTTACGTTTGTCAGTGTTGCTGCCAATGCCGTCTTGCCATATGTTATTGGGTTACCCACATCTTCTATGGCAAAAAGCATTTTGAACGGGCAAGCAGTTCAATTCGCTGAGATTCGAAAATTTTTGGTGTGGATTCTGTTGGTGGGCTTTACATATGGAATTTCCCAATTATTAGCAGGTGTCTTTATGACAACTGTCGTGCAAGCGTCGATGAATGACTTACGCCAAGAGATTGATCAAAAAATTAATCGCTTGCCTGTCTCTTACTACGATCGGCAAAAGCAAGGAGATATTCTATCTAGAGTGACCAATGACGTTGATGCCGTGGGTGGTGCGTTGCAACAAGCATTTATCGGTATTGTCAATGCGATTTTGAGTTTGACTTTTGCGGTGGGCATGATGTTTTACATTCAGCCACTGATGGCGAGCATTGCTTTAATAATGATTCCTGTATCGTTTTTGATTTCAAAAACAATTGTCAAAAAATCACAGAAATACTTCAATGAAATGCAACAATCTCTAGGAGCGATGAATGGCTATGTTCAAGAAAATATGACAGGCTTTAGCATCTTAAAAATGTATGGACGTGAAGCACAAACGATGGCCGGTTTTCACCAAGTCAATCATCGCTTGCGTCGATATGGCTTTCGGGCGACCGTCATTTCAGGCTTAATGATGCCATTGGTACAATTAACTGCCTACTTGACTTATATCGTGATGGCAGTCATGGGAATTCGCTATGTGATTGTCGGGACCTTATTAGTCGGGCAGCTACAAGCGTTTATTCAATACATCTGGCAAGTGAGTCAGCCTTTAGGAAATATTACCCAATTATCGGCCTTGCTACAAAGTGCTTCTGCGGCATCAAACCGGGTGTTTAGCTTTTTAGATGAAGCAGAGGAATCGATTGAAGCAGAAACGAAGCACTTTATCCATCCTGTGCAAGGTGAAGTTGTCTTTGAGAATGTTTCTTTCTCTTATTCGCCAGACAAGCCATTGATTCAGTCCTTTGATCTACACGTTAAACCAGGTCAAACCGTCGCGATCGTTGGTCCGACTGGCGCCGGTAAAACGACGTTAATTAATTTACTGATGCGCTTTTATGACGTCACTGACGGTGCGATAAAAATTGATGGCATCGATACACGTCATGTCTCTCGGAAAGAAGTGCGGTCTTTGTTCGGCATGGTGTTACAAGATGCTTGGTTATATGAAGGAACGATTGCTGAAAACATTCGCTTCGGTCGTTTAGACGCGTCGGACTATGAAGTGGTGGATGCTGCCAAATCAGCAAATGTGGATCATTTTATTCGGACCATGCCAAATGGATATGAAATGATGATCAATGCAGAAGGAGAAAATGTCTCACTCGGTCAAAAACAATTACTGACGATTGCACGAGCGATGGTTGCCAACCCAAAAATCTTAATTTTAGATGAAGCGACGAGCTCTGTAGATACACGCCTTGAAAAATTAATTCAAACCGCGATGGACACCATGATGAAAGGGAAAACGAGTTTCATTATCGCCCATCGCCTATCAACGATTCGTTCGGCTGATTTGATTTTAGTGTTAAATAAAGGGCGCATCGTCGAGCAAGGGACACACGAGACGTTATTGGCAAGCAAAGGATTTTACAGTGAATTGTATAATAGCCAATTCGCTGAAGAAGAATAAAGAAAGAAGGAATCAGTGATGACGTTTTTTATTGGTAAAGGGGCAGTCGTAGTCGGAGACATTACACTTGGAGAAGATAGCAGTGTTTGGTTTAATAGTGTCATTCGCGCAGATATGCAACCCGTGACAATCGGGGCTGAGACCAACATCCAAGATGGTACGATTATTCATGTCGGAGATAACCATCCGACGATCATCAAAGAGCACGTGACAGTCGGCCATCAATGTATGATTCATGGCTGTACGATTGAAAAAGGAGCACTAATTGGTATGAGTTCAATTTTGCTAGATGGTGCGATAATTGGTGAAAATAGCCTTATTGGTGCGGGGTCGCTCGTTACAAAAAATACCGTCATTCCACCGAATTCATTGGCATTTGGTCGACCTGCAAAAGTCATTCGCGAACTGACCGCAGAGGAAATTGCTGCCAATCACGCAAACACAGATCATTATGTTCAGTTATCCAAAAAATTCTTAGCCAATCGCTATCAAGAATTGTCTTAAACTCGTGACAGAAATAGCTTTAGTCTAGATGAAAACAAACAACCCACGAAAATCGATTTTCGTGGGTTGTTTCGTTTATAACGTAGCTTGGAAAAATAGCGATTATTTTTTGTTGACTAAGATTTGGTCAATCAAACCGTAGTCTTTGGCTTCTTGAGCAGTCATGAAGTTGTCGCGATCGGTGTCTTTTTCGATAACTTCTAGCGGTTGACCAGTGCGTTCTGCTAAAATATTGTTTAAGCGTTCGCGTGTTTTTAAGATGTGGCGAGCTGCAATCTCAATTTCTGTCGCTTGACCTTGTGCACCACCAAGCGGTTGATGGATCATAATTTCAGCGTTTGGTAGAGCAAAGCGTTTGCCTTTTTTACCAGCTGTTAATAGAAAGCTACCCATTGATGCAGCCATACCCATTACAATTGTTTGAACGTCTGCTTTGACAAAATTCATTGTGTCATAAATGGCCAAGCCAGCCGTTACGCTTCCACCAGGCGAATTGATGTATAAGTAGATGTCTTTTTCAGAGTCTTGTGCATCTAAAAAGAGTAATTGCGAAATGATGGAGTTTGCTAAGTCGTCAGTTACTTGACCGCTTAACATAATGATACGATCTTTTAATAGACGAGAATAGATATCATACGCTCTTTCTCCTCGTGATGATTGTTCGATAACTGTTGGAATTAAATTCATGGAAAACTCCTCCTTAAATTCTATAAAGTCAGTGTAGCACATTGAGTTATGAAAACCTAAAAGTAAGTATACACAAAAGGTCAATAAAGGTCAAATAAAAGATTCGACGGAAAATGATACTAAAAAAAAGGGAATAATGCTAAAATGAAAGACAAAGGTTGAGGAGGTTTTTCTATGACTTATTTTTTCATTGGTCTATTGGGTGTGCTCGTTGGCGCAGCAATCGTCATGTTCACATTCAATTTGCGGATACGATATGATGAGCAAAAAGAAAAATATCGTCGCGAGATGGAGCACAAAGTAAAGGAAATCGAAACACTTGTTTTATTAAATAAAAAAATTATTGAAATTCTTGAAAAAAGAATTGTGATGATGGACAAGTACGTTAGTTTCGATGCTTTTGACGATTGTTATATCACTGTCGATGATTATATTTACTTGCAATCATTTGCCGCACAAAATAGCTTTTATTTACCGAATTATTTTATAGAAGAATTCTTCAAAAAGATTGCGACCCGTAAAGTTGTGTTGTCAGCAGAAGAGACCGTTCAAGTCGGTGGCTACACATTTAAAGGCGGCCGCGTATTAATGGAACAATTCTCCGATAAAATCAAAGAAATGGTATACGAACGTAAGGTTCAGTTAAAGAAAGAAACGGACAAACCGTTTACGTATTTTTCTAATCCTTTATAGACTAACCAGCGAAGTCGCCTCAGACGTTTTAGTCAGATGTTGCGACTTCGTTTTTCTACTAGAAAAAATGTTTTGAGAGGACAAATATGGAAACACCAGAAAAAAAACAAAAAGTAATCGTCATCGTTGGGCCGACAGCAGTCGGTAAGACAGCCCTAAGTATTGAGTTAGCTCAAGTATTGCAAGGAGAAATTATCAGTGGCGACTCGCTGCAGGTCTATCGTGGGTTAGACATTGGTACGGCAAAGGCCACTGATGATGAGCAAGCTAAGGCTAGACACCATTTGATTGACATTAGAGAGTGGCAAGAGTCTTATTCAGTAGCAGATTTTCAACAAGAAGGACGTGCGGCAATCGCTGCGATTACCAAGCAAGGCAAGATACCGATCATCGTAGGCGGTACGGGTCTTTATATTCAAGCGTTGTTATATGATTTTAAACTAGGCAATGAAGGGGAACTGTCGCAAGAGCAACAAGCAAAAGTCCGCCAGCTAGAAGCAAGCAGTGCTCAATGGTCAAATCAGGAGTTATGGGAACAATTATCCGAGCGAGACCCACTCGCTGCCGAGCAGATTCATTTTAATAATCGTCGCAAAGTACTCCGAGCACTAGAAGTGATGCTGACGACGGGCCATAGCATCACCACACCAAAAGAAATACCGGTTGCGTTGTATGATTATTTTTTAATTGGTTTGACGACAGAGCGCGCTGTGTTATATGAGCGTATCAACCAGCGCGTGGTGATGATGGTCCAACAAGGCTTAATCGAAGAGGCAAAAAGGTTCTTGACTGCTCCTAATGTGCAGGCAATTCAAGGAATTGGCTACAAAGAATGGTTGCCTTATTTTCATGAGGAGGCGACTCTTGATGAGACTGTGGCACTCATTCAGCTGCATTCACGTCGTTACGCTAAGCGTCAGCTCACTTGGTTTCGTAATCGTATGGCGCCTTATTGGCTTGACTTATTGACCCACCCTGAAGAAAAAATAACCTTATTGAAAAAACTAGAAGATTGGAGGAACAATGCCGAATGATTAGTAGAGAAAAAGTCATGTTAGTTGGTGTGGAAACCGAAGAAAACTACCGTCAATTTGATTCATCGATGCAAGAGCTGGTTCAGCTCGCGAAGACAGCAAATGGGGAAATCATTGGTACGATTACCCAAAAACGAGCGACTGTCGACCGCCAATCCTTGATTGGTAAGGGAAAGCTTCAAGAGTTGCATCAATGGGTGGATGCAGAAGAAATTGACGTGGTCATTTTCAACCAAGAATTGTCACCTCGGCAACAACAAATTATTAGCCAAGAGCTTGGTGTATTGGTCCTTGATCGCGTACAGTTGATTTTAGATATTTTTGCGCTCCGTGCCCGATCAAAAGAAGGGAAACTACAAGTCGAACTAGCACAATTAAATTATTTGTTGCCTCGCTTAGTAGGTCAAGGTACATCGATGTCTCGACTAGGTGCTGGGATTGGTACAAGAGGGCCAGGGGAGACAAAATTAGAAACAGATCGTCGTCATATTCGAGATCGAATCGCCAAAATCAAGCGGGAATTAAAGCAAGTAGCAGCCCATCGAGAGCGTACACGCTCCCGCCGAAAACAGCAAGCGACAGTACAAATCGGACTGATTGGCTATACCAATGCCGGTAAATCGACCGTCTTGAATCGGCTCACGGCAGCAGATACGTATGAACAAGATCAATTATTTGCCACACTTGATCCGTTAACGAAAAAATGGCGCTTACCGGAAGGCTTGACAGTGACCTTGACGGATACTGTAGGCTTCATTCAAGAACTCCCTACGCAATTAGTCGATGCGTTCCATTCGACCTTAGAGGAAAGTAAAAATATGGATATCTTACTTCACGTGGTAGATGCGAGTTCACCAGATCGCACGCAACATGAAGCGACTGTCTTACAGTTAATGAAAGAACTCGAATTAGAAAACATTCCGACGCTAACCATATACAACAAAGCAGATAAATTAGAAGACGATCAATTTGTACCTACACTATTTCCTAATGTCGTCGTCTCTGCGAAAAATTTTCAAGGCAAAGAAGTATTGTCTCAAGCTGTTAAACGTTTCTTAATGACGATATGGGAACCGTATGAATGTTGGTTACCTGCTGAGCAAGCCGGCCAACTTTCTGATTTGGAGCGGCAAACACTAGTTATCGCCAAAGACTTTGATGAAAAACGTAATAGCTACCATCTACGCGGCTTCCAGGAAAAACCAAGTGATAAAGAGTAAGACAAGCAAACAAATAAGTGTAAAGTGTCTATTTATCAATGTGTGCGTGCTCATGCATTGGTAGGGAAATTGGCACAAACACTTATTTTTTTGTGCTTTTTTACGGAAATTTTGTACGAAAATAATGTGATATTATCTGACATGTAACCTTGACACTCATTCCAATGCTTGTTATAGTTTGAGTGTATTGAGAAGGGTTGCTGAAAAGGAGGAGAGGATTTATGCGCGAAAAAGAATTGCGGCGCTCTATGTCAGTTTTTCCAATCGGGACAGTTATGAAACTAACAGATTTGACTGCTCGTCAAATTCGTTATTATGAAGAACAAAATTTGATTCATCCAGAACGAAGCGAAGGAAATCGACGCATGTATTCGCTCAATGACATTGATACGCTCTTAGAAATCAAAGACTATCTCGCTGATGGATTAAATATGGCTGGCATCAAACGTGTCTATGAGATGAAAAAAGAAGAAGAAGAGGCTGTCAAACATAAACAGACACTGACCGATAATGATGTAAGACGTATTTTTTATGACGAAATTTTGCTTCAAGGTGGGCTGAACCAAGCCAATCCTTATCATCAAAGAGGGCCAAAACTGAATTAAGCATTGGAATTTAAAAAAAGGAAGATGAATCATGGCAAAGACAACGTATGCGGTAGAAGATATCAAGGCAATTATCAAAGAAGAAAATGTACGATTCTTACGTTTAATGTTCACCGATATTATGGGAACAATTAAAAATGTAGAAGTACCAGTATCACAAGTGGAGAAAGTATTGGACAATAAAATGATGTTTGACGGTTCTTCTATTGAAGGATTTGTTCGCATTGAAGAAAGTGACATGTACCTGTACCCCGATTTAAGCACATGGATGATTTTCCCATGGGAGAGCGAGCATGGCAAAGTCGCTCGCTTGATCTGTGATATTTATAATCCAGATGACACCCCATTTGCCGGTGATCCACGCGGGAACTTGCGACGAGCATTAGCAGATATGGAAGAGATGGGCTTCACTTCCTTTAACTTAGGCCCAGAGCCAGAATTCTTCTTATTCCAACTGACAGAAGATGGCAAGATTACGACCGAGCTGAATGATAATGGTGGCTATTTTGACTTTGCACCGACTGATTTGGGTGAAAATTGCCGCCGAGACATTGTTCTTGAACTAGAAAAATTAGGCTTCGAAGTAGAGGCATCGCATCATGAAGTTGCCCCTGGGCAACATGAGATTGATTTCAAGTATGCAAATGCCATTGAAGCATGTGACAACATCCAAACATTCAAATTAGTAGTAAAGACCATCGCACGCAAGCATGGCTTACATGCGACCTTTATGCCTAAGCCATTGTTTGGAATTAATGGCTCTGGTATGCATTGCAATATGTCATTGTTTCAAGGTGAGAAAAATGCATTCTTTGATCCAGAGGGAGAGTTACAGTTAAGTCAAACAGCTTATTATTTCTTAGGTGGCTTAATGGAGCATGCACGTGCCTACACAGCAATCTGCAACCCAACCGTCAATTCATATAAACGCTTGGTGCCTGGATTTGAAGCACCTGTCTACGTGGCATGGTCTGGACGCAATCGTTCACCATTGATTCGCGTACCGGAATCTCGTGGACTCTCTACGCGTTTGGAACTACGCTCAGTCGATCCTTCTGCCAATCCGTATTTAGCACTAGCGGTCCTATTGCAAGCTGGCTTGGATGGCATCAAAAATGAAATTCAACCGCCAAAAGGTGTCGATCGTAATATTTATATTATGAATGAAGAAGAGCGTAAAGCCGCCAAAATTTATGACTTACCATCTACCTTGCACAATGCATTAAAAGAATTGCGTGCAGATGCAGTAATGGTAGACGCATTGGGAGAGCATATCTTTAATAACTTCCAAGAAGCAAAACGAATGGAATGGGCTGCATTCCGTCAAACAGTCTCCGCTTGGGAAAGAGAACAATATTTAGAATTATATTAAAAGAGGTTGTAAAAAAGCGTTCAGCTCTGAGCAGTAGCGTCAGAAATTGCAAAAATTACCGTTCAAATTTTTTGAAATTTTTGAGCTAATGCCGAAAGAGCTGCTTTTTGAACACCGCAGACAAAAAGGAGTGCGACGTTTGCCGTACTCCTTTTTATATCAAAAATTGGATGGTTTTCGTTAAGTCCAATTGGTTGTTTTCTTTTCGGTAAAAGAGAGCTAAGATGGAAAGAAAAAAAGAAGGTGGACGGATGAAGAAAAAAGTGTTAACGATTGGCGGCTCAGATCCTTTTGCTGGTGGAGGAATTCAAACAGACTTAAAAACATTTGAAAACCATCAACAATTTGGTTTGAGTATCTTGACATCAATCGTAACAAGTAATGAAGGTCAGTTTGAGATTCATTCGCTCACGCATGAATTACTCGATCAGCAACTTTTGTCATTAGATGAAGTGATACTTGCGGCAATAAAAATAGGCTTACTGACTGAGCTAGATCATATTAAGCAAGTGAAGGGATTTTTGGAAGCTCATCCTACGATTCCGGTAATTTTTGATCCTGTGTTGGTCATGAAAGAAAGCAATACGCTGCGTAATCATGCTTTAATCGAGGCATTTATGACAGATTTAGCTCCATTGGCGACAGTCATGACTCCTAACTTAGATGAGGCAGACCAGCTTGCTAAGCAAAGCATTACCAACAAAGAAACCTTAACCAAAGCTGCAAAAAAAATCTCTCAATTGTCAGGCGGAGCAGTCGTGATTAAAGGGGGCAGTCGGTTAGCTGGCCCTGATGCGATAGATTGCTTAGCTATTGGTGAAAAAGTCACCTATTTTCAACGAGCAAAACAAACCAATCAATTTGAAAATGGTGCAGGCTGTGCATTTTCAGCGAGTCTAGCTGCTCAGTTAGCCGACGAGGTGCCACTCGAGCAAGCGGTGCGACAGGCAAAAGAGTATGTTTACCAAGGGCTTCAGACAGGTATCGAAGTTGCACCAAATTTTGGCAGCTTTTGGCATAGGAGTAGTATCTAAAAGGAGGAACAGATTATGGCGAGAAAAATAAGTGTATATGGGTTATTGATTGCGGCAATTGTGGCCTTGTCATTGATGATTTTGATACCTGTACCAGCGACAAATGGCTTTGTTACGCTGTGTGATGGTGGCATCTATGCGGTGGCGCTTGTCTTTGGTCCATTCGGCGGAGCGATTGTCGGGGGCTTAAGTGGAGGCTTGATTGATTTGTTTTCAGGTTATCCACAATGGATGATTTTTTCCTTACTAATCCACGGGTTACAAGGTTGGGTAGTTGGATACTATAAAGAAAAACCTACGAATAAACAATGGTTTGCATTAGCGCTAGGATCTGTTCTTATGGTTGCTGGGTATTTTGGTGCGACAAGTTTCTTGTATGGACAAGCAGCCGGCTGGGCTTCACTGATTGGCAATTTGATTCAAAGTGGCTTCGGTGTCTTGGTTGGTTTGCCGATTAGTCGTATCTTAAAGCGGGCTTTGCTTTCCAGTCATTTGCAACAAAATTAAACAACTAAAAGGAGTAATCAAGATGAATGTAACAGAAGACGCTATCAAGAAAACTGTCAGCCAACTAGTCGATGAAGTGATCACTGCAGGTAATCTAACAAGTGGTGAGCTGTTTGTGCTAGGCTGTTCAACCAGTGAAGTAATGGGCGGACATATCGGCAAGGATTCTAGCGAAGAGGTGGGTGAGTGGATCATCGCAGCGGTTCGTTCAGTTCTTGAGCCAAAGGGGATTTACTTAGCTGTCCAAGGATGTGAACATTTGAATCGTGCCTTGGTTGTTGAACGGGACGTTGCTAAGACGTATCATTTGGAAGAGGCGGCAGTAGTTCCGCAACTACATGCAGGTGGTGCGTGTTCGGTTGCTGCCTTTAAGCAATTTAAGCATCCGATTGAAGTCGAACATATTGTCGCCAAAGCGGGGCTTGATATTGGTGATACAGCGATTGGAATGCACGTCAAGCATGTTCAAGTACCGTTTCGACCTAGTATCAAAGAAGTCGGCGACGCGCATGTGACTGCGTTGACCAGTCGTCCAAAATATATTGGCGGTCCAAGAGCAAAATACGAATAAAATAAAAATGTGGGTTTTCTTAATTGACATTTACAAGCAGAGAAGGTAGTATTCTGTTTGGGCACTCTTAGAAAGAGTCAGAAAGTTCGATAATACATCGCTCCCTATTTCAGGTGGAATAGGGAGCGACTTTTTATTTATTTACTTTCACCTGCGAATCTAGACAAAGGAGTTTTTCAATTTATGACAAAGTACATTTTTGTAACTGGCGGTGTTGTTTCGTCAATCGGAAAGGGAATCGTAGCAGCTTCATTAGGAAGATTGTTGAAGAATCGTGGCTTAAAGGTAACGATTCAAAAATTTGATCCATATATCAATGTGGATCCAGGTACGATGAGCCCGTATCAACATGGGGAAGTATTTGTGACAGATGATGGCGCAGAAACCGATTTAGACCTTGGTCATTATGAGCGTTTCATTGACATCAATCTAAATAAGTATTCTAACGTTACAACTGGGAAAATATACTCTGAAGTCATCCGCAAAGAACGTAAAGGGGAATATTTAGGAGCGACTGTCCAAGTTATTCCGCATATCACCAATGAAATCAAAGAAAAAATCATGCGTGCAGCAAGCATGACAGACTCTGATGTGATCATTACTGAGGTTGGTGGTACGGTTGGTGATATTGAATCATTGCCATTTTTAGAAGCATTGCGCCAAATGAAAGCTGATGTAGGCTCAGACAATGTGATGTATATCCATACGACACTGCTACCTTACTTAAAAGCAGCTGGCGAAATGAAAACTAAACCGACACAACACAGTGTGAAAGAACTTAGAGGACTAGGTATTCAACCAAATATTTTAGTCGTTCGTTCAGAACAACCTGTCTCTCAAGGAACCAAAAATAAATTGGCACAATTTTGTGACGTGGCGCCAGAAGCAGTTATTGAATCACGTGACGTGGAAACCTTGTATTCTATTCCATTGAACCTACAAGCACAAAAAATGGATCAAATCGTCTGCGATCATTTAAAACTTGACGCACCGCAAGCGGACATGACGGAATGGAAAGAATTAGAAGAAAAAGTACTGAACTTGAAGAAAACGGTCAAAATCGCCTTAGTCGGAAAATATGTTGAGTTACCAGATGCCTATATCTCCGTCGTTGAGTCATTAAAACATGCTGGTTTTGCGTATGATTCAGACATTGATATCAAGTGGGTGAACTCTCAAGAAGTGACAAGCGAGAATGCAGCGGATGTCCTTGGTGATGCAGATGGTATTTTGGTACCAGGTGGCTTTGGTGATCGAGGAATCGAAGGGAAAATCGAAGCTATACGCTATGCTCGTGAAAACGACGTGCCATTCTTAGGTATTTGTCTAGGGATGCAAATGGCCTGTGTTGAATTTGCTCGCAATGTAGTCGGTTTAGCTGATGCGCATTCAGCAGAAACAGTTCCTGAAACGAAAAACAATATCATTGACTTGATGGCAGATCAAGAAAATGTTGAAAACATGGGCGGTACACTACGCTTAGGACTGTACCCATGTAAGTTGAAAAAAGGTACGAAGACAGCAACTGCTTACCAAAATCAAGAAGTCGTACAAGAGCGTCATCGTCACCGTTATGAATTCAACAATAGCTACCGCGAAGTCTTCGAACAAAACGGCTTAGTATTCTCAGGGGTATCTCCAGATAACCGTTTAGTAGAAATTGTTGAATTACCAGAAAATAAATTCTTCGTTGGTTGCCAATTCCATCCAGAGTTGATTTCACGACCAAATCGTCCACAAAGCTTAATCAAAGCCTTCGTTGGTGCGTCAATCGAAGAAGCAGACGCTTCCAAATAAACAAACAAAAATCATTTGCGAAAAAATGCACAGATTTTGATAGTTTTACTTGGAAATGAAAAGAAAATTTGCTAAACTGTGTATGTAAGTTAAGGTCAACTTAACGAAAAAGGGCTTTTAAAACATAGGAGGAATTTATTATGCCATTAGTATCAGGAACTGAAATCTTCAAGGCAGCACGTAAAGGTGGATATGCAGTAGGTGCATTCAACACAAATAACCTAGAATGGACACAAGCAATTCTAGAAGCTGCTGAAGCAAAGCAAACACCTGTATTAATTCAAACTTCAATGGGTGCTGCAAAATACATGGGCGGCTACAAATTAGTTAAAGACATGGTTACAGATTTAATCGAATCATTAAACATCACTGTACCAGTTGTTTTACACTTAGACCATGGTCATTATGAAGATGCATTAGAATGTATCGAAGTAGGTTATACTTCAGTTATGTTTGATGGTTCTCATTTACCATTTGAAGAAAACTTAAAATTAGCAAAAGAAGTTGTTGCTAAAGCTCATGCTAAAGGTGTTTCTGTTGAGTGTGAAGTTGGTTCAATTGGTGGAGAAGAAGACGGCATCATCGGTGCTGGTGAATTAGCAGACGTTGACGAATGTGTACAAATGGTTAACACTGGAATCGACTTCTTAGCATGTGGTATTGGTAACATCCACGGTAAATATCCTGAAAACTGGAAAGGTTTAGCATTTGATCACTTACAAGCTATTGCTGATGCTGTAGGTTCTGATGTACCTTTAGTATTACACGGTGGATCTGGCATTCCTCAAGATCAAATCGAAAAAGCTATCTCAATGGGTATTTCTAAAGTAAACGTAAATACTGAATTCCAATTATCATTTGCTAAAGCAATTCGTGAATACATCGAAGCTGGCAAAGATTTAGAAGGAAAAGGATTTGACCCTCGTAAATTATTAGCACCAGGTAAAGCTGCAATCATTAAAGATTGTGAAGAACACATTGACTGGTTTGGTTCAACTAACAAAGCTAAATAATGATATCTATGAAAAGGCGATGAGTTGCGACTCATTGCCTTTTTTTTCTACTCTTTTTATGATAAAATAAGCAGGATGTGTCCTTATAAAAGGCACGGATAAATGAAGAGTATAGGTGAAAAAAATGAAAAAAATTAAAATACGTGGCAATCGTCCACTAGCCGGTGAAATTACTATTAGTGGTGCAAAAAACAGTGCCGTTGCCTTGATTCCTGCAGCTATATTAGCTGACTCGCCAGTTATTTTAGAAGGCGTTCCAGATATTCAAGATGTTCATTCCTTAATCGAAATTCTCGAAATCATGGGGGTAAAAACCTCATTTACAAACCATCAACTAACAATCGATCCTACCGAAATTATCTCAATCCCAATGCCTACTGGAAAAATTAATAGCTTGCGCGCCTCTTATTATTTTATGGGGGCACTCTTAGGTAAATTTGGTGAAGCGGTCGTCGGATTACCTGGAGGATGCTATTTAGGTCCACGTCCGATTAACTTGCATGTAAAAGGATTTGAAGCACTAGGAGCAGAAGTGAGCAATGAACATGGTGCGATGTATCTTCGCTCTGCTAACGAAGGAATACAAGGAACAAATATCTTTTTAGATATGGTCTCGATAGGCGCGACGGTTAATATTATGTTAGCAGCCGTGAAAGCCAAAGGGAAAACAACTATTGAGAATGCGGCACGGGAACCAGAAATTATCGATGTTGCCAATTTATTAAACAAAATGGGTGCAGACATCAAAGGTGCCGGGACCGATGTCATCCGCATCAATGGAGTAGAAAAACTACACGGTACGACGCATTCAATCATCCCAGACCGAATCGAAGCAGGTACATACATTGCGATGGCGGCAGCTGTCGGAAAAGGAATCGCTGTCAAAAATGTCTTGCATGAACACTTAGAAAGCTTCTTAGCCAAGCTGACTGAGATGGGTGTAAACATGGATATTGGCGAAGACAGCATCTTTGTCCATGAAGCCAAAGACTTAAGACCAGTCAATGTAAAAACCTATCCATATCCTGGATTTGCGACGGATTTGCAACAACCAATCACACCACTACTTTTAAAAGCAGGCGGTCATTCAGAAGTCATCGATACCATCTACGAAAAACGAGTAAACCATATTCCCGAGCTAGCGCGCATGGGCGCTAAAGCTAGTATTGAAGGCAATATGATGCTTTTAAATGGTCCAGCAACACTGCAAGGTGCAGAGGTAGCTGCCTCTGATTTACGCGCTGGAGCTTGTCTAGTAATCGCCGGTCTAATGGCAGAAGGTGAAACGACAGTCAGCAAGGTAGAGTACATTCTGCGAGGCTATGATCACATTGTAGAAAAATTGACAGCGCTAGGTGCAGACATCGAAATGGTTGAGGAATAAAAATGGCAGATTATTTAACAATCTCTGAATTAGAAAACAAAACGTTAAAAGAAATCTATACCTTTGCTAAGCAATTTAAAATCCCTTATTATAGCCAAATGAATAAAAAGGAATTAGCCTTGGCGATTATTCGCGCACAAGCTGAGAAGCAAGGATTCTTTTTGGTTGAAGGCGTATTGGATATTATTGGCCAAGACGGCTACGGCTTTTTAAGACCAATTAACTACGGCCCAAGTGCTGAGGACATCTATATCTCTTCAAGCCAGATTTACCGTTTTGGTTTACGAAATGGGGACAAAGTAGCAGGTAAAGCTCGTCCACCGAAAGAATCAGAGCGTTATTACGGTCTGATGCACGTCGATCGCGTCAATGGCAAAAATCCAGAAGAAGCTAAGCAACGCCCGCATTTTCCAGCGTTGACACCGCTCTATCCCGATAGACAGCTAAAATTAGAGACAACTAAAGGACGCCTGTCTTCACGAATGATCGACTTATTTGCACCGATAGGCTTCGGCCAACGTGGTTTAGTTGTAGCGCCACCGAAAGCGGGGAAAACGAGTATCTTAAAAGAAATCGCTAACGGCATTACTACTAATCATCCTGAGGTAGAGTTGATTGTGCTATTAATTGATGAACGTCCAGAAGAAGTGACCGATCTGGAACGCAGTGTCAAAGGCGATGTCGTATCTTCGACCTTTGACTTGCAACCGAGCAATCATACACGAGTCTCTGAATTGGTGTTGGAACGTGCGATGCGTCTAGTAGAGGACAAACGCGATGTCGTGATTTTAATGGATAGTATCACGCGATTGGCCAGAGCATACAATCTCGTTTCGCCACCAAGCGGACGGACGTTGAGCGGTGGGATTGACCCAGCTGCGCTATACAAACCAAAGAAATTTTTCGGAGCCGCACGGAATATTGAAGAAGGCGGTAGCTTGACCATTATCGCGACTGCGCTAGTAGATACTGGCAGCCGCATGGATGATGTCATCTATGAGGAATTTAAAGGGACGGGGAATATGGAGCTACAATTATCTCGTCAATTAGCAGAGCGACGCATTTTCCCAGCAATCGATTTGAAAAAATCAAGTACTCGAAAAGAAGAACTCTTGATGAACAGCGACCAATTAGAAGAAACCTGGCGTTTAAGAAATCAAATGCAGGGGGACTCCTTAGACTATACCGAGCAACTGATTCGCTTTATGAAAAAGACGGAGAACAATGTGGCCTTTTTAAAAGCGTTTCAAGACGTTACCTTTAATGAAAAAAATGCAAAAAATCGCAAAAGATAATTGCCAAGAAGACTGAAAGATGATACTATACTCTTGTTGCATTATAGACAAATAACTCTGTTTCAGCAAATGACTCAGGGCAAAGGAGAGAAAAACACATGAAAAAAGATATCCATCCAGAATACCATCCAGTAGTCTTTTTAGACTCTACAACAGGATTCAAATTCTTATCAGGATCAACAAAACACTCAAGTGAAACAATTGAATGGGAAGACGGGAATACTTACCCAGTAATCCGTGTCGAAGTAACTTCTGACTCACATCCATTCTATACTGGACGTCAAAAGTTCACTCAAGCAGACGGACGTGTGGATCGTTTCAACAAAAAATACGGTCTCAAAGACGCAAACGCTGCACAATAAGAAAAACGCTGATATATCAACATTTAGCAGACTATCTGATAGGGATAGTCTGCTTTTTTTCGCTTTTGACCATACTTTTGACCTTCTGCAAACTTCCTTGTTTTTCCTCTGTGGAACTCATGAAATGCGCAAAACGATTTGCCGTTTCTCCTGTCTGTCTTTTCGTGACATGGGTGTAGATATCCATAGTCGTTTTAATATCTGTATGTCCTAACCGAACTTGAACTTCTTTAAGAGAAGCTCCGGATTCAAATAGCAGACTACAATGGGTATGACGAAAACCATGAGGTGTGATACGTTTTAAGTTATTTTCATTTATGATGATTTTCAAGTTGTGATTTACATAGTCTAAATAAAGTGGCTTGTTTTCTTCTGATACAAATAGGAGTTGTTCACCATTCTTTGCCGGTTTAATTCCTATTTTTAGAAAATATTCTTTTTGCCTTAATTGCCATCGTTTTATTACTTGTAAGGTTTCAGAGTCTATCGAGATTGTTCGAAGGCTCTTTTCTGTTTTGGGAACTTGAAATTTGATTTCCCATTTATCACATGTGGCCAGCGTTTGTTTAACAGAGAGTGTTCTTTTCTCAAAATCAATGTCTTTCCAACGTAAAGCTAATAATTCACCTTTCCGTAACCCGGTAAAAGCTAAGATTCGAAAAATCGGATAAATTGGATCAGGATAGTTTTTGGCAATTTCAAGGAATTCCAATAGTTCTTCCTTTTCATAGTAGGGTGCAGAATAGCGCTCTTCGTCAATCCGTTTCTTACGTTTAGGACGAATCACAGCATCCATGGGATTACTTCGGATGAGCCGTAAACTCAAAGCATACTTGAAAACAGATGAAGTCAAACCAATTAAGTTGGAATATTTTTTGTAATAGCTATACCAGTGATTTACTTGTTTTTGACAATAAGGAATTGAAATTCTCGAGATTTTCAAATTTCCAAAAAGAGGAAAGATGTGCTTTTTATAAGCCAATTTTTGGGCGACATAGGTACTTTCACGAACCGTGTTTTTATATTGCTCAAACCATTCATCTGCCAATTCTGAAAAAAGACGTTGTGAATTTGTCACCACATCATTTTCTTCTACTTGTACCATCAAGCGATTATAAGCTTTCTTGGCTTCTTGTGGTGATTTAAAACCACGTTTGGTGGTGTATTTCTTTTTTCCTGTAACCGGATCAATGCCGAGATATGCTTTAAACATATAGGCGATTGTGCCATTTTTCTTTTTATATTTCTTTATCATAAATTTCTCCCTTGATTCATTCGCCAGTATATCAAAGAGAAGATATGCTCCTTTCTTATCGGTATCATAGTCAGCGAAAACAAGTAAGTCAAGGTTAGATTTTTAGACTGTCTAAATAAAGTTTTACATCTTCACGGTCAAATCGAGTTTCTTTACCAAAAGGAATGACTTTTAACCCATGATCAATCCAATTATTGAGGCGAGTATCGCCAATCTTTAGTTGTTGCTTTAACTGTTTTCGTGTTGGATAGGGAGGCAACTCGTTTAAGTTTGGTTGTTGCGTTTGTTCTTCCTCAATTTTTTGCTTTGTTAATTGAACAAGCTCTTCAATTATTTCTTGATTGAATTCAATCGGTACTGTAACAGTCATATTTTTACCTACTTTCAATATTCATTTTTTTATTTTTGTATAGCGAACAATGCTTTCCTGAAAATCCATCACTTGTTCAGGAGTTCCACCTTCATTTTATCGTACTGCAAAATATTGGACGTCTTACGAGATACTCATTGGTATAAAGGACGCCTTGATTTGTGGTATCAAAGGGTTGATCCACGAGTTGTTTTGTTACGCTGGGCACTTTGAGGTTACGCGATTTGAAGAACGCCTTTTTCTTGTGTTCCTTCAAATCCAAGTCTTTATTGAAATATTTACTGATATAGCGTCCACGATTTTCGATACTATCTACATCAATCTTGTTTATTTTGATAAATCCATGTCCCCAGATGGTTGTAAGGCGATTGACGGAGACAAAAGGAAAGTCAAACAGGATAATGTGATAATGGATTGCACCTCGTTCTTGTTTTTCCCACGTGGCAAGGTATTTTAGGTTTGCTTTTTTTGTGTGATAGAGTTCGTAGTTTAGTCGTTTGATAAATTTTTTAAATTCATTATTCGCATAGGCAATATCTTGAATGTTTTCTTTGAAAGTGAGGGTTAAAAATTTTGTCTGATTGTCAAAGTTCATATCTACTTCAGATAGTAGCTAAATGTGAATACTAGAGATCACTTTTATTTCTGTTATCAGATTCTATATGTGATGGTGTATATTTTCAAACTTATAAAAACAGCATCTGAAGATAAACTGATAAATTGTTTAGAGAATTATCAGCTATTGACTTTTGATGGGGTCTCAAATAAAATTTTAATAGTGTGTGGCTAGATTTTGTACTTGTGTTTCGCAAGTTTTGACAAAATTGCTAGGGAGAATAGCCTTAGTAATCCGCAATTTATGATCCTTTTTCTACGCAGTGGGCCTAATGAGTAGCCACGCACGATTCTTTTTGTAGGAGGATACTATGGCTAGTTTCACTGATATTAAGACTCAAGATGATTTATTCAAATTATTGAATATTCCTAAAAAAAATATGACATATTTACTTTATAACAAGGAAGAAAAGGGTCCAGAGAATGCTTATCATACATTTAGCATACTCAAAAAAAATGGTGATAAGAGAGAAATAGATGCTCCTAATGATGAGTTGAAATTTGTGCAAAAACGTCTAGCTATTTTGTTATGGGCTAATCAAAAAAAATCATGGAGATTAAATAATACTAAACCTAATATTTCACATGGTTTTGAAGAAAGTAAAAGTATCATTACTAATGCTAAAATACATAGAAATAAAAAAATAGTGCTAAATTTAGATTTGGAAGATTTTTTTCCAAGTATTCATTTTGGCCGAGTGAAAGGCTTTTTTTGAAAAGAATAAAAATTTTAAAGTTCCAAAGGAAGTTGCTCTAGTTATTGCTCGTTTAGTTTGTTATAAAGGAAGATTGCCCCAAGGAGCACCTACGTCACCAATAATTTCTAATTTAATATGTAGGATATTGGATTTTAGGCTTTTGAAGTTAGCTAAAAAATATAGATTAGACTATACAAGGTATGCGGATGATTTAACTTTTTCAACGAATAGTTCTTCGTTTGTTGATGAAGAACAGTTTTTTTTAGATAAACTTGAGAAAGAAATAATTCGTGCTGGATTCAAAATAAATGCTAAAAAAACTAGACTGCAGTTTAGTAATTCACGCCAAGAAGTTACTGGTCTAACTGTGAATAAAAAGCTGAATGTATCCAAAGAGTTTTATAAAAATACCCGAGCGATGGCCCATAAACTCTATACAACTGGAGAATTTCTGATAGATGGTGAGAGTGGCACTATAAATCAACTAGAAGGTAGATTTGCATTTATAAACCAATTAGATAAGTATAACAATGGTTTAGAGTATGAAATTTCGTTAAACAAAAATAATATAGAGTACCAAAAATTTCTTTTATCAACTATAAAAGTAGAAAATAATCATCAAATAATGTTACTAAATTTAAACTCAAGAGAAAAAGAATATCAAAAATTTTTGTACTACAAATATTTTTATGGTAATGAGATCCCCACCATAGTAACTGAAGGAAAAACAGATATAAGGTATTTAAAAGCAGCATTGAAAAAAATGTATAAGGATTATCCTATCCTAATTGAAAAGAATGGAAATGACTATAAATTTAAGGTGCATTTTTTGAAAAGAGTCAATAAAAAGGGAAATAAAGATATCTCTAGATTAAAGTATTTTTTTAATTTACCCATTGACGGTGCTGATGCTATGAAAAATTTGTATAATTTTTTTAGTGATAAGAACAATAAATTATACCCTAATTATCTTGAATATTTCAATTTTTTAAGTACAAGTAAACCTAGTAATCCAACGTTTTTCATTTTTGATAATGAACTTAATAATGATAAAAAACCATTGAGGGGATTTATTAATTACATTAACGAAAAGAAAAATATGCAATCATTAAAAGATAATGGATCATTAAGAGTTACAGAAAACTTATATGTATTAACAAATCAATTAATTGGCGAAGCCGAAGAAAACGAGATAGAGGATTTGTTTGATAAAAAAACGTTAGAACACAAAATTGGAGGAAAATCTTTTTCAAAGAAAAGCATATCTGAAAAGAATAATTTCTATGGAAAAGAGATTTTTTCGAAATATGTGCTAGATAATTTTGAAAATATAGATTTTGAAAATTTTCGCCCTATGTTAAATAATTTAAGTAGAATAATCTCCGATTATGGTAAATAAAAGTATATATAACATAGTAAATTTTTTATTCAACTGTAACCATCGTGGTTCAAATTGGTTTAACTATTGTCCACAGAAATCCTTTTTAATTGATTTTGATGTAATATGGATACTCCTAACTCCTTGATATAAAAGGAGTTTTATAGATTGAGAGTCTAAAAAATACGCTTGCTTCTTCTTTGAAAATTAATATATAGGAAAAATGTTAAGTAAAGAACGCTAGGGTATATAAATATTTTTACTGAGGTAAAAATAAAATTGGTTATTTTATTCGGCGTTTACAGTTATTCTAGTGTATTCATGATGGAAATTTTACCGAAAACACTGGTAAATATAGGAATCGAAGGGGAGTATATAATTATAGAACCTTTACAAAAAGTTTCGTTCATATTGCTTTCGCAAGAATCTGCTGAAGCAAAACAAATTATTCATCAATTAGTTAATTCAAGATTCAAACAGCAGGAGGAACTTAGCATTTCTATAATACCATTCTTATCCTCGGTCTGTGATGGCTGGTTATCATTCTTTCAATCACAAAATATAGACATGGAACTTTCTTTTATTGAAAATATTTCTTTCGATAAACTTGTAAAGTCAACACGAGTCAGTTATAAATTATATTCGGATAAGAAGCAAAATAAAATTAATAATAAGCTTCAAGATGATGGATTGAAAAGGCTATATTTATTAAAAACGGAATACAATTTTATACAGAGAAAATTTGTTGAGTTATTTGGGCAGAGAGATTTAGGCGTATTTACATTGGATGGTATTCCTTATGGAAATACAAGTCAACTTAGTATCTATTTAGAAAAAATAATAGATTTTAATTCTGCGACATCATTAACTAATTTACAAAAGAATTCAGCTCTTTTTTTGACTAAGTACTCTGAATGTATAGCATCATTGATTAATTGTGTGGTGACTCCGTCCTTTCAAAGTGGTATCGATAAAAAGAAGACCTTAATTTTAGAATTAAATAGACTTAGTCATCATGATTATTTTTTTTATGACGAACAAAGAAAAAATCTATTGGGTGGTTGTTTACCCTGTTTACCTACAAATACTCAATTATTTTTATTCAATATACTTTGTCAAAATAATTTTGTAAATAAGGTGCTACCTATTGTTTTTCAGACGTCCGGAGCATTGTATTTCAGATCAAAATTACAAACTTACCTTGTTAGTGTTAATTGCTTATCTTTAATAATAAAAAGGTATTCATACAATATTAATAAAAATCAAATTAGTAATATAAAAAATATAATTGAAGAAAAGGAGAGAATCTTCACTTTTGAAAACAAGTTGAGAAATAATATATTTCACTACGACATTCAGGATGTTCCAATATCTATATTTAATGATTCGCTTCATTATTTTGAAGAAATGCTAGAATATTGTACTATGATAGATTTTAATTCTTTGATATCAATAATAGATCAGTCGTTCTTAATGATTGATCAGATCATTAGAGATTTGATTAAATATGAACTTTGATGTAATGGAATAATTTATATTAAAAATAGTATTTAGGGTATAGTGAGATCAGGGGGATTGATTTGAGAGTGAACTTAAATATCGTAGATATATTGAATCTACCAATTAAAATATTATCAGCACTGTCCTTATCAAGTGGTTTAATGCTTCTCTTACCAATTGAATTTCTAAAAAAACTTCATCTAACATTTTTTGTTAATAAATACGGATTCATAATTGGATTAGTTTTCATTGTGTCGTCAGCTATTTTAACTGTTACTTTAATTATCCAAATATTTAACTTCTTATTGAAAAAAAAGAATATAAAACAATTTTATAAAACTGCTGAAAAACGACTAAGAAAGTTAAGTCCATATGAGATATGTATTGTATTAAGTTTATTTGAAAATGAAAATTATACGAATTTGTTACCTATCAATGATGGAGCTGTAAGAAAAATTGAAAGTGAAATGATTATAGGAAAAGCAACTAATCAATATATGGTATCCAACTTAAATACTGCTAAATTTCCGTATTTATTACAACCTTGGGTAGTTGATGAATTGAAAGAAAAGGAGGCTCTTTTAGCTTATTTTGAAAGTACTGCTGAAGAATTTTTAAAAGTTGACGAAAATAAACAATTAATTTATGACGCACTTATTAAAAAAGCGGATTATTTTTGGGAATGAGTTAGCTTATCAATACTAATTATATGCTTTAAAAGATTTTTTTTACTGGCTATCTTATTAAATGCAAAATATTCATTCGATTTCTCAATATGCTAGAAACGATAGTATTCTATTGTCGAAAGAATAAGACAATATACTGGCGAGTATTTTTTGACCATACTTTTGACCTTCTCAATCAAAATTTACTGTGGTGTATTAGATTTTGTAATTTGTCAATAATCCCATATCTAAGCTGTTTTCTGACTATCAGGTACCACCAGAAAGCAATCCAGCTCTCAATACGGTCTCAAAGACGACAACGCTGCAAAATAATTTTGACAGGGTAAATCGTTGGTATACCAGTGATTTCAAAGCCTTTTCTCATAGGAGAGAGGCTTTTTTTGTTTTGAATGCCATATTGAGTATGAGAAAAATTATAATTCACCTTTTGAATATTTCGTGGCCAAATTCGTGTTGAGAAAAAAATTCATAAAAAGTGTATGTCTATTAAAAAAGCTAATCAGAATTGATAGGATCACCCGTCAATTTCGATTAGCTTTTTTGCTATTAAGAAAGTTTTATTAAATTTCTTGTTTTTGTTGCTTCTTTAATAGCCATTACTGTTTCTAAAGTTTTGACATTGTCCGCAGGTGTTACAATTGGACTTTCGTTACCTTCGATGACTTGGACAAAATGTTTTAATTGCATTTTATGTGGCAACTGCGGATCAACTAGTTTAATGGCCATTGCTAGTGGTTTGTGCCATGAAGCATCGCCATCGTATGAAAATTGATGAAGTCTAGGTAGGGACAATGAACTTTTCGTACCACCGAGGAAATAAGCATCTGCATCGAATGGTACTGAGGATCTTCTCTCGATGTAGCTTCCCAGTTCCAAGGTGAAACAGTGGCATCAGAAATAGTTAATGAAGCAAGTGCACCAGATTGGAAACGAGCATTATCATTTTAGGTGCATCATTCGGTGGTGTACTTGTCGTGTTCCCACCATTAACAAGTAAGACATTCGGTATGAAAAACTCTGGTGTGAACTATGGTATCATGTTCTTCGGGTACTCAATTGGTGCATTTTTTGGCCCACAAATCGCAGCTCGATTTGTCGATCAAACGGCGGGCGTTCAAGCGTACCATTCAGCCTTCATTGTAGCCACTGTGGTCGCAATTGTCGGATTTATCTTATCATTAGTTATTCGGGCAATGTTTAAAAAAGCTAACTAAAATAGTTAAAAAACGTATGACTTTTTATCTTAAACGGTGAAGAGCTATACGTTTTTTGTTTCGATCAATATATATACGCAGTTATCATTGACTCGTGACAAATTCAAGCAAATAATAAAAATGGAATAAGAAAAGGAGAGAGATGGAGATGAAAAGGGAAAGAGTGCAAAAGATGGGGTTCTTTTTGGCAGTGATGGCACTTGTCTTGGGGACGGCAGCTGGCTGTAGTAGCGCTGAGGGATCGACGGAATCGACAACTACCCAGACTGAACAAGTGACAACCAAAGAAAGCACCAAGACTCAAACAACAAATACCACAGCCGAAGAGAAAAAAGAGCAAGAAGCAATTTCCGCAACACGGACGCAGATAATACAAGACCTTGCCGCAAAAGACTATGCTGGCACACAAACCATTGAAATCAATAATAACGTACCACTCTTTACCACTACAGATCTATCAGTAAAAGATGGTGCTTGGGAATCGTATGGAGATCTTGACACATTGAATCGAGCGACCTTGGCCGATGCGATGCTCAATCAAAGTCTCATGCCGACTGGCAAGCGAGGCGATATTTCATCGGTCTCTCCGACTGGCTGGCAAAATAAAAAAATCAAAGATGGCTATTTATATAATCGTTCGCATCTAATTGGCTGGGCATTGTCAGGAGAAAATGCCAACTGGAAAAATTTAATCACCGGCACGCGTCAACTAAATTCGCCAGAGATGCTGCGGTTTGAAATGGATATCAAGACATATCTTGAAAAAAGCTCGGATAATTATGTCCGGTATCGCGTGACGCCAATTTTTCGGGGCAATGAGTTATTGGCACGTGGGGTAGAGCTAGAAGCACAATCGATTTCAAGTGATGAAATAAAATTCCATGTGTATATTTTTAATGTCCAAGATGGCGTGACAGTAAATTATGCGGATGGGTCAAGTGTCGTAAGTAGTGAGGAAACAGAACAGTCCACACAAGAGCAGACAACGTCTCAAACAACAACTCAAACAACAACTCAACCAGCAGCCGCAAGTGGAGAAACACAATATGCCGATCCTGCGACGGGGCAAGGTCTGATTAAGGGGTCGAAGAACAAGATTTATCACCTACCAGGGTCAACGTATTATGACAAAACAACCAACCCTGAAGCATGGTTTAAAACCGTCAGTGAAGCACAAGCAGCTGGTTATCGTGCACCGAAAAAATAAAATCGAAGCTCTGACGAAATGAATTACAGATAAAGACCAGAAACACCAAGAGTTTGAGAAAGAACTTCTGGTATTTCTGGTCTTATTCTTGTAGTCGAGAAAGTCTAACGTTTAATTTATAGCTGCTTGAGCAACGGCTAAGCGCGCAGCTGGGATGCGGAAAGGGGAACAGGAAACATAATCAACACCTGTTTCAGCAAAAAAGCGAATGGAGTCTGGATCGCCACCGACTTCACCACAAACACCAATACACATTTCTGGCTTCGTTTGACGGGCTTTTTCTACGGCAACTCGAATGAGAGATCCTACACCATTTTGATCTAGATGCTGGAATGGGTCACTTTGCATAATGCCTTTTTCCGTGTAAGTATTAATAAATTTACCTATATCATCACGCGAAAAGCCATACGTCATTTGCGTTAAATCATTGGTACCAAAACTGAAAAAGTCAGCTTCTTTCGCTAATTCATCTGCAATAAAACATGCACGAGGCAATTCAATCATCGTGCCAAGCTCATACGGTAAGGGCTCGACACCTTCTTGTGCAAATACTTGTTCGATGGTCGAAGTCAAAAATTGTTTAATGTACACTAGCTCTTCTTTTTCCGCAATTAAAGGAATCATGATCTCTGGCAGTATCGCTTGTCCTTCTTTTTGGAGACGAATGACACTCTTGAAAATGGCGCGTACTTGCATCTGGTAAATGGTCGGCATCGTAATTCCTAGTCGACAGCCGCGATGACCGAGCATCGGATTTGCTTCTTGCAAGCGACGGATTTGCTCTTCTACAAGTAAAGGCGATTTTCCTAGCTTTAATGCCAGTTGACGTATGTCATTTGGCTCATGAGGGAGAAACTCATGCATGGGCGGATCGAGTAGGCGAATGACCATGGGCTTATCTTGAACAATCTGATACATTTGATAAAAATCTTCTTCTTGGAAGGTGAGCAATCGTTCTAGGGCATCTTGTGCTTCTTTGTCACTGTCTGCTAGTATTAAGCGTCGCATTTCGAGCACTCGCTCAGCTCCAAAGAACATATGCTCCGTGCGAGCTAGACCGATTCCTGTTGCGCCAAAATCCATCGCCGTTGTTAAATCTAATACTGTTTCGGCATTTGCCCGCACGTTTAGTTGAGCGACTTCATCTGCCCAGGTCAATAATTGCTTCAACTCCTCATTGTTTTCGGCGATGACAGTGGGAATTTCTCCTAAGAAAATCTTGCCAGAAGTGCCATCAACGGAAAAAATATCTCCTTCAGTAAAAAGTAACTCCCCACATTTGACTTGTTTGTTTTGTTCGTCAACTGTCAATGCCTCACATCCAGTAATGCAGCATGTTCCCATACCTCGTGCTACGACCGCAGCATGAGAAGTCATCCCACCACGACTAGTCACAATCGCTTCACTGACAATCATCCCCTCGATATCTTCCGGCGAGGTTTCTTGGCGCACGAGAATGACTTTTTGTCCCATATTAGAAAAATCTTTCGCTGCTTCTGCCGTAAAAACAATTACCCCTGTCGCAGCACCTGGACTAGCTGGTAACCCCGCGGCTACTAATTCGGCATCTTTTAGAGCATTGCTATCAAAAACTGGATGAATTAACTGGTCAATCATTTCAGGTGAGACGCGATTTAGTGCGGTCTCTTTGGAAATAATACCTTCTTTTACTAAATCCAAAGCAATTGTTAACGCAGCTTTCGCGGTACGCTTTCCGTCACGTGTCTGCAAAATATATAGATGCTCATTTTCAATAGTAAACTCAATGTCTTGCATATCTTTGTAATGATCCTCCAAGACTGTTGCGTAATGAACAAAATCTGCATAAGCGGTTGGCATTTGATCTTTCAATTCGGCGATAGGTGCTGGCGTGCGAATACCGGCAACGACATCTTCACCTTGTGCATTGAGTAAAAATTCACCGAATAAGTGACCCTCACCGGTAGCAGGATTGCGGGTAAAGACTACTCCGGTACCACTTTGATCACCACTATTCCCAAAGACCATACTTTGTACATTGACCGCGGTTCCTAGATTATGCGGGATATGATTTAATTCGCGGTAGACGTTGGCACGTTGATTGTTCCATGAGCGAAAAACAGCCTTCGTCGCTTCGAATAATTGTTCGTAAGGATCTTGAGGGAAGACCAGGTTGCGAGAGAAAAACTTTTCCTTATATGATTGAATGACTTCTTCTTGTTCACGCAGGGTGAATGAATCAGTTTTTTTAGCCAATGCTTGTTCGGCATTGGACAATAAGTCATAGAATTCTTCTTTAGGAATACCAAAGACAACATCGCCATACATTTGCAATAAACGGCGGTAACAGTCATAAGCAAAAGCCAAAGACGTCGTTTGTGCGAAGGCCTTCACTCGTTGATCATTTAAACCTAAATTTAGAATCGTGTCCATCATTCCAGGCATGGAAAATTTTGCGCCACTCCGAACAGAAACAAGGAGTGGATCGATTGTATTGGTAAATGATTTGTGGGTTTTATTTTCTAATTTGTGAACCGCATTCATAATTGAGCTTTTTAATTGAGTATCGAAAAATGATTCGTCTGCTAGGTAAGTCATGCAGCACTCTGTCGTGATCGTAAATCCAGGTGGAACGGGTAATCCTAAGTGCGTCATTTCTGCTAAGTTTGCACCCTTGCCACCAAGTAAACCTTTATCTGTCCGTCGTCCTTCTTCAAAATCATAAATGAATTGCATGCTTTCTGCCTCCTGACTAAATATGTGACACATTCATTATATTTGTATCTTAATATGTGTCATATATATTGTCAATAGGTGTATGTATGATATTTTTTAGTTGAATCATTTATTATTCGTTGTATAATGAGAATAATAAAAAAGTAAATAATGGAGGTTGGCATGAAATTAACCGATCGACAAGAGAAAATTATTGAAATAGTAAAAGCCTATCAACCGGTCAGCGGAGAAAAAATATCAGAATTGATGGAAGTATCCCGAGCAACCTTACGTTCAGACTTAACTTTTTTGACCCTTATCGGATTGTTGCAGGCAACACCAAAAGTTGGCTACACGTATTTGGGTAGTGCAGTAGAGACGTTTTTCTTTTTTGATAGTTTTCGAACCAAAATAGACGAATTGATGGTGCCGCCATTACTGGTGACGAAAGATACGACGATTCGTGATGCTATCACCACGCTATTTATGTATGATGTCGGGTCATTGTATGTAATTGATGAGAGTCAAGAGTTGGCCGGAGTATTGTCGCGCAAGGATTTATTGAGAGCATCCTTGAATACCAACATTGACCAAACACCTGTCGCCATCTGCATGACTCGGGTGCCGCATATTAAGGTAGCGACCAAGGATATGGATATTTTAGAAGCAGCTAGTATTTTACAAGATTTTGAGGTGGATTCCTTACCGGTCGTATCCGAAGACAACCACGCCAAAGTCATCGGCAAAATAACCAAAACAAAAATCCTCAATTACCTCATTCAACGTGCAAGAGAAGCAGAATTAAAACGATAGGAGCGAGTATAATGAATAAAGAAATTGCCATTTATACTATTTCAGATTCGATAGGAGAGACATCTCAAAAACTCATTGGTGCCGTCATGGTTCAATACCCAGATGTAGCATTCCGTAACGCGTATCGATTTCCATTTGTCACGGATGAGCAAGAATTAGTTGGCATTCTTAAAGATGCCAAGAAAGAAGATGCGATCGTTATTAGTACATTAGTCAATCGACGTTTGGCACAAGTAGCGAAAGAGTATAGTCTAAGTGAAAGCTTAGCCTATTATGATTTAATGCAACCGTTTTTTTCTATGATTGAGGAGAAATTACATGTGCAACCAATTGAAAAGCCTGGCATCGTACATAAGCTAGATACCGAGTATTTTCAGCGGATTTCTGCTATTGAGTTTGCCGTAAAGTATGATGACGGTAAGAATCCCCAAGGCTTTCTTACAGCCGATGCGGTCATCCTTGGAGTCTCTCGTACATCCAAGACACCACTAAGTATGTACTTAGCAAATCGGGGACATAAGATTGCCAATCTCCCGCTGATACCCGAAGTCCCGGTGCCGCAAGTGCTAGATCAAGTCGATTCAGATCGGATAATTGGGCTAATTTGTCAACCGGAAAAATTAGTAAAAATTCGCAGCAATCGCTTAGAATCACTTGGCTTGGGTCACACGACAAGTTATACCGATGTCGAAAAGGTAAGAAGAGAGCTAGCGTATGCACAATCCATCTTTAAAAAGTATCAGGCGCAGGTGATTGACGTAACCGATAAGTCCATCGAAGAGACGGCCTACCTAGTCGAAGAGCATTTAAAAAGATCGGTCGCAAAGCTGAGCTAAGTAAAAATATAAGCTAGAAAGTGAGTGAAAGAGAAATATTCAGTTGCAAGCAAAAAGCCAAAAAATCCTGAAGTTTAAAAAACAGCTTCTGGATTTTTTGGCTTTTGATCGTACTCTCAATAAGCGATGTTTTAAAGCAGCTTTCTCGGCAACAAGTCAAACAATCTTTGAACTTGTTGCTAAGAGCTTTTGGAACACTTTTTTTAAATTTCTCTAGCTATAGATTTATTTACAGCTTCTTTTTCGGCTGTAATCAAGGACACGCGACTGGTGATGACATTGATACCCATTGTGATCTCGCGGGTTAATCCTGGTGTGTTTAATTTTGGTTCAAAGAATGCTTTGTACTCCGCTAGTCGTTCAGATGTGCGGAAGACGCGGGCAATCATTTGGATGTAACTCGTAAATGACATGTCCCCACCAACAGTATCAAGCAACCATTGCCAGTTCGTGCGAATCCAATCCCACGCTAGCTGTTCACCTAATGGGTTAGCTAGCACGCCGTAGAACCAACCGCGCAAATCTTGTGGTTTGATGGTATCGGCTTCTTTGAATTTTGCGACAATCGCTTCCAAGATGACAGGTTCTTTGGATTGAGTCATGGCTACTTGCAAGTTTTGCTTAAAGTTAGCGTCGGAAGAACGACGGTAAGCTTGTAAGAATGATTCAAACAATGCTTCACTGCCATATTCGCGGACTTCGTTCAGTAAGATTGCTGCACGAACTGCTGCCGGTAAATCAATAATCGCATCTTTATGAGCAGTGAATAGGTCGTGCGCTTCAGTGATTGCGTCTTTGTTGCCACCATAAAGAGCTGCTTGGATCACAAGTGGACGACTTAATTGGTCATCATGGGTATCGGCATCTTTTGGTACACAACCTAAGCGTGTATAGTTTTTATGGCTTAGTTTATGATAGTACTGTTTTAAGTTGGCTTCTTCCTCAGTATTTGGCTCAACGAATAAATCAAATTCATCTGCGATATTATAGAGTGCTTGGTTGACAATCGCATGCGTGCTGTCCGCAAATTGAAACAATAACGGTACAAGTGTTGCGTACGATACATAACGGCCACTAGCCAATAACTGCAAATCTTGTAAAAGTTGCAATTGAGTTAGGGCATCGTAGTCACTGACTTGAGACAAAATATCTGCTAATAAGGTGTCATCGTATTGGACGATAAAATGAGAATTATTGCCGACATTTAAGCGGAAAGGTTCGCCAGCTTTGGCACGCAATTCAGTATAGTTTCCTAATGATAGTGTGCGCTCAGTCATCAATTCAGGGACGTCTTTTGCATTGCTTGCTAAAGGAATTTGCCAGATGCGTTGTTGATCTGAGCCTTCACCGATGAAAAATTGATTTTGGGTAAGGATGAGTTCTTCATTTTGCACTGAGGCTTTGACGACAGGGTAGCCCGGTTGTTCAAGCCAAGAATGCATCACTGCACCGACATCGATACCAGACGCATCACCAAGGGCAGTCCATAAGTCAGCACCCGTCGCATTGCCGTATTGATGCTTGGCAAAATATGCCTTTAATCCTTGACGTAATGCATCATCACCAATTAAAGCACGCACCATCACTAACATCCGCGCCCCTTTTGCATAGACGATGGCCGCATCAAATAAGGAATCGACCTCGGCAGGATCTTCGACAGCGACGTGGACGGACTGTACGCCATCGGTTGCATCCCTGTGAAGAGCTGCGGGTACATCTTTGGTCTGGAAGCTTTCCCATACGTGTAAGTCAGGCTCGATGGCATCCACACAGACATACTCCATCATATTGGCAAAACTTTCATTTAACCATAAATCATCCCACCACTTCATTGTTACCAAGTCACCAAACCATTGGTGTGCTACTTCATGCGCAATGACGGTCGCTACAGCACGCTTCGTTGTCAGGCTCGTATTATCTGGATCAAGTAATAAATACGCTTCACGATATGTGATTAGACCCCAGTTTTCCATCGCACCGGCTGAAAAGTCAGGCAAGCCCAATTGCCAAGAATGTGGCAGTGGATATGGAGTTTGGAAGAAGTCTTCGTAGAATTCGATGGCACGAGTCGCAATATCTAAGCCAAAGTCTAACTCTTTCGCAGCATGCGCATACGTACCAAAGACGCCAACTTTCACGCCACTTTTCGTTGTCGCAGTCTTGCCTTGCAGTTCACCAAAGCCAAATGCTACTAAATACGTCGACATCTTAACGGTCGTATCAAAATAATGCACCCCATCGACACACTTGGTCTCAGGCATATTGGCAAGAATTGTTTCACCTTCGTGCTCGTCGTAACGAATCGATACAGCAAATGTCGCTTTCGCTTCAGGCTCGTCCACACATGGAAAGGCTTGACGGGCAGAATTGGTCTCAAACTGCGTACCAATCAATTGCTTTTTGACGCCATCTACTTCGTAATAAGACGGGTAGATGCCCATCATGGTATCTGTCAGCTTGGTCTTGTAAGCAATCGTGATTGTCACTTCGCCAGCTTCTGGTAAGCTGATACGGATGGCTTCTTTTTCATCGTCCACTGTATAGGTAGCCGCAAGATTGTTGACTTCCACAGACGCTATCGTCAAATCTTTTTGGTGAATGGCGATATCTGCTTGCTTGGCAGTCCCAGTAATCGTCGTTTTGCCGGTTATTTCTTTCTTGGCACGGTCAATATCAAAGAATAATTGGTAATGATCCGGCACGAAAAATTCATAAAAATGTTCAAATGCAGTCATGTATATCCTCCTTTATAGATGTTTCACTCTTATTATAGCGAATATTTCAAAAATAAGATAAAAAATGGATGAGAGTTTTGCGAAAAAAATCATTTGGGACACCTGATGAGAAAAGGGAGTGTGACAAACGTCCGTCACACTCCCATAACTTGAATAGATTAGTAAAAGCAGCTCTTTCGACAATCAATCAAAACTCTTAAAAAATTTGAGGAGCAATTTTTACGATTTCTGATTGATTGCTCGGAGCTAATCGCTTTTGTCACACCTTTTTGGATACTATTCTTTTTCTTCTTCAAGGGGTAGTACTTTGAATTCACCTTCGATTACTTCATTCGCTGGTTTTTGGCGTCGTTTGAATCGATCGAGAAAGTGTTGCTTTTTCATCAGTGTCGTCGGGCTATCTTCAAACGTCCCGTCGAGGTGCATGACAAAGGCATCTGCCAAGCGATTACCCATAGGAATGAACGTCACATACGTCAAGCCGCCAGAAATGACACCACCAATGATAGGCACTGACTTAGTCACAGTCTTTTGGACGGATTCCTGGGTGATATTTTGGCCAATTTTGGCGCCGACTTTCTTCACTAATGGAAACCAAGTCGTCTGACTGAGAGTCTTTGTCGCGATGCGTTGGCCTAAATGCTCACCGGCTTGCTTAGATACTTTCGAGACCAAGAAGGCCGCACCACCAGCACCAAACATCACACCAAGATAGGCAATAATACGTAACTTTGCTTCTTCTGAAAGCTCATCCGTCTTACTCGTAAACAAATCTTCCTCACCAAATAAATACGCAATCTGCTGCGCCATATTAATTGCAAAGGCAAAATATTGCGCCACGTCTGCACTACCAGCCGCTAACATAATCAATGGGTTAGAAGGCATCCCTGCCGCAAAACTTGCTATAGATGTTTTTTTTGTACTACTTTTGATAATTTCTGTCGCTTTTTGACGTAAATCCGTCGAAGAATAGACTGATTGCGGTCCATATTTTAGAATTTTGTCTAAATCAGGTGAGCCTGCAAACTGCTCTTTCAAAAATTTTTTGCGGTTTACGCGGATGATAGGCAACTTTGCTACCGCACCGATTGTTTTTAAGGTCCGCTCGTATAATTTATCTTGTTTGGATTGATTGGTCGCAACTTTTGGCATAAGAACCCTCCTAGTAGTTTGTCAATATATATTTATTATACAAGATCGCATGAAAAATAGCGGCTAGAAGCAATTGGCAGAGTGACGAAAGGTGCGAGAGAAGCAGAATGCTTGACGAAAGTCAGTCCCTTGTCCTAGTAAATTAAAAAATACGTGAAATACGCAAAATAATTCTAGGAATATGATATCTAAAATAGGATAATAAAGATATAAACATACGTTGTAGAGGAGCGATAGCTGTGGTAAGCAATCAAAATTCAAAAAATCTATATCAAGCTTTATGGAGTTCGGCAGATATCTTACGATCAAAAATGGATGCCAACGAGTACAAAAATTATTTATTAGGAATCGTCTTTTATAAATATCTATCCGATAGAATGCTGGTCTTTGCGGTCGATATATTAGAGGAGAGCGCAAGTGACCTGGAAGAAGCACAAGTGATTTTCACAAAGGCTATGGACGACGGAGAAGTCAAAGACGATTTGATTTATGCGTTAAAGGATGAGTTTTCTTATTTAATTGAACCATCACTAACATTTACAGCGTTAGTTCACGATGTCTACCGAGGAAAATTCCAGCTAGAGGATTTGGCGCAAGGTTTTCGAAATATCGAACAAAGCAATGAGCTATTCGAGAACTTATTTGAAGATGTGGATTTGTATTCGAAAAAACTAGGAGCCACTCCACAAAAACAAAATCAAACCATCGCAAATGTGATGAAAGAATTAGCCGACTTAGATTTGGCACATCAAGGGGATATACTAGGCGATGCCTATGAGTATTTAATTAGTCAATTCGCATCAGAGTCGGGCAAAAAAGCAGGTGAATTCTATACACCACAGCCTATCTCTGAGTTAATGACTCGTATTGCTATTGATGGAAAGGAAGACCAAAAAGGCTTCTCCGTCTACGATCCGACAATGGGATCTGGCTCGCTATTACTGAATGTCAGACGCTTTTCAAATGAAAAAGGATTTATTAATTATTTCGGTCAAGAATTGAATACATCGACATTTAATTTGGCGAGAATGAATATGATTTTACATGGTGTCGATAGTGCCAATCAGCATTTACGCAATGGGGACACGCTAGATGGAGATTGGCCGATTGAAGAGCCGACCAACTTCGATGCCGTACTCATGAACCCCCCATATTCAGCCAAGTGGTCAGGTGAAAAAGGCTTTTTAGATGATCCGCGCTTTTCAATGTATGGTGTATTAGCCCCAAAATCTAAAGCAGACTTTGCCTTTTTACTACATGGCTACTACCATTTAAAAGAATCTGGTGTGATGGCGATTGTTTTGCCACACGGGGTCTTATTTAGAGGAAATGCAGAAGGTAAAATTCGAGAAATTTTGTTAAGAAATGGGGCGATTGATACCGTCATTGGCTTACCGGCGAATATCTTTTTTAGTACATCTATTCCTACGACCGTCATTATCTTAAAGAAAAACCGACCAAACCAAGATGTCTTATTTATTGACGCGTCAAATGATTTTACCAAGGGGAAAAATCAAAACGTATTAGAACCAAATCATATTGAAGCTATTATTGATACGTACAAAAAAAGAGTATCTATCGAAAAATATTCCCACCTAGCAACATTTGATGAAATCAAAGAAAATGATTTTAATTTAAATATTCCACGTTACGTTGATACCTTTGAAGAGGAGGAACCGATTCACTTAGGAGAATTGGCACAAGAAATAGCCGCTACTAACGACTCATTAGCTCAAGCAGAAAAAGAATTAGCCACTCTCTTTGATGAACTCGTTTCAACTAGTCCAGAAATTGAAAAAGAACTCGCGCAATTTCGACAATTGTTACATGGAGGTGGGCTTGAATGAATCCAAGCAAAACGCCAAGTGTGAGATTTAAAGGATACGAGGATGAGTGGGAAGAGCGTAAGTTAGGTGAATTAGCTAGTTTTTCAAAAGGCAATGGATATACAAAAAATGATTTAGTCGAATTTGGAGATCCAATAATTTTATATGGTCGCTTATATACAAAATATGAAACAGTTATTGAGAAAGTAGATACATTTGTAAATAAGAAAGATAACTCAATAATTAGTGAAGGATCTGAAGTCATAGTACCTGCATCAGGAGAATCTTCAGAAGATATTTCTAGAGCTTCAGTTGTTGGTAAATCAGGTCTAATTTTAGGTGGAGATTTAAATATAATTAAACCAGTAAATTATATTGATTCTATTTTTTTAGCTTTAACTATTTCTAATGGATCTCAACAACAAGAAATGTCGAAGAGAGCTCAAGGAAAATCTGTAGTTCATCTGCATAACTCTGATCTAAAACAAGTAAATCTTTTATATCCAAAATTAGAAGAACAACAAAAAATCGGTTCATTCTTCAAAAAATTGGATAATACTATCTCTCTTCATCAGCGTAAGTTAAATCTACTAAATGAACAGAAAAAAGGCTTTTTACAAAAAATGTTTCCCAAAAATGGTGAAATAATTCCGGAAATACGATTTGCTGGTTTCAATGATGATTGGGAAGAGCGTAAGTTAAAGGATGTCGTTGAAAAGCAGATAAAAGGTAAGGCTCAATTTGAAAAATTAGCACGGGGAGATGTTGAATATCTTGATACATCAAGGTTGAATGGTGGCCAAGCAATATTAACTAACGGTCTTAAAGATGTAACATTAGATGATATTTTAATTCTTTGGGATGGATCAAAAGCAGGAACTGTTTATCATGGATTTGAAGGGGCCTTAGGCTCTACACTCAAGGCTTACAGGACCTCTGCTAACTCAAAATTTGTTTACCAATATTTGAAACGTCACCAGGATAATATCTATAACAATTATCGGACGCCTAATATACCGCACGTCCAAAAAGACTTTCTGAATGTATTTACGATTAGCGTACCAGGGAGTGATGAGCAAGCTAAGATCGGTTCATTTTTCAAAAAACTAGATGATACTATCGCTCTTCATCAGCGTAAAATTGATGAATTAAAATCAATGAAAAAAAGTATGTTGCAAAAAATGTTCGTATAAAAGAAAAATAGATTGAATTATTTCATACTATCCTCTACATAATGAATGGACTTCGGTCAAAAATTATGTGGAGGTTTTTCTATGGAAAATCAGGTGAAATTTTATGAGTATTATGCGGAGTGGATTGAGTTATACAAGGTAGGAGCGGTGAGAGATGTTACGTTGGCTAAGTATAAAATGAGTTTGAAATGGGTTCGGGAATTGGTCCCCGATTTATTTTTACAAGATTTAGATCGAAAGTCATATCAAAGCTTGTTAAATCAATACGCAATGACACATGAAAAACAGACAACGTTAGACTTTCACCATCAATTAAAAGGGGCACTAAGAGATGCGCTGGATGAACGAATCATTATTTCAGATCCGACAAGAAAAGTAGTTATTAAAGGCAAGACACCACGTCCAAAAAAGGATAAGTACTTGAATCAATTCGATTTGCAAAAATTATTAGACTCACTGGAATTAACCGAGCAAGTTAGCTTTGATTGGTTGATTCTTTTGATAGCAAAAACAGGCTTACGCTTTTCAGAAGCGTTAGCACTTACACCAGAGGATTTTAATTTCTTTAACCAAACGATTTCAGTGACGAAAACATGGAATTATAAAACAAATGAGGGAGGATTCATGGGTACAAAAAATGCTTCTTCAAAAAGACATGTATCAATCGATTGGAAGACGGGGATGCAGTTTGCGCAGTTAATTAAAGATCTACCTGACAATGAACCAATCTTTGTTAAGGAAAGAGTATTTAATTCAACGGTCAATAATTTGTTGAGGAGGTATTGTAAAAAGACTGGTATACCAATCATTACTGTACACGGATTGCGACATACACATGCTTCGTTACTTTTATTTGCTGGTGTGTCAATTGCTAGTGTTGCACGTAGACTGGGCCACGCAAATATGACCACAACTCAACAAATCTATCTTCACATTATTCAGGAACTTGAAAATCAAGACAATGATAAAATTATGCGCTACCTATCTGGTCTCTAACAGGTAGGTTTTTGTTATTTTAATAGGTTAAAATAGTTCTCGCTGATGAAGAGTGATAGTATTGTCTAACTGTTTAAAAAATGAGCCGATTTTTTGTTGTTCTTGAACTAATTTTGGAATCATAAAGTCAAACGAATCAATTTCTTTTGACGAGACATTTGGTTGAGCACCTGAAACTAGAACAGACTCAAGTTGCATCATGAATAATTCTGAACGGACGATTGTGGAAATAAAGTCATAGTCGATACAGTCTACGGATTGAAAATAACCAACTCGCTGATTTTGATAAACCTTGTCATGAGAAGTTTGAGATAGTATAGATACCTTACCTGTTGTTGCGCCTGACATGGCTAAGACTGCTGATTTATCTGGAAGAATATATTTGTCATCCTTATCCTGTTCATCATAATATGCAAAAGCTCCACCTACCTCACCGCTGGAAAGAATATTTGAAATTCTAACAATTGGTACACCAGTGTTTCTGAATTCAGAGCTTTTGAACGCAAAACCGCCACGTAAGGGAGCTACGTCCCCCAACTTACGCTCTTCCCAATAAATTTTAATGAATCAATCATCATTTGTTTCACAATGATACGTAAATGAACGGATAGTTATGCTATAATTTTTGATGAGAAACCGATTTATCATGTATATTTATGAAAAGATTTCAATAATAAGAACTATTTTTTTGAAAAATAAAATAACAAAAGTGGGTGAAATAATGGCACAAATGACAGCCGAGCAAATAATGGAAGATACACTGATTCAGCAACTAATTTCTGGACCTTCGCAATGGGTTTATCGAAATGATTTACATACAGAAGAAGAGCTGTGGGAAAATTTTAAATTAAAACTTGAACGCAACAATCAAGATGTTCTTGGAGAAGTCCCATTATCGGAACAAGAGTTTCGTCAAATTAAAAATCAACTATCATTTGGTAGTTTTTATGAAGCTTCAAATTGGCTAGTTGGTGAAAATGGTATTGCTAAGGTGCAAGTTCAAAGACAGGATGCAACGCTAGGTACTATTCGGTTGCGGGTTATTAACCGACAAGATGTGGCGGGAGGAATTTCTTCTTATGAGGTCATCAATCAGTTCGTGTCTTCAAAACGAGTCATGGAGGATGCCAATCGCCGCTTTGACGTTACTTTGTTAATTAATGGTTTGCCAATGATTCATATAGAATTAAAAAATCGATCACATTCGTATATGGATGCGTTTCGACAAATCAAAAAATACGTTCGAGAAGGGAAATTTACTGGTATCTACTCAACTGTACAGATGTTTGTTGTATCAAATGGTTCAGATTCACGTTACATTGCTGCTGCACAGGATACGAAATTAAATGAGCAATTCTTAACCAAATGGGTCGATCAAGAAAATCAACCTGTGACGGATTACTTGGAATTTGCGAGGGAAGTACTGTCCATTCCAATGGCGCATAAAATGGTTACACAGTACACCGTATTGGACAACGAAAAACGTGCATTAATTTTATTACGTCCATATCAAATTCATGCAATTGAGCAGGTGAAAGAAGCATCCAAACGGCAAAAATCTGGTTTTGTTTGGCATACAACAGGTTCGGGGAAAACATTAACTTCCTATAAAGTGGCGCGAAATCTTTTGCAAATTCCTTCATTGCAAAAAACGATTTTTATCGTGGATCGTGTCGATTTGGATCAACAAACAACGAATTCATTTACTTCTTATGCAGAAAATGATGTAATCGAAATTGATGAAACGGATAACGTGAACGATTTAATCAAAAAGTTATTGTCCGATGATCGTACAGTTGTTGTGACCACTATTCAAAAATTAAATTTCGTCATGAAGCGTTTTGTTCAGCAAGAAAAGTCCAAACAATATGAAAAGCTGGTGAACTTAAAAGTAGCGTTTGTTGTCGATGAATGCCACCGTGCAGTTAGTCCAGCGAAAAAAAGAGAAATTGAAGAATTCTTCATCTATTCCTTGTGGTATGGCTTTACAGGAACACCTATTTTTAAAGAAAATGCCAAAACAGTTGTTGGTGATTTACCACGAACTACTGCACAACAATATGGGGATTGCCTTCATGAATACACAGTGAAAGAAGCCATCCATGATAGGGCTGTTTTGGGATTTCAGGTGGAGTATAAGTCCACCTTTGCGCAAGATGATTTGGATTGTATTGTTGCCCAATTAGAATCTAAAAATGAACTTGCTATTGCAGATTGGTCGATTCCTGATAAAGAGGCGCGTTTGCCTAAAAATATTTATTTAAAAGAAGAACACATGCTAGAGGTTGTTCGTTCAATTGTAAATAAATCTAGGAATAAATTGGGCTTTATGAAAGGTGTTGGGCAAACGTATGATGCCATTTTAACGACTAGTTCGATTGCACAAGCCCAAAAGTATTTTGCCTTGTTTCAATCTGTTAAAAATGGTGAAAGTAGCATTGTCATAGATAAAGAAGTAAAGCGTGTGTTGCCGGACTTTCCTAAAGTGGCTATTACATATTCGATTTCTGAAAATGAGGAAGCTTCAATAGCGAATCAAGATGAAATGAAAAAGGCGATAGCACTTTATAATCAAGAGTTTGGAACAAATTTTACAATTGAGACAATGCGTGCATACAATCGCAATGTAAATGATCGACTAGCTCGTAAAAAAGAAAAATATTTGGTGCGTTCCGAACAATTGGATTTAGTTATTGTTGTAGACCGCTTATTGACAGGGTTTGATGCACCATGTTTATCAACGTTATTTATTGATCGACAACCAATGAAACCACACGACTTAATTCAGGCTTTTTCGCGGACCAATCGTTTATTTGACAAGTATAAAAAGTATGGTCAAATTGTTACTTTTCAAGCGCCTAAAACATTTGAGGAAAAGGTGAAAGAGGCACTTATTCTTTATTCCAATGGGGGACAAAATGAAGTGTTGGCGCCAAGTTGGCAGGAATCTGCCACTTCTTTTTCGGAGACAATTATGGAATTAAAAGAGCTTGTTTCAAACCCCAAAGAATTGAATCTGGAAGGAATGAATCAAGGAGAATTAAAGAAATTCATTAAAGCATTTCAACAATTTGACAAAGCTTACGCAGCAGTTCAAGTATATTCTGAATTTGATATGGACATGATGGGAAATGAATTTCCTTTTAACCCTAAAGAATATGAGGCGTATCGTGGAAAATATGAAAATGCAATTGAAATAATCAGAATAGATATCGACCCAGATCCTGATGAGGTTGAGGTAGATATTGCTTATGAACTAGAGTCGGTAAATACAGAAGAAATTAACTACGAATATATCTTGATGTTAATTCAGGCTTTTGTACCTTCTGGCGATGATGAGTATGAATTGTTACAAAAAGAAGATCAGAAAGCAACGGCTGAAATCAACAAATACATTGAAACTTTGCGGAAAAATAATCCTAAATTAGCTGAAGTATTGCAAGAAATTTGGGCGAATATTTTAGAGAATCCTGAAGCATATCGCGATCAAAATGTGTCAAATGTTCTAGAAGATGTTATTCAAAAACAGGAGACAACCGTTATCAAGGGGTTTGCGGATTTTTGGCATGTTGATGAAGAGGAAGTTGCTTATGTGGTTTCCAATTTTAATGAGAAAAATGAGAAGCAACCGGGTGAAAATGAATTGAAAAAAACTGGCAATTATCAAGCCTACCGTGAAGCAAATGATAATCCGGTTACGAAATTAAAGTACGGACGTTCAATGATTCAAAATTTGAACGAGGTCGTTAAGGAAGAGATTTTGCCTTTTCGGAAGAGGTAGAAGATAATAGGAAGACTGCTTGATCAAGATGCTCGGTTATCCGATTAAATTTGACTAGGAGAAGATTCGATATGTTGGAGTTGTTAAAAAGAAATCATTATGAAAAGTTGATGGATTTAACTAGTTCCGCCACTCAGTCAATAGAGTGTGTTTCACCTTATGTAAAGACGGATGCCATTAAATCACTACTTTCATACAAAAAAGCAGCTACTAAACTTTCTTTAGTGACCAATCCATCTTTAAGAAATATTCTGTCTCAGTCTTTGGACACTGAGGCATTATCTACTTGGTTAGGAGAAAATGGCCGACTTTTTGGGTATGCGACGTTACATGCAAAAATTTATCTTTTTGATAGAAAGTATGGCATTGTTACTTCAGCTAATTTGACAAATGGTGGACTTCACAGCAACTTGGAATGTGGTGTGCTGTTTAATGTGATCAACAGTTGATTGCCAAACTTGTAAATGACATTGAGGCCATTTACCATGACCCATTAACCAATGAAATAAAACAAGAGTGGTTATCAGAGCTAATGAAATTTCAACAAACACTAAAGCCAACGTATTTGACAACAGTAGTGTCTGAAGATTCGCCTACAAATTTATTAATGAAAGAAGAGGCCATAAGAACCCAATTAAGTGGGTGGAAACAAGAAATTTTTGAATTGATAGAAATTCAAGATGATGACTTTACTTTGGCAGATGTGTATCAATATAAGTCGCAAATGCAAATTTTACATCCAAAAAATCAACATATCGAGGAAAAATGCGTCAAGTATTACAAAATTTGAGAGATTTGGGTATTATAGAATTTGTTGGAAAAGGTATTTATCGGAAAAGTTATTAATATTGAAGAAGACAGGATTTTTTATTTTCTTTCTGGTACTTTAAAACTAGACGTATGATTGAAAAAATGATCCACCCACACCAAAACACAAGGAGGAATTGTGCATGCATCAACTGAAATGTCCCAATTGTGGCAAAGAATTTACCATCGATGAAGCAAGTTATGCGGAAATTTTAAATCAAGTACGGACAAAAGAATTTACCGAAGAGATTCATGAAAAACTCGAACAAATTTCTCAACAACATCGAAGTGAATTGGCATTGGCTGAAGAAAAGGCAGCCAGCGCATTGGACAAAAAGCTTTCACAAAAAGAACAAGAAATTCTAGAATTAAAACACACAATCACGGCCTTTGCAAGTGAAAAAGAGTTGCTGAAGAGTGAGGTTGAAAAGTCCAAGGTGGAAGAGCTCTCGCTAAAAGAGCGAGAAATTGCTACGCTGCATTCAAAAATCAAAGAACTGGAAAATGCGAGCAATGTGCAATTACTAGAAGCCAATGCGCACAAAGAACAGGAAATTGCAGCTTTGCAAACCAAACTCCAATTACAAGAAAAAGAAACAGAACTAGAAAAGACTGCGATTCACCAAAAATATGAAATGGAATTAAAACAAAAAGAAGAGACTATTGCTTTTTACAAGGATTTTAAAGCAAAACAATCGACCAAAATGGTGGGAGAAAGTCTGGAACAACACTGCGAAATAGAGTTTAATCGGCTACGTACGACAGCTTTTCCACGTGCGCAGTTTGGAAAAGATAATGATGCACGCACGGGGAGCAAGGGCGATTATATTTATCGCGAATTTGATGAACGAGGCACAGAGATTATTTCCATCATGTTTGAGATGAAAAATGAAGGCGATGAAACAGCTACGAAGAAAAAGAATGAACACTTTTTCAAAGAGTTGGATAAAGATCGTAACGAAAAGCAGTGTGAATATGCCATTCTTGTCACGATGCTGGAAGCAGACAATGAATTGTACAACACTGGGATTGTGGATGTTTCGTATGAGTATGAAAAAATGTATGTCATCCGCCCCCAATTCTTTATTCCAATTATTACCTTGCTACGAAATGCAGCGATGAATTCATTACAATACAAGCAAGAAGTTGCATTAATGCGTGAGCAAAATATTGATATCACCAATTTTGAAGAAGAACTTACGGCGTTTAAGACTGGTTTTGCAAAAAATTACGAGCTTGCTAGTCGCAAATTTCAAACGGCTATCGATGAAATCGACAAGACCATTACGCATTTACAAAAAACGAAAGACGCACTGTTGTCATCGGAAAATAATCTTCGCTTAGCCAATAATAAAGCAGACGATTTGACAGTCAAAAAACTTGTGAAAAATAATCCCACAATGAAAGAAAAATTTGATTCATTGGAGAAATAGTGTGGGTAGGTTGTAAGGCAGAAGGAGTGTATATGAAACGAAAATGGATGATTGGTTGTCTGGGTTTGATTTTCGTTCTTATTGTAACGGGTTGTACGACCAAGACACCTACGGAAACCCAACAAAAGACCAATACCACACCTACCTTGTATTCATTAAAGGAGCAAAAAGAAGTATTGAAAAGATTGCCAGAGTTCTATTCACTCGCTTTTTCTACAACAACCAAAGAAAAAGGTAGTTACATTGTTCCAGGATTGGTTGAAGCGGAGACGCTAGCGATGAACCAACAAGGGAAACTGGCTGTCAGTACTTCGATGGACCCACAAGGAGTGACCATGACTGAAGATTACCTTCTCATCAGCTGTTATAGCTATGATCCACAATATCATTCAGTCATTTTTGTCTTAGATAAACATACACATCGCTATATCAAAACTGTTGTCCTTGATGGCAATCCACATGTTGGCGGCATTGTTTATGATAGTGTAAATCAAAATATTTGGATAGCCAATGATGTGCACGGCGGGAAACACGCTCGAGTATCGGCGATTGCTCTATCTACTTTGGAGCGGTATCAATTGCATGAGGAGAAGAAGCCAATTGCCTATACACAAACCATTGAATTGCCAGAATTATCAAGGGCTTCGTTTATTGGATACAAGGAGGATGCCCTGTTTGTTGGAGATTTTTCACAGCGACATGAGGGAAGGTTATACAAGTATGAGATTGACCAAAAAGGGAAAATCAATGCAACTTCTATTCAGAAAATTCGCTTATTGGATGATACACCGGAACCAATCCCCATCCCTCAGAAAATACAAGGGGTGACCTTTTACAAAGATACCATTTTGTTTTCCCAATCCTTTGGCAAACAGCATTCAAAAATTCTCATTTATAAGGACACCAAAGACGATTATTTTTTAAAAAAGGATGTTATAAAAGAAATTGAGGCGCCTCCATATATGGAGCAAATCTACGCTTCTGGTTCGTCCTTGTATGTTTTATTTGAATCTGCTACGCAACGTTTTCGCAATGAGTTTGATGTTGAAAAAGTAGACCGTGTTTTGCGATTGGATTTGTCCATGATAGATGAGGGTAGGTAATCCTACTATTCGATGCATTTCAGTAGCTTTGTAGAGAAAATAGCCATATAGGCTATTTTTTTTACGTAAATTTTACAAAATGTATAGAAAAAAATCGAGAATAATCAAACTTTACAAAAGATTTTCCCAATCAATATAGATAACTAACATTGGTAGCCTAAACTAAATAGCGGGAAACGAAGGATCCCAATATAATTGTTACGGAGGATAAAAATGAAGAAAAAAGTTTGGCTTTCTTTTTTTGCAACATTGGGTGTACTGGGAACTGCAGGTTGTGGAAATACAAATAATTCCTCAGAAGCGAAGGCTGCGGATGATTCAAAGCCAGTAACCATTGAATACTGGCATGTTAATGCTGATACTCAGGGAGGAAAAACGGTTACTCAATTGGTTGATGACTATAACAAGTCCCAAAGTAAAGTAAAAGTTGTAGCGAAATTTAATCCTGACATGTACAAGGGATTAATGCAAAATTTACAGGCTGCTGTAGCATCAAATACGGTTCCAGATGTCGTACAAGTTGGTTGGGCATTTAAGGATTATTTTGCAGAAAATTTTCAATACACTGATCCCACCGAGTTGGTTAAGGAAGTTGAACCTAAGCAATCGGACTATTTTGATAAGTATTTTTTAAGCAATATAATGGATTTGGCAAAATTAGATGGCAAGTATATTGGAATCCCTTATTCATTGAGTAATCCTGTACTTTATCTGAATGAAGATGTATTAAAAGAAGCTGGTCTTAATGAAAAGGGGCCTCAGACATGGGAAGAACTAGAAACTTATGCAAAAACCATTAAAGACAAAACAGGAAAATATGGTTTTTACATGCAAGAACCTGCAGATAGTTGGGCACAACAAGCCCTGCTTGAAAGTAATGGAGCAACTGTCATTACTAAAGGAAAAGCAACATTTGCTTCCTCTGAGGGTATTCAAGCATACCAACTTTATCAAGATATGATAGTGAAAGATCAATCCGCCTTGCATATTAGTTGGGACCAAGGAGTGCAAAGCTTTATCGACGGAAAAGTAGGGATGCTCTATACAACCATTGCTCAACGCAATAATGTACAATCAAATGCAAAATTCGAAGTGAATGCTGTAAAATCACCTTCTTGGAAGGGAAAAGAAGCGAAATTGCCTGCAGGTGGAGCAATGTTAGCAGTAACATCGAAAGATAAGGATAAGAAGACTGCAACTTGGGATTTTTTAAAGTATCTTTACAGTGTTGAATCAATGGCTGAATGGACAAAAGGGACTGGTTATGTTCCGCCCCGTAAAGATGTAGCGACATCTGAAAAAGGTTTGAAAAAATTTCTAGAAGAAAATACAATGATGCAGCCTGCTATTGAACAAATGGATGGCATGGTTAGTTGGAGTTCTTTCCCCGGTGATGCAGGTTTAGAAGCAGAACAAAAACTGTTAGATATGCGTGATAAAATCTTGTCAGGCAGTGATGTCACTAAGACAATGAAAGATACGCAAAGTGAAATCAATGACTTGTTGAAATAATGGGAGAATAGCACGCAAAAATTGCGGTTTTTGCGTGCATTATTTATTTGTTATAAGGGAGTTTTTGGATGAGAAAAGATGCATCTTGGCGCGGATATTTTTACTTGTTGCCTGCAGCATTAGTATTGATTATTTTTGTTATTTATCCGCTGATTTACACAATCTACTTAAGCTTTTTCAAATGGAATATGGTTTCACCAAACAAACAGTTTGTGGGCTTGGCGAATTATCAGAAAATTTTAAGTGAGCCAGTATTCCAGAAGGTTTTACTTAACACGTTGCTTTATACTATTTTATTTGTTCTTTTTAGTTGTCTTTTTCCCTATATCGTATCTTTTTTAATGGATATTGTGATTCAAAAAGGAAAAGAGTTTTATAAGCCTATTTTCTTTGTACCAGCTGTGATTTCTTTAGTGGTTGCTTCAATGGTTTTTACTTGGATTCTGAATCCTGTGTCTGGTCCGGTTGCGATTGTTTTAAAGTTAGTCGGAATTACTATGCCGATGTGGACTAATTTAAATGGTTGGGTCATTAGTATCATTGCACTAATTACAACTTGGAAAGTTTTCGGTTACAATTTTATAGTCATTTACGCAGCAATCGCTGGAATTGACCGTGAAATGATTGAAGCAGCTAAGCTGGATCGGATTCCGATTTGGCGGATATTTTTACAGTTGATTTTACCATTAAGTAGTTCGACAGGTATTTATTTGTTCATTATGACTATTGTTCAAGGGCTTCAATATGTCTTTACACCGATCAAAATCATTACAAAAGGTGGACCTAATAATGGTAGTTCGAATCTTATTTATTACACCTATCAAAAGGCTTTTGAAATGTATAAAGTAGGAGAGGCTTCAGCGATTTCTGTGATTACTTTACTGATTTTCCTAGTTATTTTAGTATGTACTTTTAAATTCATTGAAAAGGGAGTTTATTATGAAAATTAAAAAAACTCTATGGGTACATTTTCTCTTTATCCTAATTTTGTTAGGTATTTTTTATCCTTTGCTATTTATTTTAGCAAATTCGTTCAAACCGTTGAAAGAAGCGTATCATACAATTTTGAGTTTGATTCCCACGCCTTTTACGTTTCATAATTTTAGTTATCTCTTTGAAAATTTGCCACTGTTACAAATTACTTGGAACACTTTTTTCATTGCTACGGTGATTACTGTTGTGAAATTGGTTCTATCATTTTTTGCAGCATATGCTTTTACCTATTATCAAATCAAATTTAAACGGATCTGGTTTTTATTAATTATTGCAACAATGTTCATCCCATTCACAGTATCAATGATTCCAAACTATTTGTTGATGAGCAAGTTGCAGTTGATTGATACTTCTTGGGGTGTTATTTTACCCCAGTTTGCAGATGCAATGGGAATTTTTTTATTGACTCAAACAATGAGGGGAATTCCCAAATCTTTACTCGAAGTAGCTGAATTGGATGGAGTTTCGCAGCGCGATATTATGCAATCAATTATTTTTCCACTAACACGTCATGCAATTACGTCAACTGGAATATGGTTTTTTATTACTTCGTGGAATGAATTTGTTTGGCCTGTTTTAATTTTAAAATCAATTGACCACTATACTTTACCGTTAGCAATGCAAACGTACATTAGCTCAGAGGGTGGTACAAATTTTACAGTGGCGATGGCTATCAGTTTGATTACAATGATGGTGCCGCTGATACTTTATATTATTTTTCAAAAATACATTATTGGAACCTTTGTTTCTGCAGGGATAAAATAGGAGAGATTTATGGGAAAAGTTATTCAATTATCAAATATAGTTAAAAAATATGATGATTTAATTATTTTAGCAGGGATAGATCTAACGATTAAAGCAGGTGAACGAATTGTTTTGCTAGGTCCCTCTGGTTCTGGTAAGTCCACTTTACTGCGAATGATAGCTGGACTTGAAAAAATCACAGATGGTGAATTATTTTTAGATGGGAAACTTGCAAATCAAGTATCTTGTGGTGAACGAGATATGGCAATGGTTTTTCAAAACTATGCTTTATATCCCCACATGTCAGTAAATGAAAATATTACATTTGCTTTACGTTCAAATCGCTTGGATAAAAGGGAAATTGAAACAAGGCTTAACGAGGCATTAGATATGTTAGATTTGAAACCTTACCAAACACGTCTACCAAAAGAATTATCAGGAGGGCAGCGTCAACGTGTTGCACTTGCAAGAGCAATAGTTAAACGTTCAGAGTATTTCCTTTTGGATGAGCCATTATCTAATTTGGATGTCCGATTGCGTTTAGATGCCCGGATGGAACTAGTAAAAATACATGAAATGTATCAACAAACATTTGTATATGTCACACATGACCAAATTGAAGCGATGACAATGGCTCATCGTATCGTTTTATTGAATGAAGGAATGATTCAGATGGTCGACACACCCCGTAATGTATATTTACGACCAACGAATGTTTTTTCAGCTACATTTATTGGTGCCCCAGGGATGAATATTTTAGAAGCACAGCTTCGATCGAACGAATTGATAGTGGGTAATCAATTTTTTACTCTAAAAGAAGAATGGCGGAAGTTCTTGCTTGAAAAAGGAGAATTCCATCTACTTTTCGGCATTCGACCGGAACACTTTACACTTGTAAATCATGGAGGAGACCTGCAAGGTAAAGTTATTTATCGAGAGTTACTCGGTCAGAATTATGCTCTGACTATTGATCTAGGAGAGTCAACAATCATTGCATTAAGTGAAGAGAGTCATTGGGAAATTGGCGATACTGCCCATCTTTTGGTAGACCAGAAGAATTGTCATTTCTTTTCAAAGAGCAACCAGATGAATATTGGTTATCCATTCACATTAGAAGAAGGAGAGAGTATGAATGAAATTTTTGCATCTATCTGATACACATATCCGAATGAATTACACTACCAATTCCTTAACGAACGAGTTGTTTAATGAATATAATAATCCTACGATTCATTTGGCCAATCTTTTGAAACAAATAAAAGAGGAGGAGTATGAATTTGCTATCATAACTGGAGACTTAGTCCACGAGGGATCAATAGAGGATTATGAGTTGTTTAAACAATTTTGGCAAGAAATTGTTCCGGAGATTCCATATTATTTTTGTCGAGGAAACCATGACCGACAACACTCATTCTTTGAGGGAATGGATGTATATAGGTCTGAAGAAGGTGATTATCTGTCTTACCAAATGAAAGATGGTTTACGAATTATTAGTTTGGATTCTGCTCAAGAAGAACATCACGAAGGAAAAATTTCTATTGCTCAAATGAATATACTGACTGAATGGTTAAAGAAATCTGCTCCAAAAGGAACCATTTTATTACAACATCATCCACTTGCTTGGGAAGAACCAGGCATAGCAACAGAAGTCCCAATTGGTTTTGAAGATGTGATACGTCAAAGTGATGTGATAGGAATTTTTGTTGGGCATATTCATCAAGGCACGACTATGCCATATGCTGGCAAAATGCAATATATGGCTGAAGCAATGTCATTTGGAGTAGATGAATACCCAGATAGATCCATTTTCACAAATCGCAATGGGTATAATTCTTGTTCGTTGACAGATCAAGGGCTCTTTGTTTATCATCACTATATTTGTCCAGAACAAACGGTGATTGGGAAATTAGCTAAGCCCTTTGAAGGAAATTTTTAATTCGTAGAAAAGTGTTCTTCTTTTCTTTTTCAATTCTTTTGTGCTAGACTGAAAGCGTAAATAAGGGATGGTGTTCCCTATAACCGCGAAATGCTGATGACGCCTACCGAGTATTTATTTGTGATGCAAATAAGTGCTTGGTAGGCGTTTTTTCGTGTTTCCAAAAGGAGGAAGAAAGTATGGTCACAATTGAAGAAGTCAAAGCAAGAGAGATTTTTGATTCGAGAGGGAATCCTACAGTCGAGGCAGATGTTCGCTTATCAGATGGTACGGTTGGAAGAGCAGAAGTTCCTTCTGGCGCATCAACAGGTGATCGAGAAGCAGTTGAATTACGTGATGGTGGCTCACGTTTGCAAGGAAAAGGAGTCACGAAAGCGGTCAATAACGTCAATACGGAGATTCATGAAGCATTAAAAGGAAAAAATCCCTTGAATCAAGCAGAAATTGACCGCATTATGATTGCACTTGATGGTACACCAAATAAAGGTAGGTTAGGTGCCAATGCTATTCTAGGTGTTTCAATGGCGGTTGCACGTGCGGCGGCTGCGAGTGAAGGCATTCCACTTTATCGTTATCTTGGTGGGGTGGATTTACAGTTACCACAACCATTTTTTAATGTTATCAACGGTGGGGTTCATGCTGATTCAGGCATTGATGTGCAAGAATTTTTGATTACTCCAGTAAAACGGATTTCATTTAGAGATGGTGTTGAAAAAATAGCGAATACGTACCACACATTGAAAAAATTATTAGCTGAACAAGGGTATGAAACAGCAGTTGGCGATGAAGGTGGATTTGCTCCTAAATTACCGAGTACCGAAGCGGCAATTGACATGCTTTATCAAGCCATTCAAGCAGCAGGATATGAACCAGCTACAGAAATTGCCATTGCCTTGGATCCGGCCTCAAGCGAATTTTATTCTGATGAAACAAAACGGTATCACTTTGAAGGCAAAGAACTATCTTCTGATGAAATGTTAGCTTACTATCAAGAATTGGTAAAAAAATATCCAGCAATTGTTTCGATCGAAGATGGTTTTTCAGAACATGACTGGGATGGATTCAAAAAACAAACCGAAGTGATGGGTTCGAGTATACAATTAGTCGGAGACGATATTTTTGTAACAAATCCTAGTATCTTTAGGGAAGGAATTGAAAAGAAAATTGGCAATGCTATCTTAATTAAATTGAACCAAATTGGTACAGTGACGGAATCAATTGAAACCATTAAGATAGCTCGTGCAAATGGATACAATACGATGATTTCTCATCGTTCAGGGGAGACCGGGGATACCTTCATCGCTGATTTTGCCGTTGCAATGAATGCCGGTCAAATTAAAACGGGGTCGATGGCGCGTAGTGAACGGGTCGAAAAATACAATCAATTTTTGCGAATTGAAGAAGAGCTAGGCGAAGGAGTTGCTTTGGCACGTTTCTCTAAAAAATAAAGCGATGTAGTCGAGAGAGAACTTTTCGAAGGGAAAGCTCTTTCTTTTTTGGGAAGTTGAAGCGTCTAAGACTGGCTCAAAAGTGCATTCTTTTGCTTGTTCGGGTATAATGGGTGATTGTAAATGAAAAGAAAGGAGCTGAGGAGGTGCGGACCCTAGTTATTGTATCTCACCCAGATATTCAAGGCTCGAGTAGCCAACAGTTTTTAAAGGAATCTCTGCCAACCCACGAGAAAATCACGTTTCATCATCTCGAAGAATGGTATCCAGATGGTCGAATTGATTGCATAGCTGAGCAAAAACTGATTCAAGAGCATGATCGAATCATTTTTCAGTTTCCGTTATATTGGTATTCTTCCCCAGCGATGTTAAAGCAATGGCAAGACGAAGTGCTCACCGAATCTTTTGCTTTTGGCGTACATGGGACGGCGTTACGAGGAAAATCTTTCGGATTGGTTCTAGTGATTGGCAATAGTGAGAAAGCGTACCAAGCTGGTGGCAGAGAAGGGTTTTCGTTGAGTGCGATTACCATACCATTTCAAGCAATGGCTAAAAAAGTTGGTATGCATTTCTTAAAGCCATTTGGTATCTATCAGTTTCAATATATGGACGAACCAACCAAATGGAAATTACTGATTCAGTACCAACAATATCTTTGTTTAGAAGATAGTGACTCTTTAAAAGAACGCGAAGAATGGCTGATTCGTGCCTTGACGGCGACTAATTTGGCGACCCTTCCTAAAGAAGCAGCGCCCATTTTAGAAGAAACCATCACGCAACTTGTTCATACGCGTTCAGAATTAGATGAGTTGAAGCTCTATTTAGAAGGGATGTGAGTCAATTGGAAACAAAAGCTGAGTGGCTAGCACAACAATTGGTGCAATTGGCGCAAGAAAGCAAAGATTATAAGCAAAAAGCGCTGTTACTTGCTGCAAGAGACTTACTAATGGAACAAGGAAAAAGAATCGAACAGGCTAGAGGACAATTAGATGGTGAATTATGGTCACCAAATCAATGGGGAGAGTAGCGTTTCATACTTTTTTTCTCACAAAAGAGGGGGAAATCCTTCTTTTTTTTTCGATTTGTGCTAAACTAAAAGCGGAATATGAATACGCTTTCTTAAATGAAGGAGGAATGATTATGGCATTAGAAGCAGCATTTATTTTTCTAGCACCTGAAGCAGACTATCAAAAGGATCGGTCAACGATTCATACACCTCAAGTCAATTTGACGACAGTTGGTGTCAAGGATTATGTTGATGCGGTAAAAGCGGCAACGGAACTTGAAAAAGAAGGAATTAAGGCAATTGAGTTATGTGGTGGTTTTGGTGTTGAGGGAACGGCAATGATTAAACGGATCTTACCGAAAGACGTAGCAGTGGGTGTGGTTCGCTTTGACATCCACCCAGGTCTAGACAATAAGAGCGGCGACGATCTTTTTGCTCTATAGTTAGATAATTTTATAAAAAACTTTCAAACCTGAGTGAAATTCTCAGATCTGAAAGTTTTTTTCTTTTGGTTAAGGCTTGTTCACACGGTCTTCTTGGTGGAAAGCCAACGTAACAGGAAGATTCCTAGTATTTTGCTGTAGGTAAGTAATTGGTCCAGTTCAATGGATTCGTTGTCGCTGTGTGCTTGCAATAATTCACCAGGTCCATATACCACTGCTGGAATGTCATAGGCACCAAACCATCCACCATCGGAAACAGATGTAGACATGGTAGTAGTAGGTTTTGATGCTGTTTGCGCTTCATGACTTTTGGCCAATTCAAGCATTGCTGAATGGGTAGGATCAAGTGCTAGTGGCGGAAAGACTTCTCCTTTATCTACAAGCATGGATTCACCACCCCATTCAAATGTAGGGAGATTTTCTTTCATCCACGGGTCTGCTTTGGCTGTGGCAAGAATGTGTGCTTCAATTTCACTTGTCACTTGTTCAATCGATTCATTTGGATAGAAGTGGATAGTAATCCATAGCCGGCAATTGTTCGGCACAAATGCGGGATGAATCCCACCTTCAATATAGGCGGGATTAATCGTATTTGTCCCGTGCTCAAATCCAGGATAGGACTTCATAATGCCCCAATGTCGTTCCAGAGTCTGTAACGCTTGAATCAGGATGGTCATTTTTTCAATCATATTGGCACCAAAAAGTCCTCCACCAGTGTGTACCATCTTCATCCGATTGCCATCGTGAAAGGTTTCGGGGCTTTTCAATTGAATCCAGCCAGTAATGACGCCACCTTGACCTTGAAACTGTAAATCACTCGTGTCACCAACAATTGCAAAGTCTGCTGTTTGACCAGATTCGAGTAATTTTTTGGTCCCAGCTTCGCCTGCTTCTTTCCCTACAACGGATTGCAAAAGGAGGGTGCCCGGCAAATGAATCTTCAATTGATGAAAGGTTTGTACTAACCAAATAACACACGCAACTGATCCTTTCATGTCACTGACCCCACGTCCAAATAGCCGAGAGCCTTTCTTTACCAACTCAAACGGATTGGTCTGCAGTTAGCGAGTGACTCCAGTGCAGCGACATCGACATGGCCATTCCAGATTAAGCTTTGGTAATGCTCAGTATCCGTGCCTTCTTTTGTAGCCCAAAGCAATGTATCCTGCCTATAAAACGGCGCAGTTTCCACCGTAAAATCCAGCTTTTCAAGAGTCTCTTTCAGATACAGTTGCAGCTCGTTTGTATTCCGAGCAGGTGGGGATTCTGTGTGAAATCCCACCAATAATCTTTCCAGGATAGTCAGTAGCTGTTCTTGCATCTGCTCCAGTGTTGCGAGCAACAGGAGTTCCTGTTCGTCGTTATTCACAGTGTGTCCTCCTTTTACAAAGAAAAAAGCATCCCTTTTTATCTTCTAGTGATAGAAGCAAAGAGGGATGCGAGACCGCAAAAAGGATAGGTTCTTCCTAACATTTCTCTTCGGCAGGATCAACTGCATCAGGTTCAATGGGTATGTTCTCAGCCTCTGGGCACCCCAAATGTTCTATTCCAATTTAGTGTAGCAAAGAATGGGTGAATTGGCTAGTTGCTACGAGATTAAAAAAAATAGTGATGCATCAGCAATAGAAAAGCAATTGCTGATGCACCACTAAAGAGATGGGGGATTAATCAAAGCCGATAAGATAGTCTTCATCCTTCATTGCTTCTACAGATCCTAGCAGGTAGCCATTACCGACTTGTGAGAAGAAGTCATGGTTACTTGTACCTGTAGAGATGCCGTTCATCACGATTGGGTTAACATCATTGGCACTGTCAGGGAAGAGAGGGTCTTGACCCATATTCATCAATGCTTTGTTGGCATTGTAGCGTAGGAAAGTTTTCACTTCTTCCGCCCAGCCAATTTCTCCGTAAAGTTCGTCTGTATAGTTTTCTTCATTTTCATAAAGTTCAAACAACAGGTCGTACATCCAGTCCTTGAGTTCGGCTTGTTCTGCTTCAGGAAGTGCTTGAAAGCCTAGCTGGAACTTGTAGCCGATATACGTTCCATGGACAGACTCATCACGGATGATGAGCTTAATAATTTCGGCGACATTCGCTAGTTTGTTATTTCCTAGATAGTAGAGAGGTGTATAAAAACCAGAATAAAACAAAAATGTTTCTAAAAAGACACTGGCGATTTTCTTTTGGAGCGGTGTACCGTGCTTGTAGATTTCATTGATTTTTTCGGCTTTGGCCTGCAAGTATGGATTGGTATTGGTCCATTCAAAGATTTCTTCGATTTCTTTTTTGGTATTTAGTGTACTAAAAATAGAAGAGTAACTTTTCGCATGGACCGATTCCATAAATTGAATATTATTTAATACAGCTTCTTCGTGCGGTGTCCGCGCATCTTTACGTAATTGATCGATGCCGCTCTCTGATTGTAACGTATCTAGTAACGTCAACCCACCAAAGACATGACCGACTAGTTGTTTCTCAGGTTCACTGAGTTTGCGCCAGTCGTCTAAGTCATTGGACAAAGGAATCCGGGTATCCAACCAAAATTGTTCGGTTAGTTTTTCCCATGTTGATTTATCAATGACGTCTTCAATTTCGTTCCAGTTAATTGCTTCATAGTAGGTATTTGCCATCTTATTCACTCCTTGTTCAATTAGATATTGCTTAGATTACGCAGCTTTCGCATTGGTTGCTTCCGATTTCTTCTGCATCATCTGTAAATGTCCGAACATAGTAGATGGACTTGATTCCTTTATGAAACGCATAATGGCGCAAGATGTTTAAGTCGCGAGTCGTTTGCTTGGTCGTCGTTTTCCATTCATACAGTCCTTCAGGTATATCCGAACGCAAGAAAAGTGTCATACTCATTCCTTGGTCGATGTGTTGTTGGGCAGTCGCATAGACGTCGATGACTTTGCGCATATCCATATCATATGCTGATTTATAGTAGCCAATCGTCTCATTTGATAAATAAGCGGCAGGGTAGTAGATTTTTCCAATTTTCTTTTCTTGGCGTTCTTCAATCAATCGTGTGATAGGGTGTAGACTAGCGCTCGTGTCATTAATATAAGAGATTGAGCCATTCGGTGCTACAGCTAAGCGATTTTGATGGTATAAGCCATCACGTTTCACGTTGTCAGCTAATGCTTGCCAGTCGTCACTTGTCGGGATGAAGACGCCGGCAAATAATTCTTTGACCTTCGCTGATTTTGGCTGATGGTTTCCTTGAATATACTTATCAAAGTAACTGCCGTCTGCATAGCTTGATTTTTCAAAATTATGGAAGACTAGTTGACGTTCTTTTGCGATAGTATTGCTTTCCACCAAAGTCCAGTAATTCAACAATGTGAAATAAATGTCTGTAAATTCGATCGATTCAGGTGAACCATACTCCATTTGATTTTTCGCAAAATAAGTATGCAAGCCCATCGCTCCTAGTCCAATCGTATGGTTTAAATGGTTCCCATTTTGAATGGATGGTACGACATCAATATCTGATGCATCCGTGACGAAAGTCAGCGCGCGCGTCATTGTTCGTACTGATTTACCAAAGTCAGGGCTACTCATTAAGTTGACAATATTCGTAGAGCCTAAGTTACAGCTAATGTCGGTACCTAAGACGTCATACTCTTGCTTGCCGTTGATTAATGAAGGCTCTTGTACTTGTAAAATTTCAGAACAAAGATTACTCATAATAATTTTGCCGTGTACAGGATTGGCACGGTTCGCTGTATCGATATTGATAATATAAGGATAGCCGGATTCTTGTTGTAATTTTGATAATTCATTTTCTAAATCACGGGCTTTTATTTTTGTTTTACGAATGCGTGGATTTGCGACTAACTCATCGTATTTTTCAGTAATATCAATATATGAGAAAGGTTCGCCATATTCACGTTCGACGCTATATGGACTGAACAGATACATTTCTTCATTTTTACGGGTCAGTTCATAAAATTTATCTGGTACTAACACACCAAGTGACAAAGTCTTTACCCGAATTTTTTCGTCAGCATTTTCTTTTTTCGCTGACAAAAAGGTCATAATATCTGGATGGAAGACATTCAAATATACGACACCAGCGCCTTGACGTTGGCCAAGTTGATTAGAGTAGCTGAAACTGTCTTCGAATAATTTCATGACAGGCATCACGCCACTTGCAGCACCTTCATAACCCTTGATAGGTGAACCAGCTTCACGTAAGTTAGACAACGTAATCCCGACACCGCCGCCAATCCTAGACAATTGCAGTGCCGAGTTAATGCCACGACCAATGGAATTCATATCATCTGTTAGCTGAATTAAAAAACAAGACACCAATTCCCCACGACGTTTACGACCAGCATTTAAGAAACTTGGTGTTGCTGGTTGGTAGCGTTGATGAATCATTTCATCTGCTAAAGCTAACGCCAATTCTTCATCTCCATTAGCAAAATAAAGTGCGTTAAATGCGACGCGATCCTCATACGACTCTAAGTATTCTTCGCCATTGTTGGTCTTTAGGGCATATTGAGAGTAAAACTTGTACGCAGCCATAAATGAATGGAAGGCAAATGATTGTTCTGCTAGGAAAGCATACAGCTGCTCGATAAATTCTGGCTGGTATTTGTTTAAAAATTCTTCTTCAAGGTACTCTTCTTCTACTAAATAGGCTATTTTGTCGTGAATGGATGCAAATGTCTTCGTATTTGGTGCGACATTTTCTTTTAAGAAGGCTGCGAGCGCTTCTTGATCCTTTTGTAGAGGGATTTGTCCATTAACAGGACGATTGATTTCGTTATTTAACTTAAAATAGGTAACGTCACCTAATGCTTTTAAACTCATGAAAACACAACCTTTTCTTTTTCTTGAAATAAAAAAGAAGGATTTGCGTCAAGGGACCGTCAAATCCAACTCACATCATTGCTTTTTTTAATCTGTGAATTAACTTGCTAATTGGCGTAATTGATCTGGGCGGAAGCCGATAATAGCCGCAGTAGCATCAGATAAAACCACAGGCACACTTTGGAAGCCATGTTCTTTTAAGTAGTCAATATATTCAGGTTGATCATCGATATTAATTTCTTCAAAAGTGACGTCATTTTCTGTTAAAAAGCGTTTTGCCATTTTGCATTGCATGCAGTTGTTCTTTGAAAATAATTTTACGTTCATAGTATATTCCTCCAGTACATGAAACTTGCTTATGAGAAAATACTAATGTAGCAAGCTGAAAATGTCAATATAAATATACTATATATTGTGTTTGTGAATTCAATGTGACACTAATTGTTGTGTTTATTTATGAAAATAATAAAAGAAAACTTGATAAGACAACACCAACGGGAAACTTAAATTAGTAAGAATTAGTCAAAGAATTTTTTCTTGTGAAGAAAAAGTTATAAAGATAAAATTGACAGTCTTTAAAAATAGGTATACATTGATGATAATGATTCTCAATTGCAAATAGAGTGATAGGTTATCACTAATCTAAAAAAGATAGTAGGAGTTTTTTTAGACAATGACAACATTAGATAAGTGTGAAATTGGCGTGATTTATCAAGTGAATAATATAACAATAGAAGATTCTGTACGCTTTCATTTGCAACGATTAGGTTTAACAAAAGGCAATCGCGTGACCGTTGTTCAGCGTGATGCAAAAAGTGCCATCGTATCTGTTCAAAAGACCCGTGTTGCTTTGGAAGTCGCTTTGCTCCAAAAAATAGAAGTGGGTGAAGTCACAAGCCACAATGAATGGCTATCTCTAGATCAGCTTACAGTCGGTGAAACAGGCAAAGTCGTCAACTTGTATGGTCAAGGAGCGGTCCATCGTCGTCTGATGGATATGGGTGTCACAAAGAATGTGACCATTACCGTTCAAAAATTAGCTCCTCTTGGTGATCCGATTGAAGTGAAGCTACGTGGCTATGCATTGACGCTTCGCAAAGAAGAAGCAGCACATATTTTGATGGAAAGGGTGGACGAAGTATGAATCAATGGCAACTTGCACTGACTGGTAATCCCAATAGTGGCAAAACGAGCGTGTTTAATTTGCTAACCGGCGCGACACAATCCGTCGGTAACTGGCCAGGTGTTACTGTGGAACGAAAATCGGGAACTTATCGTAAGAACAAACAAATCTTAATTCAAGATCTTCCAGGTATCTACTCACTTGCGCCATACACACCGGAAGAAATTGTCGCTAGAGACTATCTTCTTCAAGGTCGCCCGACTGCCATTGTCAATATCGTAGACGGTACCAATCTGGAGCGGAATTTGTATTTGACCACGCAGCTCATGGAAACCGGCAGTCCAGTCGTGGTGGCAGTGAATATGATGGATCTAATGAAAAAGAATGGCCGCACGATTAACTTGGAGAAACTCGCATATGGATTAGGAGTACCAGTCGTCGGAATCAGTGCAATCAAAAAGCAAGGTATCGATGAGTTGATGAAGACAACGACACATATGATTGAAAACAATCCAGAAACGGTCCATTACCCGTCCTATGATGCCCGCGTAGAGGCAGCTTTAGATGAAATTAGTGATGTATTAGGCAACACCGTCTGTACAAGTCAAACAAGGTGGTACGCCATCAAGCTTTTTGAACGAGATACTCGTGCGTATGAGGAGCTAGATTTAAGTAGCTTGCAGCGAAAAGAAATTGAAGAAATTGTAGCAATTGCTGAAAAGATTTTTCAAGATAGTAGCGATGCAATTCTGGTCAATGAACGCTATGAATTTATTACAAAGCTCATGGCATTGTGTACAGTAGATGAAAAAAGTCATTTCTTAAAGATGAGTGATCATATTGACCGCGTGGTGACCCATCGTGTCTTAGCGTTACCGATTTTTGCCTTTATTATGTGGGGGATGTATTACTTAGCGATTCAAAGTATCGGAGGATTTGGGACGGATTGGGTAAACGATGTGCTTTTTGGCTCCATTGTGCCGGACTTTGTAGAGAAAACTTTGGTCCAATGGCAAGTGGCAAGCTGGATGCAAGATTTAATCATTAATGGCATTATCGCAGGCGTCGGAGCAGTTCTCGGCTTCTTACCACAATTAATTGTTTTGTTTTTATGCTTAGCCATTCTCGAAGACTGTGGATACATGTCACGGATTGCCTTTGTAATGGATCGAATTTTCCGTAAGTTTGGCCTTTCCGGGAAGTCGTTCATTCCCATGTTGATTGCGACTGGTTGTGGGGTGCCGGGTGTCATGGCGAGTCGGACGATTGAAAACGAAAAAGATCGCCGCTTGACTGTCATGATTACGACCTTTATGCCATGTTCCGCAAAGCTTCCAATTATTGCATTAGTCGCTGGCGCCTTCTTTCCAAATGCAAGCTGGGTTGCACCATCTGCTTACTTCCTTGGTATCACATCAATTGTCTTATCTGGGATTGCTTTAAAGAAGACTCGTCTTTTTTCAGGAGATCCGGCACCATTTATCATGGAGCTACCTGCATATCATTTGCCACAATTAAGAAGTATTTTGAACCAAACCTTTCTTCGTGCCAAGTCATTTGTAAAAAAAGCCGGTACGATTATCTTTGTCTCGACCATCTTCATTTGGTTTACGTTCAAGTTTAACTTTGTCTTGCAAGAAGTACCAGGTGAACAAAGCATGCTTGCTACATTCGGTGGCTGGCTTGCTCCTATATTCAAACCACTTGGATGGGGGGTCTGGCAAGGAGCTGTCGCGACGATTACCGGATTAGTAGCCAAAGAGAATGTTATCGGAACATTTGGTATCTTATATGGTCATCTTGGATCAGTCTCAGATAACGGCAAGGAAGTCTGGTCAATGTTGCATGCCGACTTTACACCTGTCGCAGCATATTCATTTTTAGTCTTTAATCTCTTATGTGCACCATGTTTTGCAGCGATTGGTGCAATCAGACGTGAAATGGGGACGTTAAAATGGACTATGACGGCAATTGGTTACCAATGCGGCTTGGCGTATCTGGTCAGCTTTATGACGTATCAATTTGGTCATGTGTTATTTGAAGGGGGAACAATTGGTCTTGAAACAGCCCTAAGCGTGCTTGTACTTGCATTCCTTGTCTATCAAATTGTCCGTAAACCAAAAGAACGAATTATTGAAGTAACGACTGTCGTACCAAGTATGAAAGAAGGGTAAAAAATGGCCACGATTATTTTAGCAGTCTTAATTTTTGCGACAGCAGCCTACATTGTTTATCGGCAAGTAACGGGCAAATCAAAGTATTGTGAACAGTGCAATTGTAGCTGCCCAGCGAAAGATGCTCAAGCTTTAAATAAAACAAAGTAAACAACAAGATTTGTTATTTTTCTTCCAAAAGTCTCTTGCATTTTTCTGATACGGGTGATACTATGTAAAAGTACTTTTGGTACGGGACGTTAGCTCAGTTGGTAGAGCAGCTGACTCTTAATCAGCGGGTCGCGGGTTCGAACCCCTCACGTCCCATTGGGTGCCAAACCCACGAAGTCGGAGAATTGTTGGTGCGAAAGCATTTTGAAAACAATTCTCGCGGCTTCTTTTTTGTTTAAAATAAAAGGTGATAGGTTGTATGATTACCACTTTTCATTTCCTGCTGGTTTACTGAGGTCTTGAAGTTAATACGGACTATTTTTTGAAATTGAAACATAATTGTTCAATCGTCAATTCAGGTTCTATGTTTGTCAAATCGAGGATTAATCGCACTGTCTTCTTTGAACACAACTAATTGGTGAGCAGCATGATCGCAAATAAAGACGAATAGTTGTTTTTCGTCTCTAGTTGTGTTTTACTAACAGTAGAAAGTGAGGGATCTTCTATTGATTAACTAATCCAATTTGTTGAAGCTGCATAAAGACTTAGGATCTAACAAGGACTAAGTGTGCAGATTTTCAAGATTGGTTTAGTTGCAATAGAGGGTCTTTTTTTGCGTGCCCTCATCAATCTTGAAAATAGCCAGGTATTCAAAGAAATGAGGGCGAACAATGTCTACCATTGAATTAAAAAAACTCACCTTTGGCTATGATAGCCAAGAAAAAAATATTTTTGATAAAACAACCCTAACAATCCAAACTGAGTGGAAACTAGGCTTGATTGGTCGCAATGGCAGGGGGAAAACAACACTGCTAAAGCTTTTAGAAGGAATATTGCCTTATCAAGGGATGATCTGTCATCAACAAACTCTCTACTATTTCCCACAAACAGTGCCGGATAAGCGACGAATGACTTTCGAAATCCTGCAAGATCTTTCAGATGGGGAGACTTGGAAGGTTGAGAGAGAATTACGATTACTAGAAGTTTCTGAGGATGTATTATGGCGACCATTTGACACTTTATCTGGAGGAGAACAAACGAAAGTGCTGTTAGCAGGATTATTCGTAGACGAGAAAGCTTACCCATTGATTGACGAGCCGACCAACCATCTAGATATGCTTGCACGTCAACAAGTAATTACTTATTTGAAAAGTAAGAAGAGAGGATTCATGTTAGTTAGCCATGATCGAGCATTTGTCGATGCAGTGGTTAACCACATTTTATCTATTGAGAAAAGTCAATTGGTTCTTTCTAAAGGAAACTATAGCATCTATGAAGAGCAGAAAGAACGGCAAGATAAGTTTGAACAGGAAAAAAATCAAAAATTAGTAAGAGAAATTAATCGGCTGGAACAATCGACGACTGAAAAAGCAGAATGGTCTCATTTCAGAGAAAAAGACAAGGTAAATCGCAAACGAGGCTTTGTGGATACGGAAAAAAGAGGACTGAATAAAGGAGTGATTGGCGCCGATGCTGCCCGAGCAATGAAACGATCAAAAGCCATCGTCCAACGAATACAAAAGCAAGCAAATGAAAAGAAAACACTTTTAAAGGACCAGGAATATGTTGATGAGTTAAAAATGAATGTGCAAATCTCACATCATCAGACAGTTCTTACTGCAGAGGCACTACAACTTGAATATGATCAGTCGCTATTTCAACCATTGGATTTTCAAGTAAATCAAGGGGAACGGCTAGCTGTCTGTGGCGTAAATGGGTCGGGTAAGTCCTCGATTTTAAAATCTGTAATAGGTGAATTTTCAGGGATTACTCGAGGTACACTGTTAGTTGCCAATGGGCTGAAAATTAGCACTGTTCGCCAAAATTATGAGGACAATCGAGGGACTTTAGCGGAGTTTGCGCAAAAGAATGGCTTAGTTTATGAAGAGTTGTTAAATAATTTAAGAAAACTAGGAGTGGAAAGATCAGTTTTTCATACTCGTATCGAAGACATGAGTATGGGGCAACGAAAAAGAGTAGAATTGGCTAAATCACTGGCTACACCAGCACATTTATTCGTTTGGGATGAACCTTTAAATTATCTAGATGTATTTAATCACAAGCAACTCGAAGAAGTTATTCTTATGGCAAAGCCGACAATGATTTTTGTTGAGCATGATGCTCGTTTCATTGAACGAATTGCTACGAAAACTCTGGTCGTCGCAAAAGGATAAGATCCTGCAATTATTTGTACTAGAAAGCTTTTGACAAAGTAACGTGGCTCTGTTATATTAAGTCAAATTTAAACCTTTTGATAATGGAGGGAGCATACTATGAGTAACTTAACGGAACAACTGACTTTTTTGAGGCAACAAGAGTGGATTGATTTGACCCATTTGGTTCATCCAGAAATCCCGTATTTTCCAGCGTTTAAACCGATTGAAGAGCAGACACTTTTTACAGTAGCGGCGGATGGGTTTTACGCCAAAGAATATACATTGGCCTCACAGTATGGTACGCATATTGACGCCCCTGTCCATTTTTGGGAGGAAGGCAGAAGCTTGGATGAGTTGTCATTAAAAGAACTTGTGCTTCCATTGTATGTGATTCACAAAGAAGAGCAAGTCAAGCAAAACCATGACTACCGATTGTCGGTCGAAGATATCCTTGCATTTGAACAAAAGCATGGCAAGATTTCACCGGATAGTTTTGTTGCCTTTGCGAGTGGATGGTCTGCGCGATTTGATGAGCCTGCTGATTTCTACAATCAGGATGAAGATGGCAACTCGCATACGCCGGGCTGGTCACTGGAAGCATTAAAGTTTTTACATGAAGAGCGTCAGGTAAAGGCGATTGGCCATGAGACATTGGATACAGATGCCGCTATTGATTACCGCAAAAATAATGATTTGGTGGGAGAGCGGTATTGGCTAACGCAAAATAATTATCAGGTGGAAGTCTTGACGAATCTTTCAGAGCTTCCAGCAACAGGTGGAATCATTTTTGTCGGAGCGACGAAAATCAAAGAGGCAACTGGTTTTACTGCACGCGTCTTTGCGATTGTTCCTAACAGCATAGCATAATACCCACGACGAGCTAGGATTCGCTACTACGCCAAAGACCAGAAAATCTAAAAGTATGAG
>NZ_JAMRVB010000001.1:453682-497782 GCF_023743875.1 Enterococcus italicus
GACGTTAGCGAAGGGCGCTGCTGACACAGTGAAAAAAACAGTGCTCGAACTTGGCGGAAAATCGGCTCTGATCTATCTAGAGGGTGGCGATTGTTCCGTAGCTGTCAAAGCTGCAGCGAGTACCGTATTAGATAATCAAGGTCAGACTTGTGCGGCATTGACGCGCTTATTGGTCCCAGAAAGTGAATTGCCAAAAGTCGAAGCTGAATTAAAGAGCTACTATGATCAGGTGGTTGTCGGTGATCCTGCCGACAAAGAAACTCGGGTCGGACCAATGGTATCAAAAAATCAATTAGACACAGTGCTGGACTATATCGAGATAGGCAAAAACGAAGGAGCCAAGGTCTTGATTGGTGGGGAAGCTTTGTCTAGAAAAGGCTATTATGTCCAGCCGACAGTCTTTACAGAAGTGACCAATGACATGCGCATCGCCCAAGAAGAAATCTTTGGACCAGTGTTGGTGGTAATCACCTATCAGACTGTCGAAGAAGCCATCGCGATTGCTAATGACTCAATCTATGGTCTAGCTGGTGGGGTTGTTGGACCCGAAGAAGAGGCTGTGAGCGTAGCAAGACAATTACGTACAGGCAATGTCTTAATCAATGGAGCCTCTCGTGGACCAAAAGTTCCATTCGGAGGCTACAAGCAATCAGGTATTGGTCGTGAGAATGGTCGATATGGTTTGGATGATTATGTTGAAATAAAAGCCATCGTGCGCTAATCAAAAGGTCGAGAACTTAGTAGAACAAGATACTAGGCTGTCGGCCTTTTTCTATGCAAATGGCGAGATCGTTAGTAGGATTCTAACACTACTTTTCCAATCATTTTGCCACTTTCTACTTTTTGGTGTGCCGCTCTCATCGTCTTTGCTGAAATGGGACGAAGGGTTTCCGTTAAAGTCGATCGTATGGCACCTTGGTCCAATAATTGGCTTATAGTTTTCAAAATTTCGTGTTGCGAATAGAGGTCCTTTGTTTGGTACATGGCTTTTGTAAACATGAACTCCCAGACAAAAGTAGCACTTTTGCTTTTTAATTTGCCGAGTTCAAGAGGATGTTCGTTTTCTACGATGGAACAGATTTTACCTTGCGGAGCAATCAACTCGGCCATCGCATCCCAATAAGCATCGGTATTGTTTAAGCAAAGGATGTAGTCCACGTAGTCATAACCTTGAGCGTGTAGCTGTGGAGGCAGGGGTTGGTGGTGATTCAAGACGATCGCTGTCCCATGTTCTTTGGTCCAAGCGACTGTCTCTGGCCGAGAGGCGGTGCCGATCACGGTGAGGCCGGCATGATTGGCTAATTGTGTCGCAATCGAGCCGACACCGCCACTTGCAGCAATAATCAAAATTGTTTTACCCGAATTTGGCTCTATCGCTAATCGCTCAAACAACGCTTCATAGGCAGTGAGTGATGTCAAAGGCATCGCAGCAGCTTCGGCGAATGTCAGCTGGCTTGGCTTTTTTGCTACAAGCCGTTCATCTACTAGCTGAAAGTGACTATTGCTTCCAGGTCGGGTGACATCACCGGCGTAGAAAACTTCATCTCCTTGGGAAAAGAGAGTACAGTCTGGACCGACTGCTTTGACAACACCAGCTGCGTCAAAGCCGAGAATTCTTGGTTCTAAATTTTGGGGTTCGAGTGTTCGTTGTTTTGTGTCTACTGGATTGACCGAGACAGCTTTTACCTCAATGAGTAAATCACGTCCGCTAACATTTGGGATAGGTAATGTAAGATCCAAGAAACTATCGGGATTCTCTAAAGGCAATGCGTGGTAATATCCAACTGCTTTCATCAATTCTGTCATGTTATTCACCAACCTCTCATAGGATAAGCTCAGTATACCAATAAAAGGGAAGACAGTCTGGTTGCGACAATTATTATGTTTTTGTAAAGATTTTCGTGCCTTAACAATTTAAGTGAAACCCAAAAAAATCTTCACAATTTATTCATATTTACATGATAGTATTTATTCATACCAACAAAGTCTTATTTTAAGACAACCCTAACACTTTTTCATTTTTACTCCTGCCTATCGGTCCCCCAAACCGGTAGGCTCTTTTTTTATCTTTCAAATTGAAAGATGAAACGTATTTGAAAATAATGTATAATGGAAGCGTTAGGTTATTCGGAAAGAAAAAACGAGGTGAACCTTAGTGAAAAAAATATTAGTTGTCGATGATGAAAAACCAATCTCGGATATTGTCAAATTTAATCTAAGTAAAGAAGGTTACGAAGTTTTCACGGCTTATGATGGTGAAGAAGCATTGGAAAAAGTTCGTGAAGTGGAACCGGATTTGATTTTACTAGATTTGATGCTACCGAAGATGGACGGACTAGAAGTAGCACGGGAAGTACGGAAGACCTTTGATATGCCGATTATTATGGTAACGGCCAAAGATTCTGAAATTGATAAAGTGCTAGGTCTGGAGCTAGGTGCGGATGATTATGTGACCAAGCCTTTCTCAAATCGTGAGCTTGTTGCCCGTGTAAAAGCGAATTTACGCCGTGGTTCTTCGGCAGCCAAAGAGGCGGAGGAGCAGACCAATTCGGAGCTATCGATTGGTGACTTAACGATTCATCCGGATGCGTATATGGTGACCAAGCACAATGAAGCCATCGAGTTGACCCATCGCGAATTTGAATTGTTGCACTACTTAGCCAAACATATCGGTCAAGTCATGACACGTGAGCATTTGTTGCAGACTGTCTGGGGATATGATTACTTTGGCGATGTACGGACGGTCGATGTGACGGTGCGCCGATTACGTGAGAAGATAGAAGACAATCCAAGCCATCCTAATTATCTAGCGACTCGTCGTGGAGTAGGCTATTACCTTCGTAACCCAGAACAGGAGTAAAGACTTATATGAAAACGAAAGTTCGCTTCGTTCAATCAGTGAACTTTAAAATCGCCCTGACATTTATCTTGATTTTGCTTTTATCAATCGAGATTATCGGGGCGTATTTTATTCGGGGATTAGAACGATCAACCATCAATAATTTTATAATGGATATGAATACGAAAGCATCCAATGTGGCGTATATGGTCAGTTCTGAATTAAGCAAACAAGATGACACAGATACCACGACCACGAATGCCTCCATTCAGCGCTTTTTAGAAAATGATAACAACTCAGAGATTATTGAAATGCGAGTCGTGGATGAAAAGGGAATCTTGCGCGCGACAACGAATGTCAATGATCAAAGCGCTATTGGTAAGCGTAATGATTATCGTGATATGGATGATTTTACAGTCAAAAGTTTTGTCACAGTGGACTCAACGACTGGGAATCGTGTGCAAATTAATGTCCAACCCATCCAGTCTCCCACCGGTGATGCGGTAATTGGTGCGTTGTATATTAAGAGTAATCTTGAAAAGGAATATGCTCAAATTAATGATATCGCCGTGATTTTTATTTCGGCGTCGTTGATTGCAGCGTGTATCTCGATGATTATTGCCTTATTTGTAGCACGCTCGATTACCCAGCCGATTGGTGAGATGCGTCAGCAAGCCTTACGCATCGCGCGGGGTGATTATTCAGGGAAAGTCGCGATTCATGCCCAAGATGAATTAGGACAGTTGGCTGATACATTTAATCAGTTAGCAGAGCAGATTGAGGAGACACAAGAAGCCATTGAGTCCGAGCGGAACCGACTAAATAGTGTCCTTTCGCATATGACCGATGGCGTTATCGCGACCGATCGTCGAGGGAAAGTCATTACAATTAATGAAATGGCACTTTCTTTATTAGATAAAAAAAATGAAGAAGAAGCAATAGGCCAGTCAATTTTGGACTTGTTAGAGATTGGGGAGGAGTATACGTTACGGACATTGCTAGAAAGTTCAAATGAAATGTTACTGCATCGTTCCTCCAGTGAGGTCGAGAGCGGCCAGTTAATTTTAAGAGTCGATTTTTCGATGATTCGCCGTGATTCAGGGTTTATTTCTGGGATTGTTGCCGTGATTCATGATGTTACTGAGCAGGAAAAGACGGAAAAAGAACGGCGTGACTTCGTATCCAATGTCTCTCATGAGCTACGGACACCGTTGACAAGTATGCATAGTTATTTAGAAGCATTGAGTGATGGTGCATGGCGCGATGAAGAAATCGCACCAGATTTCTTGAAAGTAACCTTGGATGAAACAGATCGGATGATTCGCATGATTAATGATTTACTGAATCTTTCACGTATGGACGGTGGCAATGCGCAATTACAAAAAGAGTATGTCAACTTTAATGAACTCGTCCACTTCGTACTGAATCGCTTTGATATGATGGTTACAGGTAAAGAAAAACGATACGTCATTCGTCGTGACTTCACCCAACGAGATCTATGGGTAGAAGTAGATGCCGATCGCATGATTCAAGTGATTGATAATATTATGAACAATGCAATCAAATACTCCCCAGATGGTGGGGTCATCACTGTCTCTTTATCCGAAACACACAATCATATTTTATTAAGTATTCGGGACCAAGGGATGGGGATCCCTAAAGTCGATTTAGCTAAAATTTTTACTCGTTTTTACCGAGTAGATAAAGCTCGCGCACGCAAGCAAGGTGGCACGGGATTAGGACTAGCTATTTCAAGAGAAGTCATCAAAGCACACAAAGGATCAATCTGGGCAGAAAGTAAAGAAAATTACGGGTCAACTTTTTATATTAGCTTGCCGTATGAACCATATGAGGAGGACTGGTGGGAATGAGATGGAAACGGATAGCGCTTCGTTTAGGGTTAATTGCGATGATCGTGCTCAGTTTTTATTTGTCTTATTTAATCTGGCTGAATCCGAGCAATAAAACAGGACTGGATACCACCCAAAGCGGCGATACTACCACAGAAAAAGAAGTTAGCTCAAGAAGTATGGCAGATGTTTTCTTGCCTTTAAAACTAGTCAGTGTTACGAAAGGCAACACACAGGAGACTAGTTCAGAAGTCGTGATAAAAAAAGTACTTAAAAAAATTGAAGAAACAAAAATGTCAAATCCAAAATTGATGGAATACACTACGGATGCTGAATTTGAGGCAAATCATCAACTAACAGATGGGCTCGAATTAACTTTAATGAACGAAATGTCTCTTGCTGAATGTATTGAGCTTTTGAATTTACGACTTACCTTAAATCAATCATTAACAGACAAAGACCTGACCTTTGATCATGCACAAATTGATTATAAAACAGCAACATTTCGTTTCTTGAACTCAAAGAAGCACTATATAGTAACCGTGGCTTTTGATGGTGACTTTGATAAAATCAAATCCTTATTAGCAGAAAATGAGGCGAGTTGGTACAGTGTTTTACTCGATTCTTCTTTGATTAGCAGTCAATATGTTACCAATAAGCCCATTGAATTAAAACTGTATAGCTACATTTCTTCTGTACAGTCGTTTACATTGTTTCGCGATAGCTTCTTTACGAATCCTTCTAATGCAAAAAGTAGTGATGATAGTTCAGACTTAATGATTGTCGATCAATCCGAGATTATGACCGTGCAAATACAAGACAGTCTTGTCGAATTTCGTGATACCAATATTACGAATATCGACGATAATTTGTATAAGGCAAGCTACCAATACATTCGCTATCTCGGAACGAATTACGGGAACTTACGCTTTATGAATCGCAATGGCAACACGATTGATTATCGGGTATTTGTGGAGGGATATCCTGTCTTTAGTACCAATAAAGAGGGGTTAGTAACGACTTCATTTTCGAAAAATCGGCAATCGGACTCGTGGTCTGTCAGTATCGATGCCAATATGAATACAATCCAAGTACCAATCCCGTCCGATCAAACAGTTCAAATACCTGCTAGTCAAACGGTACTAGAAGAGTTGAAAAGTCAAGGTGCTGATCTGACAAAACTCACAGCCCTTATTATTGGATACAAATGGAATGATATTAAAGATACAGGTGTCGTTGATTTGGTTCCTACTTGGTATGTCAATTACGATAATCACTGGCAAGAGTCGGATACTTTGCTGAAGCAATTTGAAGAAAGTGAGGACGACTAAAATGGGATTTAAGCGCATTGAATGGATTTTTTTCATCGCTTTTTTAGGCGTAAATATCTTTCTAATTAATGTCTATATTGGTTCAAGAAACGATCAAAGCATTATCACAACTTCCAGTCAAAAAATCGCTATCGAGCAACGATTAGAAAATGATGACATTACCTATGATGGGACGCTTTCGAGTGTATCAGAGACAGGCTATTATCTCTCGGGTACGGCAACGACCATGCAGTCACTCTATAATGAAAATGCGACCGATAATAAAAAATTACTAAATGATGGCACGACGACTTTCGATGGAACAAAGTTGACGCATACATTATCTGAGCATTTTCTCGTAAAAGATAAAGAGCAATTGGCTAAAGCAAGCCAAACTTATTGGAAAAAAAGGGTAATGAATGGTTCAGATTATACGTATCAAGTTCATTTTTCGACAATTGGTGAGAATCAAGTGGAGTTAACTGCCACGCAATCGTATGAAGGAATTCCAATCAACGATTCGTCCAGTCAGCTAGTCTTTTCGTTTGCTAGTGAGAATGGCCAATATGTGAACAAAAACTACACACAGACATATGTCGCCAATTTAACACCTTTACGAGAAAAAATGACGCTTTATTCTGAAAAAGATGCCGTTAATACGTTATATATCAATAATCGGATTGCCAAAAAAGCGACGATTGAATGGATTCAATTAGCCTATACCTTGATATTGAATGTTCGCGGACAAAATGTGTATGTACCGGCGTGGTTCGTTTCTATTGAAAAGGCGGATAAATCAACGCAAACAGAAATCGTTAACGCCTTTAGTAATCGTATCATCACAAATGCTTCTGTTCGGAAAGTAGAAAATTATTAAGCAATGGAGTATACTCGAACAAGAAAATCAATAGAAGGAGTTTTCAAAGAATGATGAAGCAAAACGCTTTTCAAGTGAGTATTTTGGCTAGTGGAAGCACAGGAAACTCTTTGTATATCGAGAGTGAAAAAAAGAAAATTTTAATCGATGCTGGACTAAGTGGCAAAAAAATCACATCATTGATGCAAGAAGTCGGCAAAACGCCAGCTGAATTGGATGCGATTTTTGTCACGCATGAGCATCGTGATCATATCCATGGTGTAGGGGTATTAGCGCGCAAGTATCATTTGCCAATCTATGCGAACGAGAAGACATGGGAAGCCATGGCGCCACTAATCGGTAATGTACCAGTTGAGCAAAAGTTTATTTTTGATATGGGCGCTACATTGACGTTTGGTGATTTAGATATTGAAAGCTTTGGCGTATCACATGACGCAGCAGCACCACAATTTTATAAATTTAACAAAGATGGCAAGTCCTTTGTTATGCTTACGGATACTGGGTATTGTAGCGACCATGTTCGAGGAGTTATTCGCAATGCAAATGCCTATTTGATGGAGAGCAATCATGATTTACAAATGCTTAGAATGGGTGGCTATCCTTGGCCATTAAAGCAAAGAATTTTAGGTGATAAAGGTCATTTATCAAATGAAGACGGCGCCTTGGTCATGAATGATATTTTAGGAGATGCGACTAAGCGCATTTACTTAGGACACCTCAGCCGTGAAAACAATCTGAAAGAATTGGCACACCTTACAATGGAAAACACCTTAAAAGAGTACGATAGAGGTGTTGGTGAAGCTTTTCAAATCTACGACACCGACCCTGATAAAGCAACCCACTTATTCGCTATCTAATTAAGGTTGTGACAAAAGCGATTAGATCTGAGCAATAAGTTCGGAAATTTCAAAAATTGCATGTCAATTTTGGGGATTTTTGACTTATTGTGCACAGATCTGCATAAAAGCGAGATAGAAGCAACTATAAGCAAAAAAGCCACCAATCCAGAAGTTTGAGAAATAACTTCTGGATTGGTGGCTTTTTTGTTTGTATATGAACCATTTTGCCTTAGATTAGGTCATAAATAACGATACGACAACGACTAAAGTATTCATCCCAACATGACTAATAATCGAGGTCCAAATGCGTCCGGTTTTGATATAAAGCATACTAAATACAAGGCCCAAAGCAGTGTATAGTAAGATATGACCATCATCATGAATTATCGCAAAGACTAAACTACTGACAATCACCGCAAACCATAAAGGTGTTTTCGTTTCTAACAGACCAATCAGCGCCCGCCGAAAGACAAATTCTTCTAAAATCGGACCGCCTACTGATACGGCTAGAATAAACAAATAGTTGCTTTTAATAAAAGACAAAATAGTATTCGTATTTTGAGAACTGCTTGCTTCTCCTAATACACTCACTTCAATTTGGCTAGCAATATTTTGTACAAAAATAGCTAAGAAGATTCCTGCTACCCCCCAAATGATGATCGTTTTCCAAGGTTTTGGTTTGGATTCAAATGCGAGTGTTGTCTGACTGATGTGATACAGCCAAGCGAGCAAAAGAGCGCCACCTAAATAAAAAACAATCGTAGCCCATAATGCAGAAGTGATAGTGGGAAACAGCGCTGGTGAGAAATAGCAAATAACATAGATGAGAATGGTCAATAGACCGTATTTTCGTATGGTCAAAAAAACTCCCCCTTTTAAGTTTAGTATAATGATTACTAGTTAAGATACAATCATTGTTTTTTCTCCGTGGAAAAAGTTTAAGAAAAAAAGGGAAAAGACTTGCATAACATTAGAAAAATGAGTAATATTAATTTTGTAAGTTAGCACTCTAAAGATAAGAGTGCTAACAATAAAAAAATCTATTAATTTTGGAGGGATAGACCGTGTTAAAACCATTAGGTGATCGAGTATTGATCGAAGTATCAAAAGAAGAAGAAAAAACAGCCGGAGGATTTGTCTTGGCTTCTGCTGCGAAAGAAAAACCACAAACAGGGGTTGTTGTTGCAGTGGGTGAAGGTCGCGTATTAGATAATGGCGAAACTGCACCTGTTCCAGTGAAAGTGGGCGACACCGTATTATTTGAAAAATACGCAGGCTCCGAAGTGAAATATGAGGGTACTGAATACATGATTTTTGCTGCGAAAGATATCGTAGCAATCGTTGAATAATATAAACTACTACTAATGAGGTGAAATGAAAATGGCAAAAGATATTAAATTTGCAGAAGATGCGCGTGCAGCAATGCTCCGTGGTGTAGATAAATTAGCGGATACAGTAAAAGTAACATTAGGCCCTAAAGGACGTAATGTCGTATTAGAAAAAGGATTTGGCTCGCCATTAATTACTAATGATGGTGTTACAATTGCCAAAGACATCGAATTAGAAGATCATTTTGAAAATATGGGTGCAAAATTAGTTTCAGAAGTTGCATCAAAAACAAATGATATTGCTGGTGATGGTACAACTACTGCCACTGTTTTAACACAAGCAATCGTTCGTGAAGGCTTAAAAAATGTGACAGCTGGTGCGAACCCACTAGGCATTCGTCGTGGTATCGAATTAGCAACAAAAACAGCTGTAGAGCAATTGCACGCAATCTCATCTATCGTGAATACGAAAGAAGCTATCGCGCAAGTAGCAGCTGTCTCATCAGGTAGCGAACAAGTCGGTAATTATATTGCTGATGCGATGGAAAAAGTCGGCAACGATGGCGTCATTACTATTGAAGAATCAAAAGGAATCGAAACAGAATTAGATGTCGTTGAAGGGATGCAATTTGACCGTGGTTACCTATCTCAATACATGGTGACTGATAACGACAAGATGGAAGCTGTCCTTGATAATCCTTATGTATTGATTACAGATAAAAAAATCTCAAACATTCAAGACGTGTTACCATTATTAGAACAAATCTTACAACAAAGCAAACCTTTATTAATCATTGCTGATGATGTAGACGGTGAAGCATTGCCAACTCTTGTCCTAAATAAAATTCGTGGAACATTTAATGTTGTTGCGGTAAAAGCACCGGGATTTGGTGATCGTCGTAAAGCAATGTTAGAAGATATTGCTATCTTAACAGGTGGTACTGTCATTACTGAAGACTTAGGTCTTGAATTAAAAGACGCAACAATCGAAATGTTAGGTCGTGCTAGCAAAGTTGTTGTCGATAAAGACAACACAACGATTGTTGAAGGGGCTGGCGACAAAGATGCGATTGATGCACGTGTTCAAACAATTCGCAAACAAATTGAAGACACAACATCTGATTTTGACCGTGAAAAATTACAAGAACGTCTAGCGAAATTAGCTGGTGGAGTGGCTGTAATTAAAGTCGGTGCTGCGACTGAAACAGAATTAAAAGAATTAAAACTTCGCATTGAAGATGCTTTAAATGCTACTCGTGCTGCCGTAGAAGAAGGTATGGTTTCTGGTGGTGGTACAGCATTAGTCAATGTTATTGAAAAAGTTGCCGCTGTTGAAGCAGAAGGCGACGTAGCGACAGGGGTACGAATCGTTGTTCGTGCACTTGAAGAACCAGTTCGTCAAATCGCTGAAAATGCCGGCTACGAAGGTTCAGTGATCATTGACAAATTAAAACGTTCTGAACTTGGTATTGGGTTTAATGCTGCGACAGGTGAATGGGTAAATATGCTTGAAGCTGGGATCGTTGACCCAACTAAAGTGACTCGTTCTGCATTACAAAATGCTGCGTCAGTTGCTGCATTATTATTAACGACTGAAGCAGTTGTCGCTGACAAGCCAGAACCTGCAAAACCTGCTGCACCAGCAATGGATCCATCAATGATGGGCGGCATGATGTAGGAAAGATGATGAAAGAATCCCTCTCGAGGGGTTCTTTTTTTTTCTATTTTCTATCGCTATACTTTTCTTTCAGGTAAAATAATAGATATGGAATTGACTGAACGGGTACAGGACATGACAAAAAAATTCATTTCCATTGCTTTTACTAGTAGCACTATTTTTTGTAGGGGCCTATTTCATTATGACTGGGAGCCAGTCGTGATTGACAGGCAAGTGGGAATCTCAAGATGACTATCAAACAACGATGACTCTTACGAAAACGAATGATACATTGACCTATCAAGTAGATGATCAAAAACGTACGCTAACGCAAGTCAATCAAGGAGCAAAAGATACATCGGTCTATAAAGACAGTAGTGGTGCGACGTACAAATTCATAAAAAAAAAACGAAGCAAGAACTGTATTTTGTTTTTACTGCCAAAGAGGGACTAGTAGGAAAACGAATCGTATCGTCTATAAAAAAGTAGCTGAATCCAAGTAAAATGAATTGTTTCCCGATTTATCGGCTAGTCTGATATAATGTAGGGAAAGAAAATGATAGAGGAGTTAAGGTCATGCAGAAAATATATGCAGATGATAGTTTCACACTACATACAGATTTGTATCAGATTAACATGATGCAAACGTATTGGGAGCTGGGGAGAGCAGATAAGCATGCCGTCTTTGAATGTTACTTTAGAGAAATGCCTTTCAAACATGGCTATGCTATTTTTGCTGGATTGGAACGTTTGGTAGATTATTTGAATAATTTACGATTTACTGAGACGGATATTGCTTATCTTCGCGAAGTTGGTGGGTACCAAGAAGGATTTTTATCTTATCTAAAAGAATTTCGATTTGCGTGTGATGTTCGTTCGACATTGGAAGGTGACTTGGTATTTAGCAATGAGCCAATCATTCAAGTCGAAGGACCCATTGCCCATGCTCAATTGATCGAAACAGCCCTACTAAACATTGTCAATTTCCAAACGTTGATTGCGACGAAAGCAGCGAGAATCAAATCAGTTATCGGAAAAGACCCATTACTAGAATTTGGTTCACGACGGGCGCAAGAATTCGATGCAGCCATCTGGGGAACGAGAGCCGCTTATATAGGTGGAGCAGATGCGACGAGTAATGTTCGAGCTGGAAAAATTTTTGGTATTCCAGCCAGTGGAACGCATGCACATTCACTCGTGCAGTCTTATGGCAATGATTACGATGCCTTTATTGCTTATGCAAAAACACACAAAGACTGTGTTTTCTTAGTTGATACTTATGATACACTTAAATCAGGTGTCCCTAATGCCATTCGCGTAGCTCGTGAAATGGGTGATCAGATTCGCTTTTTAGGTGTTCGGATTGATAGTGGTGATATGGCCTACATTTCAAAAAAAGTTCGTGAGCAATTGGATGAAGCTGGCTTTACTGAGGCTAAAATTTATGCATCGAATGATTTGGACGAGAACACAATTCTAAGTCTAAAAATGCAAAAGGCAAAAATTGATGTCTGGGGCGTCGGTACGAAATTAATTACCGCTTACGATCAACCTGCCTTAGGTGCAGTATACAAATTGGTTTCTATTGAAAATGATAGTGGCGAAATGATTGATACGATTAAGCTATCAAGCAATGCTGAAAAAGTATCCACACCAGGGAAAAAACAAGTGTGGCGCATCACTAGAAAATCAAATGGTAAATCAGAAGGTGATTATGTGACGTTATGGGATGAGGATCCTCGCGAAGAAGAGGAGATTTTTATGTTCCATCCTGTGCATACATACATCAATAAGACCGTACGTGATTTCCATGCACGCCCTATCTTGCAAGATATTTATCAAAGAGGTGAACTCACCTATACGCTACCGAAGCTTGATGAAATCAAACAATTCTCACAAGAACGATTAGATTCATTATGGGATGAATACAAGCGTGATTTAAATCCGCAGCCCTACCCAGTCGACTTGTCGACTGATTGCTGGAATCATAAAATGAAGATTATGGCGGAAGTTCGCGACTACGTAAAAGACTTAGCGACAGAATAAGGAGGCAGTCATATGACATTGCAACAAGAAATTATTCAGGAATTAGGCGTAAAACCAACCATTGATCCACAGGAAGAGATTCGTAAAAGTATTGATTTCCTAAAAAGCTATATGGGGAAATTTCCATTTTTACAAACCTATGTACTAGGTATTAGTGGCGGACAGGATTCTTCACTAGCTGGCCGCTTGACTCAATTGGCGATGGAAGAATTACGAAATGAAACAGGAAATCCAAACTACCAATTTGTAGCAGTTCGTCTACCGTATGGAGAGCAAGCTGATGAAGCTGATGCTCAAAAAGCTTTGACATTTATAAAACCAGATGTAGCTCTGCGTGTAAATATAAAAAAAGCTGTCGATGCTCAAGTAGCGGCGATTGAGGAAAGCGGCATCGGTATTGGGGATTTTAATAAGGGGAATATGAAAGCTCGTCAGCGAATGATCACCCAATATGCCATTGCAAGTGAGAAAAAAGGTGCTGTAATTGGTACGGATCACGCGGCTGAAAATATTACCGGCTTCTTCACAAAATTTGGGGATGGTGGTGCGGATATTCTTCCTATCTTCCGTCTGAACAAACGACAAGGCAAACAACTATTGCAAGCGCTCGGTGCTCCTGCTGAAATTTATAACAAAGTGCCGACTGCCGATTTAGAAGATGGTCGTCCACTGATTGCTGATGAAGTGGCTCTAGGTGTGACCTATGATGATATTGATGATTATTTAGAAGGCAAAGAAGTATCAGCTGCTGCAAAAGAAACCATCGAAAATTGGTGGGTAAAAACACAACACAAACGCCATTTACCAATTACAATTTTTGATGATTTTTGGAAATAATAACCAATGAATTAATTGGCAATCTATCGCCCGAAAAGCTGGCATGATACGATTTCTCGGGTGATGGATGGTCTTTTATAGACTATTTTATGAACTTAGTAAAAATGAAAAGGGTTTTGTTTGCAACTCTATTATGAATATCATATAATAAATTTACAGAAGTTTTGGGGAAGACTCTGTTAACAACGTCGAGAGGAAAACAGAAATGTTTCCTCTTTTTTGTATATAAAAATAGAATGGAGAATTGTCCCATGTCCAAACGCATCAAAGGACTGTATTTTTTAGGAATGCTCTGGAGTATGATCCTTCCCTTTCTTAGTAATCTTTATTTGCAGTGGTGTCAAAACAACTTGTCATTTGCTACAGCTATTCAATTTGCCTTTTCATGGCATACGAGTAAATTCTTTTTAGGTGTGCTTGTTTTATGGGTTCTTTTTTTATTTATTTGGAGTATATTAGGCAAACTCAAGTATAGCAGTTTGTTTTTTGTGATTTCTATTGGTCTCATTGGTTTTGCAGACTATCAAAAAATGAGCTTACGCAGTGAACCACTGTATCCAGATGATCTGAAGATGGTGGTTCAATGGCAGATGCTACATGATATTGTTGGCACGCCAATTTTTATTCTTTGTGTAGTGATGATTTTCATTGGTTTGGGATTGCTTGTTTGGAGTATGTATTGTAGCCTGCGATTGCAAAAAAAAATGCAATTCGTGCGGGTGAGTACGTTGCTTATTTCAGGTGGCTTATTAGGATATGCGAGTAATTTTAACGATGATACGAATTTGCTGCGACAAGCATTTAACCAATCAGCGACTTGGGTTTCTTATTCGCAAGAGATGAATTATTACAATGTTGGCTTTATTGGCGGCTTTTTGTATAATTTGCACGTGGAAGCGATGGAGGAACCATCCGGCTATTCAGAAGAAGCCATCCAAAAAATTGTCGCAAAATATACAAAGCTAGCTTCAGAAAACAATCAAGAGACCGATACTGAGCAACCCAATATTATCTATATTCAAAGTGAGAGTTTTTCAGACCCTTCACGATTGATAGGTGTCGATGTCAGTGGGGATCCACTAAGTTCTTATAAAAAGCTCGCAAGTAAGTCGTTTAGTGGTCAAATGCTTTCACAAAACTACGGAGGTGGCACTGCCAATATTGAATTTGAAGCATTGACAAGTTTTTCGATGGAGCTTTTGACTAGTCAAATGACAACACCTTATACGATGCTCGTACCGAAGCTAAGCAATCTACCGTCACTGGTTTCATTTTTAAAGAAGCAAAACTATCAAACGACGGCCATCCATCCATACGCTACGTCGATGTATAAACGCACGGATGTCTACAGCGTTTTGGGATTTGATGACTTTTTAAATGAAGAGGATATTGAAGAGCCGACAAAAATTGAAAATAACCCATATATTTCCGATGAAGCAGTGTATAATCAGATAATCGACACGTTAGATACCAGTGAGCAGGCGCAATTTATTCATTTTGTTACGATGCAGACACATATGCCCTACGGAAATAAATACGATGAAACAGAGTATGCAGTTAGTGGCACAGGAAATTCCATCACTGCCAATGACTACGCGCAAGATATCGCTTATAGTAGTCAATCGTTGAGTGCATTTGTGAGTGAATTAGCGAAGCTAGATCGGCCTACGATTGTTGTCTTCTGGGGTGATCATTTACCTAGCATCTATTCAGATAGTACAAAAGCGGCGAATTCAGCGGTGACTCTTCATTTGACCGAGTACTTAATGTACAGTACTGCGCAAGATTGGTCGACAGATACAACGAATACATTGAGTCCATATTATTTTGCTCCGACTTTACTAAAGAAAGCGCAGCTGCCTATTTCCGGCTTTTATGAGCTATTGAGTCAGGTAGAGGCCTTTTTACCTGCATCAGAAAAAGGAAGAAGTTATTATCAAGGAACTTGGCAGCAATTAGCGGAACTAACAGAAGAAGAACAAGAAATATACCACGATTATGAGCTGATTCAATATGATCAATTACAAGGAAAGCAATACAGTACTTCTGCCTTTTTCCAAGTTGCACCTTAAAGCAAGTCTACCTAGCACAGTAAACAGCTGAGACGGAATTATTTAGCTACAAGCAAACAGTCCGAAAAATCCAGTATTTTTTCTCAAACTATTGGATTTTCCGGCTTTTTTTTGTTGTCAAGAGCTAAAAAATAGAAAAAAGCGATTGTTTCACACCTGAAAATGATAAAAAAAGAAAACGATAAAAAAAACGAGTAAACTACGCCTTTTTTCAGTTTTCTTACGAAAGCGAGAAAGTTATTTTTTGTGAAACGAGCAACCTCAGTAACATTCATGTGGATAACTTAATTGCTCGAGAGTGAGGATAAAATTGAATAAATTTGTTCGATTTCATTAGGCATGCCTCTCAGTTCAAAGTCTGCTAAAAAAGGGACTGAAAATTGTTCGGCATATTGTTTGGCAGTCAGACAATATTGCAAGTTGAAGTTTTTGTTGCCACTACCGATTATTCCAAGACAAAGCGTCGCATTATCTTTATAGGCGATATAATCGCGCATCGCCTCTGTCAGTATCTCCTGATCACCGTTATCGATGCCATTGCCACCTTCAAGATAAGTAGGGACGCAGACGACAAAGGGTTCTGATTCTTGACGAAGGACGCTATTGTCGGTAATTTCTTTTATTTGTATAATTGGATTGTCGATAGCTTCGTTATGTTTTTTTATGGAAAGCTCCTTCATGCGCTGGGCGAAGGATTTGGTATTTCCTGAGATTGAGATATAAAGTAGATTCATTACAGCCGCTCCTTTAGTTAAGTAGGTAAAATAGAAAAAGAAAAGAGGATATACACATGGTCATACGTAAAGCAACACCAAACGATCGTCCTGCTATAGCAAACTTACTGATGGTTATTTTTAAAGATATGGAGCTTGCGATGCTTCAAAAAGTTTCGGAAGAAGAGCTAGTGGATATGCTCGTACAAGCGATGGCAGAGCCAACTTATCGATACAACGAATCACGCGGTCTTGTGGAAGAAATCGATGGACAAGTGGCAGGTATCGCTTTTGGGTATCCTTCTGAGCAAGAAGCAATCATTGATCAAGCTTGGCTATCAGTCGCACAAAAGCATCTTACAGGTGATGTTCGTTTGTTTACTGATCCGGAAGGCTTTCCAAATGAGTGGTATATTGACTCAGTGTGTGTGCATCCTGACTTTCGCGGTCATGGAATTGGCACATCGTTGCTACAAGCTGTCCGTAAGACTGCCAAGCAAGCGGGTAAAGATAAGATGGGGCTGTGTTGTGACTTTGCCAATGTGCAAGCTAAGAAACTATATGAGCGCTTGGGGTTTGCAGTGGTAGGCGAGCAAGTGTTAAGCAATCATCCGTACTACCATATGCAAAAACCAATCGAATAACTTACGAAAAATCAGGTGTCGCATCTAAATCAATGTCGGTCTGCTTCTTTCGATTGTATAGCCAATAATCCATAATCGCCGCAATACAAATACAAATAGGTGCATCGGCAGCTTCGGGGATAGATAATACGTAATAATCACCAGTCACTAGCGTTGCCTTGTCCATCTCCATGACAACTTTATTAAAATGATGGATGGCATAACGATGATTGTATATATCACCAAAAACCATCCAGCGTAGTTGTTGGATATAGTAAAAGTCGCCGGGCCAATTGAAAATTTTTTTTAATGAACCGACTTTTTTAAAGCCGTTATACAGATCAAATTTGTGGCCAAAGATGACACTGGATTGCTTGATGCGAGCGACTAAATCGCCATTCATTTTGTATAGAGCAAGCACATCACCTTTGCCGCCCCATTTACCGACAAGTAAAAAAAGGGAAATGCCTTGTTCATCTTTTACGAGCGTACGGGTAACCGAACTAAGTTGTCGCTCTTGAATAAAATACTCTGGCATGTGACGCACTTCCTTCTAGCGTAGTGATCATTTCTAGTCATAGTTTACCACAAAAACTAGCTTGATTCAGTCGCCAAGAAGAAAATCGAATGAAGAAAAGAGGAGAATTATGACTGAATTTATACACAATAGTTGGCAAACACTACTCGCTGAAGAGTTTCAAAAACCGTATTATCTTCAGCTCCATGAATTTCTAAAAAAAGAATACCAAGAACAAACAATCTATCCGTCAATGTATCACATCTATGAGGCGTTGCAACGCACTCCGTATGAAACTGTTAAAGTGGTAATTTTAGGTCAAGATCCATATCACGGGATAAACCAAGCACACGGGTTATCCTTTTCAGTACAAAAAGGGGTGACCATCCCACCATCACTTAAAAATATTTATAAAGAATTGCACGATGATATTGGTTGTCCAATCCCAACGAGTGGAGATTTATCCGAATGGGCTGACCAAGGCGTATTGCTTTTAAATACAGTATTAACTGTGCGAGCAGGTCAAGCCAACTCGCACAAAGGCAAGGGTTGGGAGCAATTAACAGATGCCATCATTCAAAAATTAAATCAGCGAGAAGAGCCGGTAATTTTTATTTTGTGGGGGAGTCAAGCGCAAAAGAAGAAGGAGCAAATCGATTGTTCAAAACACATAGTTATTGAATCCGTTCATCCGAGTCCATTATCGGCCTATCGTGGCTTCTTTGGCTCCCGTCCATTTTCCAAAGCGAATGATGCGTTACTTGCTCTAGGGAAACAGCCAATTGACTGGTCAGTGCATGAGTAATACACAATTTTAAGGTGTGTAGAATAGAAAATAGGAGATTTTTGTGATTTTCCGAACAGGAAAACAGTTTTTTTATAATACAGTGTAAAAAAACTGTTTTTTTTAGAATTGATAGTGTATGATGAAGATGTATGAATTGATAAAATTGGAGGGTTCTGTAATGGAATTGTTTGATAGTTTAAAATTTAAGATTGTGCGTCGTGGTATTAAAATCGCGTTCCCTGAAGCTACAGATACAAGAATTTTGAGTGCGGTTGCACGATTAAAAGGGGAAGAATTAGTTGAACCAGTACTAATCGGTAATCGTGGCGAAATTGAAAAAGCTGCGAAAACGCGTGGGATTTCAATCGAAAACTTGACAGTGTATGATCCAGATGACTGCGCACGTTGGGATGAAATTGTTGAAGCGTTTGTTGAACGACGTAACGGCAAAACAACCAAAGAACAAGCTGAAAAATTATTAAAAGACGAAAACTATTTTGGTACGATGCTGACTTACATGGGGATTACTGATGGATTAGTGTCAGGTGCCATTCACTCAACAGGTGACACAGTAAGACCAGCTCTACAAATCATCAAAACTAAACCAGGTATTAGCCGTACAAGTGGTGCATTCTTAATGATTCGCGGGAATGAACAAGAAAAATATTTATTCTCTGACTGTGCAATCAATGTTGCACCAACACCACAAGAATTAGCTGAAATCGCTGTTGCTTCTGCACATACTGCAAAAATGTTTGATATTGATCCAAAAGTCGCAATGTTAAGCTTCTCTTCAAAAGGTTCTGCTAAAGCACCTCAAGTTGATGCGACAGTTGAAGCAACGAGATTAGCTCAAGAATTAGCTCCTGAGCTTGATATCGATGGCGAATTGCAATTTGATGCGGCATATATCCAATCAGTTGCCCAATTAAAAGCACCAGACTCTAAAGTTGCTGGTAAAGCGAATGTTTTTGTTTTCCCTGACTTACAATCTGGAAACATTGGTTACAAAATTGCGCAACGTTTCGGTAACTTTGAAGCAATCGGACCAATCTTACAAGGCCTAAACAAACCAATTTCTGATTTGTCTCGTGGCTGTAACGAAGAAGATGTTTACAAATTAACAATTATTACTGCAGCTCAATCTTTATCAAACGAATAAGCAAGATTGACTAAGCTGAGATAGAACAGTAGAGTTATAAGCAAAAGCCAAGAAAATCCAAAAGTTGTTTTTCAACTCTTGGACTTTCTGGCTTTTTGTCGTAGTAACAAATTCTATGTCAGGCTACAACAGTCGTATTTTGAATTTCTTCAAAAAACAAGGTATACTGCTAAAAGAGAATCAAAATGGAGGAACATGATGTACGAAGCAAAAGATGAAGAAGCTACGAAGCAATTTGCTTTCTTATTAGGACAAGCTGCCAAAGCAGGTGATGTGGTTGTGCTAACAGGTGATTTGGGTGCAGGCAAGACGACGTTTAGCAAAGGGATAGCGGAGGGCTTAGGCATTACGCAAATGATTAAAAGTCCGACGTATACGATTATTCGCGAGTATACGCAAGGTCGGCTTCCTTTTTATCATATGGATGTCTATCGGATAACGACAGGCTATGATGATCTGGGCTTGGATGATTATTTTGAAGGAGATGGCTTGACTGTTGTCGAATGGGGAAATCAGCTAGGCAAATGGCTACCCGAGGACTATCTAGAAGTTATTATCAAAAAAGATCCTAATGATGTAGCGAAACGAATCATTGCACTGGCACCTCACGGAGAAAAAGGCTCTGCATTATCAGTCAAGCTTATGAAAGCTTGGTCAGAAAACTAAAAAAGATGAAGTCCAGCTTAGCGCAAATGGACTTCATCTTTTTTAAATACTTCGAACGAATTTTTTTAGTGGCGTGCGCCCAAATTCTTTTTCTTGAGCGAGTAAAATTTCCGCACAGGCGCGACTATCTTCTAATGCATCGTGGTGATTTAGTAGTGGGATATCTAAATACCCGCAAACGGTATTTAGACGATGATTCGGCAAGTTTTGATAAAATTTGCGACTTGTTCGCACCGTGTCTAGCGTTAAGTAATGGGGTTGTTCAAGATTGTAGTAGTCCAAACAGCCAGCCAATACACCATTATCAAACGGAGCATTGTGGGCAATAATCAAGCTGTATGGATTAAAGTACTGAGCGATGCTCTCCCAGACCTCTGGGAATTTAGGGGCCGTTTTGACATCTTGTGGCTTAATTCCATGAATTTGGATGTTACGCCAAAAGAAAGACGTTTCCGGCTGAATTAACGAATAATATTCGCCGACTATTTTACTATCACGTACCATGACGAGTGCCAAAGAACAAGCACTATGGCGTTGGTGGTTGGCAGTCTCAAAGTCCATTGCAATAAAATTCATGTGCTCACCCTAATGTGACTTGTAACTCTACTGGACAATGATCGCTGCCTAAAATATCCGCATGTATCGAAGCAGAAGTTAGGTGAGAGGTGAGGTCATTAGAGACGATAAAATAGTCAATGCGCCAACCAGCATTATTTTTACGTGCATTAAAGCGATAGCTCCACCAAGAATAAGCACCGGTCAACTCAGGGTAAAAATGGCGGAAAGTATCTGTATAGCCATGGTCGAGTAAGGCTGTGAATTTTGCGCGCTCTTCATTTGTGAAGCCGGCATTCTTTTGATTGGTTTTCCAATTTTTTAAGTCAATTTCTTGATGGGCAACATTTAAATCACCGCAGACAATCACTGGGCGGTCTTTTTTTAATTCATCGAGATAAGCGACAAAATCATCCTCCCATTCCATTCGATAGTCTAAGCGTTTCAATTCGTTTTGTGAATTTGGTGTATAGCAGGTGACTAAATAAAACTGCGGATATTCAAGTGTAATGACGCGCCCTTCTTGGTCATGTTCTTCCTTACCGATGCCATAAAAGACGTTATCAGCAGGTTCTTTGGCAAAGATGGCTGTACCAGAGTAGCCTTTTTTGACTGCGTAGTTCCAATATTGAGTATAGCCAGGTAAATCCATTTCAATTTGACCTGCTTGTAGTTTTGTTTCTTGTAAGCAAAAGAAATCTGCATCCAATTGCGTGAAGACATCCATAAAGTTTTTTTTCATAACAGCACGTAAGCCGTTGACATTCCAAGATATAAGTTTCAAAGTAACGCCTCCTTATTTACACTTTTTATTCTACTGAATGCTCGAAAAAAATCAAAGGAAAGTCCTCATTCTTAGGAAATACTTTTCGATAGTGGTCAGTGGGTATGAATCATGCTAAAATATATGAGATTGAAAAACCAAAGGAGACATCCAAGCATGTTAAATACTGAAATAAAAAATGAATTTCCGACTATGAACTTATTACTAGATGAACCATTAATGAATTATACGTACACAAAAACTGGCGGACCAGCCGATGTGCTTGCCTTTCCATCTTCGTCAAAAGAGGTCCAAGATATTGTTCGTTATTGCAAGGAACATCATCTTGACTGGATGGTATTGGGGAATGCGAGCAACCTTATCGTCAGAGATGGTGGTATCCGTGGCGTGGTCATTATGTTGACAGATCTGACGGCTTGTCAGATTGAGGGACAGTTTTTAACTGTCGAAGCGGGCACAAAATTAATCGACACGAGTCGTCAAGCATTGGCGGCCTCTCTATCGGGATTGGAATTTGCGTGTGGTATTCCCGGTAGCATCGGTGGAGCAGTCTATATGAACGCGGGTGCTTATGGGGGCGAGATCAAAGATTGCTTTTATTCATGTGAATTTTTGCAAGCAGATGGAACCGTAGTCACGCTTACGAATGAAGCGATGGCCTTTGCCTATCGCCATAGCGCTGTGCAAGAACGAAAAGGAATCGTCCTATCAGCGACCTTCCAATTACAGCCTGGTGATCAAGACGTAATGAAGGCGAAAATGGCAGAATTAACTGAGCTAAGAGAAGCAAAGCAGCCTTTAGAATACCCATCATGTGGGAGTGTCTTTAAGCGTCCAGAAGGTTATTTTACTGGTAAATTGATTCAAGATGCTGGTCTACAAGGTCTCATCTGGGGTGGTGCCCAAATCTCTGAGAAACATGCTGGGTTTATCGTGAACGTTAACCATGCGACTGCGACGGATTACATTGAATTGATTGCACATATTCAGCAAGTCATTGACGAGAAGTACGGTGTGCAGCTAGAAACAGAAGTCCGAATCATTGGCGTAGAAAAAAAATAAAAGAAATCCATCAAAGAACTAGGCGAAGTTGCCAATTCTTTGATGGATTTTTTTACTATAGTCCAGTTCGTTTGGTAAATTTTAATAAGACTGAGGCGACAGTAGCAGTGGCAATACCTGCTACGATGGCTTCAGGAATTCCTTGAGTTAGAATAATCGTATTAATGGCAAGATAGACCGCATTACCAGCTTTGCCGATTATTGAGGCATATTCTTTTTGGAAGAAAAAGTAAATGGCATTCATGACTAAGATGGTATTGGTCAGGCCACCAATTAATCCTGCGAGAAACAAGGTGACAGGCTGGTACTTTTCTTTTAAGAAGCGAGACAAGCCACGGAATACAAAGTAAGGAACAATCCCGATCAAGATCCGAGGGACAAATGCTACTAGCAATGCAAGTGGGCTGCCGTGTTCTGCTCCGATTGGTGCGATAAAGGGTGAAAACACAAAAGACATTGGCGTGACAATAATGGTGGAGCGAATCATACTAATGAGACCAAAACATCCGCCTAAAAACCCGCCAATCTTTGGGCCAAGGATGATGGAAGCGATAATGACGGGAATGTGCATGGTCGTTGCATTAATAGGTCCTAAGGGAATAAACCCTAAAAACGGCACAAATGAGAACAACAGCAAAATTGCCAAGAAAAATGCCGTGAGTACTAAGCGAAAAACACGAGTATTGTTTTTCATGAAAGGCACCTCCTTTTTTTATTGGGTCGATACGACCGCTTCAATCTCTTTTATAATCGTGTCGACAGTTGCTAGAGCACCTGGACCAAAATCGCCACAAGCCAATAATGCTTGGCGAGGTTCAATTTCTTGGTAGCCAATATCTTTAAGTTGTTGCAGATTTTTTTGCGTCAACGGGTGGAGATACATTTTCGTATTCATCGCCGGTGCGATTAGTTTTGGGGTCGATGGCTCTAATGCTAAGGCAATGGTCGTTAATAGGTCATCGGCTATACCATTTGCCAATTTGGCGATGATATTGGCTGTCGCTGGTGCAATGACAAATAGATCTGCTTGCTTTGCCAGTTCAATGTGATTGATGAATGCTGGGTTTTGCTCACTCATTACGTCAGTGTGAACTGCGCGTTTGGATAACGATTGTAGCGTTAGCGGTGTAATAAATGCTTGGCTATTTTGGGTCATCAAGACATCGACATCATAGCCTATTTTGGTTAATTCATTGGTTAAGTCAGCAGCCTTATAAGCTGAGATACTGCCACTGACACCGAGTAAAATCTGCGTTTTTCTCATAGTTTTGCTCCTTAGTTGATGTGTTTTAGTTGATCGACTAGCATTTGTGCGATGGCTGGCTTGGTTTCAGCCTGTGCGACGATACCGTGTTCATTTAGCAAGTAGCCAATATGGTCATTACCGGCAATCGAAGTCAAGTCATTGGCCAATACAAAATCAGCTTGGCTTTTTTTACGACTTGCCTCTGCCACGGCGAACAGCTCATCTTTTGAGACATCAACAAGTAATTTGAACCCAACCAAACACGTTTTGGGTTGAAGTGACTTAATCATCTGAATCACTTTCGGTGTTTTTTGTAGAAATAAGACTAAGTGATTGGTATTTGACGAGAGCTTTGTTTCATTTACTTCAGGCTTATTAGCCAAGAAGGTGGCCAACGACTCTTTGTCTAATGTTTGATTGGGATGGGCAAGATGCCACTGATTCATCTGTGTCAAAAATTGTTCCTCTGAGTAGACTGTTTCCGTCGTAAAGTCGCTGACGGCCATGCTATGGATGACCGCATCATAGACGTGTTCTTTCATGCATCGTTCAAGGGCTTGACTAAGTTCATACGTATCGTGAATGGTCGTCACGTGTAGCTTGCTTGATTCGTTGGGTTTAATGGCAGATGCGGATGCGATGACATCGACGGTTGCACCCGATTGTTCAAAAGCAGAAGCAATCAAGGTGCCTAATGTACCAGTGGCATGATTGGTAATCGACCGCACATCATCGATTTTTTCACTTGTACCACCCAGTGTGACTAAGATTCTCATTTTTTCACCTGGATAGAAATCAATGTTCTACCGCTGTGCGTCCCTGCAAGGAGTAGATCAGCCTGGGCTGGGATAGCCGATAAAGCAATCTCCGTCTGTGGAATCGCTGTGAGTAGCTCTTTGTGTGCTGCTAAAAAGTCCCAGATAGCTGTTCTTTTATCAATCGGTACTGCCACAGAATCAATCCCGATCAGCTGAACACTACGCAAGATAAATGGTAAAACAGTTGTTTCTAGTTGAATACCGCCAGCATTGCCACACAGAGCAGCTTTTCCGCCATAAGAAAGAGACGGTAGCAACTCACTGACGAATGGGCCACCGACTGTGTCGATAAGCACATCGACTGTTTGCTTGGCAAGGGGGCGTTTTTTTTCGGGTAGGACTTCTTCTGGGGTACAAATGCTTGTTGCACCACAGACAGTGAGCCATTGAGCCGTTTCTTTTTTGCGCGTGATGGCGGTAATGGATTGATAGCCTAGTGATGCAAGTAAACCAATCGCGATACTAGCAACCCCCCCAGTTGCTCCTGTCACGAAGATAGATGCATTTTTTTTGACAGAGTCATCAATAACAGCCAAAACGGCCAATGCTGCGGTGAAGCCAGCGGTGCCAAAGAGCATACTTTCTTTTAAGGAAAGACGATCAGGTAGTCGCACGAGCCAGTCGGTAGGAACAACTTGTGCTTGGCTATAGCCACCAGGATGTGTCACTCCTAGACCAAAGCCAGTCACCAGTACTTTTTCTCCTATTGGCCACTGCGGGTCATGAGACGCGAGAATTTCACCGGCTAGATCAATGCCAGGCACCATTGGATAGTTACGGATAACGCCTCCGTTTTGTTTGGTTGCCAAGGCATCTTTATAGTTAAGGGAAGAATAATGGATTTTAACGATGACTTCATTTTCTTTGGGTTCAGCCAGCTGTCTATCTGTGACAGTCGCGAATACGTTTGCTTCTTGCTGAGTTACTTCTAATGCTTGGTAGGTTGTCATGAGTATGAGCCTCCTTGTTTCTTTCAATCATAGATATCACGAACATCATAACATATTTTCAAAACGGATTATTTATTTTCTATCGAATTTCTTTGAATCATTCATTCTTACAATTATATGCTTGTATTTTTTTCAAAAAAACCCTATTCTTATACAGTATGTTGTGCCATGAACAATAAAGCGAGAAAGACCGATATGGTATGTCTTCAATTACGTTTTGAAGCAATGACATATAATACACTGTATACAAGGAGGAAAAAAATGGGAAAACCAATCATTTCGTTTAACGATGTGGTCAAACGCTACGACGACGAGGATGTTCTAAAGAAAGTTAGCTTCGAGCTAGAAGAAGGAAAGTTTTATACGCTTCTTGGTCCGTCAGGTTGTGGCAAAACGACGATTCTGCGTATTATCGCCGGGTTTTCTGAGGCAACGGAAGGAGATGTTTTCTTTGAAGGAAAGCGAATCAATGATGTGCCTGCGAATCAACGCCAAGTAAATACGGTTTTTCAAGATTATGCTTTGTTTCCACATATGAATGTCTTTGATAATGTGGCTTTTGGTCTCAAAATCAAAAAAGTTCCCAAAAAAGAAATCGAGCAAAAGGTGAAACAGGCGCTTCGTCTCGTCCAACTCGGAGGATATGAGTCGCGAGAAATCAGCGAGATGTCTGGTGGGCAGCGTCAGCGGGTCGCCATTGCACGCGCAATTATTAACGAGCCGAAAGTTCTTTTGTTAGATGAACCATTGTCAGCATTAGACTTAAAGCTCCGTACAGATATGCAATATGAGTTAAGAGAATTACAACAACGACTAGGTATTACGTTTATCTTTGTGACCCACGATCAAGAAGAAGCGTTAGCGATGAGCGACGAGATTTTCGTCATCAATAAAGGAAAGATCGTTCAAAGTGGGACACCAGTGGATATTTACGATGAACCAATTAATCATTTTGTTGCTGACTTTGTCGGAGAATCCAATATTGTCAATGGGACAATGATTGAAGACAATGTGGTCGAATTTGTCGGCAAGCGGTTCGAATGTGTCGATGGTGGTATGCGGACCAATGAACCAGTCGAAGTAGTTATTCGGCCGGAAGACTTGAGTTTAACCACAGTTGATAAGGGAAAATTAGTTGTTAGAGTGGATACGCAGCTATTCAGAGGCGTACATTATGAAATCATTTGCTACGATGAGCAAGAAAATGAATGGATGGTTCACTCGACACGTAAAGCGGTCGAAGGTAGCCAAATTGGGCTAGCTTTCGAACCAGAAGACATTCATGTTATGCGTTTTAATGAGTCGGAAGAAGAGTTTGATGCACGACTTGAAAGTTATGAAGAATAGGGCGGGGGGAAAGAAATGAAAAAAATTCGTCGCGTGTATGCCGTCCCGTATTTTGTTTGGTTACTTTTGTTTGTGATTGCCCCAGTCTTGTTGATTGTCTATCAGTCATTCTTTAATATGGCCGGTCAAGTATCCTTGACCAACTATGCCACGTATTTTGCTTCAGGAAAATACCTGACCATGACAGTTAATTCTGTCTGGTATGCGTTTTTGATTACGATGATTACACTGGCTATTAGCTACCCAACTGCCTATTTTTTATCGAAGCTAAAGCATAAAAATTTGTGGCTATTGCTAATTATTTTACCAACCTGGGTCAATCTGTTGTTAAAAGCCTATGCCTTTATCGGTATTTTTGGCATTCATGGCAGCGTCAATAATTTCTTAAGCATCTTTGGCATTGGGCCAAAGCAAATATTGTTTACCGATTTTAGTTTTTTAGTCGTTGCTACGTATATCGAGTTGCCGTTTATGATCATGCCAATCTTTAATGCATTGGAGGAGTTAAATCCTTCATTGATTAGCGCCAGTCGTGATTTGGGTGCCAATTCATTTGAAACATTTCGACGCGTTGTTTTTCCACTGTCATTGAACGGTGTGAAAAGCGGTGTGCAAGCGGTGTTTATTCCTTCGCTTTCACTATTTATGCTGACTCGTTTGATTGGTGGAAATCGCGTGATTACACTAGGTACTGCGATTGAGCAACATTTCTTAGTCACTCAAAACTGGGGCATGGGTTCAACCATTGGCGTGGTGCTAATCATTGCGATGTTTATCGTAATGTTCTTTACGGGTGAATCTCGCAAAGGAGGAGTAAGAAAATGAAAAAAATAAAATGGTCGTATGTGTATCTCGTGCTCGTCTTTGTATTATTGTATGCACCTATCTTTTATTTGATTTTTTATTCTTTTAATGATGGTGGAACAATGAATCGCTTTACAGGCTTTACCTGGGACAATTATTTGTCTGTCTTTGAGGATACGCGCTTATTGATTATTGTCTTGGATACATTTATGTTGGCATTTCTTTCTTCTTTATTGGCCACTTTGATTGGCACGTTCGGGGCGATGGCCATTTACTATACGCCCAAGCGAAAAAGTCGAGCACTTCTTTTAGGGCTAAACAATATCTTATTAGTCTCACCAGATGTTATTATCGGTGCGAGTTTCTTGATTTTCTTTACGATGGTAGGCGCGGTGATTCGTGGTTTTAGTCTTGGGTTCTTTAGCGTCTTGCTTTCGCATATCGCTTTTAGTATTCCAATCGTGGTATTAATGGTGATGCCAAAACTACAAGAAATGAATGACTCGATGATTGATGCGGCAAGAGATTTAGGAGCGAATAATTTACAAGTCATTAAAAATATTGTTTTGCCATTTTTGTCACCGGGTATTATCGCCGGCTATTTTATGGCTTTTACGTATTCATTAGATGACTTTGCTGTGACATTTTTTGTTACCGGTAATGGCTTCTCAACACTCTCAGTCGAAATCTATTCACGGGCCCGCCAAGGAATCAGTTTGGAAATCAATGCATTAAGCACGTTAGTCTTCTTATTTTCGATGGTTCTTGTTGTCGGCTATTACTTCATTAGTAAAGATGACACGTCCAAACGCTCACGCAAACGTGATGTGGAGGTGGCTCCTTTACGATGAAAAAAATTACTTCACTTATTATCGGAATTGTATGCGTCATCCTTGTCCTGATGTTTGGTGCACACCAATTAGAAAAGTCGACAGGTATGGCGGGTGCGAAAGTCGTCAATATTTACAACTGGGGCGACTATATTGATCCAGCTTTAATTAAAAAGTTTGAAAAAGAATCAGGTTATAAAGTAAACTATGAAACATTTGATTCCAATGAAGCCATGTATACAAAGATTCAACAAGGCGGAACGGCGTATGATATAGCCATTCCGAGTGAATACATGATTCAAAAAATGATCAAAGCTAACTTGTTGATTCCCCTAGACCATAGTAAAATCAAAGGGTTATCGAATATTGGTGATTCCTTCTTAAATTTAGATTTTGATCCAGGTAATCAATACTCGATTCCCTATTTTTGGGGAACTCTAGGTATTGTCTACAATGACAAATTTGTGAATGCCGAAGATATGACTTCATGGAATGACTTGTGGCGTCCAGAATTAAAAGACAATATCATGTTAATTGATGGTGCACGCGAAATTATTGGGTTGGGGCTTAATAGTTTAGGTTATTCGGTCAATAGTAAAAATATGGACCAATTAAATCAAGCAGTCGCCAAACTTCGAACACTCACTCCAAACGTGAAAGCCATTGTGGCAGATGAAATCAAAATGTATATGGAAAATGAAGAGAGTGCAGTCGCGGTCACATTTTCTGGTGAAGCAGCGGATATGATGTATGAAAATAGTCATCTTCATTACGTGATTCCAAAAGAAGGCACCAATCTTTGGTCAGACAATATTGTGATTCCAAAAACATCCAAAAATCAAGAGGGCGCTTATGCGTTTATTAATTTCATGTTAGAGCCAAAAAATGCGGCACAAAATGCAGAGTACATTGGCTATTCAACACCAAATGAAGCGGCTATGAAATTAATGCCCAAAGAAGTTGTTGAAGATAAGCAATTCTATCCTACCAAAGAAATGATGGCTAAAATGGAAGTCTATCGTGACCTAGGTTCAAAATATCTAGGTATTTACAATGATTTATTTTTAGAATTGAAGATGTACAGAAAATAGCTATAAAACTCAGGAAGAGTGCGAATTTATCAACTACCTAGTAAGAAAAAAGCATCCTTTTTATCTTAAGTTTTCCAATAACATACCAAAAGCGGCTCTTTAGCCGCTTTTGGTATGTAGTATTATATTAGTGTTCATCGAATGCCAACTAAGTTGTGCAATTGTTATCAGTAAAGATACAAATATAGATAGACAGCTGAAAGCATCAGAGGGTATTTTTAAGGTTTTTACTGCTAAATAAGTGCTGAAGTCCATGGAACGTCTACAATTTCAAGATACGCTGAAGTATATTCGTGAAGAGGATATTGTTGTTACTGAATTAGATTGCATCAATTGACAAATGTCATACCTAAATTCCCTCCATTGTTGCACTAAATATTAATAAAGTATTCCAATCAGCATTGGTATCGTATTTATATGCTAAAGAATATTTTTCAACATTATTTTCATAGCAAAAGTCTATAATTTTTTCTAATTCTTGTATACTTTGTCCTAAAAATACCGAATTTATTCGAATTTTTTTTACCTTGCCAATTTCTTGTGCGTTTTTTCCACTTATTATACTATGAGATTTTCTCATTACTTGTTTATTAAACGTTCCAAAGCTTTGAGTCGAAAAAATAGGAGTTACATATTGAGATTTTTTTATGAAATCTAACATAGTTTTTTTCCAGCAAAGTCCTTGCATTACTTGTGATCGCGTTCACTTTTCTTCGTTTTATTCTTTTTTTATAAAATGCAAATACTTTCATTTAAGTAATGCAATAAAATTTTGCCCTACAAAGTATTGAGAGATACGTACAAATTTACCGCAAGTATGTCACGAGTTTCGAAATGTCTAGATAACCAGCCAATCGAAAGCTTCTGGGGCACTTTAAAAATAGAGCGTTACTACCTGAATAACTGACTAGAGAAGCTTTGGTCACAGCCGTGGAAGACTATATTCACTTCTACAATCACACACGAATCACAATAAAACACGACGGACTCACTCCGATGGAAATCAGAAGCAAGGCTGTCGCTTAAGTCTTTTTATTAACCTGTAAGAGGAGAGAGGGACTTTCTCTCCTCGCAAGGCCAGTTCGAGTGAAATTCTAACAATTTTTTCCTAACCACTTGCCCGGAGCGGTTCATTTTCATGAAGTGTGCTAGTTTTTTATAAGAATGCATTGTTAGTCATACGTTAATTATTTTCATGGACAATTGTTTGAATCCACTTGCCTGATTTTATTAACTGATAGCCAATGCCACTTTTTAGTAGTTCTACCAGTTGGCAGAAGAGATAGACTAGGACAATGGACAGTGCAGTATGAGTACTTAAAAGGACGGCTAGTGGGAGCACGATGAAGCAAGTAAAGACACTATCGAATAAAAAGGTCAAAAAAGTTTGGCCGCCAGAGCGAAGTATAAAGTAACTTGCATGATTAAATGCGTACATCGGCATGCACAGTGCGGCGATGGCGATAAATTGGCTAGCTAAGCGCTTGACGGTCTGGTCCGTATGATAAATTTCTGGAAAGAAGGGGGCAATAACAAACATCAGTAAGCCGATAACTAGGCAGCTCACAACTGAAAAGAATAGTAGCTTGCGAGCAGTATCTTTGGCTTGCTCAGCTTGATTGGCTCCAAGTAATTGCCCGACCATTACAGCCACTGCGCTGCCTAATGCAACATAAACAATATTAAATAAATTTGAAACAGTTGATGAAATATTTAAGGATGCGATGACGGAAAGACCACGCACAGAGTAAGCTTGCATGATAAGTGTTTGTCCGATTGCCCAAAGAATTTCATTGGCCATCAGAGGCGATCCTTTTTTTAAAATATTTTTGATTAATTGCTTTGGAATGTGAAACTCACGATAGGCATGGAGAACAAAAGGAGTCGTTGCTGCATGCTTGTGTACCCAAAAGACAGTGATGGCACATTCAATGATTCGTGCAATTAATGTGGAAATACCCGCTCCTACTACACCCAATCGTGGAAAGCCCATCAAGCCGAAAATCAATAAAAAGTTCAATAAGGTATTGGTTACAACAGCGATGCTACTGGCAAACATCGGTACTGTCGTCTTGCCCATCTCACGTAAGGAGCTAGCATAGGCTTGTGAACAGGCAAAAAATGGCAAGCTAAATAGGAGAATCAATAAAAATTCTTCGGCTGATTTTAGTGCCACGGCTAGTTCCTGTGAACGTGGGCTACCGTGTAAGTATAAAGAAATAAAAAAGTCTCGAAACGTATACAGGCCTAGCATAGCAATGAGGCAAATTATGGCATTGCCGATTACTTTAAAGCGAAAGGCATCGCGCATTCCGTGATAATCACGCTTGCCATAAAATTGTGTACCGAAGATACTACCGGCAGAGACTATGCCAAAAATACTTAAATTAAAGACGAAAATGAGCTGATTGACGATGGCTACGCCCGACATTTCAGCTGTTCCTAATTGTCCGACCATCAAATTATCTAATAAACCGACAAAGTTCGTGATGGCATTTTGAATCATCACGGGAATGGCGATGGTTAATAAGGTGCGGTAAAACTGTTTGGTTCCAATGAATCGCTTCATAATTACTCCGTTCTCAAGAGAATAGACCAGTCAACAAGTTGTTATCAAGTCTATTGTTTTGATTATTCTTCTAATGATTCTAATATCAGACTCTCTTGTTCCCATTCCTCTAGTAGGGTCATTTGTGCTTCTTGGGCTTCTTCTAATTGCTGATTTAGCTTTTGGAGCTGCACATGATCATCGAGGATGTCTGGATCGGCCATTTGAGTCTGGTAATTGGCGATGTCATCCTCTAATTTTGCTAATTGGTTTTCAATTTGCTCTACTTTGCGGCGCGCTTGGCGAAGTTGTTTTTGCTGCTCTTTTGACAATTGAAACGACTGCTTGCCTGCTGAAGGATTGACCTCTTCTTCTTCTTGCTCGTCTTGCAACAAAGCCTGCAATTCTCGTTCTTCTTGTTTCTTTTCTAAGTAGTAATCATAGTCTCCTAGATACACTCTGGTCCCATTTTCAGAAAGCTCCACGACTTTGGTCGCGACCCGATTAATGAAGTATCGGTCATGGGAAACAAATAATAGTGTACCCTCATAATCAATCAAGGCATTTTCGAGGACTTCTTTGTTATCGATATCTAGGTGATTGGTCGGTTCATCCAAAATTAAAAAATTCTCTTGGTTCATCGCTAGCTTTGCCAAGGCGACCCGAGCTTTCTCACCACCACTTAGTAGAGGAATTGTTTTTTCTACATCTTGACCAGAAAATAAGAATCCGCCTAAGACATTACGAATTTCTACTTCTGGTGTGGTTGGATGTTCGTCCCATAGTTCTTGCAAGATAGTCTTATTAGAATGCAAGTCTGCTTGTCCTTGATCATAGTAGCCAATCGTTACATTGGTCCCTAGTTGTTCTTTTCCTCTGATGAACGGCAACTGATGGATAATGGATTTCAGAAGAGTTGATTTCCCAATTCCGTTTGGTCCGACTAGTGCGACAGCTTCCGTTTTACAGATATCAAGTTGAATGGGCTCCGCCAATACATGCTGGGCATCATAGCCAATGGCGCCATCTTCGACTTGTAAGACGATATTACCAGAGGGCTTTTCGATAGCAAATAAAAAATGAGCAGATTTTTCATCGCCTTGAGGACGGTCTAGGCGATCCATTTTTTCTAATTGTTTGCGACGGCTTTGGGCCCGTTTAGTAGTAGAGGCACGTACGAGATTACGTGCGACGAAATCTTCAAGTTTGGCTATTTGGTCTTGTTGCTTTTCATATGCCTTCATCTCGCTAGTCAGTTGTTCGGCTTTCATCGTTAAATAGCGGCTATAATTTCCCTTATAGTGACGCATTTTGTGACGACTTATTTCATAGACTTCATTGACCACTTTATCTAGAAAATAGCGGTCATGCGAGACAATCAAAAGGGCGCCACTATATCCTTGCAGATACGACTCTAGCCAAGACAAGGTCGGGATGTCTAAGTGATTGGTCGGTTCATCAAGAATCAAGATATCTGGTTTTTGTAGGAGTAATTTTGCTAAAGCTAATCTAGTTTTTTGACCACCGGACAACGTTGCAATGGCTTTGTCATAAAAGGATGCATCAAATTGAAAGCCATGGAGGACGGACCGAATCTCATTTTCGTAGCCATACCCATTTTTTTCAGCAAATTCATGTTGTAGCTGATCGTATTCTTTTAATAGCCGAGCGTAGTTCGAGTCGCTGGGTGATATTTGACTAATGGCTAGTTCGACTTCGCGCATGCGAGCTTCCATTTTACGAACAGAAGAGAAGGCGTCTAGCATCTCTTCCCAGACCGTCTTATCAGAAATCAAGCCAGTATCTTGCGCCAAATAGCTAAGGGTGGCTTGTTTGTTTTTTGAAATTGTTCCTCGATCAGGTTCTTCAAGACCAGCGATGATTTTCAGCAAGGTCGATTTTCCCGCGCCATTTCTGCCTACTAAGCCTATCCGCGCGTGGCTGTCAATTTCCATTTGTATATTTTGAAACAATACATCTGCGCCAAAGAGACGAGCAATTTGCGCTACTTGTAATAAAATCATATGATCCCCACTTTAATTAATATTGTCTAATCAGATAGCCTTCCCTACAATAAAGGGATTTGTCGCAAAACTAGTCTATCATATTTTCTGAACTAGCGCGACTTGAGAGACGAACATTCTATAGAAAGTCGCAAGATTCTGAGCAATCAAATTGCCTTTTTAAGATGAATTTTGTATGATGGATTTTGTACTAGTGAAGTTTTCACAAATGGAGGGTTTTAATTGAAAGACAATCAAATTCCAAAGGCGACAGCGAAACGCTTGCCTTTGTATTACCGTTACTTACGGATATTGAATAATGCAGGAAAGAAAAAAGTATCTTCTACTGAATTAAGTGAAGCAGTGCAAGTTGACAGCGCAACGATTCGTCGGGATTTTTCTTACTTTGGTGAGTTAGGAAAGCGCGGCTATGGTTATGATGTCCAAGACTTGATGCAGTTTTTTGCGAAAACATTAAATGACGATCAAATGACCAACGTTGCCTTAGTAGGGGTTGGGAATTTGGGAAGTGCCTTATTGAAATACAAATTTCATCAAAGCAATAGTATCCGTGTGAGTGCTGCGTTTGATGTGAATGATGATATTGTTGGTAGAATTGTCGATGGTATACCGGTTTACCCCATGAGTGACATGAAAGAGCAAATCGAAATCCAACAAATTGATATTGCGATTTTGACTGTTCCTGCGCAAAAATCTCAAGATGTCGTGAATACTCTAGTGGATGCAGGGATTAAGGGGATTTTGAACTTTACGCCAGCGCGTATCACAGCTCCAGAAGGCGTGCTAATCCAAAATGTAGACTTAACCAATGAATTACAAACATTGATTTATTTTCTACATTCAAACCAACCTTCCTTTGATGAAACAACTGAAGACTAATGAATAGACTGAGCCTAAAGTGTTGTATTGTAGCGCTTTAGGTTCAGTTTTTTAAACCTTAACTATTTCCAAAGTTTTGATAAAATAACTAGTTTCTTTTTCTAGTGAGACGTAAGATTCCTATGAGATATTTTTTATGAAGGAGCCGTTTTATGTTTCAATCAATCCCAAACTCATTGTCGCAAATGAGTATGATTTTTTTGTCTGTGGTCATCGAGGCATTGCCGTTTGTTTTAGTAGGTTGCCTGATTTCAGGCCTACTCCACGAATTTTTAAGTCCCGAAGTGGTCAAAAAATATGTACCAAAAAATCGCTTTTTAGCGATTTTATTAGGCTCTTTTATGGGTGTCTTTTTCCCATCTTGTGAGTGTGGCATCGTGCCGATTGTCAATCAGTTCGTCAAAAAAGATGTCCCCATATATACCGCTTTTCCATTTATGTTGACGGCACCAATCATCAATCCAATTGTTGTCTTTTCGACCTTTATTGCATTCAGTGATTCGTGGCGCTTTGTGTTTTTACGAGTTGGCGGCAGTATTTTTGTCTCGTTAGTCGTGGGGCTTTGGTTAGCGTATCTATATAAGGGGACACCCTTAAAAGAAGAACCGCATCACAACGAGCAAAGAGAAAAGTATAGGCATCACCATGAGGATTGCGCGCTGCCTAACGAAAAGAACACAAGTGTGGGTAAAAAAATCATTCAATTTCTAGAGCATAGCTTAGATGAATTTTTCGATACAGGTCGCTATTTGATAATTGGAGCGTTAATCGCATCGTCATTGCAGGTGTACCTACCGACAAGTGTTATGCTTACATTAGGCTCCACTAAATTATTAGCAATTGGTGTAATGTTAGTATTAGCTGTTCTGATGTCGTTGTGTTCAGAAGCAGATGCTTTTATTGGCGCGAGTTTGTTGAGTTTGTTTGGTGTGGCACCAGTTGTTGCATTTTTGGTTTTTGGTCCAATGGTAGATATTAAAAATTTGTTGATGATGAAACGATATTTTGCTGGCAAATTTATCGTTCAGTTGGTGTTAGTGATCGCAAGTTTGGTTACGATTTTTGCATGGGTGGTGTAGACAATGATTCGGTTTTTTATTTTGTTAGGGTATAGTCAGCTAATGATGTATTTGCAATTAACTGGCAAATTAGATCAATTCATTAATACCCATTACCAGTATTTAGCAATCCTTTCTATGGTGCTTTCCTTTATCCTCGCATTGGTTCAATTGTATGTTTGGGTAACCAATGATCCCAAAGAGCATCGCCATCCGCATCTTCACGATCATACGCATGCGATGAGTCGAAAACAAAAAATAGGTGCCTATTGTTTACTCAGCATTCCGTTAATGGTGGGCTTTTTATTTCCTACCGTCAGTTTGGATACAACCATCGTTCAAGCAAAAGGTTTTCAGTTTCCGATAAGCAAAGAATCAGTCGGTGATCCCGAAATGAATACACAATATTTGCAACCAAATACAAGTATTTACTACAACAAAGAAGATTATCAAAAACAAATGGACAAATTAAAAGAAAAATATGGATCGACCGGTACAGTAGCGGTCACGGATGAGAATTATCTAGAAGTGATGGAGCTCATTTATAACTACCCGAGTGAATTTACTGGGCGCAAGATCCATTACGAAGGATTTATCTTTAATGCCCCAAAGAATCAAGGTACGTTTCTGTTTCGCTTTGGGATTATTCATTGTGTAGCAGACTCTGGGGTATTTGGTCTGCGGATTATATTACCACAAGGAACGACGGTTAAAGACAACGAATGGATTCAAGTCGAAGGGACGATTGAATTGGATTATTATGAACACTTGCAACGCGACTTGCCGACTGTAAATGTATCAAAAATAACCAAGATTGCGACGCCAAAGAATGAATATGTCTATCGTTCGTTCTAGAATCAAGTAAAATATTATTTTTCTATTAGTTTGAACCAGATATAATTGTAGTTTGCAAAAATGTTTAGTACAATAGGTAAGTAAGAAACGGATTTTTTTATGAAAGAGGTGTTGTACCATGGGGTTTACAGATAAAACAGTTCGCTTTGATTTTGACGATAATCGAAAAAGAGAAGTGAGTGAGACATTAGCAGTTGTCTATCGTGCGTTAGAGGAAAAAGGATACAATCCGATTAATCAAATCGTAGGGTATTTGCTCTCTGGCGACCCTGCCTACATTCCTCGTTATCAAGATGCTCGTAATTTGATTCGCAGATATGAACGAGATGAGTTATTAGAAGTTCTCATTCGAGATTATTTAAAGAATCATGGAGTCGATTTATCATGAGGATTATGGGATTAGATGTGGGTTCACGTACTGTTGGGATTGCAGTCAGCGATCCGATGGGGTGGACAGCGCAAGGAATCGAAATCATCAAAATCAATGAAGACGAAGGTGATTATGGATTTGATCGCGTGAAGGAACTAGCTGATCAATATGAGATTGGTCATTTTGTTGTAGGTTTACCAAAAAATATGAATAATACCATTGGCCCTAGAGCAGAAGCATCCATGTCTTATGGTGAAAAGTTGGAACAACTATTTGGTCTGCCTGTTTCGTATCAAGATGAGCGTTTGACGACAGTGCAAGCTGAGCGGATGCTAATTGAACAAGCGAATGCATCCAGAGCAAAACGAAAGAAAGTCATCGATAAACTAGCTGCAGTGATGATACTTCAAAATTTTCTGGATGGTAGCGGCAAAAAAATCTTTGAATTATAAGAAACGAGGGAAACGAAATGACAGAACATACACATGATCATGACCACGAAGGACATGAGCACATTACACTAGTTGACGACGAGGGCAACGAAACATTATACGAAATCTTGTTAACGATTGATGGACAAGAAGAATTTGGTCGGAATTACGTCCTACTTTATCCAGCAGGTGTGCCGGAAGAAGAGGATGTAGAATTATTAGCCTATGCCTACGTTGAAAAAGAAGACGGTATGGAAGGTGACTTGCAACAAATCGAAACGGATCAAGAATGGGATATGATTGAAGAGGTCTTCAATACGTTCATGACTGAAGAAGAATAAGAAAAAAATAAGCAGGAGAAACCTTGATATAAAAGGGTTTCTCCTTTTTTTATTTGTTTTCTGACCCACATATTGACCCACACTGATTATAAATCTAAGTGTTTTACCAGTTTCTCAACCGTTTTTTCTTTGGTTTCTTTAGCTAAGTGACCGTAAACATCTAGCGTTTGAGAAATTTTTGTATGCCGTAAACGTTCTTGAACTTCTTTCATTGTTGCGCCGCTATCCAGTAAAAGAGAAGCGTGAGTGTGTCTTGTGGAATGCACTCCTAAGAATGGTACATTAGCTTTGAAATGGCAACCCTTTTTTTGACAAAAATTATAAAGTGTAAAAAACAGGTACTTGTTATCTAATCCGATTGTCCTTGACAACGAGCCACCATAGACGTGGAATAACCGTGGCGAAGCAACGATTAAATGTATCGGCCACTACGCAACGCTACCACATCCATGCTCATTATCAAGGATTCGCTCCGCCAATCTCAGATTTCGAATGCCGATTGGTGTCTCATATCCCAAAGAACCATGTAACCGAAGATAATTCCACCAATTGACGTAATCAAATAATTGCAGTTTGAGTTGACTCAATGTGTCAAATGTATTCGGATAAACAAATTCTACTTTAAATGATTTATAGGTTGAATCTGCCACTACATTGTCATAAGGACAGCCTTTCTTGCTCAGTGATCGTTCGATGTCAAATGTCTCTAAGATCGTATCAATTAGTTTATTATCAAATTCTTTCCCACGATCTGTATGGAAGATTTTTACTTCAGTCAAAGGATGGGAGATAGTTTGGAAAGCACGTTTGACCAACGGTGCATCTTTGTTCGGACCACAGGAATGACCAATGATCTCATGATTGAATAAATCAATAATGAAACAAACATAGCACCACGTTGTGCCAACTCTTACATAGGTCAGATCCGTGATGATTGCTTCCAAAGGTTCACGTTCAGTGAAGGCACGATCCAAGGTATTTTCAATATCGGAGTGATTTACATTCGATGTATGCTTTCGATAATTTGCCTTTGTATAATTTGATTTCAAGCCTCGTCTGTTCATGATTTGACTGATTTTGCGACGACTAACTAGGATATCACGTTTTGCCAGAGCAGCTTTGATTTTCCGCGTACCATAGTTCTTGCGGCTGCGATTGAATTCTTCTGTTACGGCGGCTTCAAGCGCAGCTTCACTCGGCTTTTCCTTTGTTTTGTAGTAATAGGTTTGACGGGAAATAGTTAATAATTTACACATCGCTGATATGGAATATGTATGCTTGTTTGCATCAATCACTTGTCTTTTCGTCCGAATATCAGCGCTGCTTGCTTTAAACTATCATTCTCCATCTCAAGTTGTTGGTTTTGTTTGCGTAAGGCTATAAGCTCTTTTTCCGTTGAGGTCAGATTATCGGCTTCTTTGAATGAACCTGTCTTTTTTGCCTGACGGACCCATTTGTCAAAAGACGATGGTGTTAGTTCATATTCTCTGATGATGTCGGCCCTTGGTTTTCCAGAGTTTAGTAAATCGACCATTTGTTGTTTAAATTCTTGCGTATAGGTTCTGCGTTCTCTTCTTTGCGACATAAAATGATTCCTCCAGTGTGTTTTCTTATAGTTTGCACACCTTATCTTTTCTGTCTAGTTTATTGTAGCTTATCCACAGACTATATTTTTACCCAAGACGGCAGACAAGCGAAAGTGTTTCATAAAGATGATAAATTGGCGAAAGATTTTATATACAGGTTAGGTATGGAAAAAGAACCAGTAAAAGAAAGAAAACATGATTATGATTTTGATTGTGTGTATCAAGGGAAGTAGAAAGGAGGTTACTCAATGACAGAGTTAAATATCAGACAAGAGCGTTTCTTAAATGCCTTGCTAGGTTCGTTGACGGTTGATGAAGCGTGCAAGAAATCAAATATCACACGCGCCAGAGGGTACAAATATTTGAAAGACCCAGTATTTCTAGAAAAGTATCGTGGTTTAAGGCGTGACGCTATGCAGCAAGTCACAACACAATTACAACAAGCAACAGTTGAAGCCGTTGACGTATTAAAAGAAGTCATGAACAATACGGAAGCGCCGGCAGCGTCAAGAGTATCTAGTGCTAAGAATGTGTTAGATGTGGCATATAGAGCGTTTGAACTGGACGATTTAGCCGAGGAAGTGGAGAAAATCAAAGAGCAGTTAGAAGATACATAAAACGGGTTAGCCGAATTTTCGACCGCCTAAAAAAGGAAGTGAACAAACTGAAACTAAAAACAGATATACAAAAAATCAAAAATCGTATGCAGCTAAAATACTCTTGAGTTTGAAGTAATGCTTGGAGTTGAGTTGTATTTATACGGTGTGAAAAGAATCATGGAGTTTGACGAATCTGTTTTATATATAGTTAGCCCAGAACGAGTAAGCGAACCAATGAAAAGGCGAGCGTTGACAGAATACAATCAAAACAAAAATATTTCTAGTCAAACTATTGAAAAAATGTATGAGGAGTACAGGTCATGAACCTTTATACAATACGAACAAAAAGAAAGAAGTTAGATCAGTTAAAAAGAAAACGTGAACAACAAAAACAGAAATCGGTATTTATTACTGATCGAGAAGCACAAGAATTCGATCTTAATAGCTTGCCGAGTGATACGGTTATTATTATTGACGATATATTAGAAAAGGAGAATGGATATGACAACAATTAAATTAATGTTACCAGAATTTTATGAGGAAAAAGCGCAGCTTAATGCACGTAAAAATGAACTAGAAACTACGATTGATGAAAAAAGTAAGGAACTATCTGATTTAAAAGCCGAGTATCAAAAAACCTTAGCTAAAAATTTTGATGATCCACAACTTGAAAAAAATTATGACTTACAAGAGAAAGCTAAGAAATCAATCAACATGAGTAAGCAGAAGCTACAAGGCTTACAATCCCTTTCTACTCAAGGTTTGCAGCAGAAGGCATTAGAAGTGCTAAAACACGATATGCAAACTATTTTTAATGAGCGTTTAGAAGAAGTTAAAGAATTGATTTTAAACACTGAAAATTTAAGAGCAAAAGTACGAGAAGCAGAACGTCAAGAAGGTTTAAAAAGCATTGAGCTTACAAGTGAAAGTTCAGAATATAGCCGCCTAGTTGATTTGTACGAACTAGACAAAAATTTCAGAAATGAATTATATCAAAAGCCTTACTCACTTTTTAGAAATTTAAGTAGTGTAACGTTTAATGAAGCCAGAAAACAATTAGAAAATGAGGGAGCGATTTAACTATGTATGAAGAAATGTATAACGGACTGAGAAAAGCAATTTTAGAAAGTGGAGATGATTTTTCTAAAAAAATTGTAAATAGTTTTGACAAGATCGCCGAGAAATACAAAGAAGAACCGCAACAAAAAACTGAGAAAAAAGTATCTGTTTCTGAATTAGCTAGAGCCAACAGAATTGTAAAATGAGGAGGGATTAAATGACCTACCAATACAATTTGGAAGATGCTAAACAATCGGCTACGTTCAACATTCGTCTAAGTATCAACAATTTTCGGCATTAGTAGACGATATTTCTCAAGCAATGGGGCAAGATTCAGAAATCAATCTAGCATTTTAAATACAAATAAAGTCGCTTTCTTTTAATAGAGAGCGGCTTTTTTTATGTTATTATTTTCATTATTTTTTAATAAGCGGTATAATTATTTCAAACATAGAAAGGATGATTTAAAATGGAAAAAAGAAGTAGTTTTAATTGGCCTTATTTTTTAATGGGAGTATTGTTTGTATTGGTTTCTTTAATTGCGTTTCAAGATGTAACAGGTAGTTTGGTAGCAATCGTTTATTTATTCGCAATACTTGCTATTATTAAAGGGGTTTTTGAACTGTTTTTCAGACGTAAATTACATGAATTTACAAATCAAAAATCAACTTTATTAATCGTGCTAGGTATTCTTGATTTAATCATTGGTATTTTCTTGTTCTTTAACGTAGAAATTGGATTGCTAACGTTACCATTTACTTTTGCAATTTGGTTTATTGTAGATTCTGTTACCAATTTGGCAGAAGCAGATATTTTCAAAAGTGCTAGTAAAGGTTATTACTGGTTTGTAGTCATTTTAAATATTATCGGAATTATTTTGGGAGTTATGCTATTCTTTAATCCTATCGTTTCAGCATTTACTTTAGCCTTTTTAGTAGGTTTTTATTTAATGATGATTGGTATTTCTTTAATCGCATTTGCATTTTAAAAAAATGCTCCCCAAGCGCAATGAGATTTATTGACCCACACAGTGACCCACATATCATTGATTAAATATGAGTTTGTATGATGTAAAGTTACTGATAATCATTAAATTATTGTTATTATAATAGGCTTTGTAATTCGTTGAAATTCAAACGTCATTCATGACTGAAGAAGAATAAAAAAAAATGAAAAAAGCTAACTTCAAGTATACTTGGATTTAGCTTTTTCATTTTGAGAAGCAATAGGAGGAGAATGATTTTTGGAAAACACAAAAAAACAGTTATGGATTTTAGTGACGGTCTGTTTGTTTACATTTATGTCCGTGTTGGACTCAAGTATCGTAAATATTGCATTACCGACAATTAGTAAAGAGTTAGAAATTACGTTGACTCATAGTGAATGGATTGTTTCTAGCTATTTATTAGTCATTTGTTGTAGCTTGTTACTTTATGGTAAGCTAGGTGACACCTTTGGAAAGGCAAAAATTTTTAAAATCGGTGGCATTATTTTTATTATTGGTTCGGCTTTATGTGGATTTAGCAATAGTTTACCAATGCTTGTTGTTTCCCGGATTATCCAAGCGGCAGGATCAGGTATGACCATGAGTAACAATAATGGCATCATCACTGAGACGTTTGCTCCGAATCAGCGGGGGCGTGCACTTGGAATGGTGGGAGCTTTTGTTTCGCTGGGTGCGATTACTGGTCCTGGTTTAGGTGGGTTATTGTTGGCTCAGTTTTCATGGAACCTGATTTTTCTAGTAAATGTACCAATTGGTATATTCAGTATTTTGTTGGGCTATCGAGTTTTACCCGTCCGAAAAAGAGTGGACAAAGGAACAATCGACTACCTTGGTTTTATTTTACTTGCACTAACGATTTTGTCTATGTATGCAAGCATTCAATTTATCCAAAGTGGCAATATTTTCCAATGGCCTGTCATTATTTTGACTGGGTTGTTTTTAGGTAGCTGTTATTTTTTCCTACATTGGGAAAAACGAATAGAGAAACCTTTGCTACAGTTGTCACTCTTTTCGAATAAAATTTTTTCGGAGAGTTTGCTCAGTGCTTTTTTAGTGTTTATTTCCGCCTTTTTTTACACGATGATTATGCCATTTTATTTGCAAGATATTAAAGGATACACAGCGAGTGATGCTGGTCTGATTATGATGGTTTTTCCAATTGTGCAAGTTATTTTGGCGCCAATCGCGGGTTATTTAGCCGATCGTTATGATAAAAGAAAGCTAACAATTCTCGGGCTATTTTTATTAACACTAGGACAAGCTAGTTATTTTCTTTGGCAGTTAGATACACCTCTAACGATTATTATTCCGTCTATTGTATTGTCCTCGATTGGAAATTCATTTTTTCAAGCGCCAAACAATACAGTTATAATGAATGCAGTAGATACAAAGTTTTTAGGAATTGCAGGCGCACTGAACGCCTTGGCTAGGAATTTAGGTAGGGTATTAGGTGTCGCATTATCAACATTGATATTAACAGTATCGATTACTCAAATGAATGGCAAGGCCGTAACAAGTCTAACAGCCAATCCAAGTTACTTCGTTCAAGGCATGCACTTGGCATTTGGTTTTTCTGCTATCCTTTGTACAATTGCCTTTTTGTTGACACTTTTTTCGGCAAAAAAATCCAAAAAATAGACGCGGTACATAGCTAATACTGTGCTGTTAAATCTAAATAAAAGCTCGGTTAGACAAAAAAACAGCACATCCATTATTGTGGATATAGTGAACCCA
>NZ_JAMRVB010000001.1:497882-622792 GCF_023743875.1 Enterococcus italicus
AAACTCAAAAGAATATTTTGCCATAAAAAAACACCCCAAATCTTAGATTTTTAAGTCTAAGATTTGGGGTGCAGAACAGGATGTGCTGTTTTTTTATTTCTAGCGGAACAATTTTTAACCGATAAAGTTGTCGTTTACCACGGCTAATTTTATTAATTGTAGCTCATGATCTGCTATCTCTTGTTCATGTGTTAAGTGATTTGTCGTTTCTTGCATTGTATTTAGACGAGTGTTTAGTTCATCTATTTTACCAAGTAATTGTTGCAATGTAAGAAGAATCTTTTCATCTGTATTCATCTTTCATCCTCATTTCTATTAACTATTTTGCATGTAAATCTTCTTTTGAAAGGATATTCACTTCAATTTTTTCTTCAAGATTTTTTGCTTTATAAAAGACGCGATACAAGACAGTTACGATAATTGGGATGATACCGCAAAAAATATAAATGCCTTGGTAATTTAATACAGAGTGAAGCGCACCAAGTGAGTAAGGGCCAACACCAAGTCCTAAATCAAGACCGATAAAATAAGTCGATAGGGCGACACCAATTCGACTTTGATCCACTGTTTTTAAACATACAGCTTGACCATTTGACATAAATGTTCCATAACCAAGACCAACTAATGCACCAGCGACTAATAACATGACACTATTAAAGGTAACACTTAATAAAAATAAACCAAGTGCTAAGAAGATAAAGCTAGGATACATGACAGAATCCGCACCTTTTGAATCAAAGAGACGACCAGTCATTGGGCGAGTAAACGTAACTGATAACGCATAGACAACGAAGAAGAATGCTCCGGCTGATTCTAATCCTAATTGACCAGCATAAATTGAAAGGAAAGCTAAGACACTAGAGTATGCAAGACCGATTAAGAAACCAATCGAGGAAATGAAAGCGACTTTCTTCTCGATAAAGCTATCCAACGACCATTTTTCCAATGAAGCTCGATGTTCTGGAGTTAACTCGATATTTTTTACTGGGAATAAGAAACAAGCAATACCTGTTAAGAATGCTAGGACTGTTGCAAAAATAATAATAAATTGGAACCCAAAAGAAGGTAATAAAAGCATACCGATAAATGGTCCAGCAGCGGCTGCTAAACTGGTACTTAAGCCATAATAGTTAATGCCTTCTCCGTTCTTAGAAGCTGGGATATAGGCAGTTACGATTGCATTAGCTGCAGTAGAAACCATCCCATATGCAAATCCATTCAAAAAGCGAACTGTATCGAGAATGACGATATTTGCAGAAAATAAATAGGCTGCAGTAGTCACAACGTAAAGGACAGCTCCTAATCGAAGGATAATGCGACGACCTCTAAGCTCTAATATTTTTCCTATATATAGCCGAGCAATCAGTGTCCCAATGATATAAATCCCGGCTGCAAAACCAGCTTGAGCGGTTGATGCACCTAGTTCTTGTGATGCGTATTTTGCTGTGATAACGACAAAGCAATAGTAGATCAGGAAAACGATAAAATTAATTAATGTAATTGTAATAAATCCTTTATTGAATAGCTTGTCTTCCGAATGTTCCTTCATGTTTCTGCCTCTTTCTTTTTTCTTTTTCCAAACTGTTGCCATTAATAGGATTAATGTGAAACTCGTTAGTGAGAATAATATACTGAAAATTTCAGAAATAAAAATGCTGTTATGTAATTGCAAAAAGATAACCTCTTTTAAAAAAAACAAAAAACATCAACAAATGTTATTGCTTTTTCACTAAGAATGCCGTTTAATGACCATATTGAAAGCGAATGAGAGTAGGGACTTTATGGATAAACAAGTATTACGAGATTATTTAGAAACGGGCGGTTTTCCAGTAATTACTAAGAAAAGAAAAAGTTATTTGACTTATGAAGGAATAGAAGATCGCTATGTCTACATTTTGAAAAAAGGCATTATCAAGACTAGCGTCATTTCAAAAGAAGGCCGTGAATTTAATTTACGTTATATGAATAATTTTGAAATTGTCTCTTTATTCAAGGATGAAAGTTCTCAAATGGTCGATGCTCCCTTTAATGTAAGAGTAGAATCTGAAGAAGCTCACCTCTACAAAATTGAACGTGATCAATTTTGGATAGATGTCAATCGGCAGATGCCTTTGCAGCATTATGTTAAGGAATATTACCGGATTAGCTTGATGTATACGATGAAAAAAATGCAACAAATGTTAATGAATGGAAAATTCGGTGCTGTTTGTACGCAAATTAATGAATTATATGAGACATTTGGCAGACCAGTAGAAGAAGGAATCTTAATTGACTTTGAAGTAACCAATGAAGAAATTGCGCGATTCTGTGGGATTACTTCTGCTAGTAGTGTCAATCGTATGATTCAGCGTTTGCGTGAAGAACAAGCAATTAAGATGCAAGATCGAAAAATGATTGTGACCAATATCGACTTGATTCGTCAAAATATTATTTCTTAACTAATGATAGGAAACTGGTGGAGGGGAAAATGAGAAAAATTATTCATTCCAATGCAATATTTGATGTGCATACGGAAACAATATTTAACGGGTATATTGTCGTTATGAACGATGTGATTGAAGCTGTGGTTAACCAAAAGGATTGGACTGATGATTTTTCCGGTGAATTTTTTGAGTTCGGCGACAACATGATTGTCCCAGGTTTTATCGATGCCCATATTCATTTCTACCTTTCTGCTTTGCTCCACAGTGGCAAGATCAAAAGCATCACTGGTCAAAGCGAGGTCGAGGTAGCCAATCAAGTGGACACCATTGCGACAGTGAATGGTTGGAAAATTGGTATTGGTTGGTTTAGTAGCGATTTTGGGCAAAATATTTATCCAACGCATCATTCAATTGATAAAGTGTGTAATGATACACCTGTGATGCTGATTTCTGGCGATGCGCATAGTGTCTGGTTTAATCAGAGCGCACTTGATTCATTAGCTATTACTACCCAAGCTCTACCAACAGACCTAAGTGGTGAAGCGCTACAGGATCAAGATGGTCTGACGGGTTGCTTTACTGAGGCGATTGCCATTCACTATTTAGCGAAAGTTTTGCAGCCATTTAAGAAATCTGCTGCAAAAGATTATCTTACGTATATGAAGCGATTGAATCAAATAGGTATTACATCAATTGCAGACGTAGCACTGTCCGGTGAGAGCTGGGATGAATTTATTTATCCGGAGATTTATGAAGCCATTAAAGGCGAAGCGACGGTTCGGGTTAGTTTTTACCCAGCGATGCGTCAAGAAACCACGCATTTGACTCAATTAGCACATCAATTTCAGGATGACTGGGTTCAATTTGGCGGTGTTAAGCAATTTTTTGATGGTGTTACCAGTACGCATACTGCTTACTTAAAGCAAGAATATGCGACACCGTATTTTAAAAATGATGTTGGTGGCCCACTTTTGCCTATCGAAAAAATGCGCGCGTTAATCTTGCAAGCCAATCAAATGGGTTGGCCTATTCGGATTCATACAATTGGAGATCAAGCAATCCACAGTGCCTTATGTTTTTATCAAGAAAGCGCGCAGATGTATCCTTTAAAATCCGGTGTTTACAATACATTGGAACATCTTGAAGTAATGGATCCAAATGATCTACCACTTACGGATCAAGAACACTTAGTTATTTCGGTACAACCAAGTCATTTGCTAGTTGGATATGAAACGCTTGATGAAGAAGTGGGACCAGATCGTGCAAGTAAGATGTTTCCATTTCATTCACTGCTACGTGCGAACGGTCGTCTAGCTTTTGGTACGGATTCACCCGTCGTTGTTGATGTCACACCGATGGACACAATCTACTATGCTAGTTCACGACGCGGGAAGAATGGTCTTCCTGAACAACCGTTGATGCCACATGAAAAATTAACAGTTGGACAAGCTATCGTAGCACATACGCTAGGAGCTGCGAAGGCGATAAGCCGGGAAGATCTAGGAGAAATTTCATCAGGAAAAAAAGCAGATTTATGCGTGTTATCGAAAAATTTATTGGCTCTTCAAGACAATGAATGGTCAGATTGTTCGGTTTTACGAACGATGATTAGTGGAAATTGGGTATGGATGTAAGAAAAACTTTACAAAATTTACATATTTGGTATGAAAAACTAAAAAAAGGTACTTGAAAGAGTGCTTCTTTAATGAGAAAATGAAATCTTACAGGAATTCATTCGTAATTGACGAGGATTTATTCGATGTAAGCTGGGTAATATTGCCTAGATAATACTTGAAAGTGGTGATGTTTTCGTATATCTAGACAATAAAGTTGCTCAGCTTTTTTGCGTTGTTTTTCTTAACAATTAGACTTTTTTGACGAATAATCATTAATTTTTTTTGCTTGTTTTTAGTTAGAAGCATTCATTAACGGATTATAAAAATGTTTTTTTGTTCATTGTTCGTATTTTTAACACGTTTTATCACGATTAATTTGGAGGGTGTCACATGATTGAAGTTATCGACTTAAATAAGATGTTCGATAATGGGTTCGAAGCATTAAAATCAGTAAGTTTTACAATAGAAAAAGGGGATTTGGTCTGTTTATTAGGCCCAAGTGGATGTGGAAAATCAACAATTTTGAATTTGATTGCTGGATTACTTACACCAACTAATGGCGAGATAAAATTTAATGGATTTTCTGTTGTAAAAACAGAACCAAAAGATCGAAATATTGGCTTTGTTTTCCAAAACTATGCCCTTTACCCACACATGACTGTACTAGAAAATATTATGTTCCCTTTAACAGTAGGGAAAAAGAAGTTGTCCAAAGCTGAAGCAAAAGAAATTGCTGAAGAATATATGAAACTAACCAATATTGAAGAATTAAGTAATAAAAAACCAGGTACATTATCCGGTGGCCAACAACAACGGGTGGCAATTACTAGAGCATTGGTACAGAAACCAGATGTCTTGTTACTAGATGAGCCATTAAGTAACTTAGATGCGCGTCTCCGTTTAAAAATTCGGGAAGAAATTCGCCGCTTGGTCAAGGAAGTGGGCATTACCACGATTTTCGTGACTCATGACCAAGAGGAAGCTCTATCAATCAGTGATAAGATTATCTTGTTGAATGAAGGTGTCATTCAACAAAACGATGATCCACAAAACTTATATTTAGATCCTGCTAATTTGTTCGTCGCTCAATTTATTGGGAATCCGATTATTAATGTCTTACCAGTTTCTGTTGAAAATGGGCGAATGAAACATGATCTTTTTGAATTGTCGACTAATCATTTTTCAGATGAAAGTTTGAAAGAACCTATTGTTGATGGACAATATTTTATTGGTATTCGTCCTGAAGATGTGCTGCTAACCACAGTTGATAATGGAATCTTTCAGCGTGAAATCGTATCAGTTGAATTAATTGGGCGAGAAAGAATTCTCAATTTCGACGGCCAAGATATTCGAATGAAGTCTATCGTAAGCATCGAAACCGATGTCAATGAAGGCGATGTTGTTACATTTGATTTTGCATATAACAAGTTATTTATTTTTAAAGAAAATGGAGAACGAATACACTAATGAAGAAGAAAAATTATAATCCGGAAAACCAACCCAAGGCATGGTTCTTCCTGTTGCCTTCTTTGTTGGTTATTGTGTTGTTTAGTATTTACCCATTATTTCGCTCTTTATTTATGAGTTTTCAAAAAGGAACGCTGATTAATCAAGAGTACGCGGGCTTACAAAATTACCAAATGGTTCTAAAAGATCCAGTATTCTTTAAAGCAATTAGAAATACAGCCATTTACGCGTTTTCGGTCGTACCGATTGCACTAATTTTGTCACTAGGTATTGCTTGGGTCATTTTTGAAAAAGTAAAATTTAAAAGCTTTTTTGAGACAATATTCTTTATGCCATATGTGACTAGCACGATTGCCATTGGGATTGTTTTTCGCTATTTTTTTAACGGGGATTACGGAATTATTAATTACATCTTAGGTATTTTTGGTATTCCAGCTGTAAATTGGTTGGATAGTATCCAAATGAGTATGCCGACGTTAATTATTTTCGGGGTATGGACGAGTTTGGCTTTTAATATCATTATCTTATTATCTGGCTTACGAAATATTGACGAAGAGCACTACAAAATTGCTAAAATGTTCGGCGCAACTGATGGAGAGATTTTCCGAAGAATTACCTTTCCGCAATTAGTCCCAACGATTACCTTTCTTTTGACTGTTAACTTAATCGGATCATTTAAGGTATATACGCAAGTTTATGCTTTGTTCGGAGGAAAAGCTGGCATTGCCAATAGTGCAACAACGGCCGTCTATTACATTTATGATAAATTCCATGTTGCCAATCGACCAGGTATAGCAATGGCAGCCACTGTGATTTTATTTCTTTTGATTTTAGTTGTTACTTTCTTACAAAATAAACTAATGAAGAGAGTGGGGCGCTAAGATGAAAAAAATAATTACAATTGCTAGTTATCTATTTATTTTCTTATTGGGGATTACGACATTGTTTCCATTCGTTTATATGTTATTAGCTGGTCTGATGTCATATAGCGAGGTGACAAGTATTCCGCCAACCTTGATACCCAAAAATTTCCAATGGGCAAACTATGCGGAAGTATTTGAAAAGGCACCGTTCCTTCGTTACTTTATTAATACTGTAATCGTATCACTAGCGACCACTGTTGCAACGGTACTGACATCGATTTTTGCAGCATTTGCATTGAGTAGTCTTAAGTTTCGATTTAAGGGTCTAGTAGTCGGTGTGATGGTTTCTTTATTAATGGTACCTTATGAATCCATTATCTTTACGAACTATAATACAATTGCCCAATTAGGCCTGTTAGATACGTATACGGCATTGATTATTCCATTTTTAACAAGTATTTTTTATATATACTACTTGATGGGGTATCTAAAAGGAATTCCTGACACGTATTATAAGGCAGCTAAGATAGATGGGGCTTCGGACTTAGAGTTCATTTGGAGAATACTAGTACCCATGTCTAAACCAGCTCTTGTTACAGTGGCAATCTTGACATTTATTTCTAGTTGGAACTCTTTCTTGTGGCCATTATTGGTAACAAATAGTAGTGACTTACGTCTGTTAAATAATGGACTATCTGCGTTTGCAACAGAAAGTGGAAGTGATGTGCAACTACAAATGGCGGCGGCAACAATTACCGTAGTTCCAATATTAATCATCTATCTTATCTTCAGAAAAGAAATCATACGAGGAGTCGCAAAAAATGGAATTAAAGGATAAAACAAAAATTACCTTCCATAGTGGTATTTTGACCATTGGTGGTACGGTCATTGAGATTGCCTATAAAGATGCGCATATTTTCTTTGATTTTGGTACTGAATTTCGACCAGAGTTGGCATTGCCAGATGAACAGTTACAGACACTGGTGGACAATGGCTTAGTCCCACAGTTAAAAAATATCTATGACCCGAGATTAGCCTATAGCTATCAAGGTGAAGAAAATCAGACATTTCGCCATACAGCGGTCTTTTTATCGCATGTACACTTGGATCATTCCAAGATGATCAACTATTTAGATCCGGCGATTCCGTTGTACACCTTAAAGGAATCCAAAGATATTCTTACTTTCCTGAATCGAGAGGGTGAATTTCTTTTACCTTCTCCATTCGAGGAAACTAATTACACCCGGCCAATGATTGGATTGGAAAAAGGTGCGATGATTCAAGTTGGAGAAATTCAAGTTGAAGTCGTGCCCGTTGATCATGATGCATATGGTGCGAGTGCGTTATTAATCCACACTCCAGATTCATTTATTACTTATACGGGTGATTTACGACTTCATGGTCATAACTCGGAAGACACGAAGCGTTTTTGTGAAAAGGCGAAACACACAGATATCTTGATGATGGAGGGGGTAAGCATTAGCTTCCCTGAAAGACCGACTGATCCAAAACAAATCAAAATCATGAGTGAAGAAGATCTCGTTCAGCAGATGGTGCGACTAGTTGATGCCAATCAAAATCGACAAATCACTTTTAATGGGTATCCGGCAAATGTGTTGCGCTTTGAAAAAATTGTCGATGCTAGTCCAAGAACAGTCGTGCTTGAAGCAAAAATGGCGGCATTAATCTTAGAGGTGTTGGGGAAGCAAGTCGCGTACTATTACTTGCCACATGATAAAGAAATTACCCATTTAGATAAGAAACTTGAAATTTCCTACGAAGTATTGCGAAATGACCAAAGCCAGTATTTATGGCAAGTAGTCGATCATTTTGAGGAATTACTTCCAAATGGATTATATATTCATAGTGATGCGCAGCCATTGGGAGAGTTTGATCCAAATTATCGAATTTTCCTTGATTTACTGTCAAGTCATCAAATCGAATTTGTTCGGTTAGCTTGTTCAGGACATGCATTTCCAGATGATTTAAAACAAATCATTGCATGGATTGAACCCAAATGTTTGGTTCCTATCCATACGCTTCATCCAGAAAAACTGGAGAATCCGTTTGGTGAAAGAATACTGCCACACCGTGGTGAGTCACTATACTTATAATTTTTAAGGAGAGAGAAAAATGAAAATCAAAAGTTTGGCAACAATCGCACTTACAGCAATTGCAACAGTTTCGTTAGCAGCATGTGGGAGCAAAACTGAATCAAGTGATTCAGCAGAGAAATCTGGGGACAAAATTGTTACTAAATTAGATGGCACGACCACCATTACCTTTTGGCATGCAATGGCAGGTGGCCAAGGGGAAGCGTTAGAAAAAATCACGAAAGAATTTATGGAAAAAAATCCATCTATTAAAGTTACGCTACAAAACCAATCTTCATACAGTGATTTACAAGCGAAAATCAATTCTACTCTTCAATCGCCAAAAGACTTACCAACGATTACCCAAGCGTATCCGGGTTGGTTATACAGTGCAGCATCGGATGATATGCTAGTCGATCTTGATTCTTATATTTCCAATGATACAATTGGTTGGGGCGACCAAGAAAAAATCACGTCATCTTTACTTGAAGGTGCCCAAATTGAAGGCAAACAATATGGTATCCCATTTAACAAATCAACGGAAATGCTCTTTTATAATGCGGACATGCTAAAAGAATATGGTGTGGAAGTACCCACGACAATGGAAGAATTAAAAGAAGCTGCTAAGACCATTTATGAAAAATCAAATGGCGAAGTTGTCGGAGCTGGTTTTGATTCACTTAATAACTATTATGCAATCGGTATGAAAAATGAAGGCGTTGATTTCAATAAAGATTTGAAACTAACAAGTAAAGCATCAAAAGAAGTAATCTCATACTATGGCGAAGGCATTGATAAAGGCTACTTCCGTGTTGCTGGCTCGGATAAATACCTTTCTGGTCCTTTTGCAAACAAAAAAATTGCTATGTATATTGGTTCTAGTGCAGGCGAAGCTTATACAGCCAAAGATACAAAAGGTAAATTTGAATACGGTGTTGCTGCAAGACCAAGTGAATACAACTTACAACAAGGAACAGATATTTATATGTTTGCCAATGCGTCTGCAGAACAACGTACAGCTGCCTTTGAATTTATGAAATATTTAGCGTCACCAGATGTTCAATCTGAATGGGCGTTAGCTACAGGTTACATGCCAGTTGTCGATTCTGTCATGAACAGCGATTCTTATAAGAATGCTTCTGATATGAAAGTGCCAGCTGCAATTGCCGATGCAACGAAAAAACTATTTTCAATTCCGGTTGAAGAAAATGCGGATTCTGCTTATAGCGAAATGAGAGTCATCATGGAAAATATTTATGCAAATCCATTTAAAGATGAAGACAAAATTATTAAAGATTCTGTTTCAGAATTAGAACAAGTGTGGAATCAATAATCTTTTTAAAAGCGAAAGATGGTTCAAGAGCATAGCTTTTGGCCATCTTTTTTTATTAAATCTAGAGGTGAAAAAATGAACGTAACAATTCTTGCAACAAGTGATATGCACGGCTATATCATGCCAACCAATTTTTCTGAGAAAGAAATGAATCTACCATTTGGAACAGCCAAAGTCGCAACCGTGCTCGATCAATTAAAGCGACAAGCAAAAGGGCCGGTTATTCAAATTGAAAACGGCGACTTTATTCAAGGATCACCGCTCAGCTATTTTATTCGAAAGAATGAATCCATTGGCGTTCAAGCATTAACAGCAGTTCCTAATCAGCTAGGCTATGATGTTGGTGTTGTGGGCAATCATGAATTTAACTACGGACAAGAATACTTAAAAGAAGCTATTACTAGCTATAATTATCCCGTTTTAGCAGCGAATGTGGTCGATGACGACGGCCAGCATGTACTTGGTGATCCGTATGTCATCATTGAAAAAGAAGGAGTCAAGATTGCGATACTGGGTGTCGTCACTCAATACATTCCTAAATGGGAACAGCCAGCTACAATTAAAGGCTTACACTTCTTAAGCCTAGTAGAAACAGCTCAAAAATATGTGCCAATCTTAAGAGAGCAAGCAGATGTCGTTATTGTGAGCTATCACGGTGGTTTTGAACGTGACCTAGAGACCGGGAAGCCGACTGAGCTACTTACGGGGGAAAATGAAGGCTATGAATTGTTGCAACATGTTCCAGGGATTGATGCGTTGGTTACTGGTCATCAGCATCGCGAACTGGCGGGTAAACTAAATGGCGTACCTTATATCCAACCGGGGTACCGCGGCGCATTCGTAGGTAAAATTGAACTAACGGTAGAAGAAGCAGCTGATGGCTACAAAGTGACTGATAGCCAAGCAGTAATCGTAGCGACTGGCGAAGAAGAACCCGCAAAAGAAATCGTGAGTTTGATTGCTGATGTCAGTAATGAAACCGAGCAATGGCTAGATCAAACATTGGGAACGGTAAATGGCGACATGACCATTCAGGATCCGAACCAAGCGCGATTAATTGAGCATCCATATGTGGAATTTATTAATCGTGTTCAGATGGAGGCAAGTGGTGCACCGATCTCGGCGACAGCTTTGTTTAACAATGAAGGGAAAGGGTTCCGTTCGACAATTACGATGCGCGATGTGATTACAAACTATATTTATCCTAATACATTAGCCGTCCTTAAATTATCTGGCAAAGAATTGAAAGCCGCATTAGAGAAAACGGCAGATTTCTTTGTTTTACAAGATGGAAACATTGTTTTTAATCCAATCTATATCGAACCAAAACCGCAGTACTATAATTATGATATGTATGAAGGCATTGACTACACAATTGACTTTACGAAACCAAGTGGTCAACGAATCGTACGATTGCAATACCAAGGGAAAGATTTGGCTGATAACCAAGAGGTCGAAGTCGTTACCAATCAATACCGAGCAGTCGGTGGAGGAAACTACGACATGTTTGGACCGGAAAAAATTGTTCGTGAGGTCCAAATCGATATGACCGAATTAATTGCTGAATACCTACGCAAAAATCCAGTAATAGAAGCTAAAGCGAATCAAAATTTTCAAGTTTTACCGAAATAATAAAGGTTGAGACAGAATCATTCAGCCACAAAAAAGCCATAAATCCGGAAGGTGTTTTTCAAACTTTTGGATTTATGGCTTTTTTGTAGCGCTAGTTTTGTTTGAATCTAGTAGCAAAAAAGTTTAGTCATCCCCTTTTTGCTCAGAGCTATTCGCTTTAGTCACAACCTCTTATAAACGGTGTTCAAAAGCAGCTCTCTTTGCAATAAGTCAAAACTAGTCAAAAATTGGAGGAGCAATTTTCGCTATTTTTGATCTTGTTGCTCGGAGCTGGTCGCTTTAGTCACAACCTCTTATTTAGATAGTTCGTTAGAGGTTTTTGATAGGGGTCCATTTGTGGTTTAGCTTGGGCAATTGCTTGCGCCAATAAATAACCTATATAAGGTCCGGTGGTTAGACCAGATGACCCTAGCCCACTAGCTACGATAAGCGTGGGTTCTTCATCAAGTGCGCCAAAAAATGGGGCAAAATCTGCTGTATAGGCGCGTGTGCCGACTTGATAGGTTACTGGATAGTCTTCAAGTGTTAGCCTATCATCGATGAATGGTGTGATACCAGTCGCTAAAGATTGATACGCTTCGCTAGTTGGTGTCAAATCCCAGCCAGCCTCATTCTCGTGAGTCGCACCGACGAGTAGCTTGCCGTGCCCAAATGGAATGAAGTCAGCCTCGCCATCAAGCATGGCAACTGGCCATTGAGATGAGTCTTTAAAGGGTGTTTGAAAACAAAGTAGTTGTCCTTTTTGGGGTCGAATATCAACATCGTAACCCAGCGGTGATAACAATTTTTTTAGGTGAGGACCTGGGCTTAATAGGACGGTATCATATGTGGCCGTGTGACGATCCGTTTTGACTTGCCAGAAATCTGATGCTTTTTCAAGTGTGGCATATGAATCGACAAACGTGACCTGATTGGCCGTAGCTTTTTGTTTGACGTGTTGCAAGTAGGCGGCACCGTCTAAGCGACCGCCTCCCGTCAGATAAAGAGCAGGCATTTCTTTTAGAACTGGCAACAAACGCTTTGTCTGTTGACCAGTTAAAAGTTGAATCTCTCCCATATCAGGAGCGTCTTTTATCCGCTCATGTGCCAAGTCTTCTAGTGAGGAAAGTGAATCTTCAGGTCGCACAAGAAGGACACCTGATTTGGAAAAGATGGTATCAGGTAAAGACAAATCCACGACTAATTTTTGATAAAAATGGGCACCATCTTTGGCTAATTGGTACCATTTTTTATTTCTTCGTTTGGATAGCCAAGGTGAAATAATCCCCGCGCTTGCTCGTGTCGCCTGCCCTTGTGGAAAATCATAAACCGTTATGTGATCATTTGTTAATTGACTTAGGTAAAAAGCAGCCGTAGTACCAATGATACCGCCGCCAATGATTGCAATTTTTTTCATCGTTTTGCGCTCCTTTAACGTATGCATCATGCCATATTTTTATTTTGATGTCAAAAGTTGCAAGAAATGATATCATTTAGTGAGATTACTGAAACCAAGTGCGATACCTAAAGGAGTGTCTATATGAAATTATCCATTATTATACCTTGTTATAATGAACAAGAATCATTGCCATTATTTTTTGCAGAGACGCAAAAGCAATTACAGAAACTTGCTGTCACACCCGAATATATCTTTGTTAATGACGGATCGACGGACCAAACATTGTCAGAGCTAAAGAAAATGCATAAACAAGAACCAACAATCGTCCATTTCATTGACTTTTCAAGAAATTTTGGTAAAGAGGCGGCCATCTATGCTGGGCTACAAGCTGCGACAGGGGATCTTGTGACACTGATGGATGCGGATTTACAAGACCCACCAGAGCTATTACCGGAGATGTACCGACTTATAACGGAAGAAGGGTATGACTGCGTCGGCACGCGTCGCAAAAGTAGAGACGGCGAACCACCAATCCGCAGCTTCTTTGCGAAAGGCTTTTATTGGCTAATAAATAAAATTTCGAAAACGTCAATGGTCAGTGGCGTGAGAGACTTTCGTTTAATGACTCGCCAAGTTGTAGATGCGATTTTGCAGATGGGTGAGTACAATCGTTTTTCGAAAGGGATTTTTAGTTGGGTCGGTTTTAAAACCACGTATTTGACTTATAAGAACAAAGAACGAGTTGCTGGGGAAACTTCTTGGTCGTTTTGGAGTCTTTTTCGCTATTCTTTAGAAGGAATTATTGACTTTTCAAATGTGCCCTTGCAATTGGCCGCTTGGGGTGGCATCTTTTCTTGTTTTTTAGCAGTCCTTATTATTGTAGTGATCGTTATTCGAACGCTCGTATTCGGTGACCCGACTTCTGGTTGGCCTTCAATGGTATCAATTATCCTCTTTTTAGGAGGATTACAACTATTTTTTATAGGCATATTAGGACAATATATCGGGAAAATTTACTTAGAAGTGAAAAAAAGACCAGTTTATCTAATTAGAGAAACGGATTTAAATCATCCCAACAAGGACTAGCAAGTCAAAAGATATGACTATTAAAAATGAACATTTTCCATTATAATAGAAAGCAGTTGTGATGAGAGAGTATCAATCTCATTGTTGTTTAGGAGGAAAAAGAAAACATGGCGGTGCAAAAGAAACGATATAAAGCAGTTATTGATCAACAAACGTATACCATAATTGGTACACAAAGTACCCAGCATATGGATATGGTGACCCAATTAGTCAATGATCAATTACAGGAGCTATATGCGCTTGCCCCTCAAATGGAGAAGGAACAGGCAGCTATCTTAATGGCGGTTAATGCAATTTCAGACCAATTGATGAAGCAAGAAGAAATTTTGGTACTAAAACAACAATTGGCTGAATTAAAGAAAACTGCCATCCGGGCGACTGAACTAGAAAACAAGTTAAAACGAATCGAGGCCATTGAGCAAGAAGCGAAGGCCGTCCTAGAAAAAAATGGTCAAAAAGATACAACGATTCACAACCATTTAGAAGCACAACAAATTTTAAATGAAGAGCGTAAACGCACGATCAAAGAAAAAACGGCACACACATAAAAGCGAGGGACGTTGAATGATAGGAATTTTATTACTGGTAGTGTTTGTACTTGCTTTCTACAATGGCGCAAGAAGAGGAACTGCATTGCAAGGCATTCATCTCATTGGCTTTATCATAAGTTTGTTTATTGCAAAAAACATGTATGAAGCTATCGGCAAAAAAATTGAATTATATGTTCCGTACATGTCCGTGACTGAGGATACGAAAATGGTGTTTTTTACGCAGCAACAGTCGTTTGATTTGGATCACTCCTTTTATGCCGCGTTCGCGTATATTTGTCTCGTGATTCTTGCATGGTTTGTTGTGAAATTTTTGGCGGTCTTCTTTATAGGCCTCCGCTATACCAAGCTTTTCGGTAAGATTGACTGGATTATTAGTGGACTACTAAATGTGGGGATGGTCTATGTCTTACTCTTTTTCATCGTATTTTTGCTTGCATTGATACCGATCGACTTTTTACAAAATTTAATGGACAAAGGCACTATCGGACACTTCATTTTCAAAAACACACCAGTTCTTTCGGATTACTATTATCAAATGTGGATTACTGATATTATAGGTTAGATGTATGATGGACAACATTGCAAGAGTGGTTCCGAATAATTGCTCGTTTTTCCAATATATAGTTGGAAAAAGTGGGCGTTATTCGGTTCTTTATTATTTATTACAAAGATTGTAGGTGAAAAAATGAATCCAAGAATATTGCAGACACTTGAGTTTCAACAAGTAAAAAATCAAGTGAAGCCATTCTTAACTACGGCTCAGGGCCAGATTGCATTGACTGACCTTTTGCCTTCAAATAAAGAAAACAAAATTCAAGAACGTCTTTTTGAGACCGAGGATGCCATACATGTACTACGATTGCGTGGTGGCATTCCTGTTCCAAAATTAGAAAATATTGCTCCTCACTTAAAACGGATCGAAATCGGTGCTGATCTGAATGGTCTTGAAGTGGCGCAAATTGCTAGAGTATTAAGCTCGACGAATCAGGTCTCAGCTTTTTTTAGTGAGTTACAAGAGCTCGAAATTGACTTTCATCGCTTGTATGACTGGGTAGAACAACTGGTTGTTTTACCTGAGTTAACAAAGCAAATGACACGTGCTGTCGATGAAGATGGTCGGGTAACAGATGAAGCTTCTCCTGAATTGAAAGGGATTCGTCAAGGAATCCGCCGTATGGAACAAAACATTCGAGAAGCACTCGATCAGCTAGTACGAGGAAGCCATGCGAAGTATTTGAGTGATGCGTTAGTCACGATGAGAAATGATCGCTATGTTTTGCCAGTGAAGCAAGAATACCGAGGTATTTTCGGCGGCGTCGTTCATGATCAAAGTGCATCTGGCCAGACTTTATTTATTGAGCCTAAGCAGATTGTTGAACTCAACAATCGCTTGCGTCAACAGCAAATTGCAGAAAAAAATGAAGTGGCGCGTATTCTTTCAGAATTATCTGCACTACTAGTTCCTCATCGTAGAGAAATTGCGCATAATTCCTATGTGCTAGGACAATTTGATGTCATGAATGCAAAAGCCCGTTACGGCAAACTGATGAAAGCCATCGTGCCGACGATGAGTATAGACAGAGAAGTGCAATTACTAAAAGCTCGCCATCCATTGATTGATCAAGAAGTCGTTGTGGCAAATGATATTATGATTGGAAAAGACTATCAAGCTATCGTGATTACTGGCCCCAATACAGGTGGGAAGACAATCACTTTGAAGACCCTTGGCTTATTGCAGCTAATGGCTCAGGCCGGATTGCCTATTCCAGTAGAGGAAGGCAGCCAAATAGGCGTATTCGCTGAAATTTTTGCTGATATTGGCGACGAACAGTCTATTGAACAGAACTTATCGACATTTTCTTCCCATATGACCAACATCGTGTCTATTTTAGACAAAATTGATGAGAAAAGTTTGGTATTATTCGATGAGCTAGGTGCGGGGACCGATCCACAAGAGGGGGCAGCCTTGGCCATTGCAATCTTGGATGCAGTCGGAGCGAAATCATCCTATGTTATGGCAACGACCCATTATCCAGAATTAAAAATATATGGCTACAATCGCGCGAAGACAATCAATGCGTCGATGGAATTCGATGTAGATACCCTAAGCCCAACGTATCGGCTGTTAATTGGGGTACCTGGTCGCAGTAATGCCTTTGAAATTTCAAAACGCTTGGGCTTAGATACCACCATAATTGAGGAAGCAAAGCAAATTATGAGCGGAGAAAGCCAAGATATTAATGAAATGATTGCTGATTTAGAAAATCAACGAAAAATGACGGAAACCGAATATTTGGAATTACGTCAACAATTGCAAGAATCTGAGAAGTTGCAAAAAGAGCTGACCAAAGCGACGGAATTATTTTACCAAGAGCGCGACGATGAACTCGCAAAAGCCCGCAAAAAAGCCAATGAGCTAGTTGAAGAGGCTCAGGAGAAATCTGACCGCATTATTAAAGAATTACGACAAATGCAACTGGAAGGTCAAGCGACACCAATCAAAGAACATCGTTTGATTGCAGCGAAGACCAAGATGGCGAGTCTCCACCAAGAAGACGCATTGAAGAAAAATAAAGTATTGAAAAAGGCGAAAGCCGCCAAGTCCTTGAAAGTAGGCGATGAAGTCCGCGTTATTTCTTATGGTCAACGAGGGGAACTGATTAAAAAAGTCGGTAATCACCAGTGGCAAGTCCAAATGGGTATTTTAAAAATGACCATTGACGACACAGATATCGAAGCCCTCGTTGCGCCAAAGCAACCGACGCAACGAACGGTTCATACTGTGCGCTCCCAACAAGCAGCACACGTATCGCCGCAGCTTGACCTAAGAGGAAAACGCTACGAGGAAGCCTTAGCCCAAGTCGATCAATATTTGGATGCGGCCATTCTTGCTAACTATCCACAAGTCACCATCGTTCATGGAAAAGGGACTGGTACATTGCGTCAAGGAATCGTGAACTACTTAAAGAATCATCGAAGTGTCAAACACTTTGAATTCGCACCAGCCAACCAAGGTGGCAATGGGGCAACCATCGTTCAGTTTAAGTAATTCTTACAAATGATAAGCAAATATTTTTTTGTTCTGAGAACTTGATGCTATACTACTAGTAGTAAATAAATGGAGGAATTAATTATGCTAACAAATATTACCGATGCTACATTTACTGAAGAAACAGATAAAGGTCTTGTATTAATTGATTTTTGGGCAACATGGTGTGGCCCTTGCCGGATGCAAGCACCGATTTTAGAGCAATTAGCAAATGAATTCGATGAAGAAGAATTGAAAATTGTCAAAATGGATGTTGATGAAAACCCAGAAACTCCGGCATCATTTGGCATTATGAGTATCCCAACATTGGTTCTAAAAAAAGATGGCCAAATGGTGGAAAAAGTGGTGGGCGTTCATACGAAAGATCAACTAGAAGAATTGGTAAAAAGCTACCAATAATTGATTGCAGTTGTGACAAAAAGCATTTAGTTCGTGTAAGTTGCTTTTGTAATACTATTTGTGTTTAAGGGAGTGTGACGGATGTGTGTCACACTCCCTTCTTGATTTTTTGATTATGGTATACTGATGAAGAAGAAGGTGAGCAAATGAATGAGCAGATTCGACATAAACTAGCCTTATTACCCGATCAACCTGGCTGTTATCTGATGAAGGATAAGAATGGAACAATCATTTATGTTGGAAAAGCAAAAATCTTAAAAAATCGTGTCCGTTCCTATTTTACTGGAAGCCATGACACCAAGACAGAGCGGCTAGTGAGTGAAATTGTCGATTTTGAATACATTGTTACAGAATCAAATATTGAAGCGTTGGTCTTAGAAATTAATTTAATCCAACAAAATAATCCTAAATATAATATTATGCTAAAAGATGATACCTCATATCCGTTTATAAAAATCACAAATGAGGCCTATCCAAGATTACTAATTACGAGAAAAGTACTGAAAGACAAAGCCTTTTACTTTGGTCCGTACCCGGATGTGCGTGCAGCGAATGAGACAAAAAAATTACTTGACCGGCTGTTTCCGTTTAGAAAATGCAAAGTGTTACCCAAAGATGTCTGCTTGTATTACCATATGGGGCAATGCTTAGCGCCGTGTGTCTTTGATATTCCGAAAGAGACATACACGAAAATGGCAATTGAAATTCGGCGCTTTTTAAATGGTGGCCATGCACAAATTCAAAAAATGCTAACACAACGGATGGAAGATGCTGCTGAGCGTCTTGAATTTGAGAAGGCAGCCGAATATCGAGACCAGATTCAGGCGATTGAGACAGTGATGACGCGACAAAAAATGACACAGACTGACCTTGTTGATCGAGATGTTTTTGGTTACGACATTTTAAATGGCTGGATGTGCGTGCAAGTATTCTTTATTCGACAAGGAAAAGTAATCGAACGTGATGTCTCGATGTTTCCTTTTTATAATGATGCACCAGAAGATTTTTTGACATTCATTGGCCAATTTTATCAAGAGAATGCCCATTTTATCCCAAAAGAAGTATTAATTCCTGCTGACATCGATCAGGAGAGTGTAAAAGCCATTGTTCCGACAAGAATTACGCAGCCACAACGGGGAGAAAAGAAAAAGTTAGTCGATTTGGCGGGAAAGAATGCGAAGATTTCACTGACAGAAAAATTTGAATTAATCCAACGTAAGGAAGAGCGGACGATTGGTGCAATTGATAAGCTCGGTCAAGCGATGAATATTCCTAAGCCAATCCGTATCGAAGCCTTTGATAATTCCAATATTATGGGGACCAATCCTGTTTCGGCGATGGTTGTCTTTGTAGATGGCAAACCAGCAAAAAAAGAATACCGGAAATACAAAATCAAGACCGTCGTTGGTCCGGATGATTATGCATCTATGCGTGAAGTTATCTACCGACGCTATGCCCGTGTCTTAAAGGAAAATTTGCCGCTACCTGATTTGATTATTATTGATGGTGGAAAAGGCCAAGTCGATGTCGCCAAAGATGTCTTAGATAACCAATTAGGTCTAGACATCCCCATCGCTGGTCTTGCTAAAAATGATCAGCACAAAACGAGCGAGTTACTATTCGGATCACCACTACAAGTAATTCCATTGCCACGAAATTCAGCGGAGTTTTTTCTGTTGCAACGGATCCAAGATGAAGTGCACCGCTTTGCAATTACCTTTCATCGTCAACTTAGAAGCAAAAATAGTTTTGCTTCTCGATTGGATGATATTGCCGGACTTGGACCAAAGCGAAAAAAAGAATTACTCAAACAATTTAAATCATTGAAAAAAATCGAAGAAGCGACCATCGAGGAACTCCAACAAGTCGGACTTCCAAGACCAGTAGCTGAAACTCTTTACCAAAAACTTCATGAACAGAAAGCTACAGATAAGCAAGAATAAAAATTTTGAGATAGCAGTAACTACAAGCAAAAGCCCATGCAAGCCAAAATTACGAGAATCAACTTCGGGATTTCATGGGCTTTTTACTTGTATCTACTGCTATCTCAGCTTTGTTTATGAGTACGATGCCCACCAGATAGTTACATTGTCAACCGAATGAACCAATTTTTATAAGTTTTCAACAATGTACTTAAAAAATTCTTGATCTAGTGGGTGGGTATGGCAGGATTGCTCCGGATGCCATTGTACACCAATAATTGTATTGCCATAATAAGTACTTTCGATGGCTTCAATAGCGCCGTCAGTTGTATGAGCGGTCACTGTAAAGTGATTGGCAACTTGATCAACAAATTGATGATGATACGAATTTACTTTGTACGTCTCAGGTAAAAATTGACGAAGCAAACTTGTCTCTTTGATCGTCACGTCATGCGTCGGATGCTCCAAAGAAATCGGTGATTGGACATGTTTCAATGTGTAATCCGTCAATGATGTATCTTGATACAACGTACCACCAAAAGCCACGTTAAGGACTTGCATGCCTCTACATACACCGACAATTGATTTTCCTTGCTTCACAGCTTCTTTGATTAATGCTAACTCAAATTCATCGCGCGCCTCAAAGACTTCTCCTAGTAGGGGATGTCGCGCTTGATGAAAGTATTTTGGATCGATATCTTGACCACCAGCTAATACTAATACATCAATTTGCTCGATATAGGCGACTGCATCCTCAACAATTCCTACAGGTAGGATTACTGGCAAGCTATTTGCGCGTAAAAAACCTTGAATAAAATCTCTAGGCGTATAGGAAAAATAATACGTATGTTGATCTTTTTCGTCATATGTTGACCGTTCGTTTCCGATAATACCAATTCTTTTTTTCATAGTGGTCGTTCCTTTCAAAACAATACTGCAGTCGAGTTAGAAAGAAACACCCTCTAGTAACTAACTAAGTTTTCCTTATTTTTCGACGTAGCAATGATAATTTTTAGCGTACACGAATGACTTCAATTTTGTATCCATCTGGGTCTTTAATGAAGTAATAAGAAGGAGGGGTACCGGGTAGTCCTTTCAGATCCGTTACATCAAACCCTTCTGCTACATGCTTTTCATGCAAAGCGGCAACGTCTTCAGTCGCGATGGCAATATGACCATAGCCATCTCCTAAATCATAACCCGGATGGTCGTAATTGTACGTCAACTCTAATTCATAGTCATCATCCGGTAGTGTCAAATAGACTAGCGTAAATTTTGCATCTGGAAAATCTCTACGGCGACTTTCTTCAAAATTAAATGCCTTTTGATAGAAAGCAAGTGAAGCATCCAAGTCTTTTACTCGAACACAAGTATGGGCCATTTTCATAATGTTCATCCTCCATTTCTTTGATAGGTATATCATAACATAGTGTGAGAAAATGAAAAATGATTTCGCCTAGATTCTGCTTGTATTTAAAATCGAAAACGAGTAGAATTTTCGTAAAAGGAGACGGTCTAATATGAAGAGTGAGCCAGTTTTTGGAAAGAAAGAACACGGTAGACAATACAAAAAACGAGTGGGGGTTTATGTCGTTATTAGCCGTAATCAAAAACAAGAAGTCATTTTGGTTCAGGCGCCAAACGGAGCATACTTTTTACCTGGAGGCGAAATTGAAGCAAACGAGACGCATCTTGAAACCATTCGTAGAGAGATGCTAGAAGAGGTTGGCTTTGAGGTATTTGTGGGCGAGTTTTTAGGTACTGCAGTCGAGTACTTTTACTCGAGTCACCGCGATATTTATTATGAACACCCAGGATTTTTCTATGTTGTGGATCATTGGTCCAAAATCGCGGAACCTACAGAAAAAACGAATCATTTGCTTTGGACTACGCCAGAAGATGCCATGCTCTTATTAAAGAGAGGGAGCCATCGTTGGGCATTGCAAAAATGGATGAATGAATAAAGAAAAAAAGCTGAGTCACCATCAAGCAAAAAGACCAGCCAATCCAACAGTTGTTTTGAAAAACTTTGGGTTGGCTAGTTTTTTGTGTAGCTGGTACTTCTACCATGCGGGTTTAATCAGTTTAGCAGCACAAAATAATTGTGTACGAATTGTTACTTCTTTATAGCGCGTAAGTATGGATGGCATAGGCAACGCCATCTTCATCATTTGATTTGGTCACGTGTTGGGCATGCTTTTGAATAGCTGCTGTCGCATTGCCCATAGCGACACCTAGTCCTGCATATTGCAACATCGATACATCATTTTCATTATCACCAATGGCCATCACTTCATCTGCTGTAAGGCCTAAATGCTCACTCAAACGACTTAATGCTAAGCCTTTACTAACTTCTTTGTTGAGTACTTCAAGGAAGAAAGGGGCGCTTTTGACAATTGTAAACCGTTCATAGAAGTCTCGCGATAGGTGATTGATTGTTCGATTTAATTTTTCCGGTTCATCAATAAGCATCATTTTGACAATGCTCAAGTCAGAGGTCATTTCTTCGGGTGTCCGATACTTTAAGGGCATAGTTGACAAATACGCTTCATGCACAGTATAAGGACTAACGTCGCGATTGGCTGTGTAGATAGCTTCTTCCGTTTCAGTCAATAATGGGCAATTTAATCTTCTTGCCTCGACTTCAATCGCTAGGTAATCTTCATGCGATAAGCCAAATAGCGAGATTTTTTCTTTTGTCTTGCAGTTTAACACGAGCGACCCATTAAAATTGATGACATAGTCGTCTTCATTTGTTAAGTCTAATTCTTGAATTAATTTTTCGACACCTAAGTAGGGACGACCAGTACAAAGGACAATCTTAATTCCTTTTGTTTGTGCCAATTTTAAGCTTTCTTTGACAGCTTCCGTTACTTGATGATGGCTGTTTAAGAGAGTACCATCAATGTTGATTGCGATTAGTTTTATTGTCATTTGTCTTTTCCTTTCTATTGCAAGTGACCGTTATGAATATGAGAAAGAAATGACTCATAGGTTTCGCTGAATAAATTGTAGTTTGTTTGTTGCTGGTTATGAATCATTTCTCTAGGGAAATAAAAACGGTTGTCACCTTGCGTCTGGCCAGCTAGTGCAGCCACAAGCGGACTGACTTTTGATAATTCTACTAAGCTACCATCTTTTTGTTGTAGCTCAATTTGAGTACGGTGCTTGTTTGATTTTGGTCGGTAAAAATCATAAGGCAAATCAAAACTAGAATTAATAGCTGTATAATACTCGTCATTGTAGCCGACTTTTTTGACATCTTTTCTTAAAAGTTGAATCAGCTGCTCATCAATCTCAGGCTGGAAACTTGCTGATTTCAGTGGTTTTCGATTCAGGAATCGATTCGCCAAATCACTTAAAATTGCATCAGAAGAATCGGTCCAGTGATTGAAATAGGTATTCAAGACGCCATCATCTAAGCGGACGTAATCTTCTAATTTGAATTCGTCATTTAAAAAGGGAACGATTAATTCGGAATGACGTTCGAACCACTCTTGGTTTTCTGGATACAATTCTTTGGCACGATTTAATAAATGTTGTAAGACGACTTCCATTCCGCGCGAGCTAGGATGGAAATATACTTGCACGTACATTTGGTAGCGACTCACTATGTAATCTTCCACTGCGTGCATCCCGTTCATTGCGAAGCAGATGCCATCATTATAGGGTCTGACTACGCGCAAAATTCGTGTAATATCAAATGTTCCATATTCCGTACCTGTAAAGTAGGCATCACGCAATAAATAATCCATACGATCGGCGTCAATTTGACTAGAGATCATTTGAACTACTTGTGGATTTGGATATTGTTTGGTGATAACGCTAGCTACCTTTTCTGGAAAACCTTCTTCTACCCGGTTCAAAATTTGGTACACTTCCGTAGTAGGAGAGGTAATGATATCTACCGTAATGGCTTCATGGTTGGTTTGAAAAATGTGTTCAAAGGTATGAGAGTAAGCCCCATGCCCAATGTCATGTAAGAGCGCAGCACACAAGACTACCAATCGTTCAGAATCATCCCAACCGGCTGCTCCCATTTTTTTGATTGAAAAATTTCGCTCGAAAATGTCGCAAATTCTACGCGCAATTTCATAAACACCCAAAGAGTGCGAGAAGCGAGTGTGCTCTGCTCCATGAAAGGTAAATGAAGATGTACCAAGCTGATGGATTCTACGTAAGCGTTGGACTTCTCGAGAATTAATCAGATCCAAAATCACTTGATGTTGCACATGAATATAATTATGAACCGGATCACGAAACACCTTCTCAATGGGAAGCATCTGTTGCTTATAGGCTGTTGTCATGTAATAGCTCCTTTATTTGATCGTTGCGATCAATCATACTATTTTCTTTGGTGCGATATAAGTCTGCCGACGCTCTCTGATCTAGCCAATCGGATAGCGATGAAATGACTGTAGGGTCATCAAACAAGGCGACAAAACGGCCTTTCACTTGATCAACAGTCATCTCAGTATTGAGTAATTGGCTTAAAGTTGTCATACTATCCGGATTGACAGATGGATAACCATCTTGGCCGAACTGCTCTTGAAGTCCACTTTGGTAGAAAGCTCGGACAAGCTCACCACGACGCTGTTGCTCGCCATTGACACTTAAATACATCATCACTGCAATGCCATTTTTGACACGCCGCTGAGCAATGCCAGCTATTTTTTTGCCATTGACAGATAAATCAAACGTTCCTGGACAATAAGAATCACTAATTTCAAATGCTTCAATCACTAACTCAGGTAACGCTTCTTTCGTGAGCTGATACATCACCTGGTATGCCTCATCTGTCAGCCGAAGTTGCTCACTTTTTGGAAATATATATGAAATATTAAGTACGCCTTCATCAGCAATGACGGCTAGCCCACCAGCATTGCGAACAATTGGCTGGTAACCTGAATGGATTACAGATTGTAAGCCTTTTTGCAAATAAGGGACACGCATGTCTTTCATTCCTAGAATCAGCGTACGATCAAGTTGCCAAAAATGTAGAAACGCATTTTTTGTTTCACCAGCCTCTTGCGTAAAGACATCAGTGATGGCAAAGGGTGAAAAAGAAGTCATGGACTGAGAAGCACTTTGATCAAAAAGATACACAGTCATATAATTATCTCTCCTCATAAGTATTCTGTACTTATTATATACGATAATTTGGGTGAAAAGGAAGGAGCCGATTGAAATTGTAGATAAATTGACAAAACAGCAAAAAAAATGAACAATGGAGCTAGTAAGTTAAAGGAGGAACATTTGTGGATTTAACACAAGCATTACCAATTGCTATCCATTTAGAGACTGTCACAGTACAAGAAGGAACACGTCAGGACTTTGTCTTTGATGTGGCTGGCCAGATTGTAAAAATTGGCGATACATTATATATTCGTTACAAAGAGGAAGCAACGGATTCGACCGAAGAAATTCCGGTCACAATTAAAATACTTCCGGATGGCAGCATACAATTAATTCGCGCGGGTGAAATGCGTTTGCGTTTGAAATTTACTTATAAGGAAAGAAATGAGAGCCAATATAAAGCACCATTTGGTATGCTATTTTTTAGTACCCATACCCATGATTTGCACGTTAGCCTGACAGATAAGCCCATCGCGGGAGCAGTTTCGCTTTCGTACGATTTATATATGGCTGAGAAAAAAATAGGAGAATACTCACTTTCCTTAACATTTACAGCGTAATTTTTGAAATAATGAAAGAAAAAATTGCTTTTTTGCCTCGGTTTTTGTATGATTAGACGTAGACTTTGAAAGGACGTGTCCCGATTGGAAATTAATGTATTTGAAGGCAAAGATAAGAGCGAATTATCCATGATAGAAGTGGCGCATGCGATTTTAGAACAACGTGGTGATGTGATGGACTTTTCAGATTTAGTCAATCAGATTCAAACCTACCTTGGAAAATCGGATGGTGAAATTCGTGATTCTTTGGCTCAGTTTTATACAGATTTGAATATTGATGGAAGTTTCATTTCTTTAGGCGACAACCGTTGGGGACTAAGATCTTGGTATGCAATTGATTCAATTGATGAAGAATTAAACCATGGCTTAGATGAAGATGATGAAGATGCGCCACGTCGTAGAAAGCGTAAAAAAGTCAACGCCTTTATTAATGGTGATGATGATGCAATTGATTACAATGATGATGATCCAGAAGATGCAGATTTGTCAGATGACGACGATGATTTATTTGAAGATGATGATGATGACGATGAAGAAATTTCGGCATACAACTCTGATTTACAAGAAATTGGAGCAGATGCATCAGAAGACGATGAGGAACAAGTTCCTGAAAATATCGAAGAAGACTTAACAATTATCGAAGACGATGAAGACGACGAAGAACTTTACGAAGACGATGAAGAATAGTCTAAACAAAAAACACCTAGCTCAATTTGAGCTGGGTGTTTTTTTATCGAAAATCATTAGCCAATCCAGATTGAGTTCTAGAACAATCTGTTGTAAGCTATTACAGATGACACTACGCACCCTAAGGGAATCGAACCCCTGTCTCAAGAACCGGAATCTTGTGTGATATCCACTACACTAAGGGTGCAAGCACTTAATTAGTATAACGAATATTTTGAAAAAAACAAGGGGGTAAACATGAAATTTGAACAGCAACTTTCCCAGAAGCAACGCCAGGTGCAACAACTAGCGCTGACACAGCAGTTACAGCAGTCACTTAAAGTTTTGCAATTTAGTGGTGAAGAACTTTTTGAATTTATTAATCAGCAAACTCTTGAAAACCCATTAATTGAATTAAATAGCCAATACTACAATGGATTAGCCCGAAAAAATACATTGGGAAACACCTCAACACCGGTAGAGACAAATTTTGGTCAAATAGCCGATACGCACCATTCTTTTTTTGAATATTTGTTAGCACAAGTTCATTTGAATTACCGCGACACACCATTGAGAAAAATAGTCATAACATTAATCAGCTATTTGGACAATGATGGATTTTTACGAACATCTTTGCATGACATTAGTGATGAACTTCAAAAAAGCTATATTGAATTGTTGGATGCGTTGACTTTAATTCAACAACTGGATCCAGCCGGAGTAGGTGCGAGAAATTTACAAGAATGTCTCATGCTTCAAACAGAGCGAGATAACTATGCACCGTCCATTGCTTATATAATTCTTGAAAGCTATTTTGATCAATTAGTTGAAAGAAAATGGCTTGAGATTAGTAAGCAGTTGGAGGTAACGCTAGAAGATGTCCAAAAGGTTTTTGACTATATTCAGACTTTATCACCAGCGCCAGGAGGATTCTTTCAAAAGGACGAGGGATTATACATTATTCCCGATTTAAAAGTCGATATCGTGGGAAATGAGATTGTGTTAAAATCTACGCGCTCCATTCAGCCACCATTAAAGTTAAATGAAGAGTATTTTGATCAATTCAAGGAGACGACGGATCTGGATGTCAAAAAATTTTTAAAAGAAAAAAAACAAAACTACGAATGGCTGAAAAAAACAATTGATCAAAGAGGCAATACAATTTTGCGTGTTGGAGAATGTATTGTACGTCATCAAAAGGCTTTTTTCTTAGAAGAAACACATCCGTTGAGGCCACTAACCCTAAAAGAAATTGCTGATGAGTTAGCGATTCACGAATCAACTGTGAGTCGGTCAGTAAATCATAAATATCTTGAAACAAGTTTTGGTATTTTTGAATTAAAGCATTTTTTTGTCGCAAAACTTGCAAGTGAAAGTGGTGAAGCGATATCTACACAACAAGCAAAAGAGCATCTTGTTCAGTTTATTCGTAATGAGGATAAAAGGAAGCCACTATCTGATCAAAAGGTAGTAGAGCTAATGAAGAGTGTAGGAATCAATCTTTCTAGGAGGACGGTTGCGAAGTATCGTGAAGAATTAGGTATTTTAGGCTCCTCTAAAAGAAAACGTTTTGATTAAAATTTTTAAACACTTCATAACCGCTATGTAGAGCGATTATGAAGTGTTTCCTTATGAATAAAGTGTTAAGATTTCTTATTCATTAAAATGTTGAACAGCTAATGGTTGCATCATAATTCAAATCGTGCTATCATTCATTTGTAAGAGTTATTAGATGCTCTTCAAAAATTTTTATCCTCAACGGGTCGTATTAAGTCTATGTTGGACGTTTTTTGTCCGCCGGAGGTTTTTATGCAAAAGCAAGATGATTTTAAAGTGTTAGAGGAAATCGTTCCGGATATCTTGACCGTTTTACAAGAACGATATCGTATTCTCCAGCATATTTACTGGATGCAACCGGTAGGACGTAGAAGCTTATCAGAAAGTCTTGGCTTGACTGAACGAGTTTTGAGAACTGAAACAGATGGGTTGAAAAACTTAAATCTGATTTCTTCATCAAAAAGTGGGATGTTACTCACCAAAAAAGGGGAGCAGTTATATTCCCAGTTGGGTTCACTAGTAGATCGTCTTTTTGGGATGAGACAGCTAGAAAAGCAATTGGCAAGCTATTTTGGTATTGACAAATGTTTAATTGCTGATGGAGATTCTGACCAACAAAGAAAAGTGATCAGTTCATTTGGAAGATTGCTTAATGAAGCACTTGATGCAAAGCTTCCAGAAAAAAGCAATATCATTGCTGTAATGGGTGGTACAACCATGGCGATGGCTGCGGAAGAATTGAGAAGTTTGGAAACTGATCGCCGACACAATTTATTTGTACCAGCTCGCGGAGGAATTGGGGAATCTGTAAATGTACAAGCCAATTCAGTCAGCGCCGTAATGGCGATGAAATCGCATGGTGATTATCGTTCGTTGTTCGTTCCAGAACAATTGAGCTCCACAACATATGATTCACTACTACAAGAGCCTTCGATTAAAGAAGTATTAAATTTGATTGGACAGGCAAATTGTGTGATTCACGGGATTGGACGAGCACTGCACATGGCAGCAAGAAGGAAAATGCCAGAGACCGATATTTTAATGCTAAAACAAAAGCATGCGGTTGCTGAGTCATTTGGGTATTTTTTCAATGAACAAGGAGAGATTATTTATAAAATCCCTCGAATTGGGTTACAATTGAAAGATATTCAACATATTCCCTATGTATTTGCAGTTGCAGGTGGACGAGGAAAGGCCAAAGCAATTCGAGCTTACATGCAAAATGCACCAAAACAAACGTGGCTCATCACTGATGAAGCTGCTGCTAATGAGATTTTAAAAGGGGTAACCCTTTAAAATAAAATTTTTATGATTTTCATAAGGAGGAAATCTTAAATGACAGTTAAAGTAGGTATTAATGGATTTGGACGTATTGGACGTTTAGCATTTCGTCGTATCCAAGATGTAGAAGGAATCGAAGTAGTTGCTATCAATGACTTAACAGATGCTAAAATGTTAGCTCACTTGTTAAAATATGATACAACACAAGGCCGTTTCAATGGTACAGTTGAAGTTCACGAAGGATCTTTCAATGTTAACGGAAAAGAAGTTAAAGTATTAGCTAACCGTAACCCTGAAGAATTACCTTGGGGTGAATTAGGTGTTGATATCGTTTTAGAATGTACTGGATTCTTCACTTCTAAAGAAAAAGCAGAATTACACTTAAAAGCTGGTGCGAAACGTGTAGTTATCTCTGCTCCTGGTGGTAACGATGTACCAACAATCGTTTACAACGTAAACCATGAAACATTAACTGGAGACGAAACAGTAATCTCTGGTGCTTCATGTACTACTAACTGTTTAGCTCCAATGGCTAAAACTTTAAATGACGATTTTGGTGTTGTTGAAGGATTAATGACAACTATCCATGCTTACACAGGTGACCAAATGACTTTAGACGGACCACACCCTAAAGGCGACTTCCGTCGTGCGCGTGCTGCTGCTGCAAACATCGTTCCTAACTCAACAGGTGCGGCTAAAGCAATCGGTTTAGTAATCCCTGAATTGAACGGCAAATTAGATGGAGCTGCACAACGTGTTCCTGTTCCAACTGGTTCATTAACTGAATTAGTTACTGTATTAGAAAAACAAGTAACTGTTGACGAAGTAAATGCTGCAATGGAAAAAGCATCTAACGAATCATTTGGTTACACAACTGACGAAATCGTTTCATCTGATATTGTTGGAATCAACTTTGGTTCTTTATTCGATGCAACACAAACTCGTGTTATGACAGTTGGCGACAAACAATTGGTTAAAACAGTTGCTTGGTATGACAATGAAATGTCTTACACTTCACAATTAGTTCGTACTTTAGAATACTTCGCTAAATTATAAGATTTGTAGTCATAAAATCTAATTTTGCATTGTATGAGCGGGGGAGCAGCGCGCTTCTCCGCTTTTTTTTTTAGAAAATAACTGTTGTATAATAGCTAGGAGGTATATTCAATGGCAAAGATGACTATTGAAGATCTTGACTTAAAAGACAAAAAAGTATTGGTACGTGTGGATTTCAATGTTCCATTGAAAGACGGAGTAATTACTGACGATACAAGAATTAAAGCAGCACTACCTACAATTAAGTATGTATTAGATCATGATGGTAAAGCAATCTTGTTCTCTCACCTGGGTCGTGTAAAAACAGAAGAAGATAAAGCTGGAAAATCATTGGCACCAGTTGCTAAACGTTTAAGTGAATTATTAGGCAAAGAAGTAACATTTGTGCCAGAAACACGTGGTGAAAAATTAGAAGCTGCAATCGCTGGGATGAAAGACGGAGATGTTGTTTTATTTGAAAACACTCGTTTTGAAGACATCGACGGCAAAAAAGAAAGCAAAAATGATCCAGAATTAGGCAAATACTGGGCTTCTTTAGGTGATGTATTTGTAAATGATGCATTTGGTACAGCTCACCGTGCACACGCCTCTAATGTTGGTATTGCTTCTACTGGTATTCCGACTGTTGCTGGATTCTTAATGGAAAAAGAAATCAACTTTGTTGGTGGATTAGTTGAAAATCCAAAACGTCCGATGGTGGCTATCTTAGGTGGAGCAAAAGTATCAGATAAAATTGGTGTAATCGAAAACTTAATCGATAAAGCTGATAAAATTCTTATTGGTGGTGGAATGACTTACACATTCTACAAGGCATTAGGCCATTCAGTAGGTAAATCTATTTGTGAATTAGATAAAGTAGACTTAGCTAAAAGCTTATTAGAAAAAGCAGATGGCAAAATTATCTTACCAATCGATACTGTTTGTGCAGATGACTTTAGCAACGATGCTCACACAGAAATTCATGAAAAAAATGTTCCTGATGACTTAGAAGGTCTAGATATCGGTCCAAAAACCGTTGAACTATTTACAAAAGAATTGCAAGGCGCAAAATCAGTTGTATGGAATGGTCCAATGGGCGTATTCGAACTGTCTAACTTTGCTAAAGGGACTATTGGTGTATGTAAAGCAATTGCTGAATTACCAGATGCAATCACAATTATTGGTGGTGGCGATTCTGCTGCTGCAGCTGAACAATTAGGCTTTGCTGACAAATTTACCCACATCTCTACTGGTGGTGGTGCGAGTCTTGAATTATTAGAAGGCAAGACTTTACCAGGATTAGCTGCTATTAACGATAAATAATCTAAATTAGTAAATATAGTGAATGTTTTTTATAGAGGAGTGTCAAACATGCGTAAACCAATTATCGCAGGAAACTGGAAAATGAACAAAACTGCTTCTGAAGCAAAAGCTTTTGCTCAAGCAGTAGCAACAAAAATCCCTAGCAACGACAAGGTAGATTCAGTTGTTGGTTCACCAGCATTATTTTTAGAAACTTTGGTATCTGAGTCTAAAGGAACTGACTTAAAAGTTGCTGCTCAAAACTGCTACTGGGAAAATGCTGGTGCATTCACTGGTGAAACTTCACCAGCAGCCTTAGCAGACCTTGGTGTTCAATATGTAATTATTGGCCATTCTGAACGTCGTGAATACTTCCACGAAACAGATGAAGAAATCAACAAAAAAGCCAAAGCAATTTTTGCAAACGGTATGTTACCAATCCTATGTTGTGGTGAATCTCTTGAAACATATGAAGCTGAAAAAACAGCTGAATGGATCGAAGGACAAATTACAGCTGGCTTAGCTGATTTATCTGCTGAACAAGTAAGTAGCATGGTGATTGCGTATGAACCAATCTGGGCTATTGGAACTGGTAAATCTGCGGATGCAACGATTGCAGATACAATCTGTGGCGTGGTACGTTCGACTGTAGAAAAATTATACGGTAATGACGTAGCATCTAAAGTCCGTATCCAATACGGTGGTTCAGTAAAACCAGAAAATATCGCTGAATACATGGCAAAAGAAAATGTTGATGGTGCATTAGTTGGTGGCGCAAGCTTGGAAGCTGATTCATTCTTAGCATTATTAGATGCTGTAAAATAAATTTGGTAGCAAACTGTAATTTCAATTGCAGGATACACAAAAATTCATTACAATAAAGATGTTAGAAAAAGGAATATTCCTTTTTAATATAACAACACTTAAAGGAGAGACAAAATCATGTCAATTATTACTGATGTTTACGCTCGCGAAGTCTTAGACTCACGTGGTAACCCAACAATCGAAGTAGAAGTTTATACAGAATCAGGTGCGTTTGGACGCGGAATGGTTCCTTCTGGAGCTTCAACTGGTGAATACGAAGCTGTCGAATTACGTGACGGTGACAAAGCTCGTTATGGTGGAAAAGGTGTTACTAAAGCAGTTGACAACGTAAATAACGTGATTGCAGAAGCGATTATCGGTTACGATGTTCGTGATCAAATGGCAATTGATAAAGCAATGATCGCTTTAGATGGTACTCCTAATAAAGGAAAATTAGGTGCGAACGCTATTCTAGGTGTTTCAATCGCTGTTGCTCGTGCTGCTGCAGACTATCTAGAAGTACCTTTATACCATTACTTAGGTGGATTTAATACAAAAGTATTACCTACACCAATGATGAACATTGTAAATGGTGGTTCTCACTCAGATGCACCAATCGCTTTCCAAGAATTCATGATCTTACCTGTAGGCGCACCTACATTTAAAGAAGCATTACGTTGGGGTGCTGAAATCTTCCACGCTTTGAAAGGTATCCTACATGACCGCGGATTAGAAACATCTGTTGGTGACGAAGGTGGATTTGCTCCTCGTTTTGAAGGAACTGAAGACGGAGTTGAAACAATCTTAGCTGCTATTAAAAAAGTTGGCTTAGAACCAGGTAAAGATGTATATCTTGGTTTTGACTGTGCTTCATCTGAATTCTACGAAAACGGCGTATATGACTATACTAAATTTGAAGGTGAAACAGGCGTTAAACGTACTGCTGCTGAACAAGTAGACTACCTTGAAGAATTAGTTAACAAATACCCAATCATCACAATTGAAGATGGTATGGATGAAAACGACTGGGATGGTTGGAAACTATTAACTGACCGTCTAGGCGACAAAGTTCAATTAGTTGGTGATGATTTATTCGTTACAAACACTGAAAAACTTGAAAAAGGTATCGAACAAGGAATTGGTAACTCAATCCTAATCAAAGTGAACCAAATCGGTACATTAACTGAAACATTTAATGCAATCGAAATGGCTAAAGAAGCTGGCTACACTGCAGTTGTTTCTCACCGTTCTGGTGAAACAGAAGATTCAACAATCTCTGATATCGCTGTAGCAACAAACGCTGGCCAAATTAAAACTGGTTCTCTTTCACGTACTGACCGTATTGCAAAATACAACCAATTATTACGTATCGAAGACCAATTAGGTGAAGTTGCTGAATACAAAGGTTTGAAATCTTTCTACAACTTAAAAAACAAATAATCATTCATTTGATGATGGGGGCCTCTCTACACTTGTAGAGAGGTTTTTCGTTTTGAGCTAAATAAATTTTTGTGGTAAGTTTTGCTTAAATATGCTAGAGTAGTAATGAGATATTTTCGGCAACTAGGGAGGTTTTTTAAGCATGTACGATTTCATTTTAGGTGTAGTCATTGTGTTGTCATTTGTTATTATAGCAACGATTATGATGCAACCAAGCAAACAAAATAGTGCAGCAAGCGCCTTTACGGGTGGAGCAGATCAATTATTTGGAAAGCAAAAAGCACGAGGATTTGAAGCAGTAATGCAACGCTCAACAGCAATTTTAGGAGCGATTTGGATCATCTTACTATTTGTGCTAGCTTTCTTATCATCAAAATAATCTTGAAGCCTCTCAGAAATGAGAGGTTTTTTGCTAGATATGTATAAAAAATAGCCGAGGTGAACTATGAAGAAAAAATTTATGAATCCTAAACCAATTTATGTTAAAAAAACTAGTCGAGCCATTATTTTACTACATGCGTACTCTGGTAGCCCTAATGATGTGCGGATGTTGGCACGCTTTCTAGAGCAGGCAAATTATACAGTCTATACGCCAATGTTCACAGGTCACGGCACAAGGAATCCAGAAGATATCTTAAATGAAGAGCCAGATCAATGGTGGCAAGATACACAAGCGGCGATTGCCTTTTTAAAACAGGAAGGATTTCAAGAGATTGCTATATTTGGTTTATCAATGGGTGGTTTATTCGCCACGAGAGCCTTAGAAGAAAAAATTAGTGGCTTAATTGGCGGTGGGGCTTTTTGTTCTCCATTATTACCTGAAAAGACCAATGTACCTGAAAATTTTTACCGTTATGCCCAATTCATGTTAGATACTTTTTCTGATGATACACCAGAAGAGCAGCAACGTCGTTTAGAGGCCATTCCCTCACTGGTAGACACACAACTTGAAAACATCCATACCCATGGGAGAAGGACGTATGAGCAACTCTCACAAATGGATGCACCTTATTTTATTGCTCAGGCAGCATTGGATGAGATGATTTCACCGGATAGTGTGTTTACAGTGATTCAAAAAATAAAAAGCCAAAAATTTACATTACAATGGTATCCTAATAGTGGACATGTAGTAACAGTTGGGAAAGAACACAAAGAATTTGAAAGAGACGTACTCTCGTTTATCGAGAGTTTACCTTGGAAAGAGGAAATGCATGACCAATAAAATCAAAGAGCACGTCAATCAGTATTTGCTGAATCAAAAGAAACGAACCTTTTCAGTCGAAGAATTGGCAACGGGGTTAGGTTTACAAAAAAGTGCAGACTTTAAGTTGCTCGTACAAACTTTAGCAAGTATGGAGCGCGACAAAGCGATCGAGTTTACAAATAAAGGGAAAGTGAAACTTCCAAGTCCACAAATCTTGGTTGAGGGAACCTTTCGTGCAAATGAGCGAGGCTTTGGCTTTGTGAGCATTCCTGATGAAGAAGAGGATATTTATATTCCTCAAGGAGCGACGGGTTATGCGATGGATGGTGATACTGTCGCGATAGACATCACGAAGCCCGCGTTACCTGGTAGTGATAAAGGTGCAGAAGGAAAAGTCCAAGAAATCATTCAACGGGCATTCTCTGAGGTCGTGGGAGAGTTTCACTTGTATGAGGAAGAGGAAATTCAAGAGACTGATCTATACGGCTATGTTACGCCAAAAGATAAAAAATTAAATGGCATTAAAATTTTTATTTCTGCTGTCGGTATTCGACCGGTGGAGGGCGCCATTGTGAAAGTGACGATTAGTCATTATCCTGAGCCTGGATATGCTACAAGTGCAGAGGGTGTCGTACTTTCTGTTCTCGGTCACAAAAACGACCCTGGCATGGATATTATGTCCATTGTTGTTTCTCATGGATTAGCAACAACCTTTCCTGAAGAAGTTCAAAAAGAAGCAGATCAAACGAGTGATTCCATCGATGAAAAAGAACTATCAGGTCGCAAAGATCGACGAGATGAAGTGATTGTCACGATTGATGGGGAAGATGCGAAGGACTTAGATGACGCGGTGACAGTACGTAAATTAGCGAATGGTAACTATTTTTTGGGAGTGCATATCGCTGATGTCTCCTATTACGTTCGTGAAAATTCTGCGCTGGATCAGGAAGCTTTTGAAAGAGGTACGAGTGTCTACTTGACCGACCGTGTAATACCGATGCTACCGCAACGCTTGTCTAATGGCATTTGTTCATTAAATCCACGGGTTCCTAGATTAGCAATGAGTTGTGAAATGGAGATTGACTCGACTGGGAAAGTCCAAAATTACGCTATTTTTCAAAGTGTGATTCAAACGACAGAACGGATGACGTATACTGCCGTTAATGATATTTTGGAGAATCAAGAACAAGAAACGATAGCACACTACAAAAACCTAGTACCAATGTTTCATGAGATGGCTGAATTACACCATATCTTGACTGACATGCGCAGGAGAAGAGGTGCGGTATCTTTTGAGGATTCTGAAGCGAAAGTCCTTGTTGATGAACAAGGACATCCAGTAGATATTGTCTTTCGTTCTCGTGGGATTGGTGAACGCATGATTGAGTCATTTATGTTAGCGGCTAATGAAACAGTTGCAGAGCATTTTGAGACGAAGCAGCTACCGTTTATTTATCGGATTCATGAAGATCCAAAAGAAGAAAAAGTGCAACGTTTCTTTACGTTCGCAGCTGCCCTAGGTCTCATCGTCAAGCAGACAAAAGGAAGTATCTCTCCAAAAGATTTACAAAATGTTCTTGAAAGTGTCGCTGGAAAACCCGAAGCACCTGTTATTAGCACCATGTTATTACGTAGTATGCAACAAGCAAAGTATTCTGAGAGTAATGAAGGACATTATGGCTTAGCAGCGGACTACTATACGCACTTTACTTCACCGATTAGACGGTATCCAGATTTAATCGTCCATCGCTTGATTCGTTCGTATGACAATGATCGGTCCAAGGAAAATCAGCAAAAATGGGCTGAAAAACTTCCTGATATTGCTAACCATAGCTCACAAATGGAACGCAAGGCTGTGGAGGTAGAACGTGAAGTAGATGCTTTGAAGAAAGCAGAATTTATGGCAGATCATATTGGCGAAGAGTTCGAAGGAATGATTAGTTCTATAGTGAAGTTTGGGTTTTTCGTTGAACTTGAAAACACTGTGGAAGGTTTAATCCATATTAATGAGTTAAAAGACGATTATTATCATTTTATTGATACACATTTGGCGTTAGTGGGCGAACGGACTGGTAGAACCTTTAAAATTGGTCAAAAAGTCCTAGTGAAAGTAACAAAGTCAGATCCTGATACTCGTGAGATTGATTTCGAGCTGATTCATTCTGAGCAAGTAGAGGCACTACCAAATCTCACTCAACAAAATCGAAGTAAAAGACGTCAACCGAAAAGCCAAGAGTTTCAATCAAAGAAAAAAACAGCAAAAAATAAAAAACAACCAAAAGCAAAGCCAAAGAAAAAGCCATTTTATAAAGAAGTAGCAAAAAAGAAAAAAACAAAGAAAAAAACTCGTTAAGAGGAGGATCTTATGCCAAAAGGTGAAGGAAAACTCATTGCTCAAAATAAAAAAGCCCGTCACGATTATAGCATCCTTGAGACAATCGAGGCGGGAGTGGTATTGCAAGGTACGGAAATCAAATCTGTGCGGGACAGTCGCATTAATCTAAAAGATGGGTTCGTTCGTATTCGTAATGGCGAAGCTTATCTGTACAATGTCCATATAAGTCCGTATGACCAAGGAAACATTTTTAATCACGATCCCTTAAGAACAAGAAAGCTTCTTTTGCATAAAAAGCAAATCCAAAAGCTTGCTAACGAAGCAAAAAATCCGGGGACAACAATTGTGCCATTAAAAGTCTATATAAAAGATGGCTTTGCAAAAGTTTTGATTGGGTTAGCCAAAGGGAAAAGAGAGTATGATAAACGCGAAACATTGAAAAGAAAAGACCAAGAACGACAAATTAGTCGTGTTTTGAAAAACTTTTAAACGTATCATGGATTTTTGTGAAATTTTGTTAATCTTACTTTAAATTCACGTCATTGTCTGATAGGATTGGTTTGAAGGCGGCTTATTTATTGAGGTTAGTACCAACACTTGAAATTCATTGAACAGTTTTGAGAATATGTCTAAATTTTTTTGAAAATATTTTGAAATTTTCTACTAGTGGTGGTATGATACCGTTGTCGCTAAGAATGATTAAAATATCACAAGATCATCGTTGGTTGATCTTTGTCGAAAAGAGGTGAGACCATTTGGAAGAACAATCTTTATTGTTTCGTATTGGGCCGCTATGGTTTGATGGGACTATTTTGATTATGACGGCTATTACATGTTTATTGGTTTTTCTTATTGTGTTCCTATGCACAAGGAACTTGAAATTAAAACCGACTGGTAAACAAAATTTTATCGAATGGATTATTGAATTTGTTCGAAAAATTGTTGGTGATAATTTACCAGGTAAGGATGTCAGTACGTATCATTTAATTGCCGTGACTTTGTTTTTATTTATTTTTATTGCCAATGAAATTGGATTAGTAACCAAAATAGTTGTTGAAAAAGATTTGACTCTTTGGAAGTCACCAACTGCTAATCCAGCCGTAACTTTGACACTTGCATTAATGGCGATTGCTATGACCCATTTCTTTGGTGTGAAAAAGTTAGGATTTAAGCGATATTTAGTAAATGCTTATCTAAAACCAGTAGGATTTTTATTACCTATTAAGATTATTGAAGAGTTTACGAATATCATTACATTGGGACTACGGTTATATGGGAATATTTTTGCTGGTGAAGTGTTACTAGGGTTAATTGCAAAAATGCTAATTTCTATAGGGTGGTGGTCACTACCTATCGTAATACCGCTTGAAATGATTTGGATTGCCTTTTCATTATTTATCGGAGCAATTCAAGCATATGTCTTTGTCACCTTATTCATGGTATTTTTAAGCCACAAAATTGTGGAAGAACATTAAAAAAAGTGAAAACTTATTAGGAGGAAAACAACATGAATTTTATCGCAGCAGGATTAGCAATTATCGGAGCAGCAATTGGAGCAGGATATGGTAATGGTCAAGTTATTTCAAAAACAATTGAATCAATGGCTCGCCAACCTGAAATGACAGGCCAATTGCGTTCTACGATGTTTATTGGGGTAGCACTTGTTGAAGCTGTGCCGATTCTAGGGGTCGTTATTGCGTTATTACTAGTTTTCAGATAATCAAATCAAAGAATAGTGGATTTGTAATTTTTGGTTACATCCTTGAAAGGAAGTTGCGCAATGCTAAATCACTTAGTTATAGCAGCTGCAGTAAAAAATACCACTTGGGGCAACATGATTGTCGTAAGTGGGGCTATGCTTATTTTACTTTTGCTTTTGAAACATTTTGCATGGGGTTCTATCAGCGAAATGTTAAAAAAGCGTGAAGAAAAAATTGCCAATGACATTGACTCTGCAGAGCAATCTCGAATAAAAGCAGCTGCGCTTGAAAAAGAAAGACAAGATCAGCTGATGAATTCACGTTCAGAAGCTGCTTCGATTATTCAAAATGCGAAAGATATTGGAGAAGTAACCCGCCAAGCAATAGTTACTGATGCAAAGGAGGAAGCTTCACGATTAAAAGCTAAGGCAAAATCTGATATTTCTATTGAAAAAGATGCTGCATTTCTTGAAGTGAAGAATGAGGTAGCCTCACTATCACTTCAAATCGCAGAGAAAATTCTAGGAAAAGAATTGTCGCCTGAAGCCCATGAATCATTAATCAATGAGTATATCGAAGGACTAGGAAGCCATGAAGCTTGATAAAGCCACTGTTGGCAAACGATATGCAAAAGCCCTCTTTGAATTGGCGGTCGAAGATGGCCAAACAGACGAAATTTATCAAGACTTGCTTAGCTTACGAAATATCTATAAAGAAATTCCAACATTAGGCGATTTACTAAGTGATGTTCGCTTGGATAAAAATGAAAAGAGACAACTGATGGACACATTGGTTGAGCCATTTTCTGGCTTAATGTTACGGTTTTTAGAAATTGTATTTGAATACAATCGCATGGATGATTTTTTACTGATCTTTGCTGAATTTGAACGCCGCTATGACGATCAAAAAGGGTTAGTCATTGGTACAGTTACGACTGCTGTGCCCTTAAATAGTCAGCAAAAAGAGGCGTTGGAAAGTAAGACAGCCTCATTGTTGCATTACCAGCAAGCGAAGTTAGAAGAAAAAATCGATCCTACGATTATCGGCGGTGTAATTGTCGAAGCCAATCATCAAGTGATTGATGGTAGTGTAAAAAGTCGATTAGATTATCTCCGTGCTAAGCTAGCGAGATAAACAAGAGATGAGAGGTGAACCGAATGGCTATCAAAGCAGAAGAAATCAGTGCCTTGATTAAAGAGCAAATAAAAAATTATAAAAATGAACTTTCCGTTGAAGAAATCGGAACGGTGACATATGTAGGTGATGGAATCGCCCGCGCACACGGTTTAGAAAATGCGATGAGTGGAGAGCTCCTTGAATTTTCAAATGGTTCATATGGTATGGCACAAAACTTAGAGTCAAATGATGTAGGGATTATTATCCTTGGTGAATTTGAATCCATTCGTGAAGGCGATAAGGTAAAACGAACAGGTAAAATTATGGAAGTTCCTGTTGGCGAAGCACTAATTGGACGTGTGGTAAATCCATTAGGTCAACCGATTGATGGATTAGGTGAAATCAAAACCGATAAAACGCGCCCAGTAGAAGCTGCCGCTCCTGGAGTAATGCAACGTAAATCAGTCCATGAACCAATGCAAACTGGTTTAAAAGCGATTGATGCGTTAGTTCCAATTGGCCGTGGCCAACGTGAACTTGTCATCGGTGACAGAAAGACTGGGAAAACATCAATCGCTATCGATGCAATTATTAATCAAAAAGGACAGGATATGATATGTATCTATGTCGCGATTGGTCAAAAAGACTCAACAGTAAGAACGCAAGTCGAAACACTAAGAAAATTTGGTGCATTGGATTACACAATTGTTGTGTCTGCTGGCGCTTCCCAACCAGCGCCAATGTTATACATCGCCCCCTATGCTGGTGCAGCAATGGGTGAAGAATTTATGTATAATGGCAAACATGTATTAATTGTTTATGATGATTTATCAAAACAAGCAGTTGCGTATCGTGAACTGTCATTACTACTTCGTCGTCCACCAGGTCGTGAAGCTTATCCTGGGGATGTTTTTTACTTGCATTCTCGTTTATTAGAACGTGCTGCGAAGTTAAGTGATGAATTAGGTGGCGGATCGATGACGGCCTTACCATTTGTCGAAACGCAAGCAGGAGATATTTCCGCTTACATTCCGACAAACGTTATTTCAATTACCGATGGCCAAATTTTCTTGGAAAGTGACTTATTCTACTCTGGAATTCGTCCAGCCGTTGATGCAGGATTGTCAGTGTCTCGGGTTGGTGGTTCAGCACAAATTAAAGCAATGAAAAAAGTTGCTGGAACATTACGTCTTGATTTAGCAAGTTTCCGTGAATTAGAAGCCTTTACCCAATTTGGGTCAGATTTAGATGCCGCTACTCAGGCTAAACTTAATCGTGGTCGAAGAACAGTTGAAATCTTGAAACAAAAACTACATTCACCATTAGCTGTAGAAAAACAAGTCGTAAGTCTTTATGCACTTACTCATGGATTTATTGATAGTATTCCTGTTGATAAAGTGTTAGATTTCGAAGCTCAATTATTTGACTATATTGAAGCGAATCAACCAGATTTATTTGAAACAATTCGTACAACAAAAGATTTACCATCGGAAGATGCGCTAAATAAGGCAATCAAAGATTGTAAAGACCTGTTTGCTGCTTCATTAAATCAACCGACTAGTTCAACTGAAGACAAATTGTCAACAATTGAAAATGCATAAGTGTAAGGAAGAGGTGAATCGCAATGGGCGCTTCTCTAAATGAAATAAAGCAACGAATTGCTTCCACAAAAAAAACAAGCCAAATTACAAAGGCAATGCAGATGGTTTCTGCGGCAAAGCTTACAAAATCTGAAGCCCATTCAAGACAATTTCAGGTCTATGCATCTAAAGTTCGAGAAATCGTTACCCACTTGGCAGCACAGCAACTAACTGACCTTGCGGGTACACCAGATAGCAAAAAGGGAATCAACTACAACAGCATGCTTATCAGTCGACCTGTGAAAAAAACAGGGTATATTGTAATAACTTCCGATGGGGGGTTAGTTGGTGGGTATAATAGTTCAATTTTGAAACAAATGATGACAATGATCAAAGACGATCACCAAAATTCCAATGATTATGTCATGATTTCCATTGGGGGAACTGGGGCTGATTTCTTTAAAACGCGCGGAATTCCACTTGCATATGAACTAAGAAATCTTTCTGATCAACCAAGTTTTGAAGAGGTACGCAAAATCGTCAATATGGCAACGTCAATGTATCAAACAGAAGTCTTTGATGAGTTATATGTTTGCTACAACCATCATGTCAATTCATTGACCAGTCAATTCCGAGTTGAAAAGATGCTGCCAATTATAGACTTAGATCCAAGTGAAGCCAAAAAATATGAGCAAGAGTATCTGTTCGAGCCTTCAAGAGAAGCCATCTTGGATCAGCTACTTCCTCAATATGCGGAAAGTTTGATTTATGGTGCAATTGTGGATGCAAAAACAGCTGAACACGCGGCAGGAATGACTGCGATGAAAACTGCAACGGATAATGCCAAACATATTATTGATGATTTGACGATTAGTTACAATCGTGCACGTCAAGGGGCAATTACCCAAGAAATTACCGAAATTGTTGGTGGTGCAGCTGCACTCGAATAATTTTCGTGAATGAATGGAGGAAAATAAATGAGTTCAGGCAAAATTGTCCAAGTCATTGGACCCGTTGTTGACGTAGAATTCTCATTAGATGAGTCATTACCAGATATCAACAATGCGCTTGTTGTCTATAAAAATGATGCTTCTAAAACAAAAGTTGTATTAGAAGCAGCTTTAGAGCTAGGTGATGGTGTGATTCGTGCTATCGCAATGGAGTCAACAGATGGACTTCAAAGAGGAATGGAAGTCGTTGATACTGGCGAATCTATTTCTGTGCCCGTCGGAAAAGAAACGTTAGGCCGAGTATTTAACGTGCTAGGTGAAACAATTGACTTACAAGAACCTTTTCCTAAAGATGCGCAACGTAGTGGGATTCATAAACCAGCACCAAACTTTGATGAATTAAGTACAAGTACTGAAATTTTGGAAACAGGGATTAAAGTCATCGATTTACTAGCCCCTTATTTAAAAGGTGGGAAAGTTGGACTTTTCGGTGGTGCCGGTGTTGGTAAGACCGTCCTTATCCAAGAATTAATTCATAATATTGCCCAAGAACACGGTGGTATTTCTGTTTTCACAGGGGTTGGTGAACGTACGCGTGAAGGAAATGACCTTTACAATGAAATGCGTGAATCTGGCGTAATTGAAAAAACAGCAATGGTGTTTGGTCAAATGAATGAGCCACCTGGTGCGCGGATGCGTGTCGCCTTGACTGGATTGACAATTGCGGAATATTTCCGTGATGTGGAAGGGCAAGATGTATTGTTGTTTATCGATAACATTTTCCGTTTTACTCAAGCCGGATCAGAAGTATCCGCCTTACTTGGCCGGATGCCATCAGCGGTAGGATACCAACCAACACTAGCCACTGAAATGGGGCAATTACAAGAAAGAATTACCTCTACCAAAAAAGGATCAGTAACATCGATTCAAGCCATCTATGTACCAGCGGATGACTATACTGACCCAGCGCCAGCCACAGCGTTCGCTCATTTGGATGCAACGACTAACTTGGAACGGAAATTGACAGAACAAGGGATTTATCCAGCTGTTGACCCACTGGCATCTTCATCTAGTGCCTTGGCGCCAGAAATTGTCGGTGAACAACATTATCAAGTAGCGACGGAAGTACAGCATACCTTACAACGCTACCGTGAATTACAAGATATTATCGCTATTTTAGGTATGGACGAGTTATCAGAAGATGAAAAAGTATTAGTTTCTCGTGCTAGAAGAATTCAATTTTTCTTATCTCAAAACTTCCACGTTGCTGAACAATTTACAGGCCAACCAGGGTCATATGTACCTGTTTCAGAAACGATTCAAGGGTTTAGAGATATTCTAGATGGCAAATACGATGAGCTACCTGAAGAAGCCTTCCGTAGTGTCGGAAGAATTGAAGAAGCCGTTGAGAAGGCTAAAAAACTAGGCTACTAGAAAGAGGTGTACCATGAGTCAATACTTAACTGTAAATGTGGTAACGCCAAACGGACTAGTCTATGACCATCATGCATCGATTGTCGTCGCTAAAACGACGGATGGCGAGCTAGGAATCTTGCCTAATCACATCCCTGTGATCGCACCACTTCTAATAGATGAAGTTAAAGTAGGTCGTAAAGACGATGATGGACATGTTGATTGGATTGCAGTCAATGGTGGCATTATGGAAGTTCGTGACAGTGTTGTTTCGATAGTGGCTGATAGTGCAGAGCGTGAAAGAGACATCGATGTTTCACGTGCTGAACGGGCGAAAATTCGTGCCGAACGAATGATTGAAGAAGCTAAACAGAAAGATGACGTTGATGAACTTCGTCGAGCAACGGTTGCACTACATAGAGCAATAAACCGTATCAATGTCTCGAAACATTTGTAACAATTATAAAAGAAGTCTCTGATTTTGTTAGAGACTTTTTTTATTTGATAAATTCTTATATACTAGATATTTTTTTAATTGCAAAACTTATGGTATTATGTGCCTATGGGTTTTTAGCGGAAGGGATGTGAAGGTGTTGCAAGTATACGGAATAGATGTCATCATTCGTATTACGAGCCATCTTGCTTTTATTTATTTAACTTTTTGGAGCTTAAAAGCCCTGAGATTGGATATCTTGTTCCGATCATTACAAACCCCGCAAATTCGTACATTAATGGTATTGCTCTCAATCACAATTGGTTATACTGCCAGTAGCTTCTTTTTAGAATTGATTGCATTGAGCAAAAATTTATTTTTAAGTGGAATTTGAGGATGAATGAAAGATACAGTTAAGCCTATGCTTTGGAGGGAACAATAATGGATGAAATTATCGTTAAAGGCGGTAATCAATTAAAGGGTACAGTTAAGATTGAAGGAGCAAAAAACGCAGTCTTACCGATACTTGCAGCTAGTTTATTAGCAGATGAAGGAACAACCAACTTACATAATGTACCAATTTTATCAGATGTATTTACAATGAATGAGGTAATCCGTCAATTAAATGCGCAAGTAAAATTTGATGAAGAACAAAAGCAAGTCACTATCGATGCGACAGCCGATTTAAATATAGAAGCACCCTATGAATACGTAAGCCAAATGCGTGCATCAATAGTAGTCATGGGACCATTATTGGCAAGAAATGGTCATGCCAAAGTAGCTATGCCAGGTGGCTGTGCTATAGGTAAGCGGCCAATTGATTTGCACTTAAAAGGGTTTCAAGCATTAGGCGCACAAATCATTCAAAAGGATGGCTATATCGAAGCGATTGCCGATCAGTTGATTGGGACGAATATTTATTTGGATTTTCCAAGTGTCGGAGCCACGCAAAATATTATGATGGCTGCAGTGAAGGCTAAGGGAACGACTGTGATTAGTAATGTTGCCCGCGAGCCTGAAATAGTTGATTTAGCAAATATCTTAAACAAAATGGGTGCCAAGATTTTTGGTGTGGGTACTGAAACGATGCGCATTGAAGGTGTGGAAAAACTTCACGCTGTAGAGCACGCTATCGTACAGGACCGGATTGAAGCAGGTACTTTTATGGTAGCAGCCGCGATGACGCAAGGTGATGTTCTAATTGAAAATGCAATTGCCGAACACAATCGTCCGCTTTTATCCAAATTGGCGGAGATGGGTGCAGAAATTTCAGAAAATGATGAAGGAATTCGGATTGTAGGACCTAAAATCTTAAAAGCGACAGATATTAAAACCCTACCCCATCCTGGTTTTCCCACCGATATGCAAGCGCAAATGACAGCTATCCAAATGTTAGCGCACGGTAGAAGTATTGTGACAGAAACGGTTTTTGAAAACCGATTCCAACATTTAGAAGAAATGGTGCGCATGAATGCTAAAGTGAAGATTGATGGAAATGTAGCCGTAATCGATGGACCAAATGACTTGCAAGGATCTATCGTGCATGCGACAGATTTACGTGCTGCGGCAGCATTGGTTTTAGTTGGACTATGTGCTGAAGGTATTACACGAGTGCGGAATTTAAAATATTTAGATCGTGGGTATTATCAATTCCATCAAAAATTACAAAAACTAGGTGCAAAAATTGAACGAATCAATGATAGTTCGAACGAAAAAGTGGCCGCTTATTCATTTTAATTAGGATGTGAATACAATGAAAAACACTTCAACAATACTTATGTCTTTATTTAAAATAGTACTAGTTATTTTGATTGCGATGATTTTATTTTTTGTAGGCTTAATGGTCGGCTACGGCTACATTGGTGACGGAAACCCGACTGGTGTGTTTAGTGGAAAATTGTGGCAACATATTTTTGAATTTTTCCTATAGTTGATTGTTGGTCTACAATCTTTGAACAAATCGTTCATCTGTAGAGAGGTCATATATGAAAAAAATACTTATTGGGCTTGTCAGAGGTTACCAAAAATTTATCTCTCCGTTGACACCACCAAGTTGCCGTTATAATCCTACTTGTTCAAATTATATGATTCAAGCAGTTACGGTACATGGTTTTTTTAAAGGTGCGGTAATGGGCATTTCTAGAATATTGCGGTGCCATCCATTCGTTCATGGAGGCCTTGACTATGTACCAACAAAATTTTCATTGGTTAGAAATAGGGTCGATAGAGTTGAGCCTAACTATCAAGATATTATGAAAAGAAAACATTCTTAATTTGAGTGTTTTCTTTTTTTTTGGGTGAAATTTCACAATTTAGACAAATTAAATACATAAAGTAAGCTATCTATGACAGAATAAATAAAATATTCTGAAAATTCGTTGACAATTGTTATTATTTTAGGTATATTATGATTCATATTCAGGGGAATTTAAGGGAGGAAGTAATGATGAAAAAGAAGTTGGCATTTTTGTTTGCAAGTCTATTTATCCTAGGTGCTTGTAGTGCTAGCCCGACTGGAAAATCGAGTAGTTCCGCAGATGGCGGAAACAAACAAACCGGAGATACCATTAAAATCGGTGTGAATTTAGAATTATCTGGCGCAGTTGCCGGTTATGGATCACAAGAAAAAGACGGTATTGAATTAGCTGTAGAACAAATTAATAATGACGGTGGAATTTTAGGTAAAAAAGTTGAATTAGTTGTTAAAGATAATAAATCTGATAACAACGAAGCTGCAACTGCTGCTGCCAACTTAGCAACCAACGATGATGTTGTGGCAATTATTGGTCCTGCAACGTCTGGTGCATCGAAAGCTGTTATTCCGAACATAACAAAAGCACAAGTACCGTTTATTACTCCTTCTGGAACAGATGATTCTGTTACAATGAGTAATGGAAAAGTGCAAGAATATGTCTTCCGTTCAAGCTTCCAAGATAGTTTCCAAGGGAAAGTTTTAGCACAATATGCAACGGAAAAGCTAGATTCGAAAAAAGTGGCCATTTTGGGTGATAATTCAAGTGATTATGCGATTGGATTAACAAAAGCATTTAAATCTGAATACAAAGGCGATATTGCTATTGAAGAAAACTTTACGAGTGGTGACAAAGATTTCCAAGCAGTTTTAACAAAAATTAAAAACTCAGACTTCGATGTTTTATATGTACCTGGTTATTATGAAGAAGCTGGTCTAATCATCAAACAAGCACGAGAAATGGGAATTACCCAACCAATTATTGGTGCAGATGGCTTCGGAGATGAAAAGATTGTTCAATTAGCGGGAGCAAGCAATGTTACTGATGTTTACTATACCGGACACTTTTCAATTCTAGCTCCAGCAAACGATACTGTACAACCGTTCATAGATGCATATAAGGAAAAATATGGAACTGAACCTTCAACATTTAATGCATTGGCGTATGATGCAATGAACATGATCAAGCAAGCAATCATCAATCAAAATTCAGCTGATTCAGCGGCAATTACAAAAGGGTTAGCAAGTTTGAAAGATTTTGAAGGTGTTACTGGTAATATCACGATTGATAAAGACCATAATCCAGAAAAATCAGTGGTAATCATCAAATATACGGATGGAAAAGAAAGCTCAGCAGAGACGATCAATCCATAAGTAAGGTAAGTGGGGCTGGGGCAAAATCGTATAGGGTTTTGTCTTAGCCTTTTTCGTTGATAATAAAAAATTGGAAGTGATGAGATGGAAGTATTACTACAACAAGTCGTGAATGGTCTTTTTTTAGGAAGTATTTACGCATTAATGGCATTAGGATATACGATGGTTTATGGTATTATCAAACTAATCAATTTCGCTCATGGTGAAATCTACATGATTGGTAGTTTTATTGGATATTTTTTAGTTAAACAATTAGGTTTTGGCTTTTTCCCATCTATGATAATTGCCATGGTGGGTTGTGCTATTTTAGGGGTGGTCATTGAATTTTTAGCCTATCGTCCTTTACGAAAATCGACACGTATCTCTGCGTTAATCACAGCAATTGGGGTTTCATACTTATTGCAAAACTTAATGATTTATTTTTTCAAACCAGATACGCGACCTTTTCCGCAAGTCATTGCACGTCAGACTTATCAGTTGGGGTTTATTTCCGTTAGTAATATTCAATTGTTAATCTTAGGGGTTTCGCTATTTTTAATGATTTTATTACAAGTTATTATTCAAAAAACACGTATGGGTAAAGCGATGCGTGCAGTCAGTGTGGATGCAGATGCAGCCCAATTGATGGGGATTAATGTCAATCGGACAATTTCATTCACTTTTGCTTTAGGGTCAGCATTGGCTGCAGCAGGTGGGATGTTGATTGGTTTGTATTACAATTCGATTGATCCAATGATGGGTGTAGTACCCGGATTGAAGTCTTTCGTAGCAGCTGTATTAGGTGGAATCGGTGTTATACCTGGGGCAGCCATTGGTGGTTTTGTCATTGGGTTGATTGAAACAATTTCCACTGCACTCGGTTTTTCAGATTATAAAGATGCTTTTGTTTATGGCGTCTTAATCATTATTTTACTTATTCGCCCAGCTGGTATTTTGGGTAAAAATATTAAAGAGAAAGTGTAGGTGGCATAAATGAAAAAAAACTTGAAATACAATCTAACATGGTTGCTACTTACGTTGGTCATCTATTTTGGTTTATTTGGTTTGTATAATGGTGGCTTTATAAATATTTTTACAGATGCGATTATTGTCAATATCGGTATTAATATTATTTTGGCAGTCAGCTTGAACTTAATTATTGGTTTTTCTGGTCAATTCTCATTAGGACATGCTGGATTTATGGCAATTGGCGCATATGCTAGTGCGATTATTACGACTAAGAATCCTACTTTTGGTGGCTTTTTGCTAGCGATTATCGTAGGTATGATTATTGCAGGCGTTGTCGCATTTGTAGTCGGAACACCAACATTGCGTTTAAAAGGGGATTACCTTGCCATTGCAACACTAGGTATTTCTGAAATTATTCGGATTCTTATAGTAAACAATAGTTGGTTAACAAATGGACCTTCAGGAATTTTTGGTATTCCAGAATTCAGTAATTGGCAGTTGGTATTTATTTTTGCTGTATTGACTGTTGTATTTGTTTCAAACTTCATTAATAGCGGTGGAGGTCGTGCGACTCTTTCAGTCCGAGAAGATGAGATTGCTGCAGAATCGATGGGAGTCAATACAACCAAATTTAAAGTAATTGCCTTTGTGTTTGGTGGCATGTTGGCAAGCTTGGCCGGGACACTCTATGCTAGTTATCAACAATCTGTATTCCCAAGTGATTACACCTTTAATAAATCCATTGATATTTTAATTATTGCGGTATTTGGTGGTTTAGGAAGTACGACTGGTTCTGTATTGGCAGCTATTGTTTTAGGTGTTTTAAATATGTACCTGCAAGATTTTGGTAGCTTGCGAATGATCATTTACGCATTAGCATTAATTGGTATTATGATTTTTAAACCAAGTGGATTATTAGGCACTTGGGAGTTCTCAATCAAACGCTTGTTCAATCGTTTTAGCAAAAAGGGAGGCGACTTAGATGGCACTTCTAACGGTAAATAATTTAACGAAAAATTTTGGTGGTCTGGCGGCCGTCTCCCATGTCTCCATGTCAGTTGAAGAAAATGAATTAATAGGATTAATTGGTCCGAATGGAGCAGGAAAAACGACATTATTTAACTTATTGACGGGTGTATACGAGCCTAGTTCAGGTGATGTGTTATTAAAAGTTGGTGGCAAAGAAGAACGATTAAATGGCATAAAACCTTATAAGGTTGCTGATCTTGGCTTGTCTCGGACATTTCAAAATATTCGTTTATTCAAAGACTTAACAGTATTAGACAATGTTTTAATTGCAATGAACTCAAAAAATAAAGAAGGTTTCTTAACAAGTGTCTTCAGGTTACCTAAATTTTATCGTACAGAAGAAATGATGACCACAAAAGTAAAAGAGCTTCTTCAGATTTTTGGTCTTGATTCTAAGATGGATACCCTAGCAAAAAATCTGCCTTATGGGGAACAACGGAGATTAGAAATCGTTCGTGCCTTAGCAACGCAACCAAAAATTTTATTTTTAGATGAGCCGGCAGCGGGCATGAATCCTCAAGAAACTGCAGAGTTGACCCAGCTGATCCGAAAAATCCAACGTGAATTTCAAATTACTATTGTCTTAATCGAGCACGACATGAGCTTGGTTATGGATGTATGTGAGCGAATTTATGTATTAGAATATGGTCAAGTCATTGCACATGGTACCCCCATAGAAATTAAAAATAATCCTAGGGTCATTCAAGCATATTTAGGGGGAGATTTATAATGTTAGAGATCGAAAATTTATCTGTCCACTATGGTATGATTCAAGCCGTTCACGATGTGTCTTTTCATGTCGAAAAAGGTGAAATAGTATCATTAATTGGTGCCAATGGAGCAGGAAAAACAACCATCCTTAGAACGATATCAGGTTTGACTCGTTCTTCGAAAGGAAAAATTTCTTTTGAGGGCAAAGGGATTGAAAAACAAGCACCCCAAAAAATTGTCGCATCAGGACTTTCTCAAGTACCTGAGGGCCGTCATGTATTTCCAGGGTTAACGGTTCAAGAAAATTTGGAGATGGGGGCATTTTTACGGAAAGATAAGGAAGTCAAACAAGATTATGAACAAGTCTTTTCGAAATTTCCAGTATTGAAAGAGAGAAAAAATCAAGATGCAGCCACATTGTCAGGTGGGGAGCAACAAATGCTAGCAATGGGAAGAGCCTTAATGTCTAAGCCAAAGTTATTGCTTTTAGATGAGCCTTCAATGGGCTTGGCGCCAATCTTCATTCGAGAAATTTTTTCGATTATTCAGGAAATTCAAAAGCAAGGAACAACGATTCTATTGATTGAACAAAATGCGAAAATGGCTTTATCCATTGCGAATCGAGGTTATGTTTTAGAAACTGGGAAAATCGTTCTTGAAGGTACTGGTCAAGAATTATTAGCCAGTGAAGCTGTGAAGAAAGCATACTTGGGAGGGTAAACAATGAGTGTTAGTGATTTCATGACAAAAAAAGTTGTAACAGTTACGCCAGCTACACCTGTATTTGATGCGATAGATGTAATGAAAGCTCATAATATTCACCGTCTTCCGGTGGTAGAAGAGGGGCACTTAGTCGGATTGATTACTGAAGGCGTGATTCAATCTGCATTGCCATCAAAGGCTACGTCACTAAGTGTCTATGAATTAAATTATTTAATTAACAAAACAAACGTATCAGATATAATGATTAAAGATGTTTTAACTATTCAACCGACAGCCTTATTGGAAGATGCTATCGCAAAAATGCGGACGAATAGTGTAGCCGTTTTACCTGTTTTAGACAATGGGAATTTGGTTGGAATTATTACGAATAATGATATTTTTGATGCTTTCTTAAAGATTACTGGCTATCACGAAGGTGGCACGAGAATTAGCGTCAATATTTCTAAGGATAAGTCCGGTGTAATTGCTGATTTATCAAAAATTTTAGCCGATCATCAAATGAGTATATCAACGATTGTCGTCAACAGAAAATCAGATGGCACCATTGTTGAGTTCCAAGTTGTTTCTAAACAAGTAATTAAGATTCGTGAATTATTTGAAGACGCGGGCTATCAAGTTGTCGATGCGGTATTAACGAATGTCAAATAAATTCTAACTGTGGTGACTGTTGCGACGGTCACCTGTTTTTTTTATGCAAAAGTTATGCTACACTATTCATGAGGTGGGAAAATGCGAAAAAATAAAGACACGGAAATTCAATTCCAAGAGACAACAAAAGTAATCAACGGTCAAAAATATGAAGTTGGGGAACTATACTTAGGCAAGAAGAAAATTGGTGAAATCTTGACCTATGCAACCAAAGACTTTCAGGTTTTTATTGGCGATGAAAATTGCGGAAGTGCCAAAACAATGGATGACGCATTAGAATTGTTTATTCGTCAATGGAATTTACAAGATTAAAAAAATTTGATATTCTACTTGCAATGCGTTATATAATGTTGTATTATAACGAGGTCGGGTTATTCAGACAACATTGGAGGAGTAGCGAAGTGGCTAAACGCGGCGGACTGTAAATCCGTTCCTTTCGGTTCAGTGGTTCGAATCCACTCTCCTCCACCATTGGGGTATAGCCAAGCGGTAAGGCAAGGGACTTTGACTCCCTCATGCGTTGGTTCGAATCCAGCTACCCCAGTCTTGCAATAAAGAGAGTATCGAATGTTTCGATACTCTCTTTATTTTTTTATAGTGTTGTTATTTTAAAGGAGGAATTATTATGAAAATGACGAAAAAAATTAAATTGGCGATTCGAGAAGCTGCATTGGAAGTGTACGACTTATCGAAGAAGGACTTCAATGAGTCAAAAGGAAAAAAGGTAGCAGGAACAAGATCACGATTAAAACAACAAACAATTAAATGGCATGCAAAAAATAAATAATAGTCATTCACTTTTAAGAGATTGAGCTTAGGGAGAAAACAAATGGCAGAGCAATTACCTATATATATTCAAATACATGATGATATCAAACGAAAAATAGAAGAAAATATCTGGCAAGTAGGGGATCGTATACCATCCGAACGGGAATTATCTTTGCATTTTGGCGTTAGTCGGATGACTTTACGGCAAGCGATTCAGAATTTGTCTGATGAAGGTATTTTGGAAAGAAAAGTAGGTTCTGGCACGTATGTAGCCAATCGAAAAGTTCAGGAAAAGATGACTGGAACAACAAGTTTTACTGAAATTATGTTGTCCCAAGGAAGACAGCCGTCAAGCAAGGTGACTTCTTATTTTGTGACCTCTCCCAGCTCAAGTGAAATAGAAAAATTAGCTTTAAGTGAAAAGCAACTTGTCTTACGAATGGAGAGAATTCGATACGCGGATGGGATACCAATTTGTTTTGAACTCGCCTCCATCCCAGAAACGCTAATCAATCAGTTTACGAAAGAGAGCATCACGAATTCATTTTATCGGATATTGGAAGATGAAGGATTTAAAATTGGGCGTGCTAACCAAACAATTTCTGCGACTGAAGCATCAGAAAAGATTGCTGAATTTTTAAATATCAAACGTGGTGACGCGGTGTTGCGACTAAGACAAGTCTCTTTCTTTGATGACGGTCGGCCGTTCGAGTATGTGCGTACACAATATGTTGGCTCGCGTTTTGAATTTTATTTAGAAAAATAGCTTAATCAGCTTGTAAAATAGGATAGTCATAAAATGTTTTCGGACCATCCTCAATACGGACGCGACCATTTAATAATTCAATTAGCTCAGCTTTAATTATTTCAGGATGTTCTGTCGAAATTGTAAGCGCAACTTCTTGTAAAAATTCGGTTGAAAGTGTGTTGATTTTTTTTGCTTCCAGAAAATAGTTGGTTTGATTGAGATTAGAATAGTCGATAAATATAGTGACAGCTGATTCTAGCCGTTTTTCGATTAGGCCAGCTTTTATTACTGCCGACTTGGTACTATGTGCATATGCACGTACTAATCCTCCTGTCCCTAACTTCGTTCCGCCAAAGTAACGTGTGACGATGGCAAGGGTATTTGTCAGCTTCTGACCTTTCAACACGTCTAGCATTGGGATACCGGCAGTTCCACTTGGCTCGCCATCATCGCTTGAGCGGTGAGTTTCAGGCGTCTGTCCTACAATGAACGCGTAGCAATTATGATTTGCTTTTGGGTGTGCCTTTTTAGTCATTGCAATGAACGATCTAGCTTCATCTTCGGATTCAATGCGATGAACTGTGCAAATAAATCGTGATTTTTTTATTAGTTGCTCATCTGTTTCATCTTTGGCAATAGTAATATAATTAGTATTCAACAGTTCTCCTCCTTTCAAGTAAGTATAGTCAATCAGTTGCTAGTTTTCAACTTTGTAAGAGGGTAGAATTTTGAAATGAGTAAGGAGGTGACGAGAGAATGGAGCGAAAAAAGAAGTATGATGTAATCACAAACTATTTAAAACATAATGGAGGAAGTCAGATTACGTTGACGTTTACTCAATTTGATGAGCTTCTTTTTCCTTCAGTTGGTCTACCTAAAACTGCTCGAACTTCAGTGGAATGGTGGGCAAATGATTATCGTCATCCGGAAAATGGCGCGTACGCATGGTTAAACGCAAAATACGAAGTGATTCATATTAATTTAGAAAAAGAGTACGTGGTGTTTATTCCATTATTAAAATCAAATTGGTTCTTTACTGAAAAGAAATAGTTTGGAGGAAATGTAATTGAAAAAGATGATGTTGGTCTGTAGTACGGGATTAACAACGGATATATTGGTTGCAAAAATAGTCAAAATCATTTTTTCAAAAAATTTAGCTATTGATGTATCGGCGGTCAGTGGTGCCCAAGCGCTCACTGAGTATCATGAGTTGAAACCAGATATCGTTTTACTTAGTCCACAAGTTCGCTATATGAAAAAAGAGTTAGAGACGATAACGAAAAATGATCAAATTCCACTTTCGATTATTGATATGAAAGATTATGGATTGTTAGATGGGGAAACGATTTTATCCAAAGCGATGGCATTATTGGGATTGGTGATGAAATAAAGAAGAGCACAGGGTGTTCTTTTTTTTTTTTGCGTATTTTTTTATGGAGGGGTGCGCATGATAGAAGTTGGAAGGCTAACTAGGTGTGAGCAATCAGAGATACCATCAGAAGGATTCAATTGTGTGGCAGTCGAAAAGAGGACTGATTGGCTCCTTTGCCATCGTTGTGGCAGCAAATCACTAGCGACTAGCCATTTTTTGCCAGCAAGTGGGAAATATTATTGTCCTGCGTGTATTCATTATGGTCGGTTAACTACGACTGATTATTTAGTATGGCAAGAAGAAACAATTGCTCCTAGAAATATAACTTACAGGTGGGAAGGACAATTAACGGTTGGACAGAAAAAAATTGCCGAAAAATTAATTACAGTTTATCAAGATAAGCGAGATAGTTTGGTATGGGCGGTGACTGGATCGGGGAAGACAGAAATGATTTTTCCTATTATCAATCATGTTTTATCCTCAGGTGGCAGAGTGGCCGTGTGCTCGCCACGAATTGATGTTTGTCGAGAGTTGTTTCCTCGTATCGCAGCAGTATTTCCAGATGAAAATGTTTTGCTTCTCCATGGTAATTCCGAAGAGTCTTACCGTTTTTCTAATTTGACTGTCTGTACCATGCATCAGTTACTACATTTTTACCATGCGTTTGATTTGCTTGTTGTTGATGAAGCCGACGCATTTCCTTATGAAGGCGATGAAATGTTACATTATGCACGAAAAACAGCGCTTAAAAAAACGGGTAGAAATTTGTTTTTGACTGCTACCCCTTCACGCTTTTTAAGTCAAAGTCTGGCAGCTGATACAGAAATATTGAAACTGCCAAGGCGGTATCATGGGCGACCATTACCTTTGCCGCAGCTTATTTGGCAAAATCACTGGGAAAACTGTCAAAATTATTTTTTTAAGAAGCAACTCATACAATTACTTGAAAGACTGATTGTGGATTCTTTTGTGCTTATTTTTTGTCCAAGCATTGCCTATATGAGGCAGCTATATCAAGAATTACTAAAAGTATATGGAGAAAGTGAGTTGATTGCTGTTCATTCTGAGGATTCAGATCGAAAACTGAAAGTAGCAAATGCAAGAAAACGAGCGTATCAGATAGTATTGACAACGACAATTCTCGAGCGTGGCGTGACGTTTGAACGAGTATCGGTCATTGTGATTGGTGCGAATCATCGTATCTATACGAAGTCATGTTTGGTACAAATAGCTGGCCGTGTTGACCGAAAAGGAGAGCATCAAAATGGCGAACTAGTTTTTATGTATAATCGTAAATCAGGGGCTATCAAAGAGGCCTTAGCTGAAATAAAGCTGATGAATCAATTAGCAAGGGAGGGTGAAGAGGGTGGAATGTAGCAATTGCAGACAACCTATTATTCGTAATCTAACCATCCTTGAGTATTTGCTTCCGATTAGATCGTCTGCTGAACTTTGTCTTGATTGCCAAAGGAAATTTCAAAAAATTCCAATCACTCACTGCCCGATGTGCTCTAGAAGTCAAGACTCAAGCAGTGTATGCCTAGATTGTCAGGCGTGGTTACGTGTATATCCGGAGATCAATCTACAGCATACCGCGCTCTATCAATACAATCAAGGAATGAAAGAATGGATGCATCGGTTTAAATTTTTAGGAGATATTCAGTTAGCAGGCACATTTTCTAAAGATTTAAGGAAGGCAATTATAAGGCAAAAAGTTGATATTATTTGCCCAATTCCTTTAGCTGAAGAACGGAAGAATATGAGAGGCTACAATCAAGTAGAAGAACTACTAAAGGCAGCAAACATTCCATATCAACTGTTATTAGCCAAAAATGAAAATGTATCACCGCAAAGTGAAAAGAGCCGAGTCGAACGGTTAAATATGGGGCAGCCTTTTCATTTGGCTAAGGAGATAAATTCAGATGCCCGTACGATATTGATTGTCGATGATGTCTATACGACCGGTCGAACAATTTTGCATGCAACGAGTTGTTTTTGGACGTATCCAAAGATAAAAATCACAACGCTTACCTTGGCGAGATAGTTTTTGAAAAATGTTAACGATTTCTTTTACTTTTCTTATTCTTTTAGTTATACTATTATTGTAGAAAGGAATAAGAGTGGTCCTTTATTTCTTTTTAATTGGTAGATGAAAGGGGCAATTGTTATGTTTAAGTATAATGTTCGTGGAGAAAATATCGAGGTTACAGAAGCAATCAGAGAGTATGTAATCAAGAAAGTTGGCAAATTGGAACGCTACTTTAGCGATGCACCGGATGCTACTGCACATGTTAACCTGAAAGTCTATTCCGATAAAACTGCAAAAGTTGAAGTAACGATCCCACTTCCATATCTTGTATTAAGAGCTGAAGAAACTTCTCCAGATTTGTATGCAAGTGTAGACTTAGTTGTTGATAAATTGGAACGTCAAATACGAAAATTTAAAACAAAAATAAACCGGAAATCTCGAGCAGTCGTTATTCCTGAAACACCAGTCATCCCTTCGAATGAAAAAGAAGAAGAAGTGTCTGAACTAGAAATCGTGCGTACGAAACGACTATCATTAAAACCAATGGATAGTGAAGAAGCGGTCTTACAAATGAATATGTTAGGTCATAATTTCTTTATTTTTGAAGATGCAGATTCGAATGGCACAAGCATTGTTTATCGTCGGAAAGATGGTAAATATGGTCTCATCGAAACAAACTAACACTTACTATTGAGCAAAGGCATCCCCAGTTAGTTGGGTGATGCCTTTTTTTTAAGTATCAAGCACTTAATCGATAGAAAATATTTCAATTCTTGACAAGTAATGATAAAATGGTTTGGAGACTTTCATATGAAATTGAAAAAGGATTGAAGGAGACTTATATACGAATGGCCAATTTGCTAAAGAAAATTATTGAAAATGATAAAAAAGAACTTCGAAGATTAGACCATATTGCTAAAAAAGTTGAATCATTTGCTGAGCAAATCGCTGCTCTATCAGATGAACAATTGCAAGCCAAGACTAACGAATTTCGTCAACGTTTTAAAGACGGAGAGACATTGGATCAATTATTACCTGAAGCATTTGCAGTTGTGCGTGAAGCTGCCAAGCGTGTACTTGGCTTGTACCCATATCATGTGCAATTAATGGGTGGGATTGTTTTACACGATGGCAATATTCCTGAAATGCGTACTGGTGAAGGGAAAACTTTAACAGCGACAATGCCGGTATACTTAAATGCTTTATCTGGAAAAGGCGTGCACGTCGTAACTGTGAATGAATACTTGGCAACACGGGATTCTACCGAGATGGGGGAATTGTATAATTTCTTAGGAATGACAGTCGGATTAAATATCAATTCGTTGTCATCAGAAGAAAAACGAGCTGCATATGCTTGCGATATCACTTATAGTACAAACAATGAATTAGGATTTGACTATTTGCGTGATAACATGGTTGTTTATCGTCATCAAATGGTTCAAAGACCATTAAATTATGCAATTGTCGATGAAGTTGACTCGATTTTAATTGATGAAGCACGTACACCATTGATTATTTCTGGTCAAGCAGAAAAATCAACGGCACTATACATTCGTGCAGACAATTTCGTTAAAAAGTTAAAAGAAGAAGACGATTTTAAAATCGATTTGCAATCCAAAACCATTGCGTTTACTGAACAAGGTATCGAAAAAGCAGAAGAAAACTTTGGCTTGACTAACTTATACGATATCGAAAACACTGCATTAACGCATCACTTGGATCAAGCGTTACGTGCCAACTTTATTATGATTCGTGACATTGACTATGTCGTGCAAGAAAATCAAGTTTTAATTGTCGATCAATTTACTGGTCGTATTATGGAGGGTCGTCGCTATTCAGATGGATTACACCAAGCAATCGAAGCCAAAGAAGGTGTCGAAATTGAGGACGAAACAAAGACGATGGCGACAATTACTTTCCAAAACTTCTTTAGAATGTATAAGAAGCTTGCTGGAATGACCGGTACAGCCAAGACTGAGGAAGAAGAATTCCGTGAGATTTATAACATTCAAGTGATTCAAATTCCGACGAATCGTCCAGTTATCCGGGATGATCGTGCTGATTTGCTTTATCCGACTTTGGAAAGCAAATTTACTGCCGTAGTCCAAGATATTAAAGAGCGCTATCGCAAGGGGCAGCCAATTTTAGTGGGGACTGTCGCCGTCGAAACATCTGAATTACTGTCAAACTTACTGAATAAAGAAAACGTACCTCACGAAGTCCTAAATGCTAAAAATCACTTTAAAGAAGCGGAAATCATTTTAAACGCTGGTCAAAAAGGCGCTGTAACGATCGCCACAAATATGGCTGGTCGTGGAACAGATATTAAATTAGGCCTAGGTGTCGCAGAAGTTGGTGGACTAGCAGTAATCGGTACTGAACGTCATGAGTCAAGAAGAATCGATAACCAGCTGCGTGGTCGTTCAGGACGTCAAGGAGATCCTGGTGTATCACAATTTTATCTTTCTTTAGAAGATGACTTAATGAAACGTTTTGGTTCAGAGCGTATCAAATCATTTTTAGAACGTCTAAAAATAGATGAAGAAGATGCCGTGATTCAAAGTCGTATGTTGACCAAACAAGTAGAGGCTGCTCAAAAACGAGTAGAAGGGAACAACTATGATACGCGGAAAAATGTCTTACAATACGATGATGTGATGCGTGAACAGCGTGAAGTCATTTATAAACAAAGACAACAAGTTATTATGGAAGACAAAACGCTTTCAGATCAGTTATTAGGTATGGTAAAACGGACGATTGATCGAATGGTTGACAGCCATACTCAGTTGGATCAAAAAGAATGGAATTACGAGGGCATCGTTGATTTTGCAAGTAGTACATTGGTCCATGAAGATAGCATCAGTGTCGATCAATTAAAAGGGAAAACAGCACAAGAAATCAAAGACGATCTATACAGTCGCGCGAAAGCTATTTTTGATACCAAGTCTGAACAACTAAATAGCCCAGAGCAATTGCTTGAGTTTGAAAAAGTGGTTATTTTACGCGTAGTTGACTCGAAATGGACCGACCATATCGATGCGATGGATCAACTGCGTCAATCGATTGGTTTGCGTGCATATGGTCAAAATAATCCATTGGTTGAGTATCAAACAGAAGGATATTCGATGTTTGAAGCAATGGTGGGTGCAATTGAATATGAAGTAACGCGTCTCTTCATGAAGGCTGAGATTCGCCAAAATGTTCAACGTGAGCAAGTAGCACAAGGCGAAGCAGAGGTAGAACAAGAAGAAACGGTGGAACCACAAAAACCAGTCAATGTCCAAAAAGTTGGTCGTAATGATCCTTGTCCATGTGGAAGCGGGAAAAAGTACAAAAATTGTCACGGTAAAGGCATGTAAAACGCCACATTAAGCTGGTCAGCAGTCGTTGTCCAGCTTTTTTTTGTCAAAGAATAATTGGAGGAAACATCATGGAAATTTCAGAATTAAAAAATGAACTAGCTACAATGCAAACACAAATTAATAGTTTTAGGGGGTCTCTTTGACTTAGATAAGTTGGAAGAAGACATTGCCGAGGCAGAAAATCGTATGGCTGAGCCTGGATTTTGGGATGATACACAGTCAGCACAAAAAGTTATTAATGAAAATAATAGTAATAAAGAAGCGTTCGATCAATTTCATGAATTGGCAGATGAACTTGAAGAATTGGAAGTTTTACTGGAAATGATTCAAGAAGAGCCAGATGATGAGATGGAGCAAGAGTTAGCCACACGTGCCTCTGAGCTTTTGGGTAAAATGAGCGCCTATGAGCTAGCGATGTTACTAGATGGACCGTATGATCATAACAACGCGATTATTGAACTGCATCCTGGTGCCGGTGGGACTGAATCCCAAGACTGGGGCAGTATGTTACTAAGAATGTACCAACGCTGGGCTGATAAGCGTGGATTTCAAGTAGAGACACTTGACTATTTGCCTGGGGATGAAGCAGGGATTAAGAGTGTGACGCTATTAATCAAAGGACGAAATGCCTTTGGCTACTTGAAATCAGAAAAAGGTGTTCATCGGTTAGTTCGGATTTCTCCATTCGATTCCGCAAATCGTCGTCACACTTCTTTCTGTTCAGTGGATGTCATGCCTGAACTAGATGATACCATTGATATTGAGATTAACTCAGATGACCTAAAAATCGATACCTATCGTGCGAGTGGTGCCGGTGGACAGCATATCAACAAAACGGAATCTGCTGTCCGTATTACGCATATTCCGACTGGGACAGTGGTCGCCAGTCAAGCGCAACGGTCGCAATTGAAAAATAGAGAACAAGCGATGGGGATGTTGAAAGCCAAACTCTATCAGTTAGAGGTTGAAAAACAGGAACAAGAAGCAGCGGCATTGAGAGGGGAACAAATGGAAATCGGCTGGGGATCACAAATTCGCTCGTATGTCTTCCATCCCTACTCTATGGTTAAAGATCACCGTACCAATTTTGAAACTGGAAATGTACAGGCGGTCATGGATGGAGACATCGATGGTTTCATCGACGCCTACCTCAAACAAAAATTAAATCGAGCGTAAAAAAAGTTAACAAATTGACATCTGATTGTAACTTGCTGAAAATCGGTTGCAATAATGCAATGCTATACTGTCTCAGTACAAGGAAAGGAATTGAGAAAAGCCATGATTGAAATGCAGGATGTTTTGAAAAAATATTCAAACGGGACAACCGCCATCCGAAATATATCCGTATCGATTAATCAAGGTGATTTTGTCTATGTTGTAGGCCCATCAGGAGCTGGTAAATCGACATTTATCAAATTGATGTATCGAGAAGAAAAAGCAACCAAAGGAACGCTGAAAGTTGCCGGTTATGACTTATTAAAAATAAAAAATCGCGACATTCCTTATTTGCGAAGAGAAATAGGGGTTGTTTTCCAAGATTATAAGTTATTATCTAAAAAAACAGTCTACGAAAATGTTGCATATGCCATGCAAGTAATTGGCAAAAAGCCAAAAGAAATAAAAAAACGGGTCATGGAAGTATTAGACCTAGTCGGATTGAAGCACAAAGTTCGCGTCTTTCCGAGTGAGCTTTCTGGTGGGGAACAACAGCGTGTAAGTATCGCGCGAGCAATTGTCAATATGCCGAAAGTGTTAATCGCTGATGAACCAACAGGAAATTTGGATCCCGAAAATTCATGGGAAATCATGCGACTATTAGATCGTATCAATTCTCAAGGGACAACGATTGTCATGGCGACTCATAATAGTACAATCGTAAATACGATTCGTCACCGTGTGATTGCTATTGAAAATGGACGCATTATACGAGATCAGGCGGAAGGAGAGTATGAGTACGATGATTAGAAGGTTTTTCCGCCACTTATTAGAGAGTATGAAGAGTCTAAAGCGAAATGGCTGGATGTCGATTTCATCGATTAGTGCAGTTGCAATTACCCTTAGTCTATTAGCTATTTTTGCGGCAATTATCTTAAATGCTGTTAAGTTGGCTGATGACATGGAAAACAATGTAGATGTGTCAGTTTTTGTGGTGACTGGTGCGAACGATGATGACAAAAAAGAACTTGAGAAAGAATTAAAAGCCATTGACCATGTCAAAACGGTGACTTTTTCTAGTAAAGATGATCAATTAGAAAAAATCAAAGGTAGCTATGGAAAATCATGGGATTTGTTCGAACAAGACAATCCGCTCCATGATGTCTATATTGTCAGTGCCACGGATCCGCAATATGTTAAAAGTATTACGGCTTCTGCCAAAAAATTAACTACCTATGTCCAAGATGCTCGCTATGGAGATGACCTATCTGATAAAATATTTAGCATCGCCAAAGGAGTGCGTACGTGGGGATTAGTAGGCTCCATTTTGCTGTTATTCATTGCAATGTTTTTAATTTCAAATACCATTCGGATTACCATATTGTCTCGCCAACGTGAAATTCAAATTATGCGTTTAGTGGGAGCTAAAAATAGTTATATCCGCTGGCCATTCTTCTTAGAAGGTGGTTGGATTGGTTTGTTAGGCGCAGTGATCCCGGTCTTAATTATTGTATTTGGTTATCAGAAGTTCTATGCAGTGGCCAACCCAATTATGTTGCGTTCGAACTATTCACTGGTCACACCAAATGAATTCATGGTACCAGTCGCAGTCGGTGTCCTTTTAATAGGGGTGGTGATTGGTTCGATTGGATCAGTCATTTCAATGCGACGGTTCTTAAAAGTATAATTTTTATTCTATCCGGATGAAGTCTAAAGATGGAGACATCTTTTACTTGATCCGGAATTTTTTGTGAGTGAAGTTGTGAGAGAATACTTGCAACAAGTCAAGGCTTTAGGTAAACTAGATAAGATTCAATTAGATGGAGGTAGAAATAATTATGGCGAAGCCAACAATTGCAATCGTGGGACGACCAAACGTCGGAAAATCGACAGTATTCAACCGAATTGCTGGAGAAAGAATCTCGATTGTCGAAGATACACCAGGTGTTACGCGTGACCGGATCTACGCGACCGGAGAGTGGCTTGGAAAAGATTTTAGTATTATTGATACAGGTGGAATCGATTTAAGTGATGAGCCGTTTATGGAGCAAATCAAGCATCAAGCAGAAATTGCGATTGATGAAGCAGATGTGATAGTCTTTGTAACGAGTGCACGTGAAGGAATTACCGATGCGGATGAATCAGTAGCGCATCTATTGTATCGTAGTAAGAAGCCAGTCATTTTGGCGGTAAACAAAGTAGATAATCCGGAAATGCGCGCAGAAATCTATGAGTTTTACTCATTGGGCTTAGGCGAACCCTATCCTATTTCAGGAAGCCACGGCCTTGGTCTAGGCGATGTGTTGGATGAAGCTGTGAAACATTTTGGCGAAGATACGGAAGAAGAGGACGATTCGACGATTCGCTTCAGTCTGATTGGTCGACCAAATGTCGGTAAATCTTCTTTGATTAATGCAATTTTAGGAGAAGATCGCGTCATTGTTTCTGATGTTGAGGGAACAACAAGAGACGCCATCGACACTCATTTTACAAGTGAGTCTGGTCAGGAATTCACGATGATCGATACAGCAGGTATGCGTAAACGTGGGAAAGTCTATGAGTCTACTGAGAAATATAGTGTGATGCGTGCGATGCGTGCGATTGAACGTTCCGATGTCGTTTTAGTCGTCTTGAATGCAGATGAAGGTATTCGCGAGCAAGATAAGAAAATTGCTGGTTATGCCCACGAAGAAGGTCGAGGCATTATTATTATAGTCAATAAATGGGACCTAGTTAAAAAAGATACCAATACTATGCGTGATTTTGAGAAAGAAATTCGCGAAGAATTCCAATACCTTGACTATGCACCGATATTGTTTGTCTCAGCGATGACAAAACAACGACTAAATCAACTACCGGAAATGATTGAATCCGTAAGTATGAACCAATCTATGCGCGTACCTTCCGCTGTACTAAATGATGTCATTATGGATGCGGTAGCTATTAATCCAACGCCGACCGATAAAGGAAAAAGATTGAAGATTTTCTATGCAACGCAAGTAGCAATCAAACCACCGACCTTTGTAATTTTCGTGAACGAAGAAGAGCTAATGCATTTTTCTTACGCACGATTTTTAGAAAACCAAATTCGCAAAGCGTTTATCTTTGAAGGGACGCCGATTCGGATCATCCCTCGCAGAAGAAAATAGTGATTTTACCATAGAATGACTGTTTTTACAAAGAAAACTAAGCGAAACAAATTGAAATGTTCATTTCGAAAAAAAAACGGTTAAAAATCCCTAAAATCCTTGATATTAAGGGATTCTTGTGATAACTTATTATCAGAATATTGATGACAGAAGTCAATATTTTTACTATTACTTGGACCACTCAAGTAATAGAAAGTTAGTAGAGAACAAGTATTGAATCAGGAGGTGAAAATATTCCATGGCAAACAAAGCAGAATTAATCGAAAAAGTTGCTGCAGCGACTGACCTTACTAAAAAGGACGCTACTTTAGCTGTAGACGCTGTCTTCTCATCAATTCAAGAAGCTTTAGCAAACGGAGAAAAAGTTCAATTGATCGGTTTTGGTAACTTTGAAGTTCGCACTCGTGCTGAACGTAAAGGTCGTAACCCACAAACTGGTGAAGAAATCAAGATTCCTGCAAGCAAAGTTCCTGCATTTAAACCAGGTAAAGCATTAAAAGATGCTGTGAAGTAATCTTTTACTTTTTGAAGATGATTGGCAAAGAGGATAGTTACTCTATCCTCTTTGTTTTATATTTAATTCATGATTGTTTTGCTTTTTATAAAATAAACTTGCTGGCGGTTTTTATTTTTAGCTATATCATGTATAATAGTACAAGTTAGGTTAGTAGCTAGATATTATAGAAAACAAAGGAATCTTTAATGAAAAACAAAAAACAAGCAAACAGTCAGAACCAAAAACATATTGATCAAGAATCGACTATTTCTGGTACACCGAGAGATGTACGACGTTCTCTACGTAAAAAAGAAGATAAACTTGTTAGAAAAATTACAATCTCCGTTCTGCTAATCATCTTGATTGTCGGTGGAGTCTTAATTTTTAATATTTATAATTATATTGTTTCGAGTCTAGAACCATTAAACGCAAAAAGTGAGCAAAAAGTGGAGGTCGTCATTCCTAATGGCTCTTCAAATAAAGCAATTGGCGAAATACTAGAAAAAGAAAAAATAATTAAAAGTGGGATGGTCTTTAATTATTATACGAAATTTAATAATTTGACGGGCTTTCAAGCAGGCACCTATCAATTTTCAGCAAGTATGGATTTAGACGCCATTAGTGAAGCATTAAAAAATGGCGATGTCACAGAAAAAACTGCTCAGGCCAAACTCACTATACCTGAAGGATACGACATCGATCAAATTGGCGATGTGATTGCTGAAAAAACAGCATTTACTAAAAATGACTTCTTATCAATAATTAGTGATACTGACTTTTTTAATACGTTATTAGCTAGTTATCCGAGTTTACTGCAAAGTGCCTCAGAAGCGACTGATGTGCGTTATCGATTGGAAGGGTATTTATTCCCTGCTACCTATAACTACTATGACGATATGACCTTAAAAGAGTTAGTAACGGCGATGGTTGCTAAGACAGATAGTGTGATGAGCAAGTATTATACGCAGATTAAGCAAAAAAATATGAGTGTTCATGAAGTATTAACCTTAGCCTCATTGGTGGAAAAAGAGGGCGTGACAGATGATGACCGCAAAAATATTGCCCAAGTATTCTTTAATCGAATTGCTGCAGATATGCCATTGCAGTCAGATATTTCAATTTTGTATTCTTTAGGTGAACACAAAGAGGACGTCATGATTAGTGATACTCAAGTGGATTCGCCATACAATTTATATACCAACACTGGCTATGGCCCAGGACCTTTTGATAATCCAAGCGAGCAATCGATTCAAGCTGTTCTCGATCCAACGGCTAATAATTATTACTATTTTGTTGCAGATACATCAACCGGTAAAGTGTATTTTGCCGCTACCTATGATGAACATCTTGTGAATAAAGAAAAATACGTAGACAATCAATAAAAAAGTCTGATGAAATGTAGATAAAGGAGTAATTACGATGGTAGAAAAAGTATATCCAATGACCTTAGAAGGTAAAGCAAAATTAGAGCAAGAATTAGAAGAATTAAAAACAGTCAAACGTGGAGAGATTATTGAGCGTATCAAAATTGCGCGTAGCTTTGGCGATTTATCTGAAAACTCTGAGTACGAGTCAGCAAAAGATGAGCAAGCATTTGTGGAAGGAAGAATTACAACGTTAGAAACAATGATTCGCTTTGCACAAATTATTGATAATGATGGTGTCGATCAAGATGAAGTATCAATTGGAAAGACCGTTACCTTCGTTGAGTTGCCAGATGGTGATGAAGAAGAGTATACAATCGTAGGTAGTGCAGAGGCTGATCCATTCTCTGGGAAAATCTCTAACGATTCACCAATTGCTCAAGCTTTAATTGGGAAAAAATTAAATGACGAAGTGACGATTTCAACCCCTGGTGGCGATATGCCCGTGAAAATTATTAGTGTTAAATAAGTAGAGAAACAAACTACCCTCCTAATTAAAGCGTTCCTGAAAAGTCTTATTTTGGGAATGATCGTTGTTAGGTGGGTAGTTTTTTTTTCAGTCAAAAGTTGGATGCCAACTGAGAAGTAATTTGTTACACTAAAGAAAAATGGGAGAGGAACTTTCAAATGAAAAATGCATGGCGCTTTTTTTTGACTGCTGAATGTCTTTTATTTGTGATTGCACTTTGGCAGTTGTTTGATACAGAGCCACTAGCAATCCTTTTCTTTTTAGGCTGTCTGAGTATTTACGGCGCAACCAAACGCAAAAAGAAAAGCAAACGTTTCTTACAAATTATAGGTAGTATCCTAGTTATTGTTTCCTTGTTAAATAACTTTGCTGTATGGTTGATGCTTATCTTTGCTATTTTATTTGTCGGCTTAAAAGGTGTTGAAATTTCTGGTATCGAGCTTTTTCAACAAAATTGGCTAAATAAAAAGAAAATAGTGATTGTGGATACGGTTGATCCGAGCACACATGCAGCCGAAAGAACGAAGAAATCATGGATCGGTGATACTCGAATTGGGTCTGATATCTTCGAATGGAATGACATTGTGATCAGTATTTTTGCAGGGGATACGATTATTGATCTAGGCAATACGCTATTACCTAAAAAAGAGAATACAATTGTGATCCGCAAGCTTTTTGGAAAAACACGTATTTTGGTTCCGACTGGTATTGGGATTAAGTTGCAACAAAATAGTTTATTAGGGACAGTGCGCTTTGAAAAGGAATCTTTTCAGTTAAAAAATGAAGAACTAATTATTTATAGTAAAGATTACGACGAAAGTCAACGCAAGCTACATATTTTATCTGCTAATTGTGTAGGAGAGGTAGAGGTGATTCGTATATGACCAAACCCCTTCGAATCATTGTATCCTGCGTTGTCGGAGTCGCAACCTTTTTGACGCTCTTGTTGCTTGGCATGAGTATCGTCCAAGTGACGCATACCCATGATTGGTTTTTTACATTTCTCCAAATGCAAATTCTATTTATGCCCATGGTTCTGTTTTTATTGCTATTAGCTTTTAGCAGTGGCGTGGTGTTTTTTTTCATTCTAGGTTATTGTCAGCGTATGGTACTAAAACCGATTGAACAGCCATTGCAAAACTTGGCTACTGGGAAATATGATTTTAAAATTACTAAATCTTCCATTGATTATCAGCCAATGCAAGGTATTCAAGAGGATATTCAAATGATCCGCGATAAGCTTCAGATGGTCTCAAAAGAGTTGCAACTGAGCAATGCACAGCCAAAACTATTTAACGGTCAGACAAAAGAACAAATTTTGACTGAAGAACGGCATCGACTAGCACGAGAATTGCACGACTCGGTTTCACAGGAATTATTTGCAGCTATGATGTTGCTTTCTGCGATGAATGAGCAAGCAAGGAAAAAACAAGTCGAAGAAAACCAGCAAAAACAACTGACAATGATTACGGATATTATCACGACTGCACAGTCAGAAATGAGGGCATTATTGCTCCATTTGCGACCAGTTAATTTGGAAGGAAAATCATTGAAGACGGGTATTGTGCAATTATTAATTGAACTACAATCAAAAGTGACAATCCAAATTCGCTGGCAAATTGCCGATTTACATTTGCCTACTATCATCGAAGATCAGCTATTTCGAGTGGTTCAAGAATTATTATCCAATACGCTACGGCATGCGAAAGCGCAAGAATTGGAAGTGTATTTAAATGAGGTGAATCAACAAATTCAGTTGCGATTTATTGATGATGGTATTGGTTTTGACATTTCTAAAGAAAAAGCAGGTAGCTATGGACTTACCAATATTCGCGAACGAATACAAGGAGTAGGTGGCACTGTGAAGATCATAAGTTTTAACAATCAAGGTACGAGTGTTGAAATTAAAGTACCAATCTTTAAAGAAGGGAACGTATCAGATGATTCGAGTGCTATTAGTAGATGACCATGAGATGGTTAGAATTGGTGTGTCGGCGTACTTGTCCATTCAAGATGATATTGATGTCATCGCACAAGCAGAAAATGGAGCAATAGGTGTTGAAAAAGCACTAGACTTACGACCTGATGTTATTTTGATGGATTTAGTGATGGACGTGATGGATGGGATCGAAGCGACCAAAGAAATTTTACATGCTTGGCCTGAAGCCAAAATTATTATTGTGACGAGTTTCATTGACGATGAAAAGGTATATCCGGCAATCGAAGCAGGAGCGTCTGGGTATCTTCTAAAGACTTCCGCAGCCCATGATATTGCCCAAGCCATTCGTACGACTTATCAAGGTGGACGGGTAGTTGAACCACAAGTATCAAATAAGCTACGAAATGAGACGAGCAATCGAAGTTTTCATTTACATGATGAGCTGACAAATCGTGAAAAAGAAGTACTCCAACTGATTTCAAATGGAAAGAGTAACCAAGAAATTGCAGATGAACTATTTATTACGTTAAAAACAGTGAAGACCCATGTATCCAATATATTGTCAAAACTTGAAGTAGAAGATCGAACGCAAGCTGCGATTTATGCATTTAAACATGGCTATATAAAATAAGACAACCTACTAGGTGAACACTCAATGAGTTTGTTATAATAATTGAGAATCAAGAAATGAAGGAAGTGCACTAGTGAAACAAAACTATGCAATCATTGGATTGGGACGATTTGGAGGAAGCATCTGTCGGACGTTAGTCGAATCTGGTCAAGAAGTACTAGCTATCGATGCCAATGAGGATCGAGTGAATGAGTATATGAATATCGCTACGCACGTGGTCGTAGGCAACGCCCAGGATGAGATGGTTCTAAAATCACTTGGGATTCGTAATTTTGACCATGTTATTGTAGCGATTGGTGAAGACATTCAGGCAAGTATTTTGGTTACCCTAATGGTAAAAGAAATGGGCGTTCCTAATATTCTAGCAAAGGCGCAAAATGAATACCATGCAAGAGTCTTAGAGAAAGTTGGTGCAGATCGAGTGGTTCACCCAGAGCGAGATATGGGAATCCGTTTGGCACATAATTTAGTCTCTAAAAACATTTTGGACTTCATTGAATTATCTGATGAGTTCTCATTAGCAGAAATTCGTGTATCCAATCCCAAATTCTTTAATCATACCTTACTTGATTTAAATTTTCGCCAAAAGTATGGTTTAACAGTCGTTGCGATTCGTAGACCGGATGCACAAGTCATTGTTTCACCTGCTGCGGACCAAATTGTAAAAGAAAATGATAGATTGTTAGTCATTGGAAATGCAGAAGACGTTGATTTACTCGATAAAAAATTAAATGAATAGAAGGAGTAAGTATGCAATTAACTATCACACCATCCGCACTAGAGTGGTTTAAAAGAGAAATTCAATTAGAATCTGGAATGGGGATTAGATTTTACGGGAAAGTCTATGGCAAAACACAAGTCCATGATGGCTTTTCTGTCGGACTGTCAGTTGATCGCCCTGAAGATCCATTGGTGAAAACAACAGTATCAGACATGCTCTTTTTTATTGAAGAGACTGATGAGTGGTTCTTTAAGCGCTATGATTTAATTGTTGATTACGATAAGAAGTTAGATGAACCAACCTATGTTTTTGAAGAATCAAAAGAATAGGGACAAGCGGCAGTAACATATGGTATTTAAATATTTGAACGTAACTAATTTGTGCTGCTAATTCCAAACGGTGAGAATGAGTAGGTACGATTGAAAGACCACAAAATCCAGAAGTTGTATCTTAAACTTTTGGATTCTGTGGTCTTGTTTGTTTATTACTGTATAATTCTGGTTAGGTTTTCTTAGTAACCATTTTCGAGTGATACTTCGTTTTTAGTAAGCGAGTGATTTTGGGTAAAGGAACTGAAATTTTTAAGAAAAATTTCCATGAATAGAGACTGAAAGTGAGCCGTTTGTCCAGAAATATGTGGGGTAATGAGTAAATTAGGAGCATCCCAAAGTGGATCGTCTTTTGGCAATGGTTCTGGATCTGTTACATCAATTGATGCAAAGGCTAGTTCATTTGCTTGTAAGGCTGCCAATAGCGCATGGCTATCAACACTCGGCCCACGTCCGACGTTAATAAAAGAGCCCGTCTTCTTCATTGCTTGGAAAAACGGTTGATCGTAGAGATGCCGTGTATCCTCAGTTAGTGGCAAAATATTGATGACGATATCGGATTCTTGGGCGCAAGCATGAAGATTCGTTAACGGATACGTCTGAGAAAAGTAAGGTGTCTTCCGACCAGTCGTATTAATCCCTTGAACAGAGCAGCCTAATAAGGATAGCTTCCTAGCTAGTTCTTGTCCGATCTGACCTGTGCCGACGATCGTAATCACTTGCTCGCTCAAATTATCGTAAGGTATAGTTTCTGATTCCCAAGTATGCGTCATTTGCTGTTGCATAGCTGGAAATAGACCTCTAGTTTTCATAAGTAACAGACCAAGTAGGTGATCTGAAATAGATTGGGCATGAATCCCACTACCATTGGATAAAAGAATCCCGTACTTAGCAAAGGATTCAAGGGGGAGATAGTCTACTCCTGCTGAAATTGATTGAACCCATTTCAGATTCGTTGCTGAGTGCAAAAGTTTATCTGCCCATTTTTTATCCCAACCAATCGTAATCACGACTTGTTCCCATCGAAAAGAATCAGGAAGCTCATTAATCGAAACAAGCTGGTAATCAGGCGCTAGTTGTTGAACTTTTTCATGATAGATGGATCGAAATGATCGTTTAGATAAGATATATTTCAAAACAATTCCCCCTTTAGCACTAGTGTACACTAATTAAAGGAAAAGAAACCATCATCAAGCGGCGTGAGCCTACTTTGATGATGACTTTGTTTTCCGAACAGCCTGATAGACTATAAAACTGGTTGCTAAAAATAAAAATGTACCTGAGTTAAATGAATAGTGAAAGAGCATTATCAGCGTGCTCAATAGAGTAGGAACGGTTGCGCTGACGATTACCAACTTTAATGTTTCTAAAAAAGTCAATGAGCGATCCATTCTTTTTAGCCAAATACTCGAAAACAAAGCCGTAAAAAGAATAGTAAAGACCAAATTGATAAAAGATGGATAAATAGCCACTAGGAAAATAATCACATAAAGAAACCAAGGTAACCTTTTTTCTGCCAACACAGATTTTATTGTTTTACCGTTGAAGGATGAGAAAATCGATTGATCGTAAGTCAAATGAAATGACGTATCACCTAATAGTGACTGTGTCGTTTCATCGGAAGGGAAAAGAATAATTAATTGGTCCTTTAACATTCCTATGCTCATCAATTTCCCTTTTAAGTCTGATTGTATATCCGTCGCGTTGCGTTTATTATCCGGATCAAAAGTAAAGATTAAATAATTGCTTTGGTAGATAAATCCTGAATTTTCCTCAGGTGAGGAAAGTTGATTGTCTTTAATCGTAAAATCTGGTAACTTTTCGGCAATTTTTTGGCCATCTGCATGTAAATTACCAAAGACATTCATCACTTGAATCGTTAAAGGAATGGCGTATACAAAACTAAGAAGTACCAGATAAAAGATAACCTTGCCAAACGGGCTTTTTCGCACTGATATAAGATTTTTAAACTGAAAAAAAGAACCAAGAAACATTTGGTAAATTGACATGAATACACTCCTTTATAAATAGCTTCATGGTTATTTTAGCGAAAGCAAGCAGAGAAAACAAGGACTACCCGTTCATTTCCTATACTGGTATAATCATTTCAGAAAGAAAAGGAGCGAGTTGGTCGATGGAAGTAGTAAGTTATTTGTTTTTTGGTGTTATGACGACGTTAGTAAACTTTATTGTTTATTTTTTTTGTCGGGATTTGTTGCAGTTTCAGTTTGTACTAGCAAATACATTGTCTTGGATTGCATCGGTCTTATTTGCTTTTGTGACGAACAAAAAGTGGGTGTTTCATAGCAAAAGTGAAACAAAACTGGCATGGATAATTGAAGCCGCCAAATTTATTTTTTATAGGGGATTATCTTATTTGATTGATATGGCGTCCATGTTTGTCTGTCTAAAAGTATTGATGACGTCGGATTTTTCAGCAAAACTGTTTACCCAAGTCTTGGTCGTTATAGCCAATTATTTTTTTAGTAAGTTATTAATATTTAATAATAATAAAAAATAAGTGTTTTTTAAGCAAAATTTTTGAGGAAATGGCTTGAATTTGCTATTCTTAAAGAGTAATGACAACTATTTAGGAGGAAGAAAATTATGACTTACACTTTACCAGATTTACCATATGCTTATGATGCATTAGAACCTTACATTGATGTTGAAACGATGCACTTACATCATGACAAACATCATAATACGTATGTGACAAATTTAAATGCAGCGGTTGAAAAACACCCAGAATTGGCAGAAAAATCGGTAGAAGAGTTAATTTCTTCAATGTCAACTGTTCCTGAAGATATCCAGACTGCTGTACGTAACAATGGTGGCGGACATGCGAACCATTCATTCTTCTGGGAAATTTTAGCTCCAAATGCTGGCGGAGAACCAACTGGAGACTTAAAAGCTGCTATTGATGAAACTTTTGGAAGCTTTGACGAGTTAAAAGCTGAATTTAAAACTGCTGCTACAGGCCGTTTTGGTTCTGGATGGGCATGGCTTGTTTTAGATAACGGTACATTAAAAGTGACTTCAACTGCAAATCAAGACTCTCCATTAATGGAAGGTCAAACACCCGTACTTGGGTTAGATGTGTGGGAACATGCATACTACTTAAAATACAAAAATGTACGCCCTGACTATATTGAAGCTTTCTGGAATTTAGTAAACTGGGAAAAAGCAAACGAAATCTTTTCTGCTGCTAAATAATCTAGGTGTTATAATATAGCATAGCAAAAGCCAAGTGACGATTGTGCATCATCGCTTGGCTTTTTTTGATGTCAAAATGACTATGCTTGATTCTTAAAGGTTTTTGGCAGCGAACATGGTATACTGATGCTAAAGGGGTGAGGAGATGGACACACAGTTTGTTGTAGGATCTTTCGAGTCGACGATTCATTACGGACAGACGTTCTTTCAAACATTTACACCGACGCAGTTTAAGGGGAAACACCTTATCTTCTTTGCCAACCAACAATACTATGAATCATTTGCCAATCAAGCGACGACCTTTTTTGAGCATACTGACATGGATTGGTATATTTTATCAAATCAACGAAATTGTCACACGGTCAATGAGATGCTTGAAGGCTTAAAATTTTTGGCAAAATTTAATCGATCTGAGTCCTATGTGTTTGTTTCATTTGGAAACAAAGGTGCGATTCAACTGACTAGTTTTTTTCATCAATTTAGTCCGCTCTCTTCGGAATTTTTGGCGATTTGTTTGTCGCTTCAGTCCTTTTCAGTTGCGTTAACAAAAGAACGATTTTTAATCCAACCACCATTTTTGAAAAGTCTAATTTGGGAAAATTTACCGCAAGCTAGTTATGTATTCTTACCAAAAGATGCCGTATCATTGGGAGAGAGGCTGTCAGATTTTCTCGTACTCTTACGAATCGCACTAACGGATGATACAGTTTACACCCAGTTACAGGAGCGCTATCCGAACAAAGAGCGACTAGTAAAAGAGTCGTATATGAACTACATAGAATTTATTACTCAATCTTATGCAACCAATACTTACCCATTGACACAATATGGGAGTTGGTTTGAAGAAATACTGTACGAAACAGAAAACAGCCATGTTCTTTCAGCTGAAATGAAACATTATTTAGGGTTTCTCTTTCATTTTATCTGGAATTGTGTCACAATCGAAAAATCGGAATTATGTAAAGATGTTTTAGGTTGGATGAGGACATTAGGCTTTCCGATAAACGTGCCTGATTCATTTGTCGTTTCAGATTTTTTAGTCAAAGCAGCCCAGGAAAGCAAAAATACACCCCGCCTTGTGCAGGTGGATTTTTTTACCAAGAATTATCAGCTCATTGCACCCAATGAAGAACAATTTATTGATGTGTATCAACTTTACCAGCATGTAATAGAGGAGGAACCATCGAGTGACAGAAAGTGAAAAAGTATTAAGTGCCATCGAAAAGGATGATTTGGCAAGCGCGCAAGTTGCCTTGCAAAAAGCATTGCGGTCAGATTCCGAAGCGAGTTTGGCAGAACTAGGGGAAGACTTGCAGCAATTAGGCTTTTTGGAGGAAAGTAAGGAAGTCTTTACTCATTTAGCTAAAAGTCATCCTGAAAATGACGGGTATTTTTTGCCTTTAGCAGAAATTGCCATTGAAAATGATGAGATTGAACTAGCCTTTGAAGAACTAGAAAAAATACCAAAAACAAGTGAAAATTACTTGGATGCTTTATTGGTCACAGCCGATTTGTATCAACTACTATCTATTCCTGAAGTAAGTGAAGCGAAACTAAAGGAAGCACAGACAATCGCGCCAAATGAAGTCTTAATTGCCTATGCTTTAGGTGAATTGTATTTGTCTACGGATCAATACCAACAAGCTTTAAATGAATTTGAACAAGTCAAAGAAAAAAATACCAATCCGAATTTATCTGAAGATCTCTTGGATGAAAAAATTGGCTATAGTTTAAGCATGCTAGGAGAATTTGAAGCGGCAGTTCCCTTTCTAGAGCAAGCAGTGACAGTGAAAGAAACGGATGAACGACTATTTCATATCGCTCTCGTACTCCTCCAGCTAAAGGAAAATGAGCAAGCTATCTATTATTTACAAAAATTACGTACCTTAAATCCCCAATACCAAGCCGTCTATTTACAATTGGCGCAAGTATTGCAAGAGGAAGAGCAGATTGACGAGGCCCAACTCGTGATTGAAGAAGGTATTCATGAGAATCCTTATCAAGTCGAATTGTATTATTTTGCTTCTGAAAATGCCTATCGTTTACACGATACAAAAAAAGCTGAGACATTTTTGACCGATGCGCTTGAAATAGGTGAACGGACAGATGATACGTTACTTTTACTTAGCAATCTTTACGTTGAAGAAGGGTTTTATGAAGAAGCACTCGCAGCCATTGATCAAATGGAAAATCAAGATCAGCCATTTGCTCTTTGGAATCGTGCGAAGGCCTACAATGAGCTAGAAGAATTTGGCGATGCAGCTAAGTACTATGCCCTAGCAAATGATCATTTGCATCATGAAATTGATTTTATGAAGGAATATGGGCTGTTCTTAAGAGAAGAAGGCCGCCTAGATGAGGCAAAAGGTCTGCTTACTCATTATCTAGCCCATGAACCGGGTGATTTAGAGATTCAGTCGATACTAGATGATTTATCTGAAAGATAGGTGAATAGAAATGGTTGATTTAAATGAGAAAAAACAGTGGCTGAAATGGTTGTTAGCATATGGTCCTTTCCAGCGACGTGAAATCTTGTGGATTTTAGACTATTTGTTGCATCACGACAATATTTTAGCGAATATCAAAATTGTGGAGCATGCCGATGCAACAACTCGTGGCTTAGTCCTTATGCCCAACCAATCATCTGAAGACGCTTTGACTCTTTATTTGAATGGCCATCTGTTTCATGATCCAGATCAAATTTTCCATGAAGTTCGCTTTAATTGGAAACAACCTCTTTTTTTGGAATGCCCACTACCGAAATCTTGGGAACTTCCTGAATACCTAGCAGTATTGGAGGATAATCCTTATCGTCGTTGGAATGATAATTTGACAGAAGGTACGTGTGAGGAAGTCGACTTATTCATAGAAAACCAAGAAAAAGCCAGTGAACGCCATCATCTAATCGAAAAAATTAATGCGGCACTTGATGCAAACAACCGTGAATCATTTGATGATTTTTCAAAACAATTGCTTGAATTGGATAAAAAATGAAATAAAGCAAAGAGGTGAAATACTTGGAATCAAAAATAACACTTTCTGAGATGCAAACAACAGTTGATGACTATATCCGTCAATTTAAAACCGGCTATTTTGGCCCTTTAGCGCAAATGGCGCGCCTAACAGAAGAGATGGGGGAGCTTGCTAGAGAAATTAATCATCACTATGGGGAGAAGCAAAAAAAGGCGACTGAGCCAGCGAAAGCTATTCCTGAAGAAATGGGTGATGTCTTAATTGTCTTATTAATGATGGCCAATTCTTTGGACATTGATCTGACTGAGGCATTTGAAAAAAATATGGACAAATTCCAAAAAAGAGATCAATTTCGCTTTGAGCGTGTCGATGGCCGAGTAGGAGAGAAAAAAGAAAAATGACGGAATTACATTTACCAAGTGAATTTATCAACGCACAACCGGTCTTGCAAAAAATACAAGCAGCTGGTTTCGAAGCTTATTTTGTGGGTGGCTGTGTACGAGATGTCTTATTGCATCAATCGATTCACGATGTAGACATTGCTACAAGTGCGTACCCTAGTGAAATCAAAGAGCTTTTTAGTCGCACGATTGATATTGGCATTGAGCATGGGACGGTGTTGGTACTTTGGCATGAGGAGCAATATGAAGTGACGACGTTTCGTACAGAGTCGACCTACCAAGATTTTCGTCGGCCTGATCAAGTTACTTTTGTTCGCTCACTTGCTGAGGATTTAAAAAGACGTGATTTCACGATGAACGCATTAGCTTTAGCGGAAAATGGCACTATTATTGATTTATTTAACGGGCTAAGCGATATTAATCAAAAAGTTGTCCGGGCAGTGGGCGATGCCAATGAGCGATTTCATGAGGATGCGTTGCGCATGATGAGAGGCTTGCGTTTTATTAGTCAGTTAGACTTTACGATGGCACCCGATACGCTAGCAGCGATTGAAAAACATAGTCAACTGTTATCTTTTATTTCCATCGAACGTATTCGTATTGAGTGGGAGAAATTAGTATTAGGTAGAGCAAGAAATAGAGCTTTACGCCTTTTTCTAGCAACCAATTGCTTTTTGTATTGTCCACAGTTTGAACAGCAGATTGAAGGACTTCAAAAATTTATTGAGTTACCTGAAAAGCAACTGACTGAGGTTGAGGCTGCCTGGACGTTGCTGATGGATTGTTTAGATGTACCCGAAAGACAGTTTGTGGCATTTTTTAAAGAATGGAAGCTGTCTAATGACACCATTAAGCAAATTCAAAAAACATATCAAGGCTTGCAATTTCGCAAACACTTTCCTTGGAATCGCTGGATGGTCTATACTTTGGGCGCGGAGGTAGTATTGCGAGTTGAATCGCTACTAGCTTATTACAATCTTGAGCAATCCTTTGTAGCCATCGAGGAGCTTGTCCAACTATTGCCAATTGAATCTTTAAAAGACTTACAAGTAAACGGTCATGACTTGCAACATACGTTTCAAAAGAAACCGGGAAAATGGCTAAGTGATACCTTACATTTTTTGGAAAAACAAGTTGTCGAAGGAGCCGTGGCGAATCAAAAAGTGGAACTATTACAAGCGGCTGAGAACTATTTAGCGGGAATCTGTGAAAAGTGAGCAAATTTTTTAGTAAAACGCTTCGTTTTCACATGCAACATGCTCCGGAGTGTGCTAAACTAAATGTGTAAAAAGTAAATGGTAAGGAGTGTTTTAAATGTCAAGAGAAATGAAAGCATTGAAATTTCTTTTCCGTAATGGAGAAACATGGACTGTAGAGCGTCGATTCATCGGTGACCTATGGATTAAACAAATTACTTCTAGCTTTGGTCGCATCAACGGCGGCGAATTCGTTGAAATTCATCCTTGTGCTGGTTTCAAAATTGAAATTTTCACTGAGGGCGACCATGTAGCAACACATGATATTAATTTAGGTGGACTAGAATTAGGAATGTTTGCACGAGCACTTAAATACCAAGACATTGAACGCATGGAAATTTTGTATAAAGCAGGCACACCTGACTTGATCTATTTCCCATACAAAGATACAGACGGCGATGGATTAGACAATGAGTACCAATCTACAAAAGTAAGTGAATCAACTAAAAATCTATACATTGTCATCGATCCTGAAAAGACAGTAGAAGATTTTTATGCTGACGAAATCAAATAAGTAAAGTTAGACTGTTACAAACCGAATGGCATCCAAAATCCGATTGATAGGCGATGACTTCAGTACTTCAGAAGTCATCGTTCTCTTTTTCGGATTTTTTTGTCGCTAACTGGAGAATAAGGTGTTAAGAAATGAATCAGAAACAAGCAAAGTCAAACTTGAAAAAAGGGATATATGTCGCAATTGGACTTCTCCTATTTTTCATTAGTTCAGGAAAAATTGCTTATGATAATTGGTCGATCGATGATGCTATCCAAGTTGCGGATCAAGTCCTTTCTGGCGAAAAGCTAGCGAAAAACTATGACCATCTTGTACAATTACCTGACTACGATGGGACCAATCAAGTTGTAAAGCTCAATAACAACCAACCGTATTTTGACCAAGCTGATTTATCAGTCGAGAAAAAAGGATGGCAAACCTTTTCAGATTTAGATCAACTCAACCGAGTAGGGGTAGCCAATGCACTCTTGCATAAAAGTATGATGCCTACCAAGGAAAGAGAGTCCATTTCATCCATCTATCCCACGGGCTGGAAGCAAAAAAAAATTAGTAATCAACAAATGCTTTACAATCGTTCGCATTTGATTGGCTTTCAATTTACAGGGGAGAATACCAATGCCCGTAATTTATTTACTGGAACAAAAGCGCTCAATCAGGATCAAATGACCAACTATGAAAATGCCATTGCGCAGTATTTGAGAAAAACGGGCAATCACGTGCGTTACCGTGTGACACCATACTTTAAAGGTGATGAGTTGGTTGCTCGCGGTGTTGAGATGGAAGCGAAGAGTATTGAAGATGATGACATTGAGTTGAATGTATTTATTTATAATATTCAGCCGGGCTACACGATTGATTATCAAACAGGTTACTCAACGAAGACAAAATAAAAAAGCCATCACCGATGGCTTTTTTATTATTTTGTTTCGCGGTGCAAAGTAACTTTGCGTTCACGTGGACAATATTTTTCTTTTTCCAAACGATCAGGGTTGTTACGTTTGTTTTTGCTTGTTAAGTAATTACGTTCTTTACAAGAAGTACATTCTAATGTAATGTTTACGCGCATGTTCATTTCCCTCCCTTAGCAATAAATATAACTAAGATATCTCTCAGACTTAAATATCATAGCATGATTTAATGCAGATTGCTAGTCTTTTGACGAAATTTGTTAAGTAGTTTTACTTGACGACGAAAAAACAAAACTATTTGCGTTTTCTACTTACAAACATGGTAGAATAACAATCAAGTGAGGTGGAACGTGTGACATCAAAAAAAGAATTACGAAAAGAAAAATTGCAAGCACTGAAACATTTTTCTAATCAGACGAAAGAAAAAGAACTGTTAGAAGCACAGCTGATCAATCAATTGCTGACAAGTGAACGCTGGCAGCATGCACAAGTGATAGCGCTCTATCAATCGATGGCACATGAATGCAATACGAAAAGTCTACTTGCTGCAGCATGGCGTGAAGGCAAAGTAGTCGTTTTGCCTCAGACTGGGAAAGCAAGACAGATGAGGTTTGTCCGTGTATTGCCAACGACTCTTTTCACACTGACCGCATTCGGAGTCGAAGAACCGGATTCTGAGCAAGTAATTGAAAAAGAAGCCATTGATTTAATGGTCGTCCCTGGTGTCTGTTTCACATTAGATGGTAAGCGTATTGGCTATGGTGGTGGATTCTATGATTGCTATCTTGAGGATTATCGTGGAGCAACAGTTAGTCTAGCCTTTCCATTCCAGCTTGGAGCAGAGGACGACTGGCTTAGTGACGAACATGATCAGCTTATTCAAAAAATAATAACAGTGAATCGGGAGGAACAGCGATGAACGAGTATCGTTTACGGCAGTTTAGAGGTCAGCCTTTTTTTACTTGGCTATTTTTAGGAATTCAGACGTTGGTATTTTTAATTGGGTACTTCTTGCCCAGTATCCCTTTAGAAAGTAATGGCGTTTTATATGGACCAGCCATTGCCTTTTTACATCAGTATTGGCGTTTTTTGACACCAATCTTTTTCCATTTTGGCTTAATGCATTTTGCCGTTAATTCTGTGGTATTGTACTACATGGGTGAGCAGATTGAAGCCATTTATGGCCATACCCGCTTTTTTATCATCTACTTAGTGACAGGAATAATGGGAAATTTGATGAGTTTTGCCTTTAATACGGCGGGGATTATTTCAGCGGGGTCAAGTACGGCCTTGTTTGGATTGTTTGGGTCATTTATAATTTTAGGATTTCATTTGCGCCACAATCCGGCTATCGAAGGGATGGTCAAACAGTTTACGTTATTTTTGATTTTGAGTTTTGTTTTCGGTATGTTTGACCAGTTGATTGACATCTGGGGCCATGTCGGTGGCTTGATTGGTGGTGTATTGATTGGTAATATCATTGGCTTACCAAAACCAGCAAAAAAATATTCGATTCATATCCGTATTTTGTCGCTCCTCATTTTGGTATTTTTTGTGATATTATGTGTAATGTATGGTTTAAAAAAATATGGATAACGAGTATAATATTCAAGGAGTACATGATGAAAACGTTATATGATGTGCAGCAACTTTTAAAACAGTTTGGAATAATCGTCTATGTTGGCAAACGAATTTATGATATTGAGTTAATGATGCTTGAGGTAAAAAATATTTATGAGCGTCGTTTAATTGATAAGGACACTTACTTAACAGCATGGCGCATTCTAAAGCGGGAACATCATATTGAAGAAAGCCGAGGAGAATAGTAGATGGATAAAAAAATTATTGGCATTGACTTAGGTGGTACGACAGTAAAATTTGCAATCTTGACAGCGCAAGGAGACGTTCAACAAAAATGGAGTATTCCTACCAATATTTTGGATGATGGAACGCATATTGTGCCAGATATTATTGCATCAATCAATCATCATATGGAACTATATGGTCTTACAAAAGATGACTTTTTGGGCATTGGCATGGGAACGCCAGGTAGTGTTGATCGCCATTTAGGAACAGTGATTGGTGCTTACAATTTAAATTGGAAAACGACACAAGCAATTAAAGAAGCAATTGAGTCAAAAACAGGTATCCCATTTGCAATCGATAATGATGCCAATGTCGCTGCTTTAGGCGAACAATGGAAAGGTGCTGGGGAAAATAATCCCGATGTTGTCTTCGTTACTTTAGGGACTGGTGTTGGCGGTGGTGTAATTATGAACGGCCAATTGCTTCATGGAGTCGCTGGTGCTGCGGGTGAGATTGGCCATATTACCGTTGATCCAGATGGTTTTGAGTGCACATGTGGCAAGAGAGGCTGTCTAGAGACTGTGTCTAGTGCGACAGGTGTTGTCCGTGTTGCTCGCCATCTTTCAGAGGAATTCGCGGGGGATTCTGAACTGAAGAAGCAATTGGACAATGGTGAGTCGATCACAAGTAAAGATGTCTTCGTAGCAGCAGAAGCGGGTGATCTGTTTGCCAATATGGTCGTAGATAAAGTCTGTTATTACCTTGGTCTTGCGATAGGCAACATTGGCAATACGTTAAACCCTTCAAGTATTGTATTAGGTGGTGGCGTATCGGCTGCGGGCGAATTTTTGCGTAGCAGAGTAGAGAAGAACTTTTTACAATTTGTCTTTCCACAAGTTGGAGAATCAACCAAAATTAAATTAGCCGAATTAGGCAATGATGCCGGTGTCATCGGTGCAGCCTCACTAGCAATGAAGGTAGAAAAATAAAAGGAGTCAGATAAATGAATTTTTTGAATGGATTAAGTATTGTTTTAGCGACCATTTTAGTAGTGATGGGATTAAATTGGTTGTATTATTATATTTTAGGGAAACGGTCGGCTACGATGTTATCCCAAGAAGAATTTCAAGAGGGGATGCGTAAAGCGCAAGTCATCGATGTCCGCGAAAAAGATGCCTTTCAAGCAGGACATATTTTAGGGGCTAGAAATATTCCATACACGGTCTTGAGTCAATCTTATGCATCCATTCGAAAAGATATGCCAATTTATTTATACGATGGTACGCGCGCATTAAGTGTCCGTACAGCGAATAAATTACGAAAAAAAGGCTATCAAAATATCTATATCTTAAAAGATGGTTATGATAGCTGGACAGGGAAAACAAAACAAAAATCTTAATGAAAAAGCAGTCTGAGATGCATCTAGTGTGTTCGGCTGCTTTTTTACTACAATGAAAAGGAGAAGAACGATGGAAACGGTCGAATTAACCAATATGTGCATGATTGAAAATCAAAAGGGACAAGTAGTTGTCCAACTTCGTAAAAAGAAAGACTGGCCGGGACTGACATTTCCAGGCGGACATGTCTTACCTGATGAGTCATTTCATGATGCTGTTGTAAGAGAAGTGTATGAAGAGACAGGCTTAACAATTTCTTGTCCTAAGCTTTGTGGGATAAAACAATTCAAAACATCAGCTGGCGTTCGCTATATGGTTTTATTTTATCGGACCAATTCATTTGTGGGAGAACTGACTGAATCGATTGAGGGCCCGGTATTTTGGCTAGAGCCAAATCGCATTCAGGAGTACCAAGTTGCTCCTGATTTTCTAGAAATGTATCAAGTTTTTTGCTCAGAGACTCTTTCTGAGTTTTTTTATCAAAAAAAAGGCGATGGATGGAACATTCAATTATATTAAAAAGCTCGCTTCACTTGTGTCTGTGCACAAATGAAGCGAGTATATGTTTATCTAGCGCGACTTTTACGGTTTGCTTTGCGACGATTTGCTTCAATCATTGCTTCTTTCTTTTCGATTGGTTCAATGACTGTTTTTTTAATTGCTGAAACAACACCGACTGTTGCGGCGATTGTTGCAAATGTGCCGGCAAAAAAACCTGATGTAAATTTTTTCATCTCATCCACCTCACTTTTCTCACTTTTTATTATGAATGAAAAGGGATTTTTTGCAAAGTGAAAACCATTCGTGGCTAAGAAAATGTTAAAAAAATTTGCAAAATAGAATTGATGTATCAATCGCAAAGCGCTATGATATTTAGTGAACTATGTTTAGGAGGGAAAAAAATGACGATTTTAGTTTTAGGTGGAGCTGGCTACATTGGCTCGCATGCAGTAGACCAATTGATTACCAAAGGGGAGAAGGTAGTCGTAGTCGACAATCTTTTAACAGGACACCGGAAAGCCGTTCATCCTAAGGCAACATTTTATGAAGGAGATGTTCGCGACAAAGCCTTTTTGCAAGACGTTTTTTCAAAAGAGGCGATTGATGGAATTCTTCATTTTGCAGCAAGCTCACTTGTGGGTGAATCAGTAGAAAAACCATTAAAATACTTTAGCAATAATGTTACTGGTATGGAGATTTTGCTAGAAGTAATGCATGAGTCCAATGTGAAAAAAATCGTATTTTCTTCAACGGCAGCTACATATGGCGAGCCTGAAGTAGTCCCTATCTCTGAAACAAACCCAACAAACCCAACCAATCCCTACGGCGAAAGCAAATTAATGATGGAAAAAATGATGAAATGGTGTGATGGTGCATATGGCATGAAGTATGTTGCTTTGCGTTACTTCAATGTCGCAGGGGCCAAACAAGATGCATCAATCGGTGAAGACCATACACCTGAAACACATCTAGTCCCAATTATTTTGCAAGTGGCATTGGGTCAACGTGAAGAATTAAAAATCTTTGGTGATGATTACGACACACCAGATGGTACGTGTATCCGTGACTACGTGCATGTCGAAGATTTGATTGCGGCTCACTTGCTAGCATTAGACTACTTAAGTGCGGGTAATCCAAGTGCTGCCTTTAATCTAGGATCAAATACCGGATATTCAGTGAAAGAAATGCTTGATGCGGCTCGTAAAGTGACCGGCAAAGAAATCCCAGCTACGATTGCGCCACGAAGAGCAGGAGATCCAAGCCGTTTGGTCGCTAGTGCTGACAAGGCGAGAAGTGTCTTAAAATGGAACCCTCAACTAACAGATATTGAAGAAATCATTGAGACTGCTTGGAATTGGCACCATACACATCCAAATGGTTACCAAAACTAATATGACAGATCAGATGGGTCAAGTCATTGTCGATTTTACAACAATAGCCATTCAAACAGGTGGTTGGATGGAGATGGATCGTCTCTATTTATACAATCGCCTAAAGACTATGAGTGGTTATTCGGGTGAACTAAGTCAACCTGTTCATGCAATCAATGCTAATGAGGCACCAGAGTTGGCTGCTCAGTTGACGGAATGTTACTTTCAACAAAGCAAACAAGATCAGGTATCTGAAGTGGAATGGAAAAAAAAGTTAGTCGATTTCCTAGATTTGCTTACACCACCGACTTCCGTTGTGAATGCATTGTTTGCAAAATACTATGCCAAAAGTCCCAAAGAAGCGACAGATTATTTTTATCAGCTAAATAAAATAACTGGCACGATTCAAAAAGTAGGAGAGCTTATCGATGAACCACTATTTGATAAAGCTCAGTTCAAAGCATGCATTGTACCAGATGGCGCTATGGAAAAAGCGTTTGATGCAGACTATCGATTTGATATGGAAGGCTCATGTGGAGCGACGACAGAAGAGATTCATACCAATCGCCGAATGATTCGGATGAATTTGCAAGGAGAGTCTTATGGATTTCACTATCTAAGTGATGAGATACTTGCTGAAGAATTTACTGTCATTGCTGAAAAAGAGCAGTCGTTATCCTTGCACGCCAAGTTAAGTCATTTAGGTCGGTTGGTGGAGCTTTTTCCACATTATTTTGTGGCGACAAACAATGGGAACAATCAAGAGCGGGTTGGTGATCAATACCGAGGTGCAAGTGATCCGTTACCGATTTACCAAGCTTCTACAAAATTTCAATGCAAGTTACCGTTCTTTCCCGAGGTGGCTGTCACGGCTTTGAATTGGCCAGTGCCAGTTTTGCGTATACAGGCAACGAACCAACACGCTTTGTTAAAGACTGCAGAGTACGTGATTAAAGCCTTGCAACAAGGGGAACAAATCGGTGATGCAAACAATTCGCTTCATCTAGCAACAGCTTCCAAAGATGTCTTGCTCTTAGCAAGAAAAAGTGACTCTGGTCACGAGTTGTATGTCGCCTTTCACTCTGAAAAAACATTGACGGAAGTACAAGCATTGGGTGCATTTGGAATACTGGTTATGCCAAATGCTTCAATCGCAGATCACAAACGATTCATACAGCAGTTGAACGGTACGTTTCACACGTTTTAATAAAATAGCACATGGCGACTCTAGGAGTGGTTCTGTGCTATTTTCTTTTTGTGTGGTAGAATATGGAAGAAATTGAAGAAGGTGGAACAAACGAATGAAACAATTGGCAATTGATACATCGAATCTGACAATGGCATTAGCAGTTGCAAAAGAACAAGTCATCTTAGGTCAAATTCAAACGATGGGCAACAAAAATCATAGCGTCTCTTTGATGCCTAGTATTGATTATTTGGTGAAAAGTGTAGGCTGGAAGCCCAACCAAATCGAAGAAGTCCTTGTGGCAATTGGACCTGGTTCGTATACAGGATTAAGAATTGGTGTTACGACAGCGAAAATACTTGCGAGTAGCTTAAATTGCTCATTGAAGGCAATCTCTAGTCTAAAAGTCTTAGCAGCAAATGTGCGTGTCCAAGATGCTATTATTGTCCCGCTCTTTGATGCACGGAGACAAAATGTCTATGCAGGGGCGTATAAATGGCAAGAAGATCAATTAGTGGCGGTGATTACCGAAGCACACTACTCATTAAGCCAACTGATTGATTTAGTGAAGGCTTATGACAACGTCCATTTTGTCGGCCAGGATATAAAAAAATTTCAACAAGAAATTTTAGCGAGCATACCTAAAGCCATCTTTGCAACGGATGAGTTGTCCAATTACCCGACAGCAGTGCGTTTGATCGAGTTGGCAAAAAACGAAGTGACTGTTGATCCGTTGTCAGTAGTGCCACAGTATTTAAAACGAGTTGAAGCTGAGGAAAAATGGTTAATCGATCATCAAAATGAGGAAAAACAAAGCTATGTGGAAAAAGTTTAAAGCCTTTTTTAAACAGTTGTTACCCAAACAAGCAATCCCATACATAGATGAACTAAAAACGAAGCAAGCGCACTATCAATTTAGGGAAGTGATGGTGTCGGATATTAAGGAATTATTACAGCTTGAAAAAATTGTTTATGCAGGTGAGACACCTTGGACGAAGAGTGCCTTTTTACTTGAATTTTATTCCAAGCAACCGCATTTGTATTTAATTTGTGAATGCGAAAATCATTTAGTTGGTTTTGCGGGTATTCGGCTATTTGGTGGTGATGGTCACATTACTAATATTGCAGTGCACCCAGATCATCAGAATCAAGGAATTGGCAAATGGTTCTTGGAAGAATTAATCAGACATGCCAAAGCAAGTGGTTGTGATACTGTATCTTTAGAGGTGCGGGTGAGTAATCTCGATGCACAGCGCTTGTATCGTCGACTAGGCTTCGAAGCGCAAAAGATTAAGCCAAATTATTATCAAGAAATAGCAGAAGATGGAGTGGATATGCTTAAGCGCTTATGAAAATCAAAACTTTGACGGATTACCCAGATCAAGAGGCTCTGGCACGCCAGCTCGAGGAGCTAGTCGAGACGGCATTTACTGAGGGTGTTTCTTGGAATTATCAAGCTTTTATAAGTGATTTTCACTCGCAATTTGCTCGCTATTTTTTGCTAGAAGAAGACGGAAACATTATCGGCCTAGTCAACGGCCATCAGCTGTTTGATGAGTTTGAGTTATTTTTACTTGCCATCCATCCTGATTTTCGCAAAAAAGGCTTAGCGACTTGTTTATTTCAAAGCATGGAGGATCAACTTCAAAGGCAAAAGGTGCAGCAAATCTTACTAGAAGTGAGAGCATCAAATCAGCGAGCCCTTAAATTATATGAGCAGTTCTCGTTCGAGCGTTATCACATTAGAAAAAATTATTACGAACAACCAGTAGAGGATGCTTGGTTGTTGCGAAAGAGAGTGAAGGAACAGACCCATGGATGAATTAATTCTAGCAATTGAAAGTAGTTGCGATGAAACTAGTGTGGCAATTGTTAAAAACGGTTCGACCATTCTTACAAATATTATCGCCTCACAAATTAAAAGCCATGAGCGCTTCGGTGGAGTAGTGCCAGAAGTAGCGAGTAGACACCATGTGGAGCAAATTGGTTATTGTATTCAGGATGCGTTAGAGGAAGCCGATGTTTCACCAGAAGAGTTGGCTGCCGTTGCAGTTACAAAAGGCCCCGGCTTAGTAGGCGCACTATTAATAGGAATTACAGCCGCCAAAGCCTTTGCTTGGGCTAATGACCTACCTTTGATTGGTGTGAACCATATGGCAGGCCATATTTGCGCTGCTCGCTTTGTTACAGAGGTGACATATCCAGCGATGGCGTTGCTTGTCAGTGGCGGACATACTGAATTGGTCTATCTACCTGCTGAAGGCGTGTATGAGATCATCGGTGAAACAAGAGATGACGCAGCCGGCGAAGCATACGATAAAGTCGGAAGAGTCCTCGGACTAACTTATCCTAGTGGCAAAAAAATTGACGAACTCGCACACAAAGGAAAAGATACCTATCATTTTCCGCGTGCGATGTTGAATGATGATACGTATGATTTTAGCTTTAGCGGACTGAAGAGTTCTTTTATTAATCTGGTTCATAATGCGCAACAGCGTCAAGAAGAATTAGATCAAGTGAACTTGGCAGCCAGCTTTCAAGCGAGTGTGGTCGATGTATTAGTTACTAAGACGATTCGTGCGTGTCAAGAGTTTCCGGTGCAACAGTTAATTGTTGCTGGCGGTGTCGCAGCCAATCAAGGACTAAGAGAGCGATTAGCAGAAACGATAAAAACGACCTTACCAAATGTCGAATTAATCTTCCCGCCGTTAAAACTTTGTGGCGACAATGCAGCAATGATTGGTTCGGCAGCTTCTATTGAACGAAAAAAAGGACACTTTGCGGACTTAGCATTAAATGCTGAACCAAGTCTTGCTTTTGAGCGATATGAAAAGTAAGACTTTGAGTGAACGAAAGGTTCCATTGGTATAAAGGTGTCGGTTATCCAAAAGGGAAAAATTAACTACTCATCGTAAAACCATTAGCCTCCAAAATATTTCCGCACAAAACTTTGAGGGTAGCAAAATCATACGTCCTTTGGTATAATCGTAACAGTTTCATAAATGATTCAATGACGAAGAGAAGTACATTCTAATCATAGAGCGAATTCAGGCCGGTGCAAGCTGAATACTAAGAGAATGAAAACGCACTTTAGAGAATCAACGGTAGCTGCCGTTAGAGCAAAGTAGGTCTGTTAAGCAGACAAGTAGAGTGGTACCGCGGGAATCTCGTCTCTAGCAATTGGATGATTGCTAGAGCTTTTTTTGTGAACAAATCTGAAGGAGGAACAAAATGAATAACAAAGTAATCGTTGCCGAAGTATTACATGAGCAGCTAAAAAATGAACTATCTTATGATCAAATTCTAGCTCTATTAGAAAATCCCAAATCCGTCGATCATGGTGATGTTGCCTTTCCGACATTTTTACTGGCAAAAGCCTTTCGTAAAGCGCCACAAGCCATCGCTGGCGAGTTAGCTGAGCAATTAACGAGTGAATATGTTGAGAAAGTCGAAGCAGTTGGACCCTATATCAACTTCTTTATGTCTAAAAAAACCATCAGTCAAGCCATCTTGCATGAGGCATTAGTTGCTGACAGTCATTATGGGGACTCATCAATAGGAAATCATGAAAGTGTTCCGATTGACATGTCTTCACCAAATATCGCCAAGCCTATCTCGATGGGTCACTTGCGTTCGACTGTAATCGGCAATTCTTTAGGGTTTATTTTAGAAAAAGTTGGTTACCAACCCATCCGGATCAATCACTTAGGAGACTGGGGGACACAGTTTGGTAAGTTGATTGTTGCTTATAAAAAATGGGGCTCTGAAGAAGCGGTCAAAGCGCAACCAATCAATGAACTACTACGTCTGTATGTGGAATTTCATGAGCGCGCCGAAGAAGATAAGGCCTTGGAAGATGAAGCAAGAGCTTGGTTTAAAAAATTGGAAGAAAGTGATGAAGAAGCCGTTCATTTGTGGAAATGGTTCCGTGAAGAATCACTAAAAGAATTCAATAAAATCTATACGATGCTTGAAGTTTCGTTCGATTCTTATAATGGTGAAGCCTTCTACAATGATAAAATGGATGAAATTGTTACATTGTTAGAAGAAAAACACCTGTTGCAAGAAGATCAAGGTGCGGATATTGTGGACTTAAGTCAATACGACTTAAACCCTGCACTTATTCGTAAATCAGACGGAGCGACACTTTATATTACGCGTGATATGGCAGCGGCATTGTATCGCAAACGGACGTATCAGTTTGCAAAATCACTTTATGTTGTTGGAAATGAGCAAACTTATCACTTTAAACAACTAAAAGCAGTCCTAAAAGAAATGGGCTTCGAATGGTCAGACGATATGTATCATGTCCCATTTGGTTTAATTACGAAAGATGGTAAAAAATTATCTACTCGTAAAGGGAAAATTGTTTTATTAGAGGAAGTATTAAACGAAGCTGTAGCCTCTGCGCAACAGCAAATCGCTGAAAAAAATCCTTCGTTAGCCAATAAAGAAGAAGTGGCAAAACAAGTCGGTATTGGTGCCGTGGTTTTCCATGATTTAAAAAATGATCGCTTAAATAATTTTGATTTCACATTAGAAGAAGTCGTTCGTTTCGAAGGAGAGACCGGTCCATATGTTCAATATACCCATGCAAGAGCTATGAGTATTTTGACAAAAGCTGCATTTACGTTTAATCCTGATGCAACCTATGCACTAGCGGATGATGCTAGCTGGGAAGTAGTGAAGCTAATCCAAGCGTACCCTGATGTTGTTCAGGCTGCAGCAGATAAATATGAACCATCTGTCATCGCGAAACATGCAATCAAATTATCGCAAGCATTCAATAAATACTATGCAAACACGAAAGTATTAGCTGAAGACGGCGAAAAAGACTCACGCCTTGCATTAGTAAAAGCAGTAGCGATACTATTAAAAGAAGACTTACGCTTATTGGGACTACACGCACCAGAAAAAATGTAAGACTGAGATACAATCAAATAGACCCTACCATCCAGAAGGTGTTTCGCAAACATTTGGATGGTAGGGTCTATTGTCTTCTAGCGGTTCTATCTTAGACTTATTTAGTGATTACAAGGCGATTTGTTGATTAAAGAAATCGGCGACGGCTAGTGCATCATCATTTGACTTAGTAATAATGACAATGGTGTCAAAACCAGCGATGGTCGCAACTTTGCCCGGAAGCGGGTAATCATCGAGACTTGCGGACAAGAGTTGTGCATTATTAGGAAGTGTGTGAAGCACAGTTAAAAATTGTGCGACATCTACTTTCGTCACAAATTCGTTCATTTGTCGGAATAATTCTTGGTGATCGGTCTGTTCCTCAGTTGCAGAGACTTCCGTAAACAATTCAAAACGCACAAGACCATCCTTATCGGCCTTCTTAACGATTTTTAAGTCGCGAATGTCTCGGGAAATGGTCGCTTGGGTCGCAGTAATATTCAGCTCTTTCAATTCAGCTAATAATTCCTCTTGGGTACGAACGGTTTTTTCTTGAATAATTCGTTTAATCACTTGATGACGTTCGGATTTCCTCATATGTGTTCTCCTTTGCATAAAAATTCATTTTTATTCTATCAAATCATATCAAAAATTTATTGAAATGAACAGAAAAAGAAAGAAAAGAATTGCTTGCAATTAGTCGATTGTTCAAGTATAATTTATCAGGTGTGATAGATTCACACAAATCCACATCTTATCCTGTCCGAAAAGTGGTGCTGATATTCAGTTCTTTGAGGAGTCATGGGAGAAGAGAGGAAAACAAAAACCAATTGGAGGAAACAAAAAATGGCAGTAATTTCTATGAAACAATTACTAGAAGCCGGCGTACACTTTGGTCACCAAACTCGTCGCTGGAACCCAAAAATGAAGAAATACATCTTTACTGAAAGAAACGGTATCTACATCATTGACTTACAAAAGACAGTGAAATTAGTAGATGCAGCTTATGACTACATGAAAGCAGTCGCTGAAGACGGCGGAATCGCTCTTTTTGTAGGAACAAAAAAACAAGCGCAAGAAGCAATCAAAGACGAAGCAATTCGTTCTGGTCAATACTATGTTAACCACCGTTGGTTAGGTGGAACATTAACAAACTGGGAAACAATCCAAAAACGTGTGTCTCGTTTGAAACAAATCAACAAAATGGAAGAAGACGGTACTTTTGAAGTCCTACCTAAGAAAGAAGTTGTAGGAATCAAAAAAGAACGCGAACGTTTAGAAAAATTCTTAGGCGGTATCGCTGACATGCCTCGTATTCCAGATGTAATGTACATTGTTGACCCTCGTAAAGAACGTATTGCAGTTCAAGAAGCTCAAAAATTAAACATTCCAATCGTGGCTATGGTTGATACAAACTGTGACCCTGATGAAATCGATGTAGTAATTCCTTCAAATGACGATGCTATCCGCGCCGTGAAATTAATCACTGCTAAAATGGCTGACGCATTTATCGAAGGTAACCAAGGTGAAGATCAAGTAGTTGAAGAAGACTTTGTAGCTGAATCAGAAGGCGAAGCAACTTCAATCGAAGAAATCGTAGACGTAGTTGAAGGCGATAACGAATCAGCAGAATAATTCATATTCATTGGAGCTGTTTCAAAGGCTAGGCGTAAGCCTGTTGCTCCTTTGAAACAGCTCTTTTTAAAAAGAACGAATGACATTTAGGAGGAAAACTAAAGATGGCTCAAGTAACAGCAAAATTAGTAAAAGAATTACGTGACATGACTGGTGTCGGCATGATGGATGCCAAACGCGCATTAGTTGAAGTAGAAGGAAGCATTGAAAAAGCAGTTGATTTATTACGTGAAAAAGGTATGGCGAAAGCTGCTAAGAAAAACGACCGTATTGCAGCAGAAGGTTTAGCTTCTGTAGCAGTAAAAGGCAACGTTGCTTCAATCGTTGAAATTAACTCTGAAACAGACTTTGTTTCTAAAAACGAAAAGTTCCAAGAATTAGTTAAAGAAATCGCAGAATTAGTTGCAGAACACAAACCAGCTGACTTAGAAGCTGCTATGAAATTACCAACAGCTAAAGGAACTATCGAATCTGATTTAATCGAAGCAACACAAGTAATTGGTGAAAAAATCAGCTTCCGTCGTTTTGAAGTTGTTGAAAAAGATGACAATTCAGCATTTGGTGGTTACCTACACATGGGCGGACGTATTGCTGTATTAACTGTCCTTGAAGGAACAACTGACGAAGCATTAGCGAAAGATGTTGCCATGCACGTTGCTGCAATCAACCCTCGCTACGTAAACGAAGCACAAATTCCTCAAGCAGAACTTGATCATGAAAAACAAGTTTTAACTGAACAAGCGTTAAACGAAGGGAAACCAGCGAATATCGTTGAAAAAATGGTTGTCGGCCGTCTAAACAAATTCAAAGCTGAAATTTCATTAGTAGACCAACCATTCGTTAAAGATCCAGACGTGACTGTTGCAAAATATCTTGCAGCAAAAAATGCTACAGTAAAATCATTTATCCGTTTTGAAGTTGGCGAAGGTATCGAAAAACGCGAAGATAACTTTGTTGAAGAAGTTATGAGCCAAGTGAAAAAATAATTCTGTTCTCAAAACAGAAGGGAACGCATGGAAATGCGCTCCCTTTTTTTTAAGAAAATAGTATTTTTTCTAAAACGTTCATTAAATCAGACGTGTAAAAAAAGTATATGGTAAAATAGAAATAGCATTAAGACGGAGGAATTAGGCATGGTAAAACCAAAGTATAATCGAGTAGTATTAAAATTAAGTGGTGAAGCATTAGCAGGTGAAGAAGGATTTGGTATTAACCCACCGACTATCAAAGAGATTGTCAAAGAATTAAAAGAAGTTCATGATTTAGGTGTGGAATTGGCAATCGTTGTCGGTGGTGGCAACATTTGGCGTGGTCAAATTGGTGCTCAAATGGGTATGGAACGCGCTCAAGCCGATTACATGGGCATGTTAGCAACTGTTATGAATGCACTGGCTTTGCAAGATACGCTTGAAAACGAAGGTGTACCAACACGCGTACAAACATCGATTGAAATGCGCCAAATTGCCGAGCCTTATATTCGCCGACGTGCTGAACGTCATCTTGAAAAAGCACGGGTAGTAATTTTTGCCGGTGGAACAGGTAACCCTTATTTTTCTACCGATACTACAGCTGCGCTACGAGCTGCAGAGATTAATGCAGATGTTATTTTAATGGCTAAAAACAATGTTGATGGTGTCTACTCAGCCGATCCAAAAGTTGACAAAGCGGCAATAAAATTTGAAGAATTGACTCACTTAGAAGTTATTGCCAAAGGTCTACAAGTGATGGACTCGACTGCAAGCTCACTAAGTATGGACAATGATATTCCGTTATTGGTATTCAATTTGAATGAACCAGGCAATATTCGTCGTGCAATTTTAGGGGAACATATTGGAACAACTGTAAGGGGGAAATAGTAATGGCAGATGCAATTTTAAATGAAATTAAAACAAAAATGGAAAAAACAGCTGAAAATCTACAACGTGAACTTGGACAAATCCGAGCAGGTAGAGCGAATGCAAGCTTACTTGATCGCATTTCAGTGGTGTACTATGGTGCGCCAACACCGATTAACCAATTGGCTTCAATCACAATTCCTGAAGCCCGTATTTTAATGATTACACCTTTTGATAAGTCAACATTAAAAGATATTGAAAAAGCAATTTTAGCTTCTGATATCGGTATCAATCCGACAAGTGACGGTAACGTGATTCGTTTGGTCATTCCTCAATTAACGGAAGAACGCCGAAAAGAATTAGTCAAAGAAGTGAAAAAAGAAACAGAATCAGCAAAAATTGCTATTCGTAATGCGCGCCGTGATGGGATGGATTCATACAAAAAGCAACAAAAAGCCGGAGACATCACGGAAGATGATTTGCGTACATCAGAAAAAACAATTCAAGAGCTAACTGATGCAAGCATCAAAGAATTAGATAAAATCGCAGCAAGCAAAGAAGAAGAATTATTAGAAGTATAATTTAACTTCCTTTAGCAATCGATTGAGCATCCGAACGTTTAGCGAAATAGCCTAGGTGCCATTTTAAAGTGGTACATTCCTTTGGATCATCTTGCTATTTCTCGTTCGGGTGTTTTTTATTTGGTCATCATGTCTTTTGATGAGGTACATAATAGCTAATTCAAGAACATTCATTGCACTTTCTTATTTTTTTCTTAAAAAAATAGCTAAAGTTCTTTGAATAGATCGTATTACTGGTTTATTTTCAATTAGATATAGCATAAAATGAAAGCACGGACAATTTTGAAGTTGATATAAGTGAGGAGAACGCAGTGGAATTTGTACACTTAACAGAACAAGAATTTATGGCGTTTGAACAAGCTCATCCGCTTGGTATGTTTATGCAAACGAGTTACCAACATGACCTAGTTGAGAAACGTCATTGGAAATCCGAATATGTCGGCGTGAAAGAAAAGCAACAAATTATAGCCGCGGCGCTTTTAAATAGTACTTCGATTTTTTTAGGAAAAGTTTTTGAAGTGGCAGGCGGACCGGTCATGGATTTTTCCAACGAACAATTAGTTGGGTTTTTTTTAGCAGAATTAAAAAAATATGCAAAAAAGAATAAGGGATTATTGTTAAAAATTGTCCCCAATCTTCATTCGGAAAAGTTTGATGATGAAGGAAAGATAATTGAAAAACTTGGCCAAGAAGCGGACAAAAATCTTAAGGCGGCTGGTGCAGTCTATGACAAGCATCAACCAATCGTTAGTTATGAGTTTATTAAAGATCTAGCCAATTTAGACGAAAAAAGTTTGATTGCTTCCTATAAAAAAGATGGCAAATATTACTTAAATAAAACCAAAGATTTTGGTATTCAATACCGGGAGCTTACTTATGAGGAATTACCATTATTTAAGCAATATACGCAATCGACCGCTGATCGGATTGGATTTAAAGATAAAGACTTGGCGTATTATCAAGAAGCGTTTGAAACATATGGCGATAAGGTGAAGTTTATTGTAGCGGAACTAAATCTAGTTAACTACCAAGCCAGTCAAAGCGAAGTGATGGGCGCCATTCAACTAAACATCGATAAGCTTGAGGCGGACTTACAAGAAAAACCAAATCACAAAAAGAAAAGAAATCAATTAAAAGAATTACAAGACCAGTTGAAACAACATCAAAAACGAATCAATGAAGCTAGTGAGCTGGTCCAAAAGCATGGTGAGACCATCATTTTATCTGGTGCGATGTTTATTATTCAACCACAGGAAGTGACCTACTTATTTAGTTTTACTAATGAAGAGTTTAAAAAATATTATGGTCCTTATGGTATTCAGCACCTAATGATGTCATATGCTGTGGCGCATCAAATTCCGCGATACAATTTTTATGGTGTGCAAGGAGTGTTTGATGGGTCTGATGGCGTTTTACGATTTAAGCAGTCATTTACTGGCCATACTTACAAATATTTGGGTATCTATACAATTATTACGAATCCATTTAAATACCGATTGGCGTCAAGTATCAAAAAAATACTAGGTAGAGCCGACTAACAAGTGATAGGAGCGAAAGAGATGTTGCGTTTTTTTCCGGAAAAGAAGAAATACAAACAAGAAGAAGCAGAGCATGCGTTTGATCCAACGCTGCCAGTTCCTGAGCATATCGCAATTATTATGGATGGTAATGGCAGATGGGCCCAAAATCGTCGTCTCCCAAGAGTAGCTGGCCATAAAGAAGGCATGGAGACTGTAAAAAAAATAACGAAGCATGCTTCGAAACTTGGGGTTAAAGTCCTTACACTGTACGCATTTTCGACAGAAAATTGGAAACGGCCGACTGAAGAGGTCGATTTTTTGATGCAGTTACCGGTCGATTTTTTTGATAAATTTGTACCAGAATTAATCAAAGAAAACGTCAAAGTCCACGTCATGGGGTACAAGGAGCATTTACCTGCGCATACTCAAAAGGCAGTCAAACGAGCAATTGATCAAACCAAAATGAACACGGGTATGGTCTTAAACTTTGCGTTAAACTATGGAAGCAGAGCAGAGATTATTACAGCTGTCCAAGAGATTGCATCAGAAGTAAAAGAGAATCAATTGGCTGTCGATGGTATTTCAGAAGAGGTTTTAGCGAAGCATTTAATGACGGGCTTTTTGCCTATAGAATTGAGAGATCCTTCGCTAGTAATTCGGACTAGTGGTGAAGAACGGATTAGTAATTTTTTACTATGGCAAATCGCCTATTCAGAATTCTTCTTTACAAAGGCGTTTTGGCCTGACTTTGATGATAAGCTATTAGAGGAGGCGATTGCGATTTATCAGCATCGAGATCGTCGCTTTGGTGGCGTGAAGGAGGAAAAGAAATGAGACAAAGAGTGATCACTGCTGTCGTGGCGTTGGCGCTATTTTTACCAATTGTATTTTTTGATTTTGGTGGTCAAGCAGTGAATCTTATGGCAGCAGTATTTGCTGGTGTCGGCGTATATGAATTATTTCGCATGAAACAACTGACGGTAGTGAGTATTGAAGGTGTTTTGGCGATTATTGGAGCCGTACTAATTGTATTACCTAAAGATCCTTGGTTTGCTTTCCTATCAGATACGACATCCAAGTACGCACTGATTTATTTCATTGTGATGCTCTTTCTTGGGTTATCAGTAATTTCAAAAAATACCTACACGATTGAGGAAGCTGCCTATCCAATTCTTGCCATGTTTTATGCTGGTGTTGGTTTTGAGTCCTTTGCTTTAGCGCGTTCATCTAGTGTAGTTGTTTTATTTTTTGGTTTATTTATTGTCTGGGCGACCGATATTGGTGCCTATATGATTGGCAGACAATACGGCAAACGAAAACTATGGCCAGAAATTTCACCGAATAAAACGATTGAAGGTGCCTTAGGTGGGATTGCTTGTGCGCTAGCCATTGCGATTGTCTATTTGCTTGTCTTTCCAGCGAATACGTATTTTGGGCACAATTATTTTGTCATGATTGGCTTAACGATTGTTTTATCGATTATTGGACAATTTGGTGATTTAGTTGAATCAGCGATTAAACGACATTTTGAAGTAAAAGATTCGGGAACGATTCTACCAGGACACGGGGGCATCTTGGATCGATTTGATAGCATGATTTTTGTTTTTCCAATGATGTACTTGTTAGGAATATTTTAACCAACGCCTCAGTTACTTGTATACAAGTGATTGAGGTCTTTTTGAGTGAACGTTAAATTCTCATTACAAAAAAGTGGTTTGATTGTGATTCTTTTTTTGTATGATAAAATAAACTGAATAGTCTATTGCCATAGAATAGAAAAAAGATCGAAAGCGAGGATACAAAATGAAGGCACTTTTAGTGTTCCTTTTTATATTTTCAATTGTTGTCGTTGTCCATGAATTTGGTCATTTTTATTTTGCAAAACGTGCCGGGATTTTAGTACGTGAATTTGCAATCGGAATGGGACCTAAGATTTTTTCTCATCAAGGAAAAGATGGCACGACTTATACAATTCGGATTCTTCCATTAGGCGGATATGTGCGGATGGCTGGATTTGAAGAAGAGGATGGATTAAAACCCGGGATGTTTGTCCAGCTTGTCTTGGATGAGCAAAACAATGTCATAAAAATAAATACGAGTAAAAAAATTCAATTGACCAATGCCGTCCCAGTGGAGGTCACTGCACAAAATTTAGTTGATGAGCTAACCATTACTGGATATGTTAATGGACAAGAGGCCGATGAGCAACAATTTTACGTGTCACCCATTGCAACCATTATTGAAGAGGATGGTACAGAAGTCCGTATTGCACCACGAGACGTCCAGTTTCAATCTGCCAAGCTTTGGCAACGAATGCTAACCAATTTTGCTGGACCGATGAATAATTTCATTTTGGCGGTCTTTTTGTTTTTTATTTTAATTTTGCTGCAAGGTGGCGTTCAAGATCCTCAGTCGACGAAAATAGGAAGTGTGGCGACTGATAGTCCGGCCGCCACAGCTGGCCTAAAAACAGGTGACACCATTCAAGAAATTAATGGTACGACGGTATCGAATTGGTCAGAGCTTACGCAAGCTGTACAAAAAAATGGATCTGATGAACTGACGGTTGTCTATAAAAGCGGAAGCCAGTCTAAAACGGTGACCATGACACCTAAAAAAAATACCGTGAATGACCAAACAGTCTACCAAGTTGGTGTTGGGATATCGATGAAAACGGGTATCATGGATAAGATAATTGGCGCGTTTACTATGAGTATCAATAGTTTTGTTCAAATATTTGTTGCTCTGGGTTCACTTTTAAAAAGCTTTAGTCTGGATAAACTCGGCGGACCAGTTGCAATTTACCAGATTTCTTCACAAGCTGCTACGCAAGGTTGGACGACGATCATCGGTGTCATGGCGATGATTTCTATGAACCTTGGAATATTTAACCTACTGCCAATACCTGCTTTAGATGGTGGCAAGTTGGTCTTAAATATCATTGAAGGCGTTCGTGGAAAACCGTTGAGTCAAGAAAAAGAAGGCATCATTACGTTGATTGGCTTTGGCTTTATGATGTTATTAATGATTTTGGTTACTTGGAATGATATTCAGCGCTTTTTCTTTTAATGGGGAAATAAAGGGAGAAAAAAATGAAGCAATCACACTTATTAGTGCCGACTTTACGAGAAACACCGAGTGAGGCCGATGTGCGTAGCCATCAATTGTTGGTTAGGGCTGGTTATATTCGGCAAATAGCGACAGGGGTATATGCTTATTTGCCTCTTGCACAAAGAGTTATGAAAAAAATTACTGCGATCATTAAAGATGAGCTAGATGCGATAGGTGCAAATGAAATGCAAATGCCGAATATCTTGCCTATGGATTATTGGCAAGATGATGCTTGTCGACGTCTTTGTACGTCATCTTTATTTGAAGTGAGTGATCGGAATCAAAGGCAATACATGCTCGCACCCTCGCAGGAGAAAGCATTCATTGAGCTAGTAAGAAATGAAGTGCAATCCTATAGAAAACTGCCACTGAAACTGTATCAAGTGCAGATGAAGTACCGTGATGAAAAGAAGCCAAAGTTTGGATTTTTGTATAGTCGGGAATTTTTAATGACTGATTTTTATTCCTTTCATGCCGGTGCAGTGAGCTTGGAGCAAACCTATCAGCAAGTAGAATCAAGCATCAAAACTATTTTGGCTCGATGTGGGCTAACGTATCATCTCGTATTGGGCCATACGAACCGAGTAGGCATTGAAAAAGTCAAAGAGTTTATGGCCTTAGCATCATTTGGAGATGAACAACTTTGTTTATCAGACCAAGGTACATACGTTGCCACTTTAGACTTAGCAGAAGCAAAATACCAAGGGAAAACGTCGGACCAACCGCCACTACCGTTAGAAAAAGTAGCACAAACAGCGGACCAAGAAATAACCATTCGCTCTTATTTATATTTTGTTGATGAGCAGCCGACTCTGATAGTATTACGAGCCAGTGATCAGTTAAATCTGGAAAAGGTCAAGCTATTTTATCCCGAAAAACAAGTTATTCCAGCTTCAAAAGAACAAAAGCAACTGTATTTCGATGCGACGAATGGGGTGGTTACACCTGTCCATTCGTCACCTGAAATCACGGTTATTGCTGATACCTATCTACAAGATTTAACGAATATGACTTGTTATGCTGATGAAGAGGGCTATCTTTATCTGAATGTGAATAGTCCTCGTGACTTCCATATTTCGTCCTATAGTGATTTTCGGATGGTACAAGAAGGGGACTTAATGCTTGACGGTGAGGAGACGCTTCGCATTGAAAAAGGGCTGAAAATCGGTCATATGATGACCATGTCAAAAGAATATAGTCAGGCACTTTCAGCGCAGTTTATTGATGAAACTGGTCAAGCAGTACCCACTCGTATTTGTTATTGCAGTATTGGTGTGAGTCGTTTGCTCTCATTGATTGTCGAACAACATTGCGACGAAAATAAAATTCAATGGCCCAATACGGTAGCACCATTCGATGCTCATGTGGTTCCAATTGATTACCAAGACAGCGATCAGCAGCAACTTACCGATGAAATAGTTGAGCAAATGGAACAAGCAGAATACGAAGTTTTGTTGGATGATCGTGTTGAGCGTGCAGGTGTGAAATTTGCCGATGCGGATTTAATAGGCTGTCCAATCCGCATTACGATTGGAAAGAAAGCCAAAGAAGGTATTGTAGAAATTAAGCTTCATCAGTCAGGAGATTCGCTTGAAATACGCAAGGAAGAGTTAGTAGCAACGCTGGCTATTCTAACTCACACCAATGAATGAAAAGGAAAGGCTGTCGGGTATGGATTCCGTATTCGACAATTTTTTTTCGTTAAAGCAACGTTAAAAGCAAAAAAATGGTATAGTTTATACTGAGCATTTGACTAGAATGGTAAGGAGGCGTACTTTTTGGAAAATCAAAAAGCAAAATATGACATACTTCTGGAGCAAATGCAACTACCAGAATCAATTAAAAACACACCGCTCTTAAAAAGCGGACAATTAAAACAAGTTCTCGTCCATACCGAATCAAGAAAATGGACGTTTCAACTTTTATTTGCGGAAATTTTACCGATTGACCTGTATCAGATTTTTTTACAAAATTTAACTTTAGCTTTTCAACAAATCGCAACGGTCGAGTTACAGATAGAAGCGACAAATCATGCTTATGATGGCACACAGTTAGTTGAGTATTGGCAATTTATTAATGAAAACCAACCATTTGCTACACCGTTTATTCAGCAGGTAGTAAAAGACTGCATTCCCACTGTTGCAAATGATCAGGTGACCATTAAAGTAGCCAATGAATCGGCTATCTCTTTAGTAATGCAGCAGTATTTTCCAACCTTAGCTCAGCTGTTTCAACAAGCTGGCTTTCCGAAATTGCGCTTTGTCGCAGAATTTGATCAAACACAAGCACTGCAAGATTTAGAGGCGCACGAGGAACGCAAAAAAAACCAACAAGAAATTTTTATGAAGCAAGCTGCAGAGGCAGTTGCTTTGCATGAACAAAGAGCCAAAGCCGCAGAGAAAGATGGTCCAGCCTATGATGGTCCGATTGCGTTAGGAAGAGCTATTCCGAAAGAAGAATTAATTACACCAATGGGCAATATTTTGGAAGAAGAGCGTAGAATTACGATCGAAGGCTACATTTTCGATAAAGAAGTCCGCGAATTACGATCGAAAAGAAAAATTTTGATTTTAAAAATTACTGACTACACGTCTTCCTTTATTGTTAAAAAGTTCTCATCTGGTGAAAAAGATGAACAGATATTTGATGCAATTCAAACTGGAAAATGGCTAAAAGTCAGAGGAAGCATCCAAGAAGATACGTTTATGCGTGATTTGGTCATGAATGCCCAAGATTTGGTGGAAGTCACTCATGCACAACGAGTCGATCGTGCACCTGAGGATCAAAAACGGGTTGAACTACACGTGCATTCCAATATGAGCCAAATGGATGCAACAAATAAAGTCGGAGATTTCGTGGCCCAAGCAGCTAAGTGGGGACATAAAGCCATCGCTATTACCGATCATGGAGGCGCACAATCTTTTCCTGATGCTCACCAAGCAGCTAAAAAAGCCGGAATTAAAATGATTTACGGGGTAGAGGCAAATATTGTCGATGACGGTGTCCAAGTGGCATACAATCCAAAACCAACGCCACTAGCCGATGCAACTTATGTCGTCTTTGACGTGGAGACAACGGGACTGTCAGCTGTTTACGATACGATTATTGAATTAGCCGCGGTGAAAATGCACAAAGGGAATGTAGAAGCATCTTTTGATGAATTTATTGATCCTGGGCACCCATTATCGAATACTACCATCAATTTGACTGGAATTACGGATGAAATGGTTCGTGGGTCAAAATCGGAAGAAGAAGTATTGCGTCTATTTCGCGAATTTTCAGAAGGAGCGGTTTTGGTCGCACATAATGCGTCATTTGATATGGGCTTTTTGAATACTAGTTATCGAAAATATGGTATTCCTGAAGCGGAAAATCCCGTGATTGATACACTCGAGCTAGCCCGCTACCTTTATCCGGAATTTAAACGGTTTGGTTTAGGTGTCTTGTCAAAAAAATTCGGTGTAAGTCTCGAACAACATCACCGTGCGATTTACGATGCGGAAGCGACAGGGCATTTGGCTTGGATTTTTGTGAAAGAGGCAATGGAGCATCACAAGATGTTTTTACATGAAGACCTTAATCGCCATGTCGGCGGAGAAAATAGTTATCGGGCGGCGAGACCATTTCATGCGACGATTTTGGTACAGACGCAAAAAGGGTTGAAAAACTTATTTAAATTAATCTCAATGTCCAATGTCACTTATTTCCATGATAAGGTTCCTAGAATTCCACGCTCTGAATTAGTCAAGCTGCGTGAAGGATTGATTGTCGGATCAGGCTGTGACAAAGGAGAGGTCTTTGTTGCGATGATGCAAAAAGGGGTCGAAGCTGCGAAAAAGCTGGCAGAATTTTATGATTATATTGAAATCATGCCAAAACCCGTGTATGCACCATTAATTGAGCAAGAATTAATAAAAAACGAAGCTGATTTGGAAGAAATTATTACTAACTTAATACAAATTGGTGATGAATTAAATAAACCGGTAGTAGCGACCGGAAATGTCCATTACTTGAATGAAGAAGACAGTATCTATCGCAAAATACTGATTAATTCCATGGGTGGGGCCAATCCTTTAAATCGTCATAGTCTACCCAAAGTGCACTTCCGTACAACTGATGATATGCTGCGAGAGTTTGACTTTTTAGGTAGTGAGCGTGCACAAGAGGTCGTTGTGACCAATCCGAATGCGTTAGTCGACCGATGTGAGACAGTAGTGCCAGTCAAAGATAAGTTGTATACGCCTAAAATTCCTGGTTCTGAAGAAGAAATTACGCAATTAAGTTATACTCGAGCCAAAGAATTGTATGGTGATCCTTTGCCAGATATCGTAGAAAAACGCCTCGAAAAAGAATTGCATTCGATTATCGGTAATGGGTTTTCTGTTATCTATCTTATTTCTCAAAAATTGGTGCATAAAAGTAATCAAGATGGCTATCTTGTAGGTTCTAGGGGATCAGTCGGTTCTAGTTTTGTAGCAACAATGACTGGTATTACTGAGGTGAATCCATTAGCTCCGCATTACTATTGTCCAAACTGCCAGTACTCTGAGTTTTATGAAGACGGTTCGTTTGGCTCAGGATTCGATATGCCTGAAAAGAAATGTCCGAAATGTGATGCACGACTTAAAAAAGACGGTCATGATATTCCTTTCGAGACCTTTTTAGGTTTCCATGGCGACAAAGTACCAGATATTGATTTGAATTTTTCTGGTGAATATCAACCTGAAGCCCACAATTATACAAAAGTCTTATTCGGTGAAGATTATGTGTATCGTGCAGGGACGATTGGTACGGTTGCTGACAAAACGGCGTATGGCTTTGTAAAAGGCTATGAAAGAGACCACAATTTGCATTTTCGTGGTGCGGAAATTGACCGACTCGCTAAAGGTGCGACGGGTGTCAAGCGAACGACCGGTCAGCATCCAGGGGGAATCATTGTTATTCCTGATTATATGGACGTGTATGATTTCACACCGATTCAATTTCCGGCAGATGATATTCACTCGGAATGGAAAACCACTCACTTTGATTTCCATTCCATTCATGACAACATCTTAAAGCTTGATATTCTCGGTCATGATGATCCGACAGTGATTCGTATGTTACAAGATTTATCTGGAATTGATCCGAAAACCATTCCGACTGATGACCCCGAAGTGATGAAAATTTTTGAAGGGACAGATGTCTTAGGTGTAACGCAAGAGGCTATCTATTCAAAGACGGGGACGTTAGGTATTCCTGAATTTGGAACACGGTTTGTCCGAGGTATGCTTGAGCAAACCCATCCGTCAACGTTTGCGGAATTATTACAAATCTCTGGTTTATCACATGGAACCGATGTTTGGTTAGGCAACGCTGAAGAGTTGATTCGTCGTGGTGAGGCGAACTTAGCCAATGTCATCGGCTGTCGGGATGATATTATGGTTTACTTAATTCATGCGGGCTTGGATGATGGGCTAGCGTTTAAAATCATGGAAAGTGTCCGTAAAGGAAAAGGTATTCCTGATGATTGGCAAGAAGAGATGCGCAAACAAAATGTGCCAGAGTGGTACATTGATTCTTGTTTAAAAATAAAATATATGTTCCCGAAAGCCCATGCTGCGGCGTATGTGTTGATGGCCTTACGGGTTGCATATTTTAAAGTGTATTTCCCGATTCTTTATTACTGTGCGTATTTTTCAGTTCGCGCGGCCGATTTTGATCTGGTGGCGATGAGTAAGGGAAAACAAGCAGTGAAAGATTTGATGAAAGAAATCAATGACAAAGGAATGGATGCCTCGACCAAAGAAAAAAATCTCTTGACCGTACTTGAACTTTGTAATGAAATGCTAGAGCGAGGGTATAACTTTGGGATGATTGATTTATATAAATCAGATGCTGAAAACTTTGTTATTGATGGTGATACATTGATTGCACCGTTTCGCGCTGTTCCTAGTTTGGGGCTAAGTGTTGCTAAGCAAATCGTCGAAGCGCGTAAGGATGGTCCATTCTTATCTAAAGAAGATTTAGCGAATCGGGGGAAAGTTTCGAAAACCTTGATTGAATACATGACAGATAATGGTGTCTTAAAAGATTTACCAGATGAAAACCAACTTAGTTTGTTTGATATGTTGTAAAAAAACAAGACAGAATGATGCAACACGAAGCAAAAAGACCGTAAAATCCAAAAAGTTATGTCTCAAACTTTTGGCGTTTATGGTTTTTTTTGCAGTACAAAACTGCTATTGTCACAACCTAATTAAGAATTGTTCTAAAAGTAGCTCTCTTTGCAATAAGTCAAAACTTCTTAAAAATTTGAAGAGCAATTTTTAGAATTTCTGACTTATTGCGCGGAGCTAGACGCTTTTATTACAACCTATTTTTTAGTTAGTTTTACGACGACTTCGCAGCGAGCAGTCTGGGGAAACATATCGACAGATTGCAAATAATCAACACGATAGACTTTTGCCAGTTGTACGAGGTCACGTGCAAGGGTGGAGACGTTACAAGAGACATAGACCAACCGTTTGCTAGGGTGACGCAAGAGGGTTTGTAATAATTTGTCATCCAAACCGGTGCGTGGTGGGTCAACGACGATGGCATCTGCATGGTAGCCATCTTTCACCCATTTTGGAATCAGATCTTCAGCGGTGCCAGTCTCATAGTGCGTATTTGTAAGTCCTTTTCGTTGGGCATTTTTTTTGGCATCGGTAATTGCTTGCGAAATGGTATCCATGCCACGGACTTGTTTAACAAATGGGGCGACACTTAAACCAATTGTTCCGACACCACAATAGGCGTCAATGACAGTATCTGACGACTGATAGTCAAGAGCACGAATGGCTTCTTGATAGAGAACACTTGTCTGATAAGGATTTAATTGGAAGAAGGCGCGTGCGGATAAATCAAACGTTACTTCGTTGATTTGTTCTTCAATTGTATCTTTGCCCCAAAGGTTGACCGTTTTCTCACCCATTACGAGCGAAGTCTTTTTGTTTTGGATATTTTGCATGATTGATACGACGTTTGGTAAACGAGTCGTCAGTTCTCTTATTAGTGCTTGTTTGGATGGAAATTTTTCTGAATTGGTAATAAAGACAAGTTGTAGTTCATTGGTTATGACACCAATTCGCACCATCAATGTCCGAAAGATGCCGCTGTTTTTCTTCTCGTCATAAACAGGTACGTTGTATTTGTTTAAGAGTTGGACCGTTGTGTTTAGGACTTGCTGCGTTTGCGGCTCTTGAACTAAGCAATCATCAATCGGCACTAGTTCGTGACTATTCGGACGATAGAGTCCAGCTTCAATTCGTTGACGCTTATTAGAATATCTTAGTTGGAATTGAGCTTTATTACGGTAATGCCAAGGATCATCCATGCCAATCGTTGGTCGTAAGTCAAATTCTTGGTAGCCTTTTGGTTTGAATTTTTGCAGTGCTTGCTTTAGTAAATCCCGCTTAAATACCAGTTGCTTGTTGTAGGATAGATGTTGTAGTTGACAGCCCCCGCATTCTTCATAAACATGGCAAGGTGGTGTGATACGATTGGGGCTTTTTTTGACAATTTTAGTGACTTGGCCTTCAGCAAATTTTTGCGAAACGTTGGTTACTGTCGCCACGACTTCTTCACCAGGTAGGGCGTTTGGAATGAATAGAATTAGATTACGAAAATACCCGATTCCTTCCCCGTTTATGCCTAATCGTTTGATTTTTAGTTGGACTGTTTGCCCTTTTTTGATTGCTGCTTGTATCATTGAAAGCTCCTTTGAAATTGTATTCTTCTAATTGTAACATACATGCCGAGCCGAAAAAAATATGGTACACTGAAAAAGGATTGGAGTTGGGCGCATGAAAGTCATAAAGGTAAGCAAACATAAAAAAGATAGCTACCAAGTAGAATTTGACAATGATGTTTCATTACTTGTCTCAGAAGATTTGCTAGTGGAATTTCGCTTAATAAAAGACAATGAACTTAGCTCAGACGAGTGGGACAAGCTTGTGTATAAGGCGAGCTATGATCGCGGGTTGCAACTTGCTTTAAACTATATTAGTTATCAATTGCGAACAGTCCAAGAAGTCGACCGCTTTTTGAAAGAAAAGGAATTTACCAGTGAAAATCGCAAAAAAATTATCGAGCGACTCGCGGAACTACAGGTGATTGACGATACTTTTTATGCGCAGAGCTATGTCCGCACTCAGCTTGCGTTATCCGATAAAGGACCAAAGCAAATTCAACAAAAACTGAAGCAAAAAGGGATAAAAGAAACAATTATTCAAGATGCGCTCCAATTGTTTGACGAGCAAAGTGAAGTTGACTTAGCACTTCGTACGGCGATGAAATTAAATCAGCGCATTCATCACAAAAGTCATCGCGAACGACTGCAAAAAATTCGGTTAGGCTTGCTTCAAAAAGGTTATCAATCTCAAGTTATCGAACAAGTGATGGGACAGATAGAGATTGAAGAAGATGAACAAGAAGAAAACTTGGCGTTGGAGAAGGCGGGCTGGTTGCTTTGGCGCAAAAATCAGCGTTTGTCGCTCGTTAAAAGAAGACAAAAAGTAAAACAAGGCTTATATGCGAAAGGATTTGCAATCGAGCAGATTCAAGAGTTTATAGATAGGGAATGTATAGATGAGTCAGAATAAAATGAACTGGTCACAAGCAACTATTAGCGCTTTTCAAGAGGCCTTTTTAATTTGGTACCATCGCGAGAAGCGCCAATTACCTTGGCGGGAATACCGAGATCCCTATGCGATTTGGATTTCAGAAATTATGCTCCAACAGACCAGAGTTGAAACGGTCATTGGTTATTATTACCGCTTTATGAAAGAATTTCCTACCATTCAGGACTTAGCTAATGCACCGGAAGACAAATTACTAAAAGTCTGGGAAGGGTTAGGCTATTATTCACGAGCTAGGAATTTACAAGTCGCGGCCAAACAAATTGTCACTGAGTATGGGGGTCAATTTCCAAAAAGGGTCGCGGAGATTCGTGAATTAAAGGGAATTGGGCCGTATACTACAGGTGCGATTGCAAGTATTGCATTTGGCATTGCTGAGCCGGCTATTGACGGCAATGTGATGCGCGTCACCAGTCGTCTATTTGGCATCACTGACGACATCGCAAAAGCCAGCACACGGAAAGTGTTTGACGCGTATGTGCGCGATATATTATCGCCGGTGGAACCTGGAGAGATGAATCAAGCCTTTATGGATTTAGGCTCGAGTATTTGCACGCCGACTTCTCCAGATTGCCAGCGCTGTCCGCTTATCGATTTTTGTTATGCGTATAAAACGGAGCAGACCACTGCTTTTCCTGTTAAATCAAAAAAACAAAAACCAAAGAACCTGTATTATTTGGCTGCGGCGATTGAGAATGCGGACCATGAGTTTGCCTTAGTGAAGCGACCATCTGAAGGTTTATTAGCCAATATGTGGCTCTTTCCAATGCAAGAGGTATCAGAGGATGAGTACCGGACTATTCAGCGTACATGGGATAAAAGTGATCAGCAGCTTGATCTAGGTCTAGTCGCAGAGGAGACGATTGAGCCATTTTCAGATTATGGTGATGTCATTTGGCAAACACGGCATTTAGGAGAAGTGACCCATATCTTTAGTCACTTAAAATGGCACGTACTTTTGTTTTATGGTCGCAAAGTTGGTCAAGATGTAAGCCAAGAGCTAAATTGGGTTAAACAAAAGGACTTCGCTAATTATGTCTTTCCAAAGCCCCAACAGAAACTTGTCGAGCAATTGAAGAAAAATGGGAAACAATAAAGAATAGTGCTAGGCAAAAAAATTTTTTATTGTTATAATATTACTGATATTGGTGGATTCCACTAAACTATTGCGTTGATGTTTCGCTGAGGGAAGGGTTGCTATGCGAGTTCCGAAAGAAGGAGAGTTTGTCAGCATTCAAAGCTACAAACACGATGGCAATTTGCACCGAACGTGGCGTGATACCATGGTATTGAAGACAAGCGAATATTCAATGATTGGATTAAATGACCATACGTTGGTCACGGAATCAGATGGTAGACGTTGGGTTACACGTGAACCAGCCATTGTATACTTTCATAAAAAATATTGGTTCAATGTCATTGCGATGATTCGAGAAAAAGGTGTTTCTTATTATTGCAATCTAGCTTCGCCTTATCTTTTGGATGAAGAAGCACTAAAATACATTGACTATGATTTGGACATTAAAGTATTTCCTGATGGTGAAAAGCGCCTACTTGACGTCGATGAATACGAGTTACACAAGAAGATGATGCACTATCCTCGTGATATTGACTTTATTTTGAAAGAAAATGTCAAAATTTTGGTTGATTGGATAAATAATGGGGAAGGGCCGTTTTCTGAAGGGTATGTTGATATCTGGTATGATCGCTATAAGCAATTGTCACAAAGATAATCGACTATGAAAGTAGTCCAGAAGGCTGAGACAGAAGTGTTCAGCTACATGCAAAAAGACCATAGAATTCGAAAGTTGTTTCTTAAACTTTTAGGTTCTATGGTCTTTTTGCTAATAGCTATTTTTTTGACGCTATACGATGAATTAGCCACATCAACTTTACTCCATGAGTACTTTTTGCATAGCAATATGCTTGATACCTGCATCTTGAAAGTAGTCACCAAAGGGTTTGAAGCCCAGTGCTCGATAGAATCCTTCCGCGGTTACTTGTGCGCCTAATTCAATACGAGTAAATGCTAGTTCTTCACATCTTTTTTCGATTTCTTTTATTAGTAGTGCACCATTGCCGGTTCCTCTAGCAGTTTTTTTGACAGCCATCCGTTGTAGTTTTGCCACACCATTCGCTTTTTCTAGAATACGCGCTGTCGCTATCGGTTGGCTTGCTTCATACAATACGAAATGAATCGCATGTGCTTCATCTTGATCGATTTCTAGCTCTACTGGCACTTTTTGTTCATCTACAAAGACTTCTTTTCGTAAAGCTAATGCATCCAAATATATTTGGCTTAATGTATCTTTTGTTTGTCTTATGATCATCTGGTCACCTCATCGTTTTATTAGGATAACTATACACTTTTTTTTCTCACACTGTAAAGAAGTAGAAAATTGACTCTAAAGTTTTCTTTTATGCCTAAATAACATATAATAAAGCCTATAAAAGGGGGAAGTCTATTGCTAAATTCAAAAAAGAGACAACATTTGCTTTTTTGGTCTGTAGAAATTTTGATTGGTGCGACACTCATCTACGTACTGAGTAAGATTGGGTTTTTATTTCAACCAGTAGGAACATTTTTTTCTACCTTATTTATACCTGTTTTAATTGCAGGGTTTTTGTATTACGTCTTAAACCCAGTGGTTAGTTTATTAACAGAGCGGTTCCACTTTAAACGAATTTTAGCGATTGCCCTAGTATTTATTTTACTAATAGTGGCACTAGTCTTGATTGTTGTCAGTGTTATTCCGAATTTGGTCAACCAAATTGCCCAACTAGCGACAAATATCCCATCATTTGTTTCAGATGTGGAAAGTTGGCTCTATAATATTTCACAAACAGAGTGGTTAAAAAAAGTGGATGTGATGGAGGAACTTGATAAATTTAATCTTTCATATGGATCAATTTTGCAAAATTTTTTAAGTGGCCTTTCTAGTAGCTTGGGCTCAATCGTATCGACAATTGCCAATGCGGCGATGATAGTGATTACCGCGCCATTTATTTTGTTTTATATGTTAAAAGATGGTCATAAATTTGTACCAAACGTCGAAAAAGTCTTATCACCAAAACGTAGCTCCCAAGTGTCAGACTTGATGGGACAGCTTAATAAGACACTCTCGAATTATATTAGTGGTCAAGCGATTGAATGTCTTTTTGTCGGAACCTTTACTTTTTTAGGTTATTGGCTGATTGGTGTCGATTATGCCTTCTTATTTGGGGTCATTGCTGGTTTTGCTAACTTGATTCCTTATCTGGGTCCGTATATCGGTCTATTACCAGCTGTTTTGGTAACAATCTTCAATGATCCATTCAAAGCATTGTTGTGCTGTATTGTAGTTTTAGTCGTGCAACAATTAGATGGAAACATCATCTATCCGAATGTTATCGGCAAGTCACTCGCCATTCACCCATTAACAATCATCATCGTTTTGCTAGTAGCTGGTAATTTAGCAGGCTTACTGGGTATCTTTCTAGGCGTACCTTTTTATGCAATCTGTCGGACTATTATTGTTTTTGTTTATAAAATGATTCAAGATGCCAGAAGTCATAAAGATGACGATGGCAAAAAGGATTCTGTTGCAAAGAAAGAATCTTTATGATACGATTTTAGCGTGGATTTATCCATGCTTTTTTTTACTATTTTTTTATGAATAAGGAGAGAAAAAACTATGAATGCTGACCCCGAGAGTCAGTCGCTTTTAGCGCAAATTTTAATTTTGATTGTTTTAACACTAATCAATGCTTTTCTGGCTGCCGCCGAAATTTCTGTTGTATCCATCAACAAAAATCGTGTGGAACAAAAAGCAGAAGAGGGAAATCTTAAATCCAAAAAGTTGTTGAAGATTCTTGAAAATCCCACCAATTTCTTATCGACAATCCAAGTTGGGATTACCTTAGTAAACATTTTGTCAGGGGCTTCCTTGGCAGAGAGTTTGACGGATAAGTTGGCACCAGTGCTAGGTGGCACATCTGCTGCAAAGAGTCTTGCAAATCTGATTATTTTAGCTATTTTGACCTACGTATCAATTGTGTTTGGTGAGCTTTATCCAAAACGAGTGGCATTAAACAAATCAGAAGAAATTGCACAGGCTACCTCAGGAGTGATTCAAGCAATAGGAATCGTGATGAAACCATTCGTATGGTTGCTGTCGGCTTCGACAAGCTTATTGGCTAGAATTACCCCAATGAAATTTGATGATGTAGACGAAAAAATGACGCGTGATGAAATGCGTTATATGCTTGAAACAGAAGGTGTCCTAGAGGATGACGAACTTGAAATGTTACAAGGTGTCTTTTCTTTAGATACAAAAGTAGCTCGTGAAGTAATGGTCCCTCGTACGGATGCATTTATGGTAGACATAAATGATTCAGTAAGTGAAATCTTAACCAGAGTCTTACAAGAAAACTTCTCTAGAATTCCAGTCTATAATGAAGACAAAGATAAAGTCATTGGTGTCTTGCATACCAAAAATTTATTAAAAGCAGCTTACAAAGTTGGTTTTGATCAATTAGTGCTACAAGAAATCTTGCAAGAACCACTATTTGTCCCAGAAACTGTCTTTATTGATGATTTATTATATGAATTGAAGCGAACACAAAACCAAATGGCTATCCTATTAGATGAATATGGTGGTGTAGTAGGGATTGTGACGTTGGAAGATTTATTAGAGGAAATTGTCGGCGAGATTGACGACGAAACAGATGAAGTTGAGAATCTATATGAGAAAATATCAGATCGAGAATACCTTATCCAAGGTCGAATGTTAATTGATGAGTTCAATGAATTATTTGGAACGAATTTGCACATGTCGGATGTTGATACGATGGCTGGCTACTTGATTACAGCATTAGGAACGATTCCTGATGAAGGTGAAAAGTTATCATTTAAGGTTGATAATATAACGCTAACTTCCGAAGAAATGGAAGGAAGCCGTGTCTTAAAAATAAAAGTTGTCTTTAGCGAAATTCAAGAGGAAAATGAAGAGCCCGAGGAGGAACGTCGCTTCTTTAAAAAAGACTTCGAGGATGACGAGCCAAGAAGATGAAAAAATTGCAGAAAGATTAGGGCTTATCCAGTAAGCTTTCAATAATAAATCGCGAAATTCCGAAAATTGCTTCTCAAGTTTTCGACTGAGTGTTGAAAGAGTAGCTTTTATAAATCGGTTATGTATGTTAAGGCGTGTGACAGAAGTTTGTCACACGTCCTTTTTGTACTTCGCCATATCACAACTCATATAGTAAAATAAAGATAAGGCGATTAATCTTATTAAATGGGTAAAATCAAGAACACGAATTAGGGGGAAGGGACATGAAAAAACTATTTTTATTATTTGTACCAGTACTTTTACTAAGTGGCTGTCAAAGTGCCGAAGAAACGAGTTCATCGACTTCAAAAAGTGAACTGACTAGCACTACTTCAACTACCTCAGTAACAAGTACCAGTAGTCAATAGTTGGTAACCGAACCATCTGAAAACCAAGCTGAAACAGATTTAAATATTGAAGAAATTAACAATAATAATTTTTCTTCTTTAGTAGGTACGTGGGAAAATGGTACAGAAGATACGTTAATTATTTATTCTGACGGGTCTACAAATAAGAATTTAACTGTCCATGGCGTGGAAAATTCGGATCAAACGAGTACGATTCCATATGCCAGTTTGACTGATGGTACGACAGGTGCAGCCTTAGGATTATTTAAAATTGGCTTTGAAAATCCTGACGGCGATCGCTCGGATACATCTAGACCACGAGTTGTCATAGGGCAACAAGGCGGAAACTATTCACCAGAAACCTATTACTACCGCCAATAAAATTTAAAAGAAAAAGCTACTTGCTAAAGGGAATCTTTTTTTACCATTCAAATCATGCTATACTAAATCAGTTGTGTAAGTAAGACAAGCTATAAGAGGAGGCAAGTGCTCTTAACGAGTGACACTATATGAAAAATACAAATTTAAAAGAACAGGTAGATAGTCGGCGAACATTTGCGATTATTTCCCATCCTGATGCTGGGAAAACGACTATCACAGAGCAGTTATTATTATTTGGCGGCGCTATTCGCCAAGCAGGAACTGTAAAAGGAAAAAAAACAGGCAATTTTGCCAAATCTGACTGGATGGAAATTGAAAAACAACGTGGGATTTCTGTGACAAGTTCAGTGATGCAATTTGATTACCAAGATAAAAAAGTGAACATTTTAGATACGCCAGGACATGAGGATTTCTCTGAAGATACTTATCGAACACTGATGGCAGTGGATAGTGCCGTCATGGTTATTGATAGTGCCAAAGGGATTGAAGCGCAAACAAAGAAACTTTTTCAAGTCGTGAAAAAAAGAGGAATCCCAATTTTCACCTTCATCAATAAGTTGGATCGTGATGGTCGGGAACCATTAGACTTATTAGAAGAATTAGAGGAACTATTGGATATTGAGTCTTACCCAATGAATTGGCCGATTGGTATGGGACGGGGATTAGAAGGATTATATGATATTTATAATGAGCGCATTGAATTTTATCGTCCTGAGCAATATGGGGATCAACGCTTTGTTAAGTTAGATGCGAATGGTGAACTTTCAGGCAATCATGCATTAACTGAGAACAGCTTATATCATCAAGTATTAGAAGAGGTTGAATTATTGAAAGAAGCTGGCGATACATTCGATGTTGAAAAAATCGCAAAAGGAAATCAAACGCCTGTCTTTTTTGGCTCGGCATTAACGAACTTTGGTGTGCAAACATTTTTAGAAACATTCCTAAAATTCGCACCTGCGCCGCATAGCAATATGACAGTCGATGGCGAATTGATTCGTCCAGATGAGGAAGAATTCTCAGGATTCGTCTTTAAAATTCAAGCAAATATGAATCCGGCCCATCGTGACCGTATTGCCTTTGTGCGAATTTGTTCAGGAACATTTGAACGCGGCATGGATGTGACGTTACAGCGAACAGGTAAAAAAATGAAGCTAAGCAACGTGACACAATTTATGGCTGATGCGAGAGAAAATATCGAGCAAGCAGTTGCCGGGGATATTATCGGGGTTTACGATACTGGTAATTATCAAATTGGAGATACGTTAACAGAAGGTAAATTAAAAATCAATTATGAAGAATTGCCATCGTTTACGCCGGAGCTATTTATGAAAGTCACGGCTAAAAACGTGATGAAGCAAAAGTCATTTCATAAAGGCATTTATCAGTTAGTCCAAGAAGGTGCGATTCAACTGTACAAAACTTACTTAGCGGATGAATATATTTTGGGAGCAGTAGGACAGCTACAATTTGAAGTCTTCCAGTATCGTATGATGAATGAATACAACTCAGAAGTCATTATGACACCGCTTGGCCATAAGATTGCCCGATGGATTGATCCGAAAGATTTGGATGAACGGATGAGCTCTAGTCGCAATATCTTAGCGAAAGACCGTTTCGACCAGCCGTTGTTTTTATTTGAAAATCAATTTGCTGAAAGATGGTTTATGGAAAAGTACCCACAGATTGAATTGCATAAGTTGATGTAAGAAAAAAAGTGTCACTGCAAATAAATGCAGTGGCACTTTTTAACGGTTAACGGTGTTTGTTCGAGGAATAGAAATTTCAACTAGACCAGGAGTCTGAATCATGGATATCTCGGAGGTATTGTAATTTTCGCTAGGAATTTTTTTTAAGAAGTAGGCGCGAATATCTTCAACTTCAGTTGGTTTGATCGCTCTTTTTTTATTGATTAATAATATTTCATAATGAGTCGGTGCTACTGTATATACAACTGTAATGTCTCCAGCAGTATACACTTTTACCATTTCCGCGTCTGTATTCTCTAATTGTTGCATGACTAGTCTAGAATGGCTATTGGTTACGTTAATTAGTTTCATTTTCTCACCTTCTTCGTTGTGGAATAAAAAAACTTATATTCATAATTAATTATAATTAGTTTTATAAAAAATAGAAAGTAGAAAACACGAAAAGCACACATTTATTTAGGTAAAAGACCAAAAAAGTGGTTTTCTAATTCTAATGAATCAAAAAAAAAAAAGAATTTGCTTTAAATTTTCCATAGTAAAAGGAGTGTGACAAAATTAATCACACTCCTTTTACTTAGTCTTCTACACTTTCTTTGATTACAACTGGTTCAGTTTGCGCTTCAATTAAAATGTGCTCGTTGTCATCTAATGTCGCTTGCAAGTCATGCACTTCAGGATGATCTAGGTAATATTCTGCTACACCGTCTTCCAGCGTATCTTGAATGGTTCTTCTAAGTGGTCGAGCTCCCATTGAAGGATTGTAGCCTAGTTCGACTATCTTTTCTCGAACAGCCACTGGCACATCAAGGTGCAGTTTTTGTTGGTGCAACATGTCATTTACTTCATCAATCATCAAGCCGACAATAGCTTGTAGTTGTTCTTTGCGTAAGGCTTTAAACTCGATAATGCCATCAAAGCGATTAAGAAATTCAGGGACAAAATAGTTTGATAATTGGTTTAACACCGATTTATTTGTACCAGTAATGGACGCACCAAAGCCAACACTTGCTTCGACATTGCCTGTACCAGCATTACTTGTCATAATAATTAAGGTATCTTTAAAGCTAACGGTTCGGCCTTGTGCATCAGTCAATCGACCATCGTCTAGGATTTGGAGGAACATATGCAAGACATCGGGATGGGCTTTTTCGATTTCATCTAAAAGAATCAAGCTGTAAGGATTGCGACGTACTTGTTCTGTTAGTTGACCAGCTTCTTCATAGCCGACATAACCAGGAGGCGAACCGATTAATTTTGAGACGCTATGTTTTTCCATGTACTCAGACATATCAAATCGAATCATGGATTCTGTTGATCCAAATAATTCATAGGCTAATTGCTTAGCAAGCTCGGTCTTACCGACACCAGTTGGACCGACAAATAAGAACGAACCAATTGGACGATTTTTCTTGCCAAGTCCGATACGATTACGACGGATAGCTTTTGCTACTTTGTCTACAGCTTCATCTTGACCGATGACATGTTTTTTAATATCGTCTGCAAGATTACGCAATTGTGTCTGTTCTTTTTCTTTTAGTTCCCCGACTGGAATACCTGTTCGTTGTTCGACCAATTTTTCCATCGTTTTTTCCGTAATGACAGGAATATCTTCATCGGATACTTGTTTTTCTTTAAGCTTTTGTAATTTGGTCACTTGATCACGATAGTAAGCAGCTTTTTCATAATCTTCTTCACGTGACGCTAAGTTTTTTTGCTCTTGGGCATATTGTAATTTTTGTTCGATTAATTTAGGGTCAGTAAACTGAATGGTTAAGTTTTCTTTTGAACCTGTTTCATCGAGTAAGTCAATTGCTTTATCTGGCAGATAGCGATCTTGAATGTAGCGATTTGATAGTTCTGCTGCAGCTCTGATTGCTTCATCAGTATAGTGCACATGATGATAAGATTCATACCTTGGTTGCAACCCTTTTAAAATACGAATTGTTTCTTCAATAGAAGGTTCGTTGACTTTGACTGGTTGCATTCTTCGCTCAAGGGCAGCATCTTTTTCGATGATTCGGTATTCATTTAAGGTTGTTGCTCCGACAAGTTGGATTTCGCCACGAGCGAGTGCGGGTTTTAAGATATTACCGGCATCCAAATTCCCATCTCCAGCCGATCCTGCACCAACAATTTCATGAATTTCATCAATGAATAGAATAATAGTTCCAGCATCTTTGATTTCTTGCAGCAATTTTTGCAGCCGTTCTTCGAATTGACCTCGGATTCCAGTACCTTGTACCAGTGAAGCAACGTCCAATCGAACGACTTCTTTGTTTAGTAGTTTTTGAGGGACTTCACCGTCAATGATTTTTTGGGCTAATCCTTCTACAACCGCAGTTTTTCCGACACCCGGTTCACCTACTAGAACAGGATTATTTTTAGTTCGGCGATTTAAAATTTCAATGACACGTTCAATTTCTTTGTCGCGACCGACAACAGGATCGATTTTTCCTTCGCGTGCCAATTTAGTCATGTTAATCCCATATTCACCTAAAATACCTTGTAAACCGTTATCTCTAGGTGGTTGGTTATTGCCGCCTCCAGTTTGAGTAGGTGGGGTTTGGGTATTATTAGAAGAGTTCATTTGTTGTGACATTTGACGGAAAAAGTCATCTAAATTTCCGAATCCAAATGGATCTTTTTGCATCATTTGACCAGCACTTCCTTCTTGTTGAGCCTTAATTTTTTGATAGCAACTTTGACAATAATCAATTTGTTTGCGTTGGCCAGCAACGTTAGCATACAAATGGATAGTTGCTTCATTTTTTCCACAATTTTGACAAAGCATGGGCTCACGACCTTTCTTTTCATAAATTAAGTCAGTATTGATTGACCAATATTGACCTTTAAAGTAATTATACAAAAAAATAAAAAACTTTCAACAATTTGGTTTTTCACTATTCTTAATTATAATAAAAATATAAACTATAACATGAGGTGAGGAGTATGCGAGATTATAAACAAGAGCTTGAGGAATTGAGGCAAGGTAACTGTGTAGAGCTAGTCGTAAACCGAGAAGAGTTTTTAACATTTCGAGAAGTATGGCTGAAGGAAGAAGACCGAAATGCCTTTGTAGGTGAGGCTAGTTTGAATGGGCAGATTACGTATCGTTATAAAAAATAATGAATAATAGGAATATCCCAGTAAAACGGTTGTCTAAGAACGAAAAAAATGGTAATCTAAACAATTGAAGGGGTACTGTTTTCTTCTGAACAAACTCAGATGAGAGGAGCAAACTCTAAAAAAATTATTCGTTGAATGAAGGAGATTGATCATTATGGAAAAGAAAGATTTTCATGTAGTAGCTGAAACAGGAATCCATGCACGTCCTGCAACATTATTGGTGCAAACAGCAAGTAAATTTAATTCTGATGTTAACCTAGAATACAAAGGTAAATCAGTTAATTTAAAATCTATCATGGGTGTTATGTCTCTTGGTGTTGGTCAAGGTTCTGACGTGACTATTTCAGCTGAAGGTGCTGACGAAGCTGAAGCAATTGCAGCAATTACTGAAACAATGCAAAAGGAAGGTTTATCTGAATAATGGTTGAAAAGCTAAAAGGAATTGCGGCAAGTGATGGAGTAGCTGTTGCAAAAGCATACCTATTAGTTCAACCAGATTTATCATTTTCTAAAGTAAGTGTTTCTGACACAGATGCTGAAGAAAAACGTTTAGATGAAGCTTTAGCAAAGTCAACACAAGATTTGCAATTTATTCGTGATAAAGCTGCCAAGACTTTAGGCGAAGCCGAAGCACAGGTTTTTGATGCACACTTGATGGTGCTAAGTGATCCAGAATTAATTGGACAAATTAAACAAAACATTACTGATAACAAAGTAAATGCAGAGTCTGCACTCAAAGAAGTGACAGATATGTATATTTCTATGTTTGAAACAATGGATGACAACGCGTACATGCAAGAACGCGCAGCAGATATCCGCGACGTAACGAAGCGTATTTTGGCTCACTTGTTACAAGTAACGCTGCCAAATCCTTCAATGATTAATGAAGAAGTCGTTGTTATCGCGCATGATTTGACACCAAGTGATACGGCACAACTAGACCGTCAATATGTAAAAGCTTTTGTAACAGATATCGGTGGACGGACTTCTCACTCGGCTATTATGGCTCGTTCGTTAGAAATCCCTGCAATCGTAGGTACAAAAGAAATTACAGCGAAAGTTAAAGCTGATGAAATTGTGGCAGTAAACGGTATTACTGGAGATGTTATTGTCAAACCAACTGAAGAAGAAAAAGCAGAGTTTCTTAAAGCTGGCGAAGACTTCGCAGCACAAAAAGCTGAATGGGAAAAACTAAAACTTGCTAAAACTGTGACTGCAGATGGCAAGCATTTTGAATTAGCAGCCAATATTGGTACACCAAAAGATTTGACTGGTGTAAACAATAATGGTGCTGAAGCGGTTGGTTTGTACCGGACAGAATTTTTGTACATGGATTCTCCTGATTTTCCAACTGAAGACGACCAATACAACGCATATAAAGCAGTATTGGAAGGTATGGATGGCAAACCAGTTGTTGTTCGTACAATGGACATCGGTGGCGACAAAGAGCTACCTTATTTGAAATTACCACACGAAATGAACCCATTCTTAGGATACCGTGCGTTAAGAATTAGCTTGTCTTCATTAGGAGACGATATGTTCCGTACACAATTGCGTGCATTATTGCGTGCATCTGTGCATGGTAATTTACGCATTATGTTCCCAATGGTAGCAACTTTGAAAGAATTTAGAGCTGCAAAAGCATTGTACAACGAAGAGAAACAAAAACTCGTTGACGAAGGTGTTGCAGTCGCTGATGATATTCAAGTTGGTATTATGATTGAAATCCCTGCAGCAGCTGTTCTTGCGGATAAGTTTGCAAAAGAAGTTGATTTCTTCAGTATTGGAACGAATGACCTAATTCAATACACAATGGCTGCTGACCGAATGAACGAACAAGTTTCTTACTTGTATCAACCTTATAACCCTTCAATTTTACGCCTAATCAAACATGTTGTTGATTCTGCGCATGCTGAAGGTAAATGGGCTGGTATGTGTGGAGAGATGGCGGGCGATCAAACGGCGGTTCCATTATTAATGGGTATTGGCTTAGATGAGTTCTCTATGAGTGCTACTTCAATCTTGAAGACACGTAGCTTAATGAAAAAATTGGACACAACAAAAATGCAAGAGTTAGCAAATCGTGCCTTGAATGATTGTGATACAATGGAAGAAGTTGTCGCATTGGTTCAAGAGTACGCTGAATAGGCTAGTCTTAAGTGAGCTACATAGAAGGATATCCTTCTATGTAGCTCTTTTTTTGTTTCAGAATCATTAGCCCGAGCTATTTGAATGACACAAAGCTATGATATAATAGATAAAAATAGATTTGTTAACTAGCTGTTAGCTTGGAGAGAGGAACTCGCATGTTAAAAATCACTATGTTTTCGCGCGCTGATGAGGTCAAAGGGCAAGGAGTTGGCAGTGCCTATTTAGAGCTTGTTAAGATGTTGCGTAGAGAATTTCCGACTGAATTTAAAATAAAGATTAATTCTTGGAAAAAAGCAGATATTTCCCATTATCATACAGTGAATTTCCCCTTTTATTTGTCTACTTTTTTAAAAAAAGCTAGGGGAGTAAGAGTTGGTTATGTTCATTTTTTACCAGAGACACTAGAGGGAAGTATTGAATTATATAAACCATTCCAAAAAATTTTTAATTGGTATTTGCTTGATTTTTATCGACGGATGGATGAGTTGGTCGTCGTGAATCCAAGCTTTATCCCCGCATTATTGCGCACAGGATGCGACCAGGACAAGATCACCTATATTCCTAACTTTGTCTCACAAAGCGAGTTTTATGAAAAGACTGAAGAACAAAAAAATCAGATTCGCTCTCGATTAGGGTATGATGAAGGCGATATGGTCATTTTGGGTGTGGGTCAGATTCAAAAAAGAAAAGGACTGGACGATTTTATCCAACTTGCCAAAGACAACCCTCAATGGAAGTTTATTTGGGCGGGCGGTTTTTCATTCGGGAAGATTACAGACGGGTATGCTGACTATGAAAAAGTATATAAAAACCCACCTAAAAATTTGTTCTTTCCTGGAATTGTTGACCGTGAGACATTAGTTGATTATTATAATATTGCCACCATTTTTTTACTGCCTTCATATAACGAATTATTTCCAATGAGCATTTTAGAGGCCTTTAATTGCGGTACGCCGGTGATGGTAAGAGAGCTAGAGTTGTATCAATCAGTCATTGAAGGCTTTTATATTGGCTGTAAAGATCGAGCGGATATGCAACAAAAGATAGCTGTCTTGGATTCTGATCGTCCTAAATTGGCTCAGTGGCGTCAAGCATCTCAAAGAGCCGCTCAGAAATATTCTGAAAGGGCAGTTGCAAAGCTTTGGTATAACTATTATATGACTACCTATAAAAAATATCGTTCATAAGAGAGGAGTGCTATTCTTGAAAATTGGTTTCTTCACGGATACTTATTTTCCACAGGTGAGTGGAGTAGCGACATCCATTAAGACATTAAAAGACCAGCTAGAAGAGCATGGTCATCAAGTGTATATTTTTACGACTACTGACCCAAATGCTCCGCGATTTGATGAAGGAATTATTCGCATGCCGAGTGTGCCATTTGTCTCTTTCACCGATCGCCGTGTCGTTGTAAGAGGAATGTGGTATGCCTATTTGATAGCGAAAGAGCTTGAGCTAGATTTAATTCATACACACACTGAGTTTGGTGCTGGTATTTTAGGTAAAATGGTTGGTAAAAAAATGAAAATTCCTGTTGTTCATACGTATCACACGATGTATGAAGACTATTTGCATTATATTGCCAATGGAAAAGTTATACGACCAGCTCATGTCAAATATTTTTCTCGCTTGTTTGTGAATCATTCCAGTGGTGTGATTTGCCCTAGTGAAAGAGTCATTAAGACCTTAAAAGAGTATGGTGTATCGATCCCAATGCGAATTATTCCAACAGGTATTGAAATAGACAAATTTGAACGTCCAGATATCACACCTGAAATGTCACAAAAGACACGTAGGTCATTAGGGATTGATGAAAATCAGGTGATGTTGCTATCATTGAGTCGTTTGTCATATGAAAAAAATATTCAGGCAATAATCTATGGACTACCAGCTATTTTAAAAATGAAACCAAATGTGAAGTTAGTTATCGTGGGTGATGGACCATATCGCGAAGATTTAGAAGTTTTGGTCAAGCAGAAACAAGTCGAGAAGTTTGTCACTTTTGTCGGAGAAGTTCCGAATAATGAAGTAGCAATCTATTATCATGCAGCCGACTATTTTGTTAGTACGTCAACCTCTGAAACGCAAGGCTTGACGTACACGGAAGCGATGGCAGCTGGAACACAGCTGATCGTTGAAGGAAATGATTACCTAAATAATTTAATCAATTACGATTGCTTAGGAACTACCTTTGAGACCGATGAAGACTTTGCAAATGCAGTCATCAATTATGTAGATCAAAAGATAGCGATGGATCCCGCTATCTTAGCAAAGAAACTATATGAGATATCTGCTGAAAAATTCGGAGCGAAAATTATTGAATTTTATGAAGATTTGATTGCCCTAAATCAGTTGGAACGAGAAGAAAAGCAAGAAGAAGTTATCTTAAAAAAGATGAAAATGAAGTTACCAAGCTTAAAAAGATCATCTATCGATTAAAATATTCGCTTAAAATCACAAGGATAGCTTATACTAGACTTGTGATTTTTGATTGGAGGAATGAAAAATGAAACTTGGATTTATCGGTACTGGTGTAATGGGCCATGCTATGGTACAACATTTGCAAAATGCTGGGCATGAATTATATGTCTACAATCGTACTAAATCAAAAACTGATGATCTTGTAAACGATGGAGCGACTTGGTGTGACACCCCGACAGAAGTTGCTACGAATGCTGAGTTTGTTTTTTCAATGGTTGGCTATCCTAAAGATGTGGAAGAAATTTACTTTGGTGATAAAGGTTTATTTAAAGCGAATTTAGCAGGGAAAACACTTGTTGACTTTACGACAAGTACGCCGTCTCTAGCCGAAAAAATTTATCATGAAGCTCAAAAAGTGGGAGCGGCCAGCTTAGATGCTCCAGTTTCAGGCGGGGATTTAGGGGCCAAGAATGCGACCTTAACCATCATGGTAGGTGGTGGGAAAGAAACGTACGAGAAAGTTCTCCCATTTTTTGAAATTGTAGGTAAGACGTACTCCTTTCATGGTGGTGCAGGAAGCGGCCAGCATACAAAAATGGCGAATCAAATCATGATTGCAGGTACGATGACGGGAATGACTGAAATGCTTGTCTATGCCAATGCTGCAGGCTTGGATTTACCAAAAGTCATCCATACTCTTGGTGGCGGGAGTGCAGAAAATTGGTCGATGTTGAATTATGGGCCAAGAATTCTTAAAGAAGACTATTCACCAGGTTTCTTCGTAAAACACTTTATTAAAGATTTGAAAATAGCGCTCGATGAAGCCAAAGCGATGAATTTTGACTTACCTAGCACTTCCTTAGCAACAAGACTGTATGAACAATTAGCAGATCAAGGATTTGAAAATGATGGTACACAGGCTTTAATCAAACTTTGGTGGGAGAATGAAAAAAAATCTTAAAAAGATATTTTTTTTCCTGAAAACAAATGCAAGTTAACCTTGCTTCTGTTACAATGTAACAGAAGTAAGGAAAGGGAGGATTGCCGAATGAAGAGTTCGCAATTAGTCGCTATTATCAAACGTCTTGAAGCAATGGTCGAAGCACAAGATAATGAAGTTCAAGTACGACGTTTTGAAAAAGATGGCGTTGAAAAGTGCACAGTTACCTATGATCGTTCAACTGAAACATTTGAATTAACCGAAGCAGAATCAAATCAACCGTATCAATTTGATAACATTGATATTGTTGCTATGGAAATTTACGATTTAATCCAATAATCAAAAAGAGCAATAGTTGCTCTTTTTTTTATAA
>NZ_JAMRVB010000001.1:622892-704727 GCF_023743875.1 Enterococcus italicus
TAATAATAATTTGACAATCAAATTATTTTAAGATTTTTTTAATAAAGAAAGTAGTTATATACGCACATTTTCATGAGGAAAAGTGGTTTTTATAAATTAATACTTGCTTTTTTTATTTTCTTAATTTATAGTTTGATTATCAAATCATTTGACAATCAAACTATCCGGGTGGGCACATTATGGAACAAAATTTTGAAGAAATTAACGATTTATTAGTAGAAGTATTCAATGATATTTTGGTGATTGAAGAATCTGAATTAAAAAAATCGCAATTCAAAGATTTATCGATTACTGAAATGCATACCATCGAAGCGATAGGTATGTACAAGAAGAAAACAACTACGGAAGTGGCAAATGAACTATCTATTACTGTGGGCACGTTAACAATTGCGATTAATCGCTTAGTTAAAAAAGGATATGTCGAACGAATTCGAAGTGAAGATGATCGACGTGTTGTGAAATTAGGTTTGACAAAAAAAGGAAAATTAATTTTTCGTGTTCATCAACACTTTCATCGAGAAATGATTAAAGCTGTTATCGAGGGCATGGATGGAGAACAATCTTCGGCGTTACTTAAAGCGCTAGATAATTTGCATAATTTTTTGCAAGAGTACAAGTGAGTGGATGAGATGGTTAGTTATGGACGGATTACGGCAACTGCGAGTTACCTTCCGCCTAAAGTAGTGACAAATGATGATTTAGCAAAAGTGATGGAGACAAGTGATGAATGGATTGCTAGCCGAACAGGTATTAGACAACGACACATCGCAGAAAATGAGAATACGTCAGATTTATGTATTCACGTCGCCAACACACTTTTACAAAAAGTGAAGAAACAAAGTAGTGACCTTGACTTTATTATTATTGCGACGATGACACCTGATTATCACACCCCTTCAGTAGCTTGCATGGTGCAAGGAGCAATTCAAGCGACGAATGCCTATGCATTTGATATTAGTGTCGCCTGCTCAGGATTCGTCTATGCACTATCATTGGCAAATAAACTTATCCAAACAGGAGCTAAGTGTGGATTGGTGATTGGCGGAGAAGTACTCTCAAAGATGCTTGATTGGCAAGATCGTTCGACGGCAGTATTGTTTGGAGATGGTGCAGCAGGTGTGGTGCTTGAAGCAAGTGATCAACCGATGATTGTTAAAGAAAAGCTTTATTCAAATGGCTCGCTAGGTCAGGCACTTACCTCGGGATTAGTAGAGACGACGGATTATCAAAAGACCGTCCATCCTTTACAAATGGAAGGGCGAGCAATCTTTGATTTTGCGACTCGGACTGTTGTCCAATCGGTCAAAGAATTACTAGCTGATGAGGCACAATCTGTGGATTACTTTTTGTTGCATCAAGCAAATGCGCGGATTCTTGATATTTTTGCGAAAAAATTACAAGTGCCGCGTGAGAAATTTTTACAAAATATTCAGCACTACGGCAATACATCGGCAGCAACCATTCCATTATTGCTAGATGAAGCAGTGGGTGATGGTACGATTATACTAGGCGGGAAGCAAAAAATTATCCTGACTGGTTTTGGCGGTGGATTAACTTGGGGCAATCTTTTGCTACAAGTATAACTATAAAAGAAATCTTTGGAGGAATGTATAAATGGTATTCGAAAAAATTCAAGCAATTGTGGCAGAAGAATTAGGTAAAGAAAAAGAAGAAATCAAATTAACAACAAATATTCAAGAAGATTTAGAAGCGGATAGCTTAGATTTGTTCCAAATTATTAACGAAATTGAAGATGAGTTTGATGTGAAGATTGAAACAGAAGATGGCATCAAGACAGTTGAAGATTTAGTGAAATATGTAGAAAACCAACAAGCATAATACTTAGAGGCTGGGCGAAAGCCTGGCTTTTCTTTTTAGAAAGGAATACATACATGAAGACTGCTTTTTTATTTAGTGGCCAAGGGTCGCAATATACAGGTATGGGTCAAGATATATATGAAAATTTCAAATTGGCACGTGAACAATTTGAAGAAGCAAGTGATTGTCTGGGATATGATATGGCCGCTCTTTGTTTTGAAGAAAATGATCGTCTGCACCTCACTGAATATACACAACCAGCCATACTAACGGTAAGCACGGCAATTTTGCGGGTGGCACAAGCAGAAGGGCTTACGGCAGAGGCTGTCGCTGGTCTAAGTCTTGGAGAGTATACTGCTTTGGTAGCTAGTCAAGCACTTACATTTTCTCAAGCGGTCCAACTGGTTGCTAAAAGAGGAAAGTTCATGTCTGATTGTGCACCTGAAGGATCTGGCAAGATGGTTGCGGTCATGAATGCTGATCCTGCATTAATTGAACAAATTTGTCGCAAGGTTGCCTCTGAGACTGGTCAAATTGTTGCTCCTGCTAACTACAATACGCCCCAACAAATTGTGATTGGTGGCGAAACAGAAGCGGTCGACCAAGCAGTGGTGCAGTTACAAGAAGCAGGTGTTCGTCGTTGCGTGCCACTAAAAGTAAGTGGTCCCTTTCATACACCGCTACTAAAACAAGCAGCAAGTGATTTGAAAGCGGAGTTGGCACGGGTATCCTTTTCACCAATGAGACTTCCTGTGGTAGGCAATGTGACCGCTGAAGTATTGACAGATGAAGAGGTTATTCCACTACTTGAAAAACAAGTAATGTCACCTGTACGGTTTTACGATAGTATCCAAACATTGCAACAATTAGGTGTGACGAACTTTATCGAAATTGGTCCTGGAAAAGTATTGTCAGGCTTTATGAAAAAAATTGATAAGACCCTTACGACAAGTCATATCGAAAATATACCTACACTAAATGAGACAGTGGCAAATTGTCGATAGGAGGAAGCGATGGAATTAAAAGGAAAAACAGCATTTATTACTGGTAGTTCAAGAGGGATTGGTTTAGCAATTGCCCATGCATTTGCTAAAGAAGGAGTGAACATCATTTTAAATGGTCGTAAAGACATTTCAAAGGAAATGATTGACTCGATTGCTTCCTATGGGGTGACTTGTATTGGAATTAGTGGTGATATCTCAGATTATGACGCTGCTAAAGAAATGATCGAGCAAGCTGAATCTCAATTAGGAGCTATTTCTGTGTTGGTAAATAATGCGGGAATTACGAATGATAAATTATTGTTGCGTATGGCACCTAGTGATTTTGAAGATGTCTTAAAAATCAATCTAGTCGGGACATTTAATATGACCCAATTAATCGTTAAGAAAATGATGAAGCAACGCAGCGGGACAATCATCAATCTATCAAGTGTTTCGGGATTAATTGGTAACATCGGTCAAGCCAACTATGCTGCAAGTAAAGCAGGGGTGATTGGCTTTACGAAAACGGTGGCCCGAGAAGCTGCTGCAAGAGGAATTACGTGTAATGCGATTGCTCCAGGGTTTATTCAGACCGATATGACAGAGGTGCTTTCTGATAAGGTCAAACAACAAGTGACACAAACCATTCCATTGCAATCATTTGGCACTGTTGAAGATGTTGCGCAAACAGCTGTGTTTTTGGCAAAAAGCCCGTACATTACAGGACAGGTCGTCAATGTTGATGGCGGTCTAGTCATGCATGATTAAAGGAGGAAAAAAATGAATCGAGTAGTAATTACAGGATTTGGCGTCGTTTCTCCAATTGGAAATGATGCAGACACCTTTTTAACAAGCCTAAAAGAGGGAACAAACGGCATTGGACCGATAACGAAATTTGACGCTGAGGAAACGGGCATTCATGTTGCCGGTGAAGTGAAAGAGTTTCCTTTAGAGAAATATTTTACTAAAAAAGATACTAAGAGAATGGAAATGTTTTCTATTTATGGTATTCATGCAGCCCTAGATGCATTGGCGATGGCGAACATTTCGATTGACGAGATTGATACAGATCGTTTTGGTGTCATTGTTGGGTCTGGTATCGGTGGATTACCGACCATTCAAGATCAAGTAACGCGCATGAATGCCAAGGGAGCTCAGCGCGTATCACCGATGTTTGTCCCACTTTCAATCGTCAATATGGTGTCAGGAAATATTGCCATGCGTGTCGGAGCGAAAGGCGTTTGTTATTCACCGGTAACCGCTTGTGCGACAGGAACCAATGCAATCGGCGAAGCATTCCGTAATATTAAGCATGGGTATTCAGATTTGATTTTAGCTGGAGGATCCGAAGCAACGATTTGCGAAATTGGTATTGCTGGTTTTGCTTCTTTGACCGCCTTGACAACAGAAGAAGATCCTAACCGAGCATCCATTCCGTTTGATAATGAACGAAGTGGCTTTGTAATGGGTGAAGGAGCTGGGGTGGTTATGCTCGAATCATTAGAACATGCTCAAAAAAGAGGGGCCACCATTCTAGCGGAGGTAGTCGGCTATGGTGCCACCTGTGATGCCTATCATATGACAGCGCCAAATCCTGATGGGTCAGGTGCCGGCAAAGCAATCAAGCAAGCATTGACCGAAGCGAACATTAAAGCCAAGCAAGTCGGCTATGTGAATGCACACGGCACAAGCACACCTACGAATGATGGTGCAGAGGCGACTGCTATTCAATATGGATTGGGTGATAGCTATTTGGAGACATATGTAAGTAGTACCAAGTCAATGACTGGTCACTTACTAGGGGCCGCAGGAGGTGTAGAGGCGATTGCGACCATTTTGGCCTTACAGCACCAATTTATTCCACCGAATATCAATGTGAATGAACAAGATCCATCGATAAATCTGAACGTCGTAAAAAATACGAGTATTCCTGCAACTTTTGAGTACGCATTGAGCGACTCGTTGGGATTTGGCGGACACAATGCCGTTATTTTAATGAAGAAATGGGGAGAAGAAAAATGAACTTCTCAGAAATAAAAGAGCTTATTTCTTTGGTGAATGACTCGAAATTAACTGAATTTCGCATGCAAGAACAACAGTTTGAATTGTATTTAAATAAAAATCAACAATGTGGAGCATCCTCGCGAAAAGAAGAGGTTGCTTATAGCCCTAGCGCCCCAGTAGCTGCTCCTCAGATTCAACCAACTGAAGAAACACCAGCTTCAGCCCCTGTAGCCAGTGAAGGCGGCCACCAGATTGAATCACCACTTGTGGGAGTCGTTTATCTAAAACCAAATCCCGATAAGCCCGTCTTTAAACAAGTCGGTGATCAAGTTAAAGTTGGTGAAGTAGTATGTATTATCGAGGCGATGAAAGTCATGAATGAAATTGTCAGTGATGTGAATGGTGAAGTAACGGCAATTTACGTTGAAAATGAAGAAGTGGTAGAATTTGGTCAACCATTGATTCAAATAAAGGAGAGTTAGTCGATGACAAGTCTATCAATTACAGAAATCAAAGAAATTATTCCTCATCGTTATCCGATGCTATTAATTGATCGTGTAGAAGAGTTAGTAGTCGGAGAACGCATTATTGCTAAAAAAAATGTAACGATTAACGAACCTTTCTTTCAGGGACATTTTCCGCATGAACCAGTCATGCCAGGTGTCTTAATCATTGAAGCGATGGCCCAAGCTGGCGCGGTAGCATTACTGTCGATTGAGGAATTCAAAGGCAAGACCGCTTATTTTGGTGGGATCGATAAAGCGAAGTTTCGCAAAAAAGTTACACCTGGTGATACCCTGATACTAGAAGTAGAATTATTAAAAGTGAAAGCCAATGCTGGCATGGGCAAGGGAATTGCCAAAGTCGATGGGAAGAAAGTAGCTGAAGCTGAGCTAACCTTTATGATTGGATAGGTGAACACATGTTTTCAAAAATATTGATTGCAAACCGTGGAGAGATCGCGGTCAGAATAATTCGTGCCTGTCGCGAGTTAGGTATACGCACAGTAGCTGTCTATTCCGAAGCAGATCGAGAAGCATTTCATGCGGAGCTAGCTGATGAGGCCATTTGTATTGGCCTTGCTAAAGCTTCCGATTCATATTTAAATGTGCAACAAATTTTGAGCGCAGCCATCGTGACCAAAGCGGAGGCGATTCACCCTGGTTTTGGTTTTTTATCAGAGAATAGCCGGTTTGCCGAAATGTGTGAAGAATGTCAAATCAAATTCATCGGGCCAAATAGTCAAACCATCGATGAAATGGGCAATAAAATTCATGCTCGTCAATTGATGATTGATGCAAAAGTACCGGTGATTCCTGGGTCTGAAGGTGTTCTAAAAACGATGGATGAAGCGTTGACATTAGCAGAGGAGATTGGCTATCCAGTCATGCTGAAAGCAGCAGCTGGTGGTGGCGGTAAAGGGATTCGTAAAGTACCGAGTCCAAAAGAACTAGCAAGTCTATTCTCCTCCGCTCAACAAGAAGCCCAAGCAGCATTTGGCAATGGCGATATGTACATGGAAAAAATCATCTATCCAGCTCGTCACATTGAAGTTCAAATTTTAGGTGACGAGTATGGGTCAATCGTTCATTTAGGTGAGCGTGATTGTTCACTGCAACGAAACAACCAAAAAGTGCTCGAAGAATCGCCATCTGTCGCTTTGTCTACTAGTGATCGTGCCTATGTCGGCGAACTAGCTGTGAAAGCAGCAGAGGCAGTGAAGTATCAAAATGCCGGAACAATTGAGTTTTTACGAGACGAAGCCGGCCATTTTTATTTCATGGAAATGAATACCCGTATCCAGGTGGAACATCCTGTCACTGAAATGGTGACGGGAGTCGATATTGTCAAAAAGCAAATTGAAATTGCCGATGGACAACCATTGAATCTTGAACAAGCGGATATTTCATTTACAGGACATGCCATCGAGTGCCGAATTAATGCAGAAAACCCTGCTTTTCATTTTGCGCCATCACCAGGAAAGATTACAAATTTATTGCTTCCAAGTGGTGGGATGGGGCTTAGAGTGGATAGTGCGATGTATTCAGGGTATACAATTCCGCCATACTATGATTCGATGATTGCAAAAATTATTGTCCATGGTGAGAATCGCTTTGAAGCGTTAATGAAAATGCAACGAGCTCTGGGTGAATTATTAACAGAAGGTGTACAAACCAATGCAGAGTTTCAAATGGATTTGATTAGTCATCCAAATGTGATTGCCGGTGATTATACGACGGCCTTTTTACAAGAAGACTTTCTACCAAATTGGCAACCTGAAGATTAGAGGTGAGGCGTAGTGGCATTATTCAAGAAGAAAAAAGATTATATTCGCATTTCTCCAAATAGACATCAACCAACGAATCCTGAACCAAGCGTGCCTGACAATATGTGGGCGAAATGTCCGAGCTGTAAACATATCCTATATACCAAAGAAATGGGAGCTGAAAAAGTCTGCCCTAACTGTGGCTATAATTTCCGCATTCGTGCATGGGAACGCTTGGCGTTAACGATTGATGAGCAAAGTTTCGAAGAATGGGATGAAAATTTGGTAACGAAAGATCCTTTGACGTTTCCTGGATATCGTGAGAAAGTTGTCAAAGCACAGAAACAAACGCATTTAAACGAAGCGGTATTAACTGGCAAAGCGTTACTTGATCAAAAAGAAATTGCGATTGGCATTATGGATTCCCATTTCATTATGGGAAGTATGGGGACGGTTGTTGGAGAAAAAATCACTCGGCTCTTTGAACGAGCAACAAGTGAAAAATTACCGGTTATTTTGTTTACAGCTTCCGGAGGTGCTCGGATGCAAGAAGGTATTTTCTCCTTGATGCAAATGGCTAAAATTTCAGCAGCTGTCAAGCGTCATAGTAATGCAGGGTTAGTGTACATAGCTATTTTGACAGATCCTACGACTGGTGGAGTGACTGCGAGTTTCGCGATGGAAGGCGATATTATTTTAGCAGAGCCACAAGCGTTGATTGGATTTGCCGGGCGTCGAGTGATTGAAGAGACGATTAAACAAGAGCTGCCTGAAGATTTTCAAAAAGCGGAATTTCTATTAAAGCACGGCTTCATTGATCAAATCGTCCCCCGTTTAGAAATAAAATCTCGTTTAGCTACGTTGATTCAATTGCACCAAAAGGGGGACTGGTAAGCATGGAAAAGAACGCTTATGAAATCGTGTCGCTCGCACGTGACAAAGACCGCATGACCTCGCTTGATATCATTCAGGAAGTTTTTGATCAATTTCAAGAATTTCATGGGGATCGTCTTTATGCAGATGATGAAGCAATTGTTGGTGGTGTTGGGCTTTTGGCAGGCAAGCCGGTGACTGTAGTAGGTATTCAAAAAGGAAAAAATTTACCTGAGAATTTACGCCGAAATTTTGGGTCACCTCATCCAGAGGGCTACCGTAAAGCATTGCGCTTGATGAAGCAAGCAGAGAAATTCCAGCGCCCCATCGTGACGCTAATCAATACAGCTGGTGCATTTTGCGGGGTTGGGGCAGAGGAGCGCGGAGAAGGCGAGGCCATCGCTAGAAACTTACTCGAAATGTCTGACCTTAAAACACCTATTTTAGCCATCATTATCGGTGAGGGTGGTAGTGGTGGTGCCTTAGCTCTAGCCGCAGCAGACGAAGTATGGATGATGGAGCACTCGATCTATGCGATATTATCACCTGAAGGATTTGCATCAATCTTATGGAAAGATGGCAAGAAAGCGCCGGAAGCGGCTGAGTTAATGAAAATCACCGCAAGCGAGCTAAAGCAAATGAAGGTCATCGAGCGTGTGATTCCAGAGACGTTTCGTGGTCGTCCTCTTCCTCAAGAAGAGATTGTTACCCGTTTGAAAGAGGACATATCAAGAAAATTAACCGAATTGATGGCTTTGGATGAAGAGGAATTGGTACAAAATAGGTACAATCGGTACCGTGCATATTAAACGTTTATTGGAAGATAGGTATGTTTAAGAGGAGTGTGACGGGATTTTGTCACATTCCTTTTTTTGAATAAATATAAAGATTATCCAAATTTTTTATAAAAATGTCCTTTATTCTGCATCTAATCTATGTTATTATGCATATATATTAAAAATATCTAAAAATATTGTATAAAAATTAAAAGGGGCGAATGAGATGAAAAAAGGGTTAATTGGTTTGGTAAGTGTGGTAGCGTTGATGGTGTTAGGAGCATGTAGTTCATCTACGACAAGTTCCTCTAGTTCTTCCAGTACGAAGTCTTCTTCAGATGCCTCCAATCAATGGAGTGAAATTAAAAAAGCGGGTGTCATTAAAGTTGGAACTTCTGCAGACTTTGCACCATTTGAATTTCATACCATGGTGAATGGGAAAGACACGATCGTCGGTGCCGATATTGATATGATGGATGCAATCGGTAAAGAATTAGGGGTAAAAGTAGAATACGTCGATATGGATTTCAATGCCGTACTAGCTTCACTAGAGCAAGGTCAAGTTGACATTGCGGTCTCGGGTATTTCAGCGACGGATGAACGAAAGAAGACTTTCGATTTTTCGGTCAATTATTTTATACCTGAGCAATTAGTAGTTGTCAATAAAGCCAATGTCAGTAAGTATACGACTTTAGATAGTTTAGCAAACAAAAGAGTTGGCGCCCAAAAAGGCTCCATTCAAGAATCGATTGTTAAAGATCAACTGCCAGATTCCCAGATTGTTTCTTTAGCGAAAGTGCCGAATTTAATGGTTGAGTTGAAGCAAAATTCCATTGATGCTGCGGTCGTCGAAAGTGCCGTTGCTCAATCTTATGTGGCTCAAAATGACGATTTAGCAATTGCTGATGCCAAATTGGAAACGGCTGAGGGAGATGCTTATGCCATTGCAATGCCAAAAGGAAGCACAGAACTTGCAGACAAAATCAATTCAGCTTTAGAAAAAATGATTGCTGACGGTACGATCAAAGAATATGTACAAAAAAATACAGATTTAGCAAACGAAAATGCATCAAATTAAGAGAAGAGGGTAGCACATGGATTATTCATTTTTAAAGGAGTATTATTCTTATTTTCTTTCAGGTTCCGTCATAACAATGATGATTTCAGTCGTTACGATTGTTTTTGGTACAGTTTTTGGCGTTTTTTTAGCCTTGATGAAACGGTCGAGCATTGCTCCTTTAAAATGGGTAGCATCTACTTATATCGCTGTCTTTCGAGGAACACCCATGCTTGTTCAAATCTTAATTGCCAACGGTTTGTTTCACCAAGTAGTCACGCTGCCACCTGTTACAATTGGTGTATTGCAAATTGATTTTAGCCGATTATTTCCAGGAATTTTAGCTTTGTCATTGAACTCTGGTGCCTATGTCGCTGAAATTGTTCGTGGTGGCATCAATGCGGTTAATAGTGGGCAATTTGAGGCTGCGCGATCATTGGGGATGAATGGACCGCAAACGATGCGTTACATTATTTTTCCGCAAGCATTACGCAATATCTTGCCATCGCTTGGCAATGAATTTATTGTCTTAATCAAAGATTCTTCCTTGCTTTCAACGTTGGGGATTTATGAATTAATGAATAGCGCGCAGATTGTGATTACTTCTTCGTTCATTCCCTTAAAACCACTCTACGTGGCAGCGGTTTTGTATTTCTTTATGACGTTTGTGACCTCACAGCTATTAAAATTATGGGAAAACAAGTTAGGTAAAGGCTACATTCAAGTCCGGTAAATCTGAAGACTTGTTTTGTGCTACTAAATCCTGACGTAAAAGATAGCAATTACGAAAAGATCAGAAATACCCAAAAGTACGAGAGCTAACTTCTGGGTGTTTTTGGTCTTTTTGCTTGTAGCGGAACAATTCTGTCACAACTCTTTTTCTTTTTGTCAATTCTTTAAATTTATAGGTATAATGAGTTGAACGATTAATGGTTAAATATGAGGTGAAAAAATGGAAACAAAATATTGCAAGGAATCAAAAGTTATTCAAACCCATCGCGTTTTTCCTTTTGATTTAAATCCGTTTGGGTATCTTTTTGGTGGTAAGCTAATGACCTACATTGACGATGCGGCTTCTATATCAGTATCACGGCATTGTCGGCGAGGTGCTGTAACAGCCTCAGTCGATCAGTTGACCTTTATTCATCCCCTGCATGCCAATCACTCTTGCTGCGTGGAAAGCTTTATTTCTGGTGTTCATCACCGCTCGATGGAAGTATTTGTGAAGGTTATCGGAGAAGATTTGGTGACCGGTGAGCGCTATTTGGCAGCGAGTTGTTTTGTTACGTATGTAGCGATTGTGTCATTTATGAATGAAGAGCCTGATTTCCAAGTGCCCTTCGTGGTTGCGCAAAGTGATGAAGAAAAAATGGTCTGCAGTGGCTACGAACAAAGACGAGCTACGAAAAAAATCGAGAGGCAAGCGGCCAAGCAATTCCATCAAAGTCTATCTGTTGACCTCCCTTGGATTCAATAAGGCACGAGAAAGGAAAAAATATGTACGATACACTATCTTTGGTTTCGCTTTTGAAAACTAAAAAAATCAGTCATCAAGAATTACTTGCGGAATGTATGAAATCAATAGGTGCGCAAAATGAACAATTAAACGCGTTGGTTCACTATGATCAAACAGCATATGTTGCGCAATTGCAACAGACCGATTGGCAAAACTTGCCATTTGCAGGGCTACCAATTCCATTAAAAATTCTAGGACACGTCAAAAAGGGATGGTCTGCATCAGCGAGTTCAATCCTTTTTAAAGATGAAAAGGCTAGTATGACAAGTCACTTTGTCCATCGATTAGAAACGCTGGGCTTTATCCCATTCGGTCAGACCAATGCGCCAGAGTTTGGCTTTAAAAATGTCACTGATCCGCAATTATATGGCGTATCCAAAAATCCGTGGCATACAGCATATTCTCCCGGTGGCTCAAGTGGGGGAGCGGCGGCGGCAGTCGCTTCTGGAATGTTTTCGATTGCCACAGCTAGCGATGGCGGGGGATCAATCCGCATTCCTGCTTCCTTTTCTGGGTTAATTGGCTTAAAACCTAGCCGAGGCGTGATGCCTGTTGGGCCAGGTGATTACCGTTCGTGGCAAGGGGCTTCAGTCAGTTTTGCGATGACCCGCTCAATGCGAGACACCGAGACGTTGTTTTATTTGCTAAGAGATAAGGAGAATCAATCACCCTATCAAGCACCATGGGCCGAGTGGCAGCATCATCAAGCGGCTCCCCATAAAAAAAGAAAGATTGGCTTTTTTATCGATTCACCAATTGGCAATAGGGTCAGTGAAGACGCCAAGCGAGTGATGAAACGGACGATTGACTTGCTTGTTCAACAAGGGCATGAAGTAGAAGAAGTTTCGTATCCAATCGATGGCAAAGCCTTGATGCAAGCCTACTATCGGATGAATGGTGCTGACACCGCTGCGATGTTTGAAAGTATTGAACAGCAAATGGGGCGTCCGCTTACAATGAAGGATATGGAATTAATGACTTGGGGGATTTATCAATCAGGAAAAAAAATGCCCGCTTCACAATATGTAGCATCATTACATGTGTGGGATCAAGCAGCTGTAAGTATGGAAGCATTTTTCCAAGACTATGATGTGTTGTTGTCACCATCCGCTACGACGACTGCTCCTAAGCTTGCGACCGATTTGCAAAGCGATGCTATTCGTGAACAACTGCATGCAATCCAAACACTACCTTTTAGTCAGACGGAAGAGGTCGTTTATAATATGTTTGAAAAAAGTCTTCATCTAACGCCGTACACCCAATTAGCTAATTTGACTGGTCAACCTGCCATTAGTTTACCGATGGGGGTGGCTGAAAATGGCTTGCCGCTCGGTGTTCAATTACAGTCAGCGAAAGGTCGCGAAGACTTATTATTCCAATTAGGTTATGAATTAGAGAATGAAGGAGCGTTTCAATTCTTGCATCCGACAAAGCAACTAGAAGTCACTCGCTCTTGAAATCTTTTAATTTAGGAATAAATCGTGTATAATCAGCGTATGAGGAGTACAATTGTACTCCTTCATTTTTTGGATAAGGAGTTACTATGTTCTCAAATTTTAAACCAACATGGATGGTGGATGCCATCTATCAAATTACCCCCGAACAACTAAAGAGACATGGCATTAAAGGTGTCTTAACAGATTTAGACAATACATTAATCGCTTGGAATAATCCAGATGGAACAGAGGAATTAAAAAGTTGGCTAAAGAGTCTACAAGATGCAGGCATTCCGGTCATTGTCATTTCAAATAATAATCACGCTCGTGTACGTGTGGCAGTTGAGAAATTCGAGGTAGATTTTGTTGCACGAGCATTGAAGCCTCTAGGAAAAGGAATTCGTGAAGGTGTTGAGCATCTAGGTCTGCCAAAAGAGGAAGTCGTAATGATCGGTGATCAAATTATGACTGACATTCGCGCAGCTCATCGTGTGGGTCTTCGCAGTATTTTAGTGCGACCAATCGTGCAAACAGATAGTTGGAAAACACAATTTAATCGCTTATGTGAACGTAAAATAATGAAGCATCTCCAAAAAAAGAATCCTGATATGATATGGCAAGGAGAAATAAAATGACAGAGCAGTGGCATTGTATAGGTTGTGGTGTGACCATTCAGACGACAGATCCCAATGAGTTAGGGTACACACCGAAAGCAGCAATTGAAAAAGGTCTTGAGAATGAAGAAATGTATTGTCAGCGTTGTTTTCGTCTAAGACATTACAATGAAATCCAAGATGTTGCCTTGACGGATAATGATTTTTTACAATTACTAAATGAAATTGGGAAAACAGATGCATTAATCGTTAATGTGGTGGATATTTTTGATTTTAATGGTTCATTGATTCCAGGTTTGCACCGTTTTGTTGGGGATAATCCCATTATTATGGTCGGCAACAAAGTGGATGTGCTTCCTAAATCACTAAAAAAACCTAAGCTGATTCAATGGATGAAAGAACGTGCCTTTGAAGAAGGGTTGCGTCCAGTAGAAGTTCTATTGACTAGTGCAAAGAAAAATCAAGAAATCACGCGTTTGTTAGCGACCATCGAGCAATACCGAAAAGGGCGCGACGTTTATATTGTTGGTGTAACCAATGTTGGTAAATCGACCTTAATTAACCAAATTATCCAACAAGCAATAGGTGTAAAAGAGTTGATTACGACTTCTCGTTTCCCTGGAACGACGCTAGATAAAATCGAGATTCCTTTAGAAGATGGAGCGGTAATGATTGATACACCAGGAATTATCCATCGCCATCAAATGGCCCATTATTTAGGGAAAAAGGATCTAAAAATTGTTGCACCACAAAAAGAAATTAAGCCCAAAACGTATCAATTGCAACCACAACAAACCTTGTTCCTTGGTGGCATTGCACGTTTTGATTTTATTAAAGGGGAAAAAAGTTCCTTTACTGCCTATCTTGCGAATGACTTACTCATTCACCGTACCAAGTTGGAGAAAGCGGATGCCTTCTATGAAAAGCATGTCGGCGGATTATTGCAACCACCAGCTGAGGATGAACTAGCGGAGTTTCCTGAGTTGGTACGCTTTGAGTTTTCAATTAAGGAACGGTCAGATTTGGTCTTTGCTGGCTTAGGTTGGATTACTATCACTAAACCAGGCGTTATCGCTGGCTGGGCACCAAAAGGCGTGAATGTTGTCATTCGCAAAGCTTTAATATAAGAGGAGAATATTATGAACTTAACTGGAAAACAAAAACGATTTTTACGTAGCAAAGCACATCATTTAAACCCCATCTTCCAAATCGGTAAAGGTGGCGTAAATGACGCGATGCTCGTCCAAATCGGTGAAGCACTTGAAAAAAGAGAGCTGATCAAAGTCTCACTTTTACAAAATACAGATGAAGAAGCAAGCGATGTGGCAGCTGTGCTAGAAGAAAAAGTGGGCTGTAGCATTGCGCAAATCATTGGCCGTATATTGGTCGTGTATAAGCCATCTTCAAAAGAAAAAAACCAAGCTATCTCTAATGAATTAGCAAAATTGTAAGGGGGGACTTTTGATGAAGGTATGTCTGACAAAAGGTGTTGAAACCGAAAGTTTTCCTTATGCAGCAGATCACTCTCAAAGGAAACAAGTCGGCATTTTAGGAGGAAACTTCAATCCGATTCATCTTGCACATTTGACAGTTGCTGACCAAGTAGGGCATGCATTAGGACTTGAAAAAGTATACCTAATGCCTGAAAGTGAGCCCCCTCATGTGGATAAGAAACCGACCATTGCTGGCGCTCATCGGCAAAAAATGATTGAGTTGGCGATTGAAACGAACCCTTTATTGGCCATCGAGACAAGCGAACTTACTCGAGGCGGGAAGAGCTATACTTATGACACGATGAAAGACTTAACGGAGCAAAATCCTGACACGGATTATTATTTTATTATTGGTGGCGACATGGTTGCCTATTTGCCAAAATGGTACAAAATTGATGAGTTAAGTCAACTGGTTCGTTTCGTTGGTGTCAAACGCTCAGGATACCCGACAGAGTCACCTTACCCAATCATTTGGATTGATGTGCCGTTCATCGATATTAGTTCGAGTATTATTCGAAAGAAGCTACATGAAGGGTGCTCGACCAATTATTTTTTACCAAGAGAAGTTCAAAACTATATCACAAAAGAAGGTCTGTATCTTGATTGATTTTGTTGCTAATTATTCAGAAGAAGCCCGCCAGGAGTTAGTGCAGCACGTGAAAAGTCACATGAGCGAAAAACGCTTCAAACATGTGTTAGGTGTAGAAAAAGCCGCTATGCAATTGGCCAAAGACAATGGCGTTTCCGTAGAAAAAGCGAGTATCGCAGCTCTGACACATGATTATGCTAAAGAACGCTCACAAGCAGATTTTTTTGCTGTGATTGACTCAGAAGGGTTAGACCCAGATTTAAAAGAGTGGAGTAATGCAATCTGGCATGGTGTAGTGGGTGCATATTTAGTAGAACGAGAACTTGGGATTAATGATACTGATATTTTGCATGCGATCACCGTTCATACGACTGGTGCAGCTGAAATGACACCACTAGACAAAGTCATCTATGTTGCTGATTATATCGAGCCCGGTAGAGACTTTCCAGGTGTCAACAAAGCACGCGCACTAGCCAAAGAAAATTTGGATGCTGCAGTAGCCTATGAAACAAAACAAACACTTGCATTTTTAATTGAAAAAGAAGCACGTATTTACCCTAAAACGATTGAAACGTACAATCGTTGGGTAGCGCAAAAACAGTAATTTAGGAGGATTTATGATTACAAGCGAAAAAATGATAGAACTTGCGGTCAAAGCTGCGGATTCAAAAAGAGCAGAGGATATTTTAGTATTAGATGTGAAAGAGGTGTCACTATTAGCTGACTACTTCATGATTTGCTCAGGAACAAATGAACGTCAAATTCAAGCGATTGCTGACACAATTATTGACAAAGAAAGTGAAGCACAAGTCCAAATCAAACAAATTGAAGGCAAAGATTCCGCAAAGTGGGTCTTGATTGATTTAGGCGATGTGATTGTGCATGTTTTCAGTCACTCAGAGCGTACGTTTTATAATTTAGAAAAATTATGGTCCGATGCACCTTTAGTTAACGTTAGTGAATGGATTGATGAGTAATGTCTTATGAGACGTTTACCTTTGTCTATGACGAGGTAATGGATAGTCAGTTGTATCAGCGTTGGTTTGATTTCTCAAAGCGTCACTTAGGAAATCGCAACCAATTATTGGAATTAGCATGTGGCACGGGAGCATTAGCGGTCGAGTTTGCCGGTAAAGGCTACGACGTGACGGCTTTGGATCTATCAGAAGAAATGCTGATGATTGCTTCTCAACGAGCCCTTGAAGAAGATGTGACGGTTCAATTTGTCGAAGGTGATATGTTGGATCTGACCAATGTCGGAATTTACCAAGCCGTTACTTGTTTCTCTGATTCACTGTGCTATATGAAAGAAGAAGAGGATGTTCAGCAAGTATTTGATGGGGTCTATGGAATCTTAGAAGAGGATGGACGATTTTTGTTTGATGTTCATTCGACCTATCAAATTGATGAGGTATTTCCTGATTACAACTATCATTATCAGACTGATGATTTTGCATTTCTTTGGGAAAGTTATAAAGGGGAAGCGCCACATAGTATCGAGCATTTCTTAACATTTTTTGTAGCGGATCAAGAAGGAAAGTTTGAACGTGCAGATGAACTGCATCAGGAGCGAACCTATCCATTAGAAACATATGTCCGCATGCTTGAAAATGCAGGCTTTTCATCAGTGGAAACCTATGCTGATTTTATTGATAGTGAACCAAATGAAAAAAGTCGCCGTTGGTTTTTTGTTTGTCAAAAATAACGGGATAATAGTTAGAGCGGTTAGGATAAAAAGTTTAGCTCCGATGTAAGGAGTGCTGCTTTTAAAACACCGTCGATCCATAAAGGAGTGTGACGGACTTTTGTCACACTCCTTTTTCGAAAGTAAGAGAGGCGAGTAGCTGTGAAGGTATGTGGAATTATTGCCGAATACAATCCGTTTCATAATGGACATGCTTACCATGTCCAAATGGCGAGAGAAAAAACGAATGCTGACGTCATCGTCGCAGTGATGTCGGGTAATTTTTTGCAACGCGGAGAGCCAGCCATTATCGACAAATGGCAACGAGCACAAGCTGCAGTGGCTAACGGGGTGGATTTAGTGATTGAATTGCCTTTTGAGTGGGCGGTGCAATCAGCAGATTTTTTTGCAAGAGGTGCGATTCAGCTTTTGGCAGATATAGGCTGTACTGCGCTTTGTTTTGGTTCAGACTCTAGTCAATCATTTGATTATGCGCACTTTGGACAACTGTATAAAGAAAATAAAGCGAATATCCAAGAAAGCTTTAAACAAATAACTGATCCGCGGTTATCTTATGCACAAAAAATGATGCAAAGCATGACGAACCATTTTCCTGATATGAATTTTGAGGAAAATCAACCGAATCACATTCTTGCTTTGAGCTATGCAAAAGAGAATGCAGAATTAGTTCACCCAATGGAGTTGTTTGCAATCGACAGAAAGCAAGCCGAATATCATTCGACAGAATTAAAAGGAGAAATTGCAAGTGCTACGGCAATTCGTTTGGCCGTGTCTAATAAGCAATCTGTTTGTTCGTTTGTACCGAAAGAGACGATGATTTCTTTAGAAGCAAGTGTACATGACTGGGAGAGCTTATGGCCATTTTTAAAATACCGATTGCAAATGGATAGCCTAGAGCAGCTTAAAGGCATCTATCAAATGGTGGACGGGCTTGAGTATCGACTGCAAAAAAAGGCCAATGAATGCGCTGGCTTTTCAGAATTTATGGAAAGCGTCTCCTCTAAGCGTTATGCGAAAGCCAGAGTCCAACGACTTTGTCTATATACATTATTGGCAATTTCGACAGAACAAATGCAGGCGCAGTGGCAGCATCCAGCGATTCGGCCGTTAGCATTTAACGAAAAGGGGAAACAGATACTAAAACAGGCAAATGGAAAGCTGCCAATTGTTTCTCGCTTTGCCAAGAAAGAAGCGCAAGCCTTTCCATTGACACTGAAAGCAGACCGCATGTATCAGCTAGCTAATCCCTTGGTAGTAGAACAAAATTTTGGTCGCTATGCTTTTTTGAGTAAGAAACCATAACAAAATGCTTCACAAGTTGACCTAAGCCAAGTATAATAAGGACGATGTTTTACTGAATAAGAACGAAAAAATTGAAAGTGAAGTGAAATTATGGGTCGTAAATGGGCAAATATCGTAGCGAAAAAAACTGCGAAGGACGCAAATAATAGTAAAATTTATGCCAAATTCGGTATCGAAATCTATGCAGCAGCAAAATCAGGGGATCCAGATCCACATGCAAACCAAAAATTAAAATTTGTTATTGATCGTGCCAAAACATATAATGTACCAAAACACATTATTGATCGCGCAATTGAAAAGGCAAAAGGATCTGGTGACGAACAGTTTTCTGAGTTGCGTTATGAAGGATTTGGTCCGAATGGCTCAATGGTTATCGTTGACACATTAACCAATAATGTGAACCGCACAGCTGCAGATGTACGAGCGGCTTTTGGTAAGAATGGTGGGAATATGGGTGTCTCTGGTGCTGTTTCTTACATGTTTGATAACACAGCTTTATTTGGTTTTGCTGGTGAAGATGCAGATGAGATTCTTGAGTACTTAATGGAAAAAGATATTGATGTTCGCGATGTGACTGCGGAAGAGGATCAAATCTTTGTTTATGGTGAACCTGAAGATTTCCACGAAATTCAAACAGCATTGAATGAAAAAGGAATCACTGAATTTAGTATCGCTGAAATGCAAATGATTCCTCAAAACGAAGTTACTCTCGCGGGTGATGATTTAGAGAAGTTTGAAAAAATGATCAGCGTCTTAGATGATTTAGAAGATGTGCAAAATATTTACCACAATGTGGAATTAGACGAAGAATAAAAAGGCTGAGACAGAACTGTCCAGTAACAAGTAAATAGACCAGAAAATTCAGAAGGTATTTCTTACCTTTGAATTTTCTGGTCTATTTTTCCTAACTTGCTAATCTGTCTCGCCGTTTTGGTTAAACCAAAGAATTATTTCTGTCCAGCACTCTTTAATAGTTACAAAAGATAGAAGAAATCAGATTTTTTCTGAAATTCTATTTATTTGTGGCAATTGAAATAATTGTTTATGTGGGTACTTATTTTGAATGATTGCTAATACTAACTGTAACTCCGTGCGTTCACGGTCATTATCAATATTTAAAATCATACTATGACGTCCTTTATGACCATTGTCCAACAAATGAGCCTCGCGATTCCAACTTAAAAATTCTTCATAAGAAGCCATCTTGCTGACAGGGAAACTTGCCACATCTATAATTTCGGCCAAACGAAATGTGAGGTAGCCTGTATCAAGTACAAACAATTCTTTTTCTGCATAGGAATAGTTATTCGCCACTGAATCAATAATGATTGATTTAGGATTAAAGTGTAGTTCCCAATCAATTAGCTGAATTAACGATGGAATACGATATGATTCTTGAAAAAGTAAGTGTGACTCTGGTGAATCGCGAAAGACCAATGGAATCAAATAGCGAGAACGATAAATCAACATTGGTACACGGTAAAACTCACAAGGTAAATAACGATTTATAAAACAATTACCAGAAAAATCCCCAATCTTGTAGCCGGTTATTCCTAGATAGCGATATTTCTCAGTAATTTTGGAACAATCAGAAATAGAGACGGCAAGCTCTGTTAGCTTATCAAAACCACTTAAGATACGGTCAAAAGGTTGCAACTTTATAGCATCTCCGAACAATTCATTCACCCTCTTCAATAAAGATCTTGTGCTTATCATATCATATTTTATTTTTGTGACATATAAAAAAACAAAGATGATAGGACAAAAATGGATAGAAGAAAGAGAAATAAGAAAAAACAAAATAGTATTGAAAATTTTTTTAATTTTTTTGCCAGGGAGCTGTTAAGAGACGCTTTTTTTGAAAAAATACTTTTATTTTCTGAAACAAAACACTAACCATTTTTATTTTCTTGTGTTATACTGCATTTATTGAAACAGAAAAACGCCAATTTAATGGTTTTTTTTTTCAAAAACAATAAAAAAATATAACAATTAAAGAAAGAAGTGTTACAGATGTCCGCTGTTGTAAAACATGGAGCAGATATGGTTGTCGATAGTTTGATTAACCATGATGTTGATTACGTATTTGGTATACCTGGAGCAAAAATAGATCGAGTATTCGATACTTTAGAGGATAAAGGGCCGGAACTGATTGTTACTCGTCATGAACAAAATGCGGCTTTTATGGCCCAAGCTGTTGGACGTATTACAGGCAAACCGGGAGTCGTTATTGCGACAAGTGGCCCAGGTGCAAGTAATTTGGCAACCGGATTAGTAACAGCTACAGCAGAAGGAGACCCAGTATTAGCAATTGCTGGTCAAGTAAAACGTAGCGATCTACTTAAATTAACACATCAAAGTATGGATAATGCAGCATTATTTAAACCAATCACAAAATACACTGCTGAAATTCAAGATCCAGAAACAATTTCTGAGGTGATTGCCAATGCGTATCGTAATGCGCGCACCAATAAAAAGGGCGCTAGCTTTATTAGTATTCCGCAAGACGTGGTAGATGCACCTGTCAAAGGCGAAAGCATTCGACCATTAAGTAAACCACGACTAGGTTCTGCATCAAAAGAAGATATTGCTTATTTGGTCAAACGCATTAAAGAAGCAAAATTACCTGTATTGCTAGTTGGTATGCGTGGATCTAGTGAGGCTGAAAGTGACGCCATTCGTTCATTGGTATCTACAGCGAAATTGCCAGTCGTTGAAACGTTCCAAGCAGCAGGCGTCATTTCCAGAGAATTGGAAGATCGTTTCTTCGGTCGTGTCGGCTTATTTAGAAACCAATTAGGAGACATGTTACTAAAACGTAGTGATTTAGTGATCGCAGTTGGGTATGATCCGATTGAATATGAAGCGCGTAACTGGAACGCAGAAAAAGATGCTCGTATAATAGTAATAGATAAAATCCCAGCTGAAATTGATCCATACATGCAACCAGAAAGAGAATTAATCGGTAGTATTTCTGATACGTTAGATTTATTAACGGAAGAAATTAAAACGTACCAACTACCAAACGATTCACAAGAATACTTGAAAGAATTGCAACAAAAACTAGTCGAACGAGATGAAGTTCCTGAAATCAAAACAGAAGGATTATTGCATCCTTTAGATATTATTGATACATTACAAAATGCGGTTACTGACGAAATGACAGTGACGGTCGATGTAGGTAGTCACTATATTTGGATGGCTCGTCATTTTAGAAGTTATGAACCACGTAAGCTCTTATTTAGTAATGGGATGCAAACGTTAGGTGTGGCGCTTCCTTGGGCAATTGGTGCAGCCTTGGTTCGTCCGAATACGCAAATTATTTCTGTTTCAGGTGATGGTGGCTTCCTTTTCTCAGCTCAAGATTTAGAAACAGCTGTACGCAAAAAACTAAACATTGTACATCTTATTTGGAATGACGGTCGTTACAATATGGTTGAGTTCCAAGAAGTGATGAAGTACGATCGCTCATCAGGAGTGGATTTTGGACCAGTTGATTTTGTGAAATATGCAGAAGCGTTTGGTGCAAAAGGACTACGAGCAACATCAAAAGACGAATTAGCGAAAGCTATTCAAGAAGGATTTGCGACGGAAGGTCCAGTGATTATTGATATTCCTGTCGACTACTCAGCAAACGAAGAGCTAGGTGAATCAATCTTGCCCGATCAATTTTATTAATTAGGAGTGAAAAAGAATGTCAAAAAATTCTTTATATCAATACGGAACAATTGGCTCCTTAATGGCAGGGGCTATGGATGGTACAGATACCATTAATGATTTCTTAAAACATGGTGATTTCGGAATTGGAACGATGGATGGCGTCGATGGCGAATTAGTCGTTTTAGATGGTCAAGCTTTTAAGATGAGTGCGAAAGGTTATGTTGTTCACTTAGAAGGAGAAGAAAAATTACCGTACGGAGCGATTGCACATTTTCATGCGAATCATACGTTCACCATTCAAGATGAGCTTGATAATGAAGCGATTGAAGCGTTGATTTTAGATAAAATGCGCAGTAAAAATCTTTTTGCCGGTGTGAAAATTTCAGGTACATTTAAAAAAATGCATACTCGCGCTATGCCTAAGCAAGAACCTCCTTATATTCGGTTTTCGGAAGTAGAGCAACCTAATTTCTATGCAGACGAAATAAAAGGATCGATTGTTGGGTTCTATTCACCGGCGTTGTTTCATGGCACCTCAGTAGCTGGGTTCCATATTCATTTTATTTCGGATGATCAAAAATTTGGCGGACATGTTCTTGATTATGTAGTGGAAGATGTAACAGTTGAAATTCAAGATTATGCAAACCTTATTCAAGACTTTCCTAAAGAAGCTGAATTTTTAGATACTGAATTTGATTATTCAAATATAGCAGAAGAAATTAGTTTATCAGAATAAAGCGGCAAAAAAATGTCGAGTTACAAAGGAAGACCAGAAAATCCGGAAGTTATTTCTCAAACTTTTTGGATTTTCTGGTCTTTTTACCTTTTTACGTGTAGATGATTTATAGTTTTATTCAGAATCAGTGGCACAAAATTCTTTTGTCACAATCCCTTTTTAAATGGGTTTGAAGGTAACTGATTCTTTATCGATTTTGCTAAGTAACGGTGATTGATTGTCACTTAGAATGGTTAGCTGATGCATCGCACGACTAATCATTGTATATAAGATTAACTGATCATGTGTCGATGTAAAGTCGCTTGAAATATTCCAAACGTATACTTCATCAAACTCCAAGCCCTTAGCCAAAAAGGCTGGGATAATAATTGTGGATCGTTTCATAAAGGTATCTTCTGTATCGATTAGCTGTACGAATTGTTTGGTATCTTCATCAAATTGTTCATACAAATTTTGTGCTTCGGCGACTGTTTTTGTGATGATTGCTGTGCGCCAATGCGTAGGCTGGCTTTGTCTTTGTGCTAGCTCATTTAGTAAATAGGTGCGTTGAGCCTCACTTGATCCTAGACATACGAGTGGCTTCTCGCCATTTCGAGCAGTCAGCTTCACTGTGTCGTCTTGAGATAAAAATTGATTGGCCACGGCTGTGATTTCGGCTGTTGAACGGTAACTCGTCGTTAATTGATACCTTTTTACCTTCTGCGTTGGGAAAAGGTTGGCCAAATGGGCGACAATCGTATCGTTACCTAGAACTTTTTGGTTTAAGTCTCCACATAAGGTCATAGCGGCATCTGGATAAAGTTCCTTCAATAAGGCGACTTGGGCTGGTGGAAAGTCTTGCATTTCATCGATAAAAATAAAGCGTGCTTTTTGGGCCACGTCGATTGGGAAAACTGCTTTTAGTAATAAGAAAAACAATACGGCATCTTCACTTGCTAGTGCTTTGTCTCGGAAATCTTGTTTTAATTGATTGAGATGTTCGGCCCACTGTTCAGGCGCTACTTGTAAGTCTTTTTCCAATGTCGGTGTCACTTGTTGCAAGAAATGAAGGTATTGCATCGGCAAATGAATAAAACGGAAAGACTGAATCGTACGCTTCATCGCTGCAAATCTTTTTTGCACAATACTGCGCTTAATTTTTTTTAAGAGCGTTTTTTCAGATGCTTCCGTGTATTCTTGATGCGGATGATCTTTCATGTATTGGATAAGCTTTTCGTCTGCTAATTCTTTGACCCAATCTTGGCGCATTTCATCCATCACTAAGCCACCTAGTTTTTTTAGTAGCTTTTCTTGTAATAATTGCGTGCGTTGGTATAAAGGGAGCAAGTCATTGGTTTGCAAATACCATTGGCGAATTGTCTTTTTATCAATGTAGACTTTTCCATTCAGGCTAATGTTTCTGAAAAGAGGACCAAATGCTTGGATACTTTGAATATAGGGTTTGATTTTTTGCAGATAGGCCAAACTATTTTTCGTCGTTTCAATTTTATTTTCGTCACCTGTTAAAAAGGTCTCTTCCTGAGTGTCTTTTTGCTTCAGTGTATAGTTAGGTAATAATTCATATAGAAATTCGACAAAGGTTTTGGTCGGTATTTCACTTTCTCCTAAAGAAGGTAAAACCATCGAGATATAATCTGAAAACAAATGATTTGGACTAAAAAGTAAGACTTGCGAATCTTTCAACCATTTGCGGTGGCGATAAAGTAAAAAGGCGACACGTTGTAACAAGGCACTGGTTTTACCACTGCCCGCAATCCCTTCAATTAAAACGATACGATTTTCAGTGTCACGAATGATCTCGTTTTGACTTTTTTGAATGGTGCTCACAATGTTTTTCATTTGAGAACTGGATGCTTCATCTAATATTTCTAGCAAAAATTCATCATTGATAACTTCTGATGTATCAACCATTGAAATCAGTTGACCATCTTGAATTTTGAATTGTCTTTTTAATGAGAGTGTCACATCAAAGCGCTCTTGATCGGTTTCATAGTAGGTCTCACCTAGCTCGCCTTCGTAATACAAATTGGCAATCGGGGCACGCCAGTCAACAATCACAGGTTCATCAGTCATATCGCGCAAGGATGCGATCCCTAGATACAACGTTTCTTTAGCATCCTGATCTTCAGTGAAATCAATACGCGCAAAATACGGTGCATTTTTCATTGTTGCAAGCGTAGTAAGACGTTTTTGTTTTGCTTCGGTTGTTTGGTAGGTTAGTTGCACTTCTTTCTCATGTTCTTGATAAGCTATCACGGATTCATAAAATGCTTCTTCGTTACCGGTATTGATTTTATTGTCAGTTAACTCTTTTAATTTTGACTGTAAGTTTGTCGTTAATTCTTGCTGTTGTTTTTCGATTAACGCTTCTTCACCTGAAATCAGATCAATCGTTTTGCTTAGGTGTTTTCGTTCGTAATCTCGTTCATTCATAGAAAGTACCTCCTTAAAGATGCTTTAAAAGTATAGCATAGTTTTGCACGTATTCCATCAAGAAACTTTCCTTTGTTTGACTTTCGAAGGCATCTCTTTTAATATAAGGCTTGTTTGATTTCCATAGTATTAGGAGGAAGAATTTGTGAACTACGAGTTAAAACACATCTCTGAAGAAGAATTTTCGCTTGCCCATCATCGCTTGGAACAAGCAACAATTTTGCAATCGTATCAATGGGGAGAAATTAAAACTGGTTGGCAAAGCTTACCCTTTGGATTTTATGCGAATCAAAAATTGATCGGGACAGTATTAATCTTAAAAAAAAAGTTACCTTTACGGCAATCCTTTTTTTACATTCCTAAAGGTCCAATCATGGCATATGAAAAAGAAACGGTCACAGGTTTTGTCAAAGAATTAAAACGAATTGCTAAAGAGCATCACGCTGTCTTTGTTCGTCTAGATCCACCTATTTTGCGTTCTGCTTTTAAGATGGACGAAAAACCAGTGATTAGCAATCAAGGGAAAGTTCAAAATCTTGTAGACGCTGGCTTTGAGCATGAGCCGTTAACTTTGGATTTGCATGCGACCATTCAACCTCGCTTCCAAGCAGTCGTTGAATGCAAGGAGTATCAGTTGCAACGTTTGACCAAAAAAGGGCGCCAAGGCGTACAAACGGCCAAAAAACGCGGAGTGGAACTTGAAATGTGCGGCGTGGAAAAAGTTGCTATATTTGCTGAGCTAATGAAAAAAACTGCCGAACGAAAAGGCATTTCTCTTAGAAATGAAGCTTATTTTCGTAAATTATTAACAGTCTATCCAGATTCTTTTCTGATAGTAGGGAAAATTAATCCCGGAAAACGGCGACAAGCGGTTCAAAGATTATTAGCTGAAAATCAGCAAGCAATCGCAAATCTCGCTGAAAACCAAACAAAGAAAAAGAATAAATTAGTCGAAACAAAACATAGTTTAGAAAAAGAACTCGCGCAACTTGAGCAAGATATTACAATACATGGGGAGAAAGAACGCTACATCAGTGGAACGTTGACCGTCCCTTATGGCGATACGTGTGAATTGCTTTATGCAGGCATGGATGAAGCCTTTAAGCATTATATGCCAGCTTACTACACGTGGTATGAATCAATTGTTCAAGCTGGCAAGAAGGGTTATAGCTATTGTAATTTAGGCGGAATTGATGGCCACCTTAATGATGGTCTGATTCAGTTTAAAAAGAATTTCCAACCACTGATTTGTGAGTATTCAGGAGAATTTAACTTACGAACCTCTAATTGGCTAATCTACAAAGCAGTGAAAAAGGCCTATCAAGTTAAAATGAGAGGGTAATTGAAAAGCTAGCTCTTGCAATTGCGTTTAATTAGTGGTTAAATAAATCCATAAAGATTGAAGAGAAAGACACCCAAATTTGAGAGTCCTCCATCAGAGAGAGAGTGCTAGGCTGAGACACTCTTGGAAGAAAACCAACTGCGGACCACTTTCGAGACTTCTGTTGAAGCAGAAGCGGTCGCACCGTTATCACGTTGAGAGATACCAGTTTGGTATTTAAAGATTAGGTGGAACCACGTTTATTCGTCCTAGTAGAGTCACGACTCTACTAGGACTTTTTGTTTACAACAGAGGAAAATAAGGAGGAAGACTGATGATAAAAATTACATTTCCTGATGGAGCTGTAAAAGAATTTGAACAAGGAGTAACAACAAAAGAGATTGCCGAGAGCATTTCGAAAAGTCTAGCGAAAAAAGCACTAGCGGGTAAAGTGAATGGCAAATTAATTGACTTAACTCTTCCATTAGAAGAAGATGCAAAAATTGAAATCGTGACTCCTGATCATGAAGATGCTCTGCCTTTATTACGTCACTCATCTGCGCATTTAATGGCGCATGCGATGCACCGATTGTATCCAGGAATTCATTTTGGTGTAGGACCAGCGATTGATTCAGGCTTTTATTATGATACTGATAATGGGGAGCATCCGATTACAGCTGAGGACTTACCTGCAATTGAAGTAGAAATGATGAAAGTAATCAAAGAAAATCATCCAATCGAACGCATGGTTCTATCGAAAGAGGAAGCACTGGAATTGTTTGCTAGTGATCCCTACAAAGTGGAATTAATTACTGAATTGCCTGCAGATGAAGTGATTACAGCATACAAGCAAGGTGATTTCGTTGATTTGTGCCGTGGCCCACACGTGCCGTCAACTGGTCGCATTCAAGTCTTCAAATTATTATCAGTAGCCGGTGCTTATTGGCGCGGGAAATCTGACAATCACATGATGCAACGAATCTATGGAACAGCATTTTTTGACAAAAAAGACTTAAAAGAGTTTATCCGTATGCGCGAGGAAGCAAAAGAACGCGACCACCGCAAATTAGGAAAAGAACTAGATTTATTTATGGTTTCAAAAGAAGTTGGTTCTGGCTTGCCGTTTTGGTTACCAAAAGGTGCCACTATTCGCCGCATCATTGAACGCTACATCGTAGATAAAGAAGTCAGCCTAGGATATATGCATGTCTATACACCAATTATGGCAGACGTGAATCTATATAAGACTTCTGGTCACTGGGATCATTATCATGAAGATATGTTTCCACCAATGGACATGGGAGATGGCGAAATGTTGGTCTTAAGACCAATGAATTGCCCACACCACATTATGGTGTACAAAAATGATATTCACTCGTATCGTGAATTGCCAATCCGCATTGCGGAACTAGGTATGATGCACCGCTATGAAAAATCGGGTGCGTTATCTGGTTTGCAACGGGTACGTGAAATGACATTAAATGATGGTCATACATTTGTGAGACCGGACCAGATCAAAGACGAATTCAAGCGGACATTGGATTTAATGACTGCTGTCTACAAAGACTTTGGGATTGACGATTATCGATTCCGTTTGAGTTACCGTGACCCTAATAATACAGACAAATACTTTGATGATGATGAAATGTGGGAAAATGCGCAAAAAATGATCAAAGCTGCGATGGACGAATTAGGATTGGATTATTTTGAAGCAGAAGGTGAAGCAGCCTTTTACGGACCAAAATTAGATGTTCAAGTAAAAACAGCGCTAGGGATGGAAGAAACATTGTCTACTATTCAATTAGACTTTTTACTTCCTGAACGTTTTGAATTAACATACGTCGGTGAAGATGGCGAAAATAGCCATCGTCCAGTGATGATTCACCGCGGAATTGTTTCAACGATGGAACGGTTTGTTGCTTACTTGACTGAAGTATACAAAGGTGCATTTCCGACTTGGTTAGCACCAGTCCAAGTCGAAATTATTCCAGTATCAGTCGATGCACACAGTGAATATGCCTACGAAGTGAAAGAACGCTTACTAGGAAAAGGGATTCGTGCCGAAGTTGACGATCGGAATGAAAAAATGGGCTACAAGATTCGCGCAGCACAAACACAAAAAATTCCGTACCAATTAGTTGTTGGTGATCAAGAAATGAATGACACGACAGTCAATATCCGTCGCTATGGCAGCAAAGAAACAGCAGTTGAAGAGCTTAATATGTTTGTAGATGCAATTGTTGCAGATGTTCAAAATTACAGTCGTACTGGTAACGATAACAAATAAGTAGCGTATAAGTATTCATTCTAATAACAGGATCAACTGTTGGCAAAAGAGTGATCTAATCACAAACGGTTGAATTTAGAAGGAAAATATGCTATGATTACGAATGTAATGATACTTAGGTTGAGTGAGGGATATTTATCCCTCACTCTTTTTAATGAAATGATAGCCTAGTATTCAATAAAAAGGGGGCGATAGCTGTTGAGTACAGTGGTTCAAACTGTGACCGATTTAGTGGTACCTATTTTAGATTCAAAGCATTTTGAATTAGTAGAAGTAGAGTTTGTCAAAGAGGGCAAGAGTTGGTTTTTAAGAGTCTTTATAGACAAAGAAGAAGGCATTGATATTGAGGAATGTGCTTGGGTAAGTGAGATGTTAAGTGAAAAACTTGATAGCATTGATCCCGATCCAATTCCGCAAGCGTATTTTCTTGAAATTTCTTCACCCGGTGCGGAACGTCCGCTAAAGAAAGAAAAAGATTATGAAAAAGCTGTGGGTTCATTTGTCCATCTATCGCTTTACCAAGCTGTTGACGGGGAAAAGCAATATGAAGGAATCTTAGATGCGGTTGAGGCGGAGACATTGACTTTGACTTATCGAATCAAAACACGTACCAAAACCCAAACCTTTGAACGAAAAAATATTGCGAAAGCTCGTTTAGCAATTCAATTTTAATAATGGAGGATCAATCACAAAATGAGTAAAGAAATGTTGAACGCTCTAGATGCGTTAGAGGCAGAAAAAGGAATTTCAAAAGATATTGTTATCGATGCACTCGAAGCCGCATTAATTTCAGCGTACAAACGTCACTATGGACAATCGCAAAATGTTGAAGTGGAGTTTGACCGTAAAAAAGGAAATATCCATGTCTATGCTGTGAAAGAAGTGACAGAAGAAGTAATGGATTCGCAGCTTGAAGTGTCCTTAAAAGAAGCAATGACGATTAATCCTGCATACGAAATTGGCGACAAAATCCGTTTCGAAGTGACACCAAAAGATTTTGGACGAATTGCTGCTCAAACGGCAAAACAAGTCATCTTACAACGTGTCCGTGAAGCAGAACGCTCCATTATTTATAATGAGTTTAGTGCGTATGAGAAAGATATTATGCAAGGGATTGTTGAACGCCAGGATAGTCGCTACATCTACGTTAACCTTGGGAAAATCGAAGCCGTGCTTTCTAAACAAGATCAAATGGCCAATGAATTCTACCAACCACATGACCGGATCAAAGTATATGTGTCACGCGTTGAAAATACGTCAAAAGGACCGCAAGTCTTTGTTAGTCGTAGCCACCCAGATTTACTACGTCGTTTATTTGAACAAGAAGTACCAGAAGTTTATGATGGTACAGTCGAAATCGTTAGCATTGCACGTGAAGCCGGCGATCGTTCAAAAATTGCCGTTCGTTCACACGATGATAATATCGATCCAGTAGGGACATGTGTCGGACCAAAAGGCCAACGTGTTCAAGCATTGGTAAACGAATTAAAAGGGGAAAATATGGATATCGTGGAGTGGGATGAAGATTCAGCTATCTTTATCGCAAATGCCTTAAACCCTGCAGAAGTCACAGACGTATTATTTGATACAACGAATCCAAAAGCTTGTACAGTCGTTGTACCCGACTATCAATTGTCACTAGCAATTGGTAAACGTGGCCAAAATGCGCGTCTAGCAGCGAAATTAACTGGCCATAAGATCGACATTAAATCAGAATCAGATATGGCTGAATTTTACGAAGAACTAGATCGTCAAGAAGCACAGGCTGGTGTGAGTGAAGACACCGAAGTAGCGACACTTGAAGCAGAGCAAACGGAAGAGTAACAAAAAAAGGGGGATGATGATGAAAAAACGAAAAATTCCTTTAAGAAAATCAGTTGTCTCCGGAGAGCTTTTTCCCAAAAAAGAATTGGTCCGCATTGCGCGTTCGAAAGAAGGCGAAGTAGCCATCGATCCATCAGGTAGAATGCCTGGTCGGGGTGCTTATATTGCTTTGGATCCCAAAGAAGCACAAGCAGCTTGGGATAAGAAGATTTTAGACCGTGTTTTAGAAGTCAAGCTAACAGATGCCTTTTACGAAGAGCTATTGGCCTACGTGACGCATCAAAAAGCAAGAAAAGAACTATTTGCTAATGAATAGGCAAAAAGTATTAAACCTACTAGGATTAGCTACACGCGCGCGCAAAATCATATCTGGTGAAGACTTGACAATCCAAGCCATTCGCTCAAATAAAGCGCAAGTCGTGCTACTAGCAAGTGATGCAGGAAAAAACACCCAGAAAAAAGTAAAAGATAAATGCTCGTATTACAACGTTCCTGTTTTTGATTGTTATACAGCTGAGGAGCTGACCAATGCCATCGGAAAACCAAGAATGGTAATCGGCATCCTAGATAAAGGCTTTGCAAGCAGAATCGAGGAATTAATCTTAGGATAGGAAGGTGATTACATGGGAAAAAAAAGAATCTATGAATTAGCCAAAGAATTGAATACCTCAAATAAATCATTAGTTGAAAAAGCACAATCATTAGGCTTTGATGTGGCAAACCATATGGGTGCTATCTCAGAAACACAAGAGAAGCAGCTCCGGCAGTCACTGCAACCGAAGAAAACTGAGGGACAAACAAAATCGACCAATCCGACCAATACACCTGAACCAAAATTTCAATCGCAACGAAATAATCCAAAATTTCAAAATAGAAAAAATCAAGCACCACGTATCAATACCAATAACCGAGGAACTAAGGGTGCTACAGGGAATGCAGGTAATCGGATGAATTCAACTTCTAAAGTGGAAACAAAAGATACCAAACCAACTCAAGCACCCATCAAACCAACACCAACAGAAAACAAAGGTACCGATCAACGACCGAATACTGGTCAAGCAAAGGCGAATCAAACCAATCGTCCTCAAAATCGGAATACAAACCAAGGACGTAATAGCGAAAATATGAATCAAAATAAACCTACAGCAACATCAAAACCAAAAAACAATGCACCTCGAGATACAAAATCAACAGCAAAACCTGCTGCGCAAAAGAGCCAAACAACGAATCGCCCAGCGCAAACAGCTACGCGTCCAGCGAAACCGGCAACAAAATTTGACAACGCGAGCAATAATGGGCAAGATCGTAACAAACCAGCAAATCGCTCAAATAACCGCAACAAAAATAACAATTTTGGCAACAACCAAAACCGCTCAAAATTTAATAAACGCGGCAAAAAAGGACGCCAAAATGTATCGCAAGAAAGAAAACCAGCTGTACCGGCGCGTAAATTCCGTGAATTACCTGATGTTTTAGAGTATACAGAAGGCATGAACGTGGCTGAGATTGCGAAAAAAATTCACCGCGAGCCTGCAGAAATAATTAAGAAGTTATTTATGTTAGGTGTGATGGTGAACCAAAACCAACCATTAGACAAAGATACAATTGAATTATTGGCAACTGATTATGGGATGGAAGCCCAAGAAAAAGTGCAAGTGGATATTGCTGATATCGACAAATTCTTTGAACCAGAAGAATTAAACGAAGAAAACCTAGAATCACGCCCACCAGTCGTAACGATTATGGGACACGTCGATCACGGGAAAACTACCTTGTTAGATACCTTGCGTCATTCACGAGTAACAAGTGGTGAAGCAGGCGGAATTACCCAACATATCGGTGCCTACCAAATTGATATTAACGGTAAACCAATCACGTTCTTAGACACGCCAGGACATGCGGCCTTCACAAGCATGCGTGCTCGTGGTGCAAGTATTACCGATATCACTATCTTGGTCGTTGCAGCCGACGACGGTGTTATGCCACAGACTATTGAAGCAATCAACCATGCGAAAGCAGCGAAAGTACCAATTATCGTTGCTGTAAACAAAATTGATAAACCAGGTGCGAATCCACAACATGTGATGCAAGAACTTAGTGAATATGAATTGATTCCTGAATCATGGGGTGGCGACACCATCTTTGTAGAAATTTCAGCCAAATTTGGACAAAACATTGAAGAATTGCTTGAAATGATTCTTTTGGTTGCTGAAGTGGAAGACTTAGAAGCAGATCCAACACAACGAGCAATCGGTACAGTCATTGAAGCTCGCTTAGACAAAGGCAAAGGCCCAGTATCAACCTTATTGGTTCAACAAGGAACGCTACGTGTAGGGGATCCGATTGTTGTCGGTAATACATTTGGTCGTGTCCGTGTCATGACTAATGACCTTGGTCGCCGTGACAAAGAAGCTGGCCCAGCTACACCAGTCGAAATTACTGGTCTTAACGATGTACCACAAGCGGGTGATCGCTTTGTAGTATTTGAAGACGAAAAGTCAGCTCGTGCTGCCGGTGAAGAGCGTGCCAAACGGGCATTGCTAGAACACCGTGCTTCAAGTAGCCGTGTAACGTTAGAAAACTTATTTGATAGCTTAAAAGAAGGCGAACTAAAAGCCGTTAATGTTATCATCAAAGCAGATGTACAAGGTTCAGCTGAAGCATTAGCTGCCTCATTGAAAAAAATTGACGTTGAAGGCGTGAAAGTAAACATCGTCCATTCAGCTGTTGGTGCGATTAACGAAAGTGATGTGACACTTGCAGCCGCAAGTAATGCAATCATTATCGGCTTTAACGTTCGACCTACAGCCCAAGCAAAACAACAAGCCGATGCTGAAGAAGTCGACATTCGTTTACACCGCATCATCTATAAAGCAATCGAAGAAATCGAAACAGCGATGAAAGGGATGCTTGATCCAGAATTTGAAGAAAAAATTACTGGTCAAATGATCGTTCGCGAAACGTATAAAGTATCGAAAGTCGGTACCATTGCTGGTGCTTATGTGACTGAAGGCTTTATCCGCCGTGACAGTGGTGTCCGCGTTATTCGCGATGGCATTGTTATTTATGAAGGACAATTAGCAAGCTTGAAACGCTTCAAAGACGATGTGAAAGAAGTTCGCATGGGATTTGAATGTGGTGCGATGATCGAAAAATTCAATGATTTAAAAATGGATGATGTCATCGAAGGCTTTATCATGGAAGAAATTAAAGTCGACTAGTATAGGAGGATGACTTATGGCCAACTATCGCGATAGAAGAGTGGCGCACGAAATTTTAAGAGAAGTAAATGATATTTTACGGAAAAAAGTAAGAGATCCACGTGTGCAAGAAGTAACGATTACCGATGTTCATGTGACAGGTGATTTGCAACAAGCGACAATTTATTATAGTATCCTTTCAGACTTAGCTTCTGATCGCCAAAAAGCACAAATTGGCTTGGAAAAATCAACAGGCTTAATTCGTAGAGAATTAGGACAAGGATTGTCACTATATAAAACACCAGAGCTGATCTTTGAATTGGATCAATCCGTTCAATATGGAAACAAAATCGATGAACTATTACGTAATCTAAATAAAGAGTAACTGCATAAAAGAGTGTGTGACCGATGTTTGTCACACGCTCTTTTTTTAGTATTTCTTTAGGATTGAACAAATTTTACTTGTAAAGAGAAAGCAATTGCATGGGACCGATTTCTATCATATGCTATAATAGAAAAGTTGAATAAGAAAAAGGAGTGAACGCATGGACGGCATTTTACCATTATGGAAAGAACCTGGCATGACCAGTCATGATTGCGTTTTTAAATTACGAAAACTATTGCAAACCAAAAAAATCGGTCATGGGGGTACGCTTGATCCCGATGTCGCTGGTGTATTGCCAATCTTTATTGGCAAAGGAACAAAAGTCATTGAATTCCTTTCTGACGAAGGAAAGGTTTATGAAGGTGAAGTAACGTTGGGTTACAGTACCACGACGGAAGATTTTTCCGGCGAAGTAGTACAGAAAAAGCCTGTTACTGAGCCGTTGACAAAAGATCAGATTGATCATGCGATGGTTCAATTTATTGGGGAAATCACTCAGATTCCGCCGATGTACTCTGCAGTCAAAGTCGCGGGCAAGCGCCTGTACGAGTACGCGCGTAACAATGAGGAAGTTAAACGCCCCATCCGCAAAGCAACCATTAACTCCTTCACACGCATCTCAGAACCCAAATGGAACAAGGAGCAACAAACTCAATCTTGGAAATTTCAAGTCCATTGCGGTAAGGGAACTTATATCCGTACATTGGCAGTTGATTTGGGTGAAGCATTAGGTTATCCCGCCCATATGTCACAGCTGACTAGATTAGCAAGTGGCGGATTTACGAAAGAGCAAGCCATCACACTTGCACAAGTAGCTACTTATAAAGAGGCTGGCATAGTTGACAAGTATTTGCTTCCAATTGAATTTGGTGTGAAAAATTTTGAACAAGTCGCCATTTCTGATGCCTTATGGTCCAAAGTGAAAAATGGTATGCGCCTAAGTGCAGCGGATTTTGGTTTAACTCAGATACCGGACCAACCGATCGCCATTTTCTATCAAGAAAAAGTGGTCAGTATTTATGCTACCTATCGTGAAGACAGTGATCAATTAAAACCTTTAAAAGTTATACGAAATGAGTGGGAAGATGAACGTAATTGAAATTAGACATCCTTACCATCAAGATCAGCTACCAGACGAACCAATCGTTTTGGTTTTGGGCTTTTTTGATGGCGTACACAAAGGACATCAAAAAGTAATTGAAACAGGTCGCAAAATTGCCAATCAAAGAGGCCTGAAATTGGCAGTTATGACATTTAATCAACACCCGTCCATCGTCTTTCAAAAAATCAATCCTGACACTATGAAGTACTTGACTAGCCTGAAGCAAAAAGAAGAAAAAATGGCCGAAAATGGTGTGGATTTCTTGTTTTTTGTTGATTTTACGTCAGCTTTTGCGGGATTAAAGCCGCAAGAATTTGTAGATCAATATATTGTTGGTTGGCATGCGGAAGTTGTCGTAGCGGGATTTGACTATACATACGGTCCAAAAGACATCGCAGATATGCCACATTTAGCAGAATACGCTAAAAATCGTTTTGAGATTGTGACTGTACCGAAAGAGACGTTGGCAGGAGAAAAAGTGAGTTCAACAAATATTCGTGAAGCGTTAAGTAATGGAGAAATGGAAGAAGTGACCGCAATGTTAGGAACAACGTATGAAACAGAAGGAATTGTCGTTCATGGCGATGCTAGAGGCCGCACATTAGGCTATCCGACAGCCAATATTCAGACAAAGGCGAGTGTGCGACTGCCCAAAGAAGGGGTCTATGTGACTGAGATCTTAGTAGGAGACACTTGGTTCCCTTCAATGGGATCGATTGGCACGAATAATACCTTTGAACAAAATCGTCCGGTAACTGTCGAAATAAATATTTTAGATTTCCATCAAGATATTTATGGCGAGCATGTTCGCGTTCGCTGGGTACATTATTTAAGAGAACAGGTCGCTTTTCCGTCGATGGAGGCATTGATTGATCAGTTACAACAAGATGAAAAAGATACACGGACTTATTTCGGAAATTGAGCAAGGAGGAATCCAGATGAGTGAGCAACCAAATGAGCGAGTGGGTCAGCTACCACGTTACCAGCAAGTAGCCGTTGAAATATCGGAGCGGATTGTGGAAGGCCGATATGTTGAAGGGGAAAAAATTCATGCGCGTTCGACATTGGCTACTCATTTTAATGTTTCTGCTGAGACAGCCCGAAAAGCGATCAGTATATTGGTTGATTTAGGGATAATGGATGTGAAGCATGGCAGTGGTGCTTTTGTTGTGTCCAAGGAGAAGGCGGCGGAATATGTTACACAGTTTAAAGCCAGTCAGTCTATTTTATCCATTCGCCAACAGATGCAAGCGAGCATCGAGAGGCAGCGCACAGAAACCAATCACTTAAATCAATTATTAGACCAACTCGTTGCACGTACTAAAAATGTTCACGATCAATTGCCCTTTGTTCCTTATGAAATAGAATTGACTTCTCAGGCACAAAATTTAGAAATAAGTATTAATGAACTAAATTTTTGGCATCAAACAGGTGCCACGATCGTTGCAATTCAGACGGATAAAGAACTTTTGTTGTCACCTGGGCCATACGCCAAGCTTAGTATTGGGAATCATTTGTATTTTGTAGGGACAGAGACTGTTTTTGATCGCGTTCAGCGCTTCTTTTATGAGTAATAAACTAGAAAATATAGTTCAGTAGACCAGAAAATCCAGAAGTTGCTTCTCAAGCTTTTGGATTTTCTGGTCTTTCGTTGTAGCTAATTGAATATAGCTGCAGATATTGTCTTAATTGCTTCTTAATTTTTTGACAAAGTGACCACACGATGTTAACATTGAAAGGTCAGTTTGAATAAAACATGAAAATTTTTAGGGAGTGTGAAAGATTTGATCAAAGTTCGTGTAGAACATTTAACTAAAGTCTTCGGGAAGCGTCAGCAACAGGCACTCGAACTTGTTAAAAAAAATGAAGCCAAAACAACAATTTTAGAAAAAACAGGCGCGACAGTTGGGGTGTACGATGCCAACTTTGAAGTGAATGAAGGCGAGATATTTGTGATCATGGGGCTTTCCGGCAGTGGGAAATCAACCTTGGTACGCTTAATTAATCGCTTGATTGAACCGTCATATGGCGATGTATTTATTGATGGAGAAGATATCGCAAAAATGGATAAAGAAGCCTTGCGTGACATTCGTCGCCATAAAATTAATATGGTTTTTCAAAATTTCGGTCTGTTTCCACATCGAACGATTCTTGAAAATACTGAGTATGGATTAGAAGTAAGAGGTGTGCCGAAAGAAGAACGAACGGTGAAAGCTGAACAAGCCCTCGCAAACTCAGGATTACTTTCTTTTAAAGACCAATATCCTGACCAACTTTCCGGTGGAATGCAGCAGCGTGTAGGCTTATCAAGAGCATTAGCAAATGATCCTGAGATTTTACTAATGGATGAAGCATTCTCAGCTTTAGATCCGCTTATTCGTCGAGAAATGCAAGATGAACTCTTGGAGCTACAATCAAAAGTTCAAAAAACCATTATATTTATTACACATGATTTGAATGAAGCACTACGAATTGGCGATCGAATTGCTTTAATGAAAGATGGTCAAATTATGCAAATTGGTACAGGTGAGGAAATTTTAACCAATCCAGCCAACGAATTTGTACGAGAATTTGTCGAAGATGTCGACCGTTCTAAAGTTCTGACTGCTGCGAACATTATGGTGCCAGCGTTGACCACCAATATTGAAATTGATGGACCAAATGTTGCCTTAAATCGGATGCGTAAAGAAGAAGTCAGCATGCTATTAGCGACGGACAAAAAGCGCCAACTGAAAGGTAGTTTGACCGCTGAGTCGGCACTTGATGCCCGTAAAAATGGTCAAGCACTAAAAGAAGTCATCGATAAAAATGTCAAAAAAGTTCATCCAGATACTTTAGTAACCGACATCTTTAAATTAATTTATGATTCACCGACGCCATTAGCCGTTGTTGATGAACAAGATCGCTTGATGGGCGTCGTGATTCGCGGGAGTGTCATTGAAGCTTTAGCGGACACGGAGACTTCAGTAAATGAAAAAGAGGGAGACGTGACAAATGAGTAACTTTTTACAACAAGCAATACCTGTTGCAAATTGGGTTGAAAGGGCTACAAATTGGGTGACAAATACCTTTTCAGGACTGTTTCAGGTCATTCAAGACAGTGGCTCTAGCGTGATGAATGGCTTTACGGATGTCCTTATGATGATTCATCCACTTGTGCTGATTCTAGTCGTCAGCCTGATTGCGTTTATCATTTCCGGGAAAAAATGGGGCTTAGTGTTGTTTAGTTTGATTGGCCTTTTATATATCTACAATCAAAACTTATGGTCAGACTTGATGAGTACCGTGACCTTAGTTATTGTCTCAAGCGTAGTGTCGATCATTATCGGGGTACCGCTTGGTATTTGGATGGCGAAAAGCGATCGTGCTGAAAAAATCATTCAGCCAATCCTTGATTTTATGCAAACGATGCCCGGCTTTGTGTACTTGATTCCAGCCGTAGCCTTCTTTGGCATTGGTATGGTGCCTGGGGTCTTTGCTTCAGTTATTTTTGCATTGCCACCTACTGTTCGTTTCACGAATTTAGGGATTCGTCAAATTCCGAAAGAATTGGTCGAAGCGTCAGATTCATTTGGTAGTACAGGCAAGCAACGGTTGTTTAAGCTTGAGTTACCGCTTGCCAAAAGCACAATTTTAGCTGGGATTAATCAAACGACAATGTTAGCATTATCCATGGTCGTCATTGCTTCAATGATTGGTGCACCTGGGCTAGGTAGAGGTGTCTTATCAGCATTGCAACATGCCCAAGTAGGCAATGGTTTCGTTAATGGGCTAGCTTTAGTTATCTTGGCTATCGTGATGGACCGCTTCACCCAATTAATTAATAAGCCCTCACACAAAAAGGAACAAGGACAGATCAGCAAAAAAACCAAACGTGTCGTAGCATTGGTATCAGTCGTAGCCATTTTAGGATCCATTTTTGTTAATGTTTGGCAAACGAAAACCACTCAATCAGCCAATGATGCATCAAAGGGAACCATTCATCTAGCTTATGTTGAATGGGACACTGAAGTTGCCTCAACGAACGTCATGGCTGAAATATTGAGAGAGCAAGGCTACACAGTAGATATCACACCGTTAGACAATGCGATTATGTGGGAGTCTGTCGCTAAAGGACAATCTGATGCGATGCTAGCTGCTTGGTTACCTAACACGCATAAAGCGCAATATGATAAGTACAAAGACCAGGTCACTGATTTAGGTGCAAACCTAGAAGGTGCAAAACTGGGACTAGTCGTTCCTAGTTATATGGATGTGGATTCAATCGAAGATCTAACCGATCAAGCGAATCAAACGATTGTAGGGATTGAGCCTGGTGCGGGTGTTGTTGCTGCAGCAGAAACGACGCAACAAACCTATGCTAATCTTTCAAATTGGACCGTCTCGACTTCTTCTTCAGGTGCGATGATGGTCGCCTTAGAACAAGCGTATAAAAACCAACAACCAATTGTCATTACTGGTTGGTCACCACATTGGATGTTTGCTAAGTATGATTTGAAGTATTTAGAAGATCCACAAGGCACAATGGGTGGCGAAGAAAGTATCCATACAATGACGAGAAAAGGGTTCGCTGATGATTTTCCCGAAGCAAACCAAATTTTGGATAACTTTGAATGGACGACAGATGACATTGAATCTGTGATGTTGGCCATAAACGATGGTCAAACGCCAGAACAAGCTGCGAAAGACTGGATCGAGGCGAACCAAGAGAAAGTCGACGAATGGACGAAATAAGATGATAAAAGCTGAGTCAATATGGTTCAGTTAAAAGCCAGAAAGACCGGAAATTCATAAGTTGCTCAAACTTTTGAATTTGCTGGTCTTTTTGTTTTGCGTTCCATGTATGAAATGGCAATACACAAAAAATGAGGAAGGCGAGCGGGATGTTTGAGAGGATTGGTCGATGCTAACAGGTATTGTTAAAGCAAATTTTTAATCATATATTTTTTCATATTTAATAAATATCTATATAATAAAACAATAAGGTTGGAAAGGAAGTCAAACCAATGTCACTTTTAATTGTATTATTTGCTGCATTAATGATTCCACTTGCGATGGCGCGCTTTAAGATTACAGCTGTGCCAACAGCAATTGCGGAAATTATTGTGGGAATTATTATCGGAAGAACGGGGTTTCAATTCGTTGAAACGACGAATAATTTATCATTTCTCTCTAGCTTAGGGGTGATTATTTTAATTTTTTTATCCGGTATGGAAATTGATTTTAGCTTATTTAAAAGTAAATCATCTGAAGAAAAGGGAACGCAGCCGTTGCCGATGGCGATACTTTCGTTTGTTGCGATACTCGGGACATCCGTGCTATTGGCATTTGTCGTGAAATTTCTTGGTATTTTTGATAATCTTATGCTTTCGACAATTTTGTTTTCAACGATTGCCTTAGGTGTCGTGATTGCGGCACTAAAGGAAAAAGAGTTATTAAGCAAACCTTATGGACAAACGCTATTGCTAATTGCCGTTTTAGGTGAAATCATTCCTTTGCTTGCCTTATCGGCATATGCTGCATTGAATGGCGGACAGTCGGAGCAAATCTGGCTGATACTAGTGATTTTCTTGGTAGCCATCCTGTTACTGTGGCGTTTTCGTGGGATTTATGATTTTTTTGCAAAGGTTGATAAATCGACGACGCAACTCGATATCCGCTTGGCATTTTTTATCGTCTTTACTTTGGTTACTGTGGCTGAAACAGTCGGTGCAGAAAATATTTTAGGGGCATTTTTGGCCGGGATTGTGATGAAGCTCTTGCAACCAAGTGAAAGTACGCAAGAGAAGTTAACCTCAGTCGGCTATGGCTTTTTTATTCCAGTATTCTTTATTATGACCGGGGCCAAGTTGGAGCTAAGAAGTCTGCTTATCCAACCAGAAGCATGGTTAATGATTTTATTATTATTTGTTTGTTTTATGGTAGCCAAAGCAGGGCTCTTTTTTACTATGCAAAAGTCCTTCAATCGCACCAATGCACTGGCCGGCGCATGTATTTCTGCGACAACTATTACGTTGGTGTTACCAACGCTAGAGGTAGCAGCACATTTGGATCAAATTACGGAAGTCCAAGTAGGCGAATTTACGTTAGCGGCGGTCCTTTGTTGTATTCTTGCACCTATTTTCTTTAATAAATTTTACCAATCTACCGAAGAAGAAGAACAATTAACCAAAGTGACTTTTTTTGGCACCAATGTGCTAACAATCCCTGTTGCTCAACAACTTGCAAAAGGCTGGTATGATATTCAAATGGTGACGGACGATCGCGAGCATTATGAAACGTTTCGCAGTGCGATGGATCATGTCTTATTTTTGGAAAATCGCGAAGAACAGACATTGTTTGACAAACAAATCTTCGATGCTGATGTATTGGTACTTGGGTATCGTGACGATGCCATTAATTATGAAATGGCTCAGCTTGCAGCGAAATATGAAGTCCCACGAGTGATTGTCCGCTTAGAGTCACATGACTTAACTGATACGAAGTACGAGCAGCTTCAAGCCAAGGGGGCGGAGTTGTTTAATACCTTTGATGTAAATATTAGTTTACTAAGGGAAATGATCGACTCACCATCTACACTGAAAATGCTGACGGATACGGAGTCAGGACTATATGAAGTATCGGTAAACAATCGTCGATACACAGGGATTCCTATCAAATCATTGCCATTTATTGAAGCAATTACAATCAGTCGTATTTACCGCAACAATGAATTCATTGCCCCCCGTGGAAATACGGTTATCGAACTGGGTGATCACCTGATTTTTACAGGTAACAAAGAAACAGTCAAAGAATTACGGCATGTATTGAGCTTGACGAACTAAAAAATTCCAATCATTCGATTATCTGCGTGATTAATGGTACACTAGGTTCCAATAAAGAAAGTAGCAAAATTTGAGAAAGTCAAATGGCTTTCTCTTTTTCTGTGCAAATAAGACCAAAGGAATGGCATAATGAACACCAACAAACAAAAATCAATGTATATCCATATCCCATTTTGTGAACACATCTGTTATTACTGTGATTTCAACAAAGTATTTCTTGAAGGGCAGCCAGTAGATGAATATGTTGATCGTTTACTTGACGAAATTGAATGGGGAACAAAAAATAAAACTACCTCTTTTCCGACAATCTATATTGGCGGAGGTACACCAACATCTTTAACGGCCACCCAACTTGATAAGCTGTTAGCGGGAATTACCGAGCGAGTATCGCTAGCAGACACCAAAGAATTTACGATTGAAGCTAACCCAGGCGATTTGACGGAGGAAAAGTTGGCAATCATCCAAAATTATGGCGTAAATCGCGTATCGATGGGCGTACAATCCTTTGATGATCGCTTATTAAAAAAAATCGGTCGGAAACATTCGGCGCAAGATGTGACAGAAACTTTGCATTTATTGGAAGCGAAGGGTTTTTCGAATGTGAGTATTGATTTGATTTATGCCCTACCTGGACAGACACTGGATAATTTTCGCCAAACACTAACGCAAGCACTGACCTTTGATTTGCCCCATTATTCGCTTTATTCCTTGATTTTGGAAAATAAAACAATGTTTATGAATTGGATGAGAAAAGGTAATATGGTCCTACCTTCACAGGAAGTCGAGTTGCAAATGTTTGAAGAGACAATTGACGCGATGACCAAGGCGGGCAAATTTCAATATGAAATTAGTAATTTTGCTACACCGGGATATGAATCTCAGCACAATCTAATGTATTGGGACAATGAGGAGTATTACGGTTTTGGTGCGGGGGCAAGTGGCTATGTTGATCAAAAGAGATATCGTAATTTTGGGCCAATCCAGCATTATTTGAAGCCTTTACGCGAAGGAACATTACCAATCTATCAGAGTGAGTCTGTGTTAAGAAAAGAACAAATAGAAGAAGAATTATTTTTAGGTTTACGAAAGTTAGCTGGTGTATCAAAGAAGGCATTTGAAAAAAAATTTGGCCAATCGTTTGATGGAATCTATGGAGATGTCGTGACCAGTCTTGTAGCAAAAGGCTGGTTACTAACAGATGATCAACACGTCGCTCTAACAAAGCAAGGAATGTATGTCGGAAATGATGTCTTTGAGCAATTTTTGCTAGACAAGGAGATAAATTGATGCAGCGAACAGTATAAAATAGAATAAAAAAATCGATTAGCACTCTTTTGTTAAGAGTGCTAATTTTTTAAGGGCAATCTCTTGACATTCTATAGAGATGTGGTATATTTATAATCGTATTAGCACTTAGATATATCGAGTGCTAACAAGGGGTGATGACATGATAACGAAGAGACAACAAGATATTTTGCGTCTTATCATCCAGAGCTATACCGAAAATGAAATTCCGGTTGGTTCAAAAAAGTTGATGGAATCGGGAATTGAAGCGAGTTCTGCAACAATTCGAAATGAGATGAAGGCTCTAGAAGAATTTGGCTTACTAACCAAGACACATTCTTCTTCGGGACGTGTCCCCTCGATTGAAGGGTATCGTTATTACATCAATCATCTATTGGAGCCGATGACTTCTTCAAAAGGGGATGTTGAGCAGATTAGACGTGGATTGAATCGTGAGTTCCACGAAATAAATGATGTGATTCAATATGCGGCTACTGTTTTGTCAAAACTGACCAACTACACTGCTTTATCGGTAGGGCCAAACTTAACAGATCGAATGTTGACGGGATTTCGAATTGTCCCATTGAACAATCGTCAAATTGTCGCGATTATTGTGACAGATAAAGGCAATGTTGAAAGTCAAGTCTACACAATACCAGCAACATTTCAGTCAACGGATGTTGAGAAAATTGTCCAAATTATCAATGACCGCATGGTTAATGAATCATTATGGACTGTCTATCAGCGCTTGCGGACTGAAATACCAATGACCATGAGTCGTTATTTTCAAACGACAGATGGCATTTTAGACTTTTTCGAGCATGTATTAGGAAAGGCGTTTGAAGAACGAGTATATGTCGGTGGACGGATGAATCTTTTGGATTATGAAACAACCCTTGATTCACGAGCCATCAAATCCATGTACTCATTCATGAAGAACTCGGAGCAATTAACCAAGCTGTTCTCATCCAGAGAAGGAGATATTCAAATTCGAGTCGGTGATGAGATAGGGGTTAAGATGCTTCATAATATGAGTTTGATTCAAGCCAACTACTCGATAAAAGATCATGGCTTAGGTACGATTGCATTAATTGGTCCGACAAGTATGCCGTATTCAAAAATGTATGGATTATTGGATACATTCAGTAAAGAACTTTCTCAGAAACTAAATGGGTATTACCAAGAATTAGAATGATTCAATAATATTGGAAAGGAAGTTTGTATAGTGACAGAAGAAAACAAACAAGAAGCACAAGAGCAAGAGTTACCCGAAACTAACGACGAGCAACAAGTGGATGCGACAGAAGAAGCAATTGCTGAAGAAGTCGATCCCATCTTAGCTGAAGTGGAAGACTTGAAGAAACAAGTCGACCAAATGGAAGACAAATTTCTAAGAGCTTCAGCTGAAATTGCCAACATTACTTCTCGTAATCGCAATGAACGTGAATTATTGCAAAAATATCGTTCACAAGACTTAGCAAAAAAAGTCTTACCAGCATTAGATAATCTGGAACGAGCGATGGCAATCGAGGCCAAAGATGAGCACAGCCAAAACCTAAAAAAAGGTGTTGAAATGGTACTCGAAAGCTTGCGTCACGCCTTAAAAGAAGAAGGAATTGAAGAAATCCCAGCAAAAGGTGAAGCATTTGATCCAACTCTTCATCAAGCAGTCCAAACGGTGCCAGCGCAAGAAGGCCAAGAGGCTGATACAATTGTTGAAGAACTTCAAAAAGGTTACAAATTATATGACCGCGTCTTACGACCAAGTATGGTCATTGTTGCTCAATAATAAAGAGATAAAAGAAGAGGAGAGAATCTATTATGACTAAAATTATCGGTATTGACTTAGGTACAACGAACTCTGCTGTTGCCGTATTAGAAGGCGGAGAAGCAAAAATTATTACAAACCCAGAAGGAAATAGAACAACGCCATCTGTTGTGTCATTTAAAAATGGTGAAATTCAAGTAGGTGAAGTAGCAAAACGTCAAGCAGTGACAAACCCTAACACGATTTCATCAATCAAACGCCACATGGGCGAAGCTGGCTACAAAGTTGAAGTTGAAGGAAAATCTTATACACCTCAAGAAGTTTCAGCAATGATTCTACAATACATCAAAGGTTTTGCTGAAGATTACTTAGGTGAAAAAGTTGAAAAAGCAGTTATTACTGTTCCTGCTTACTTTAACGACGCACAACGTCAAGCAACGAAAGACGCAGGTAAAATTGCTGGCTTAGAAGTTGAACGTATCGTAAATGAACCAACTGCTGCAGCATTAGCTTATGGTTTAGATAAAACGGATCGCGACGAAAAAATCCTAGTATTTGACTTAGGTGGTGGTACCTTTGACGTTTCTGTTCTTGAATTAGGTGATGGCGTCTTTGATGTATTATCGACAGCGGGTGATAACCATCTAGGTGGGGATGACTTTGATAACAAAATTATTGACCACATGGTTGCTGAATTCAAAAAAGAAAACGGCATTGACTTAAGCTCAGATAAAATGGCTGTACAACGTTTGAAAGATGCTGCTGAAAAAGCGAAAAAAGATTTATCAGGTGTATCAAGCACGCAAATCAGCTTACCATTTATTACAGCTGGCGCAGCAGGACCTCTTCACTTAGAAATGACGTTAACTCGTGCGAAATTTGATGAATTAACAGCCGACTTAGTAGAACGTACTAAAGTTCCAGTCCGTCAAGCATTAAAAGATGCTGGTCTTTCACAATCAGAAATCGACGAAGTAATTCTAGTTGGTGGATCAACACGTATTCCAGCTGTTGTTGAAGCAGTACGTAAAGAAACTGGTAAAGAACCAAATAAATCTGTAAACCCAGATGAAGTGGTTGCGATGGGTGCTGCGATCCAAGGCGGTGTGATTACTGGTGATGTAAAAGATGTCGTTTTATTAGATGTTACACCTCTTTCTCTAGGGATTGAAACAATGGGTGGCGTGTTCACAAAATTAATTGACCGTAACACAACCATTCCAACAAGTAAATCACAAGTCTTCTCCACAGCTGCTGATAATCAACCTGCTGTAGATATTCATGTATTACAAGGTGAACGTCCAATGGCAGCGGATAACAAAACATTAGGTCGTTTCCAATTAACAGATATACCAGCTGCACCAAGAGGTATTCCACAAATTGAAGTAACGTTCGATATTGACAAAAATGGTATCGTAAATGTATCAGCCAAAGATTTAGGTACGCAAAAAGAACAAAAAATCACTATTAAATCTTCTTCAGGTTTAACAGATGAAGAAATTGATCGTATGGTGAAAGATGCGGAAGCAAATGCTGAAGCTGATAAAGCAAGAAAAGAAGAAGTTGATTTACGTAACGAAATTGATTCTTTATTGTTCACTGTTGATAAAACAACGAAAGAATTAGAAGGCAAAGTTGATGCAGAAGAATTAAAGAAAGCAGAAACAGCGCGCGATGAATTAAAAGCTGCTGTTGAAGCAAACAACATTGAAGATATGAAAGCAAAACGCGATGCTTTAAACGAAATCGTACAAAACTTAACAGTAAAATTGTATGAACAAGCTGCTCAACAACAAGCACAAGAAAATCCAGAAGCAGCTCAAGGCGGCGCGGATGACGTGGTTGATGCGGATTTTGAAGAAGTAGATAACGATAAATAATATTGTTATTGAGGGAGCCAAAGTCATTCACTTTGGCTCTTTCTTTGAATTAATTTGCATGCCATTGTATAGAAAAATATGGTAAACTATTACAGTATGAAATAGAAAGATGGAGGGAAGCCAATGGCAACAAAACGTGATTATTATGAAGTCCTTGGAGTGCAAAAAGGGGCTTCGGACGATGAAATCAAAAAAGCGTATCGCAAGCTTTCCAAACAATATCATCCAGATATCAACAAAGAAGCCGATGCAGAAGATAAGTTTAAAGAAATATCTGAAGCTTATGAGATTTTAAGTGATCCGCAAAAACGAGCAGCCTATGATCAATACGGCCATGCTGGAACGAATCCAAACTATGGTGACGCCGGCGGTTTCAGTGGCTTTGGCAATGGTGGCTTCTCGGGTGCAGGTTTTGGTGGCTTTGAAGACATTTTCGAATCCTTCTTTGGTGGGGGCGGCGGCCGTAATGCAAATCCGAATGCACCAAGACAAGGTGCAGATTTACAGTATATGGTTGATTTGACCTTTGAGGAAGCTATTTTCGGTGTCGAAAAAGAACTAAAATACAAGCGTGAAGAAACATGCCACACGTGTCACGGAAATGGTGCCAAACCAGGAACCCAACCGGAAACATGTAAAAAGTGTCAAGGATCAGGAACGATTAATGTTGAACGCCAAACACCACTAGGACGCGTGATGAGCCGTCAAACGTGTGATGTGTGTCATGGTACAGGAAAAGAAATCGCGCATCCATGTGAAACGTGTCATGGTACTGGTAGAGAAAAACGAACGCATAAGGTGAAAGTCAATGTACCGGCTGGTGTCGAAGATGATCAACAAATGCGCCTAGCAAACCAAGGTGAGGCGGGTACGAATGGCGGCCCTTATGGTGATTTGTATGTGGTCTTTAGAGTCGCAGCTTCCGATATATTTGATCGAGATGGGTCAGAAATCTACTATGAATTGCCATTAAACTTTGTACAGGCGGCCTTAGGTGATGAAGTCTTAGTACCAACTGTCCATGGTGAAGTTAAGTTGAAAATACCTGCTGGCACACAAACAGGAGCGAAATTCCGCTTGCGTGGCAAAGGTGCACCAAGATTAAGAGGCAATGGCACAGGTGACCAACAAGTAACTGTTAAAATTTTGACACCAAAGAATTTGAACGAGGAGCAAAAAGAGGCGTTGCGATTATTTGCTAAAGTCTCAGGACTAAGTACATCAGAGCAACAACCTGAAGGATTCTTTGACAAAGTGAAAGATGCCTTTGGAGGCAAAAAGAAATAAGTAAAAAACTAATCCTTGTAGCTAGTTGTGCTGTACAGTAGCTAACTGGGATTGGTTTTTTTTATTTTAAATCAAAGAGATGAGTTAATTGAAAAAAGGATTAATGATAGTTAATTTAGGAACACCTGATGAAGCGAATCCTCAAAAAGTAAAAGAATTTCTAGCGTCATTTTTAAGCGATCAGCGTGCGATTAAAATGCCACGATTACTATGGCAAGCTATTCTTCATGGCATGATCATGCAAGTTAGACCCAAAAAATCTGCAGCATTATATCAAAAATATGGACCGAAAATGGGTCTCCTCTCCTCTTCTCGAATACACCAAGGCACAGGCAGCCACGATTTAAGAAGCATTATCAGATCTACAAGTAGAATATGCGATGTCGTATAGTTCAACTTTCATTGAGGATGTCTTGGATCGCTTCATTAGAAAACGGTACGGAATCACTGACAATTGTCCCTTTATATTCGCAATATTCTGGCACAACAGTTGGTTCAATATTTGATACAGTTTCGAAATACTTTGTAAAAAGTGATAAAATAATCAACCTAACTTTTTTTCGCAATTTTTACAACCATCCGTTATATATTGACTATTATGTAAGCAAGATTAAGAACACAATCCAAGAGGAACCCGTTGATGCGATTCTTTTTTCCTATCATGGTATTCCAGAACGTTATGAAAAAGATGGCGATACCTATCAAATTGAGTGTCGGAAAACGACCGACCTGCTAGTTGAAAAGCTTCCTAATATTCCTACTCATGTGTCTTTTTAATCAAAATTTGGACCAGGAAAATGGCTTCAACCCGCGACTTCTGACCGTTTAAAGGGAAGGCATAAAAAAGTATTAGTCGTCGCTCTTGGATTTGTCGTTGATTGCTTAGAGGCCATTGAAGAACTAGGAGAGGAAAATAGAGAATACTTTATCGAGGCAGGTGGAGAGGCGTATCGTTATTTCGCACCATTTAATGCGGATAAAGAATTAGCAAAAATCGTTGTCGACTTATATTGAAATCCGACCAAATAAGCAAACTATATGCTCAGTAATTCTATTTGAATTGCTGAGTTTTTACGTTAGGTAACAAAGAATATATAATAATAATCGTAACCAATATTTTTAACGATCTTTTATCAGAAAGGGGGGGCTTAGATGAATCGTGCAGAGAAATTTTTATGGATCGTTGTCGATTTGTTATTTCTTATAGTTTTTGGCACACTTCTTCTTATTTATTTTCCAGTCTCGAATTGGAACTGGGATGTAAGAAATTTGCAGCTATTTATACTTGGAAATAATTATTTTGGAACCTTTATTTTTGGGCTCACATTCTTTTTATTCATTGCATTCTTGGTAATTCTTCTTTTAGTGATTTTTTATCCGAAGAGTACGAATTATTTAGAAGTAAAAACAGAGAATGGCGACTTGACGATTACCAAGCGAGCAATCGAAGGATTTGTAGCATCAAGTATCAATAAGGCAGATTTTGTAAAATCGCCGAAAGTTAACGCCCATTTGTACAAGAAGACGGTAAAAATCCGTGTGAGTGGTGACATTAAGCGGACATCAGATCTTATTGGTAAACAAGAGGCATGGGCTCGTTCATTAGAAATGCAGTTGAAAAATTTACTGGGAGTGCAGCAATCTATCGCAGTACATGTAAAACTGAAGAATACAGCTGAACGTCAGGCTAATGATGCAAGCGACCGGGAAACAGCAAGAGTGATATAGGAGGGATACGATGAAACAGTTTTTTTATGATAATTCATATCCGCTCACTGTCGCTGGGTGTGGATTTGTATTAGCAGCATTATTTTTAACATTAGGTTTTTTTAGAACTATTTTTTTACTGCTCTTGACCGTGGGAGGATTTTTCCTAGGTCAATATTTAGAAAGAAATGGTTTGTTCCAAGAATTTATGAACAATAAGAACAAATAACAGGAGGAATGAAGAATGGAAAACAAAACATTACCACATGAAACAAAGAAAGTAGAACAAAACGTAAACGGTGAATTAACTTATGAGGATAAAGTGATTCAAAAAATTATTGGGATTGCATTAAAAGATATTCCAGGTTTATTGACAGTCGATGGCGGATTTTTCTCTAATATCGCAGAAAAATTAGTAAACACTGATAATGTTACTTCAGGAATCAGCACAGAAGTTGGTAAGAAACAAGTTGCTGTTGATTTAAACGTTGTCGTTGAATACGGTAGAGATGTTCGTGACATTTACGACCAAATTAAACGTGTAATCAAAACTGAAGTCGATAAAATGACTCACCTAGATGTGATTGAAATTAACGTGAATGTTGTTGATATTAAAACAAAAGAAGAGTATGAAAAAGACAGCGAAACAGTTCAAGATAAAGTAAGTGACGCTGCTGGAACTGCTGGAAGTTACATCTCTACACAAGCAGGCAAAGCGAAAAAATCAATTGACCGTGGAACAGAAAATGTAAAAGAAAACTTAGAACCACGCGTCGAATAATTCAAATAGAAGGGAGTGTGACTTCGTCACACTCCCTTTTTAATATGGGTAAAACTGGCTCTAACAGCCTTCAAAAGTTCTCAACTATTTGCGAATCAATTTGGAACTTTTGAAGACTGGGAGAGCTAAACCATGTTCTATATCTTTTAAATATTTAAAACTTTATTCAAGAAATCTTTGGTTCGATCATTTTGAGGATTCTCAAAGATTTGTTGGGGCGTCCCATCTTCTAGGAAATTACCACCGTCAATAAACATCACACGATTAGCGACTTCTTTCGCAAATCCCATTTCGTGAGTAACAATAACCATTGTCATTCCTTGTTTTGCTAATTTTTTCATGACGTTTAACACATCGCCGACCATTTCTGGATCAAGTGCAGAGGTTGGTTCATCGAATAACATAATATCAGGATTCATTGCCAATGCACGTGCAATGGCGACCCGTTGTTTTTGACCACCTGATAGGTTGTCAGGATACATATCTTTTTTCTCGGCTAAACCAACTGTTTCCAGTAGTTGAATGGCTCGTTTTTCAGCGTCAGCTTTTGATAGCTTGCCAAGATCAGTTGGTGCAAGTGTAATATTTTCCAATACGGATAAGTGAGGGAACAAGTTAAAGTGTTGGAAAACCATACCGATATGTTGGCGAACCAAATTAATATCGGTATTTTTATCTGTTAAGTCAGCGCCATCGACGATGATGGCACCGCTTGTCGGATCTTCCAGACGATTTAAACAGCGTAGGAAAGTCGATTTTCCTGATCCCGATGGACCAATAATACAAACAACATCGCCTTCATTGATCGACGCTGTAATATCATTCAGTACGGTATTGTCACCGTATTTCTTTACTAAATTTTCAACGAGTATTTTTTCAGCCATTTTATTTCACCTTCTTTTCTAATAATTTTGCAATTCGGGTCAATGCTGTAATGATGATTAAATACATCACTGCAATAATAAAGTACACATACGTACTTTGGAGTGTACTTGCAACGATAATCTTCCCAGTTTGTAATAACTCGACCACTCCGATAACGGAAATGATGGTTGTGTCTTTTAATGAAATAACAAATTGGTTAACAAATGAAGGAATCATAATTTTGATTGCTTGAGGCAAGATGATTTTTTGCATCGTACGACCATAAGACAAACCTAAACTACGAGATGCTTCCATTTGTCCGACTGGAACAGCATTAATACCACCACGAACGATTTCGGCAATATAGGCACTTGCATTTAACGTCAACGTAATAATCCCAGCTGCAAAGTCAGGGATGGTGATACCTGTTGCTCCTGATAATCCAAAGAAGATAAAGAAGGCCAGTACCATCATCGGTATACCGCGGATAATATCAACATAGATTGAAGCGACGATGCGAACGGCTTTGATTGGTGCGACACTCATTAGACCAAAGATAACACCAACCACTAAAGCCAATGCAAATGATACCAATGCAAGAACCATTGTTTTACCAAGACCTGCTAACAATTGTTGGTAATTGTTTTGAAGAATACCCCAGAGTGTTGAATTATCAGCTTTCTCTGTTTTTTCTGCAGCAGTCTCGCTACCATCGGAGATATATTTGTTTACGATTTGATCGTACTCACCGGTCCGTTTCATTTCTGCCAACGCTTCATTGAACATATCAATCAGCTCTGAGTTTTGGCCTTTTTTCACTGCGAAGCCATATTCACCACCAGATTCTTTGGCAATAGGTGTAGCGAGTTCTTGACCTTGAGAAATTGCATAACCAATTACTGGATAGTCATCCATGATGGCATCGACTGCACCGACTTTGACTGCCTCATACAACTGATCGGCAGCATCATAATTTTTTACTTTAAAGCCATATTTGTCTTTATTTGCTGCTAGAAAATCAGCACTTTCAGTACCAACTTTTGCACCAACTGTTTTTCCTTTTAAATCTTCATAGGATTTGATGGAAGTATTGTCTTTTTTAACAGCGATTTGGATGCCACTTTGGAAGTAAGCATTTGAAAAGTCAAATGAGTTTTTACGCTCATCCGTTATCGTCATCCCAGCAATCATACCATCTGCTTGATTGCCCTCAACAGCTTGAACGGCTGCAGAGAATCCAATGAACTTAAATTCAATGTTAAACCCCTGTAGTTCAGCAGCACGCTTCAATAAGTCAACGTCAATTCCTACATATTCATTTGATGAATTTTGAAATTCAAACGGTGCGAAAGCAGAATCACTGGCAATCACGTATGTGTCTTTTTTAGGAGTGATTTTTTTCATTTCACTTGAACTATCTGAAGTGCTTGTTGTAGATGAAATATAGTTGGCGACAATTTTGTCATATTCGCCAGATGCTTTTAACTTCTTTAAGCCGGCATTGAATTTTTCTAATAATTCAGTGTTTTGGCCTTTTTTGACTGCGAAGCCATACGAGTTTCCTTTTTCTGCATCACCGACTAATTTCAAATCTTGCCCTTTAGTAATGGCATACCCCAAAACAGGATAGTCATCAAAAATAGCTTGGACAGTACCATTGTCAATCGCACCGTATAAACCAGTTGCATCGTCATAAGTTTTCACGGAATAGCCGTATTTGTCTTTGTTTTCATCTAGGAACGTTGCACTTTCAGTACCGACTTTCGCTCCGACTGTTTTGCCCTTTAAGTCTTCATAAGATGAAATACTCGTATCGTCACCTTTGACAGCCATTTGAATGCCACTGTCAAAATAAGGATCTGAAAAATCAAATGATTTTTTACGTTCATCCGTAATACTCATGCCGGCAATCATACCGTCCAATTGCCCTGATTGTACACCTTGTATCGAGCTATCGAATCCTAATGCTCGGATATTGATGTCGAACCCTTGATCTTTTGCAATAGCCTTTAAGAGATCGATATCAATTCCGACGTACTCTTTGTTATCGTTTTGAAACTCGAATGGTGCAAACGTGACATCCGTCCCGATTTGATACGTTTTTTCATCAGCTGAAACAGATGTTACAGACGTTAGAAAAAACGTCATCATGATAGAAAAAAGCGTTAAAAAAAACAACCTTTTTTTCATTAAATAATTCCCCCTTATTTCCTTAAAAATATTTCGTTTATCCAAATATTTTTAATCATTGGCTTACTATACCAAGAAATGCGTAATTTTCAAAATGATTGCTTACATCTCATGTTAGATGATTTAACAAAACAAGAAAGATTGAACCAAACTACTTCTTTCTCAAATTCAATTCAGACAAATGGCGAAAATATGTTCGCTATGGTAAACTAAGGCCAGACAGTTTTTTGAAGGAGTGTTGTTGATGATCAATCGCGTGATGTCCAATCAATTTCAATTAGTATCGGAGTATCAACCAGCTGGCGATCAACCAGAGGCGATTCGACAGTTAGTTCAGCATGTTAAAGAAGGAAAAAAAGAACAAATTTTGCTAGGAGCAACGGGTACGGGAAAAACATATACCATTTCCAATGTCATCCAGCAAGTAAATAAACCAACATTAATTTTGGCTCACAATAAAACATTAGCGGGTCAATTATATGGTGAGTTCAAAGAATTTTTCCCCAATAATGCGGTAGAGTATTTTGTAAGTTACTACGATTACTATCAGCCGGAAGCGTACGTTCCTTCTAGTGATACATACATTGAAAAGGATGCTAGTATCAATGATGAAATAGACAAATTACGACATTCAGCGACAAGTTCACTTCTTGAAAGAAATGATGTTGTTGTTGTCGCGTCTGTTTCTTGTATTTTTGGCTTGGGGTCTCCTTTTGAATATCAAAAGCAAGTGGTCTCCATTCGAGAAGGAATGGAGATATCACGTGACGAGGTATTGCGTCGTCTGATTGATATTCAGTTCGAGCGCAATGATATTGACTTTCAACGCGGGAGATTTCGGGTGCGTGGCGATGTAGTCGAAGTATTCCCAGCTTCTAGAGATGAGCGTGCCTTACGGATTGAATTTTTTGGTGATGAGGTAGATCGCATACGTGAAGTAGATGCACTGACTGGTGAAGTGTATGCCGACACAGAGCATGTCTCCATTTTCCCTGCGACGCACTTTTTGACTGATGGCGATCATATGGAAGTGGCAATAGCAGCCATCCAAGAAGAGTTGGCCTTGCGCTTAGCAGTATTAAGAGAAAATAACCAGCTACTAGAGGCTCAACGATTGGAACAACGAACCAATTATGATATTGAAATGATGCGAGAGATGGGCTACACGTCAGGTATCGAAAATTACTCTCGTCATATGGATGGCCGGAAAGAAGGCGAGCCACCTTATACATTGCTCGACTTTTTCCCAGATGATTTTCTCATTGTCGTGGATGAATCCCATGTCACGATGCCACAAATTCGCGGAATGTATAATGGTGATCGTGCACGGAAGCAGATGTTGATTGATTATGGCTTCCGCTTGCCTTCAGCTCTAGATAACCGCCCTTTGCGGATTGAAGAATTTGAAAAGCATGTGCATCAAATTATTTACGTATCCGCTACACCAGGACCATATGAATACGAGCATACTGATTTGGTCGTGCAACAAATTATTCGGCCGACCGGTTTGTTAGATCCATTGATTGAAGTCAGACCGATTATGGGGCAAATAGATGACTTAGTCGGTGAAATCAATGAGCGTGTCGATCGTGACGAGCGGGTGTTTATTACCACATTAACGAAGAAAATGTCCGAAGATTTGACCGATTATTTGTATGAACTAGGAATAAAAGTTAAGTACCTGCATAGCGATATCAAAACACTTGAGCGGACGGAAATCATTCGAGACTTGCGCTTAGGAAAATTTGACGTCCTAATCGGTATTAACTTATTAAGAGAAGGATTGGATGTACCAGAAGTGTCGTTGGTTGCGATTTTAGATGCCGACAAAGAAGGCTTTTTACGTAGCGAACGATCGTTGATTCAAACAATTGGTCGTGCAGCTCGTAATTCTTCTGGGAAAGTCATTATGTATGCAGATAAAATGACGGACTCGATGACCCGAGCAATTGAAGAAACCGCTCGGAGAAGAGGCCTGCAGGAAGCCTACAATGAAGAACACGGTATCGTTCCAGTCACAATCAAAAAAGAAATTCGTGATCTCATCAGAGTCTCAAAAGTAGCCGAAGACACACCAGAACCGCTACTGGCTAAGCTGAGTGATTTATCGAAAAAAGACAAGCGAGAATTAATTGTAAAACTAGAAGCAGAAATGCGCGAAGAAGCGAAGGCCTTGCACTTTGAGGCAGCTGCAACGTTACGAGATACGATATTAGAATTAAAAGCGGAATTGGGTTAGGAGGATTTTAGTTGGCTAATGACAAAATAGTGATACATGGTGCAAGGGCACATAATCTAAAAAATATTGATGTGACAATCCCCCGTGACAAACTGGTTGTTGTTACGGGACTTTCAGGCTCTGGGAAAAGTTCATTAGCGTTTGACACGCTGTATGCAGAAGGTCAGCGGAGGTATGTTGAGAGCCTATCTGCCTATGCGAGACAATTTTTAGGACAGATGGATAAGCCTGATGTGGACAGTATTGATGGCTTGAGTCCTGCCATTTCAATCGATCAAAAAACCACCAGTAAAAATCCTCGTTCAACAGTCGGAACAGTGACGGAAATCAACGATTATTTGCGGTTGTTATATGCCAGAGTGGGACACCCTATTTGTCCAAATGACCATGTAGAAATCACGAGTCAATCAGTGGAACAGATGGTAGATGAAGTTCTAGCCTTACCTGAGAGAAGTCGGATCCAAGTCCTATCGCCAATTGTGCATGAAAAAAAAGGACAACACAAAAAAGTATTTGAAAAAATACAACGTGAAGGCTACGTGCGTGTGCGCGTGGATGGAGAGGTCTTTGATCTTTCGGAAGTGCCAGCACTAGAAAAAAACAAAAAACATTCAATTGAAATCGTAATCGATCGTTTAGTAGTGAAGGAAGGGATACGCTCTAGACTATTTGATTCCTTCGAAGCGGCACTGCGGCTGTCAGAGGGGTATGCCGTAGTGGATATTATCGGTGAAAAGGAACTTTTATTTAGTGAACATTATTCTTGTCCGTATTGTGGCTTTACGGTTGGTGAATTAGAGCCACGATTGTTTTCTTTTAATGCGCCATTTGGAGCATGTCCTGACTGCGATGGATTAGGAATGAAATTAGAAGTGGATTTAGATTTGGTGATTCCTGATCCTACAAAAACGCTAAATGAAGGGGTACTTGTCCCTTGGAACCCGATTAGTTCACAGTATTACCCACAAATGTTGGAACAAGCGTGTCGTAGTTTTTCTATTGATATGGACACACCTTTTCAAGCGCTACCTAAAGAAGAGCAAGACTTGATTTTATACGGATCAGGTGAGCGACCGTTTCATTTTCATTATCAAAATGATTTTGGCGGTGTCCGAGATGTTGACGTACCGTTCGAAGGTGTCGTGACAAATATCTCAAGAAGATACCATGAGACTGCTAGTGACTATACCCGTGAGCAGATGAAGTTATATATGACGGAACTAACGTGTAAGACCTGTCATGGTTATCGTCTAAACGAACAAGCGCTATGTGTCAAAGTCGGTGGCATTCATGTGGGTCAATTGAGTGAAAAGCCAATCAATGAAACACTTCAATTTATTGAACAAGTTGCATTATCGGAGCAAGAACAAACAATCGCCAAACCAATCGTAAAAGAAGTTCGCGACCGCTTGAGTTTTTTAAGAAATGTGGGCTTGGATTATTTAACATTGAGTCGCTCTTCTGGAACACTTTCTGGTGGTGAAGCGCAGCGAATCCGACTGGCTACGCAAATCGGCTCGAATCTATCCGGTGTGCTTTATATATTAGATGAGCCGTCGATTGGTTTGCATCAAAGAGACAATGACCGCTTGTTGCAGTCACTAAGAGATATGCGCGATTTAGGCAATACATTGGTGGTAGTCGAGCATGATGAAGATACGATGCGAGCAGCGGATTATTTGATTGATATTGGACCAGGTGCTGGTGCGATGGGTGGCGAGGTCGTAGCAGCTGGTACACCTGAGCAGGTAGAGCAAAATCCCAACTCATTAACGGGGCAATACTTATCTGGTAAACGAAAAATTTCTGTCCCTTCTGAACGAAGAAAAGGAAATGGCAAAAAAATCAAAGTATTTGGTGCGACGGAAAACAATTTAAAAAACATTGACGTCGCTTTTCCCTTGGGAGAACTAGTTGTTGTGACGGGGGTTTCTGGCTCAGGTAAGTCAACGCTAGTCAACCAAATTCTAAAAAAAGCCTTGGCTCAAAAAATCAATCGCAACAGTGCCAAACCTGGTAAGTATAAGCGAATCACTGGTTTCGAGGAGATTGAAAAAATTATTGATATCGATCAGAGTCCAATTGGTCGGACACCACGAAGCAATCCGGCTACGTATACGAGTGTCTTTGATGATGTTCGCGATTTATTTGCACAGACTAATGAAGCCAAAGTTCGGGGGTATAAGAAAGGTCGCTTTAGCTTCAACGTCAAAGGCGGTCGTTGTGAGGCATGTCGTGGCGATGGTATTATCAAAATTGAGATGCATTTTCTACCCGATGTCTATGTCCCTTGTGAAGTGTGTCATGGCAAACGCTACAATTCGGAGACACTCGAGGTTCATTATAAAGGGAAAAATATTGCCGATATTTTAGAGATGACTGTATCTGATGCGGTGGATTTCTTCCAACCTATTCCAAAAATTCATCGCAAATTACAGACTATTGTCGATGTTGGTCTTGGTTATGTGACGCTGGGACAGCCGGCTACGACGCTATCTGGTGGTGAGGCACAGCGGATGAAGTTAGCGAGTGAGCTTCACAAAATTTCGACTGGTAAGAGTTTTTATATTTTAGATGAACCGACGACTGGATTGCACAGTGAAGACATCGCGCGCTTGATTACGGTGTTGCAACGTCTCGTCGATGCGGGCAATACCGTCTTGATTATTGAGCATAATTTAGATGTCATTAAAACGGCAGACTATCTGATTGACTTGGGTCCTGAAGGTGGTGCAGGCGGTGGCACGATTGTCGGATTAGGAACGCCGGAACAATTAGCTAAAAACGAGCAAAGTTACACTGGCTTGTATTTAAAAAATGTCTTGAATCAATAGTGACTGAGGCAAAATTATTTTGCTACAAGTAAAAAGACCAGAAAATTCGTAAGTTGTTTTTAAACTTTTGGATTTTCTGGTTTTTTGTCACAATTTCTTTTTTGATGAAAATAATGGTAATGATACGCCCGGAATGATATAATTGTTTGATTGAAACAACAGAAGGGAGACAATCGCAATGGTAGATAGTCTGGAACTAGTAATAATTACAGGGATGAGCGGAGCAGGTAAGACAGTAGCCGTTCAAAGTTTCGAAGACATGGGTTATTTTTGTATTGACAATATGCCGCCTTCATTGATACCTAAGTTTTGGGAATTAATCAAAGAGTCAGGGAAGATTACAAAAATTGCCCTCGTTATTGATATGCGATCACGCTCATTTTTTGAAGAACTCCAAGGCATGTTGATTGATATTGAGAATACCAAATTTATCGATACCAAGATTCTTTTCTTAGATGCGTCTGATGAAGAGTTGGTTTCTCGCTACAAAGAAACAAGACGAGCACATCCGCTCGCAATGGATGGCTTGATTACGGAAGGTATTAAAAAAGAACGGGCATTATTGGCTGAATTCAAATCACAGTCAACGTTAGTTATTGATACGACAGTCCTAACACCTCGCCAATTACGTGAAAAAATCAATGAAGAATTTCGTGCTGCGACTGGTACGGGCTTTCGTGTGGAGATGGTGTCATTTGGTTTCAAATACGGCTTGCCGATCGATGCCGACATCGTGATGGATGTCCGCTTCTTACCCAATCCCCACTATGTTCCTGAATTACGTCCTTTAACCGGGCTAGACAAACCAGTCTATGAATATGTTATGTCCTTTGAGGAGACAGAAGCGTTTTATCAACAATTTAGTCAATTGTTAGTGACCATAATGCCAGGCTATGTAAAAGAAGGAAAAAGTAGCTTGACGATCGCCATTGGTTGTACGGGTGGGCAACACCGTTCCGTGGCATTAACGAAACGAATTGGCGACTTACTAGCAAAAGAGTATCACGTCAATATTACCCATCGCGACAAAGATAAGCGGAAGGAAACGGTGAATCGTTCATGAAAATGAAAACCTATCGTCTAAAAAAACCGCGTGTGGTGGTTGTTGGTGGGGGGACAGGTTTACCAGTTATCTTAAAAGGGCTTCGTAATCAAGGAGTAGATATTACTGCCGTGGTGACTGTCGCCGATGATGGTGGAAGCAGTGGTGAAATTCGTAAATCAATTACTATGGCGCCACCGGGCGACTTGCGCAACGTTTTAGTCTCATTGTCAGATATGCCGAAACTATATGAAGATATTTTTCAATACCGCTTTAAGCAAGAGGATAGCTTTTTAGCCAACCACGCGCTAGGTAATCTGATTATAGCTGCGATATCCGAAATGCGCGGCAGTACGTATGACGCGGTCCAATTACTGGCAAAGATGATGCATGTCGACGGACACATCTATCCCTCATCTGAAAAACCTTTAGTACTCCATGCGGTCTTTCAAGATGGCACGATCGCAGTTGGAGAATCCAACATTGCAAAAGAACGAAAAACAATCGATCATGTGTTTGTGACCAATCAAGAAAATGAAGAGGAACCGACCGCGGCTAGAAAAGTAGTTACGGCTATTTTAGAGGCGGATATGATTGTAATGGGACCTGGTAGTTTGTTTACGAGCATTTTGCCTAATTTAATGATTCACGAAATTGGCCAAGCCATTCAGGCCAGTGAAGCGGAAAAAGTATACATTTGCAATATTATGACTCAAAAAGGTGAAACCGAACATTTCACGGACGCCGATCATGTGCGAGTGATGCATCGTCATCTTGGACATCAATTTATCGATACTGTACTGGTCAATATTGAAAAAGTTCCCGATGGCTACATGGATTTTTCGGTCTACGATGAATATCTCATACAAGTCAAACATGATTTTACAGGTCTTCGTGAAGAGGGATGTCGTGTCGTATCCACTGATTTTTTAGAACTGAAAAATGGTGGTGTATTCCATGATGGAGAAAAAGTAGTCAGTGAATTATTGCGCCTATTATATTAAAGAAACAATCGAAGAAAGGGGGAAGTTAGATGTCTTTTGCAGCAGATGTCAAAAAAGAGCTGACCTCTTTGGAAGTACATCGTGAACACGCCAAAGCGGAACTAGCAGCACTCATTCGAATGAATGGATCATTAAGTATCGCCAACCAGCAATTTGTGCTAAATGTCCAAACCGAAAATGCCGCAATTGCTCGCAGAATCTATTCATTATTAAAAGATCATTACGATGTGAAAAGTGAATTGTTAGTAAGAAGAAAGATGAAGCTTAAAAAAAACAATGTCTACATCGTTCGGCTAAAACAAGAAACCAAAGCTATTTTACTTGATTTAGATATTATGGACGGCATTATGTTTCATACGCACATTTCAGATGAGATCATGGGCAATAGCCAAAAGATGCGCTCGTATCTACGGGGAGCATTCATGGCTTCCGGATCAGTCAATAACCCGGAAACGAGTCGATACCATTTGGAAATCTACTCGATTTATGAAGAGCACAATCGAGATATTTGTGCGATGCTAAATTCCTTTGATCTAAATGCCCGCACGCTGACACGTAGGAATGGCTATATCTCCTACTTAAAGGGAGCTGAACAAATTGCCGATTTTCTAGTGCTAATTGGGGCAACCAATTCCATGCTTAAGTTTGAAGATGTCCGGATTGTTCGAGACATGCGCAATTCGGTGAATCGATTGGTAAATTGTGAAACCGCAAATATGAACAAAACGATTGATGCCGCTAGTAAGCAGTTGGAAAATATTGAGTACATTGAAGCTCGAGTAGGGCTACAAGCACTGCCTGAAAAATTACAAGAAATTGCTGAGTTACGCTTAGCGAATCCAGAAGTTAGCTTGAAAGAGTTAGGGGAGATGATTCCATCTGGAGCCATTTCAAAATCAGGCATCAATCATCGCATTCGCAAAATCAATGAGTTTGCGGAAACATTAAAAAATGGCAAATAAAATGACCATCACGGAAACGTTGTTGTTTCGGTGATGGTCGCTTTTTATTTTGCGGCTTCTTCAATTAACTTGGTTAATTCTTCAGTTGAGATGGTTTCATCAAAAATATGCTCATTTAAAATCACAGTTGGGACGAATTTTATGACAGCTGCCTGCGTTTCATCCACAATCTCTTGCGCGTAGTCGAGATGATTGTGCTCAGTAAGTCCTAGGGTATTTTCAGCATATTGCGCCACTTCTTCTAGCGAAAGGTCACCCCATTGGTCTTGACTTTCAAAGATGGCTTGAATGTCGGCGTAGGCTTGTTCGCTATCATCTGTCGTTACGTAGCGATGCATCACATTGCCTCGTTGTAAGGATTCTTTTGGTCGGTCTGTTAATTTAAAGAGACGAACCACTTTACCTTCTGCTACTGCCTTGTCTAAGACTTCTTTTGAATGGTTAAACCATTGACGGCAATAAGGACAGCGTAAATTAATAAATTCTTTTAAGACAACGGGTGCTTCTTTTTGTCCAAAAAAGATTCCGGTAGTTTCATTTGTTGCTTCAGGTTTGATGACTGTAATATCCATGTTTTATCCTCCAATCAGTAGTTAAGTATAGTGTAACGAAAAAGCCTAATTTTTTGAACTAAAAGACGTTGTGCGATTTAAATTCTCATGAGTCTTGAAAAGAATGGACGTAAAACACTAAGTTTGTGAAAAAATATATTTATTTCTCTTTATAAATATTTCACAATCTATTATACTAAGAGAAGAGATTAATAAAAGGTGATGAACAGTGTGAGAAGAAAAAAAACGATGGATGGCAATACAGCTGCGGCATATGTGTCCTATGCATTTACGGACTTAGCAGCGATATACCCGATTACGCCCAGTTCGCCAATGGCAGAGTTGGTCGATCAATGGTCGGCACATCAAAAGAAAAATATTTTCGGTAATCCTGTAAAAATGGTCGAAATGCAATCAGAAGCTGGTGCAGCTGGTGTAGTTCATGGTTCATTAAAGACTGGCGCTTTAACAACAACGTATACTGCCTCACAAGGCTTGTTATTAATGCTACCAAATATGTATAAAATTGCTGGGGAATTATTGCCGGCTGTCATGCATGTAGCTAGTCGTGCAGTAACGACCAACGCGCTGAATATTTTTGGGGATCATACAGACGTCATGGCAGCAAGACAGACAGGATTCGCTATGCTCGCTGAAAATAGTGTGCAAGAAGTGATGGATCTATCTGCCGTGGCTCATTTGAGTGCGATTGAATCCAGTGTGCCTTTTTTGAATTTTTTTGATGGCTTTCGTACGAGTCATGAAATTCAAAAAGTGGAAGTCTTAGAGTATGATGAACTAGCTGGATTGCTGAATCAAGAGAAAGTGACTGAGTTTAAAAAACGTGCGATGAATCCAGCACATCCTACTGTTAGTGGGACAAATCAAAATCCAGATATTCACTTTCAACAAAGAGAGACCATCAATCCATACTACAACCAAGTAGGGGATGTTGTTCGTTCGTATATGAAAAAAATTAACCAACTACGGGGAACGAATTATGATTTGGTTAATTACTATGGCGATCCTGACGCGACAGAAGTGATTGTTTTGATGGGCTCAGCAGCTCAGACTGTGGAACAAACGGTGGATTATTTGAATCAATCCGGAAGAAAAGTTGGCGTACTTGAAATTCATTTGTATCGCCCTTTCCCAGAGCAAGATGTACTCGCTGCTATTCCTGATACAGTCAAAGCAATCGCTGTACTTGACCGTACCAAAGAGCCAGGTGCATCTGGTGAACCATTGCTACTCGATGTACAAAGTGCGTTTTATGATGCAACAGTCCACCCTGTCATTATTGGTGGACGTTATGGCTTAGGTTCTAAAGATGTGACACCTGATCAAATTGTAGCCGTTTATGATGAGCTAACAAAAGCAAAACAACACCAAAAACGACGCTTTACGATCGGTATTGAAGATGACGTGACCAATCTTTCGTTGGCCAATTACCCTAAATTAGATTTAACACCGCAATCAACCTTTCAAGCGAAATTTTGGGGCTTTGGTTCAGATGGGACAGTTGGTGCAAACAAAGCAGCCATTAAGCTAATTGGCGACCAAACAGAAAATTTTGTGCAAGGGTATTTCTATTATGATTCGAAAAAATCAGGTGGATTAACGGTCTCACATCTTCGTTTTGGACCCAACCCCATTCGCTCTACATATTTAATCGAGCATGCCGATTTTATTGCTTGTCATACGCCAGCCTATATTCATAATTATGATTTAATTGCAGGCTTAAAAGATAACGGAATATTTTTATTGAATACAACTTGGAGTGACGCACAATTAGAGAAGTTGTTACCGAGTCACTTAAAAAGAGCATTAGCAGAGAAAAATGCCAAGTTCTATACGATTAATGGCATGCAGCTGGCGATGGAAATTGGGCTAGGCAATCGGATCAATACGATTATGCAAACTGCCTTTTTCAAACTAACAGAGCCGCTGCCGTTTGAGCAGACCATTCAGCTATTAAAGGATGAAGCTAATAAGGCGTATGGCCATAAATCAATGTCGATTGTCGAAAAAAACTGTTTGGCAATTGATCGCACGATTGAGCTTCTCCATCAAGTAGCTATCCCAAACGAGTGGCGAACGTTGCCAATCAAAGAAATCAAAAAAGCATCCAAATCAACGTATGTCAAAGAAATTGTTGAACCAATTAATGCCCAAAAAGGAAATGAACTATCCGTTGGTACATTAGTTGAAAATCAGATGACGAGAGGAGACATGCCACTTGGTACGACTGCGGTCGAAAAAAGAGGCATCGCCCTTGAAGTACCGCAGTGGATCAGTGACCGCTGTACCATGTGTAATGAATGTGCCTTTGTCTGTCCGCATGCTGCCATTCGTCCGTTCTTGGCGAATGGCGAAGAGATGGAAGAAGCACCTGAGGGATTTATTGTCCGTGAAATGCGGGGCAAAGATGGCTTGTTGTATCGGATTCAAGTATCGGTCGAAGATTGTACTGGTTGTGGCTTATGTGTGGAAGCCTGTCCTGCTAAAGGAAAAGCATTGGAAATGAAGCCATATGGAGAACAAAAAGAACAAGCTATTAACTGGGCTTTTGCAATGACGTTAAAAGAAAAAGAAAATCCAGCTCGCCCAGGCACCCTATTAGGCACCCAATTTGAGAAACCATTGCTCGAATTTTCTGGTGCTTGTGCTGGCTGTGGTGAAACGCCGTATGTCAAATTACTGACGCAAATGTTTGGTGACCGGATGATGATTGCCAATGCAACTGGCTGTTCATCAATCTGGGGTGGAGCAGCACCTGTATCACCGTATACAACTAATGCCTTAGGAGAGGGGCCAGCGTGGTCTAATTCCTTATTAGAGGATAACGCGGAGTATGGTTACGGGATGTTTTTAGCCAATCAAGCACGCAGAGATGCACTGGCAGTCAAAATGAACACCGTCAAAGAGTTGGGTTCACCTGAAGCCAAAGAATTGTTAGAAGATTGGATGGCGCATCGCAATGAAAGTGAAGGAACACAGCAAAGAGCGAAAAAGCTTGCTGCCGTACTAGAAGTTGAAAAAGAGTCCGTACCAGCGTTCGCTGCATTGATTGAGGAAAAAGAGTTGTTTGTTAAGACAAGCCAATGGATGATTGGTGGCGACGGCTGGGCTTATGACATTGGTTATGGTGGTATCGATCACGTGTTAGCTTCAGGAGCTGATGTGAACTTACTTGTTTTAGATAATGAAGTGTATTCTAACACAGGCGGACAAGTATCAAAAGCCACACCAATGGCAGCAATTGCCAAGTTTGCAGCTGGTGGCAAGTACATGTCCAAGAAAGATCTTGGCCGGATGGCGATGACTTATGGCAATGTCTATGTTGCTCAAATTTCTTCCGGCGCGAATGCGATGCAAACAATCAAAGCATTTGAAGAGGCAGAAAAATTCCCTGGTCCATCGTTGATTATTGCGTACACGCCATGTATTACTCATGGGTTAGCTGGCGGCATGCGTAAAAGCCTACAAGAGGCCAAAGATGCTGTCCAGTCAGGTTATTGGTCCTTGTACCGTTACCATCCAGACAACCTTGAAAAAGGAAAAGCCGGCCTGACACTAGATTATAAGAAACCTGACTTCAGCTTGATGCCAGCCTTTTTAAGAAGCCAAGTCCGTTTCTCTTCATTAGAAAAACAATTTCCAGCAGTGGCCGAGCAATTGTTTGCCAAAACAGTCACGGATGCACAGACACGGTTCTTTGCCTATGCCGATATGAGCGGTCAAGGAGAAAAAATTCGCGAAAAAGTATTGAATCAGTCGCAAACCCAAGTGACTGATGATACTAGCCAGCGACCTGTCCGTGAAAGAAAAGAACGCCTAGTTGATTCAGAAGCAGAGGCAAGGAGACTAGCACGACGCGCAGAAAGACAAGCCAAACGCCAAGAAACAAAAAAAGAAAAAAATTAGATGAAGTACAACAAGGTTATGACAAAAGCGTATAGATCCGAGCGATAAGGCGAAACTTTCGAAAATTGGTTTTCAAATTTTAGAAAGTTTAAGACATAGAGCCGAGTGATCTGCTTTTGGAATACCGATTCTATTCTATAAAGGGAGTGTGAGAATTTTTCCCACACTCCCTTTTTTTATTTGACTATCCAAGTGTACTATGTATAATAGTACACATAAGTATTGTTTGTCGTAAAGGAGGGAGTCCATGTATTTTGATGCCAATGACCCAAAGCCCATCTATGAGCAAATTATGATGGGTATCAAAAAAGATATCTTGCAAGGAATCTATGTAGTTGGTGACAAAATCCCTTCAGTCAGGGAACAGGCACAGCTGTTGGGAATTAATCCGAATACAATTAGTAAGGCCTATAAAGAATTGGAAAACCAAGATGTAATTGTCACGATACGAGGCAAAGGTACGTTCGTCAAAGAACAGGTCAATCGCGGGAGCACAATAAAAAACGAAGAAAAATTGCGTAAGCAGCTGAACGAGTGGATCGTAGAAGCACACTATGCTGCCATCTCTGCTGCTACGATTGAAGCATGGGTAAATGAGGAGCTAAGGAGGATTTACAATGATAATTAAAGGACTAAATAAAAAAATTGATAGCAATCAAGTATTATCTAATATTCAATTAACAGTTCCGAAAGGCGTTATTTGTGGAATTGTCGGACGCAATGGTTCCGGTAAAACAACGCTCTTTCGAACTATAATGGGGCATTACCAAAAGGATAGTGGTGAAGTACTCATTGAAAGAAATGATATTGCGCTTTATGAAAGGTACAAAGAAAAGATTTTTTACATTGATACGCAGTTTCATCCGTTAGATTACCTGACACCTGTCAGTATCGGTGACTATTTTCAATTGCTTTATCCTTCGTTTGATATCCCAATGTATCATGACCTTTTGCGAACGCACAATTTGCCGCCACGAAGATTTCAAAAATATTCGAAAGGGATGCAAGGGCTGCTGCTAGTGATTCTTAGTTGTTGTTCGAATTGTGATTACTTAATTCTAGATGAGCCTCTCGATGGATTAGACGTCATCGTTCGCAAACAAGCCACGGATTTACTATTAGATGTTGTCAATGATGGAGATAGATCCATTATTATTTCCTCACATAATTTAGCAGAACTAGAAAAACTAGCGGATCAAGTATCTTTTTTCAAAGATGGCACAATCACACAAACTTTACATTTAGAAGACCAAAAAGCAGTGACCAAAAAATGGCAATTTGTCTTCCGTCAAAAAGCCGTACCCGATCTAATCAAACAGCAAGGAACGATCTTAAGTATTCAGGGACGAGTGGTAGTTGTGGTATTTAAGAAGTACACGAACGAGTTAGCGAACCAGTTGTTATCATTAGACCCTGTTTTGATGGAGGAGCTACCAGTGTCATTAGAGGATCTATTTATTGAAGTCTTCTCGGATGGGACGATTGCTAAGGAGGAAATTACCAATGAAAAGTGAATTACTAGCATTGATTTGGAAGCGTGAAAAGCTCGCGCTGGTTAGTATTGGTTTGTTGTTTTGTTTATTTGGCTTATCATTAGGTATTAGACAAACGAGTATTTGGCAATCCAATCATATATATAATAACAGTACAGAAGCAATTGAAGATCAACAGGCAGCGAAAAGAGCACAAGCACAATTAGAAGATGAGCTGAATCAAAAATATGAAGAATATGGGGATTCACAAAAATTTTGGCAATATGTCAATTCTGTAACGAGCATTGATCAAGTGACTTTTGATCAATCAACGCATCGCTATAAGATCGACGATTCCTATTATTCAAGTTATCAGACCGAGCAGTTGTTCCAAAAAACGACGATTGTTAAACATAAAGCGAATCAGACGACGCAAATCGTTGGTGCTCAAGATATTTTAAATTCAGGCTATTTTCTGATTGGTAACGGCGATTTGAGTCAATATATATTCAGAGGATTCTTTTTGTTCTTTATTATAGCAGGCTTCATTAATTGCTTTGTCGACTATAAGACGAACTTTGTTTTGTTACTCAGATCCTCGAGATTTTCCAATAAAAAAATCATTCAAACAAAAATTGCGCTTGGTACCATGGCTATAGTACTCTCAGCAATCGTAGCCACGGTTATCAATCTCAGTATTATTTACTTGCGCATTCCGCATGAATACATCAATATTTCATTTTTTTATTTGATTGCGTTTCATGGGGTAATGATCGTGATTGGCCTCTTGCTTTACTATATCTCACTCTTAGCAGGAGTCATATGCGGACAACTAGTGACGGGTGTTATTTCGTTGTTTGGGTTTCTTTTGGGACTCTCTTTCATTAGTTCAAACCTGCAGACATATTTGTATTACCTGTCCTTTAAAGATGTTAGTGGAAGTGACTATTATTATAATGGGAATCTTTTTAGTTTGTATCCAAGCTATCAAGCATGGGTGATTATTTGTTTAGGAATCATACTGTTGATTGCTCTTCTTTATCAGGTGACGGTTGTTCTTTACCAAAAGATTAGTTTTGAAAATCGAAATCAATTTATTCTCCTGCCAAAACTCCGCTGGCCATTGACCATCTTTGCAAGTCTATTTACTGCATTTGCGACTACATGGGATATGAGTACTGTGATCAATCCACTTGAGGATGAGACACGGCAAATGATCATTGATGGAAAAATCATGCAAGCAGTTTTAGTTTTCCTAGTTATGTTCATAGTCTTTGTTGTGGTAAACTATGCCAATCGCATCCTTGATTTTTTGATGCGTCATCATAGAAAAGCATATGTGAATAGATAGCAGCACGCTTCTTTAAAAATCAACAACTCTTTATCGGTCTGTTGGTTTTTAAAGAGGTTTTTTTGAGATGCTAAGATTTGTTGAAAAAATTGCATTTTGAACAAATAATGAAAAAGCCTTGTGTTATACTAAAACTATCAAGTCTAGTAGTAAGAGGAGGCTGAATATGTCTATCAGTTTACCAAACGTTTTTAGTTTAGAGCATTGGCAAGAGTTTTTCTCAGTTGACATATTTTCGTGGAATTTTTTTGTAAATATTTTGGATATTCTAGTTGTTTGGTTTATTTTGTATAAGCTAATTCAATTAGCTAGAGGGACGAAGGCATTACAATTATTTAAAGGTGTGGCTATGTTTATTGCCACTCGGTTCGTAGCGGAACTGATTGGTCTACATACGCTCTCTTGGCTAATGGATCAAGTCATTACCTATGGAGTTATCGCAGCAATCGTCATCTTTCAACCAGAAATTCGTCGCGGATTAGAGCATCTTGGGCGGACGACGTTCTTTAATCCAAGCAAGAATAAAAAAAAACAAGACGAGCAAATGATTTTGGCTTTTGACAAAGCGATTCAATATATGGCCAAGCGTAAAATTGGCGCATTAGTGACAATTGAGCGTAACACAGGCTTAGAAGAGTATATCGAAACCGGTATTCCATTAGATGCAGATGTTAGTGGGGAGTTACTGATTAACATCTTCATTCCCAATACGCCACTTCATGATGGCGCCGTCATCATCCGGGATGGCAAAATTAGTGTTGCTTGTGCCTATTTGCCACTATCGGAGAGTGCGTTGATTCCAAAAGAGTTCGGTACTAGACATCGGGCCGCGGTAGGTGTTTCAGAGGTAAGTGATGCAGTGACCTTTATCGTCTCAGAGGAAACAGGTGGTGTCAGTATTACCTTAAACAACCAATTACTTGTCGACTTATCAAGTGAAGAGTACTTAGCTATTTTAAGAAGGGAATTAGTGCCAAAAGAAGAAAAAGGCGGCAAAAAAACCTTTTACAAAACTATTTACGAAGAATTAAACCGATTGAGCAAGAAGGGAGATCGGTGAGATGAAGGTTAAATTTCGTAAGAAAAATCTCTTTTACAGTTTCATCGCATTGTTATTTACATTGGTTTTATTTTTTAATGCAAATAGTTCATCATTGCAAAAAAATATTATCCCTACATCAACAACGTATGAAGAGAATGTCAAGGATGTAACTATCCAGCCTATCTATGATTCAGATGAATATTTTATTCAAGGCTTTAATACGACCGTAGCCGTTAAGCTAACGAGTGACAATCGTGTACAATTAAATACGGAAAAGAATCAAGAAACACGGAACTTTCGTGTGGTTGCGGATTTGTCAAAATTAACGGTAGGTACACATGAAGTTGCATTGAAAGTCCAAAATTTAAGCAGTGGCGTGACAGCAACTTTGGCAAGCAAGTCAATTACGGTCACAATTGAAAAAAAAGTGACGAAGACGATTAAAGTGTCCGCTTCCATTTCAGAGGATCATTTGCAAGATGGGTATCAATTAGGTAAAATAACTGTCGAACCTAGTGAAGTTGAAATCACGACAGGGGAAGATACCTTAAAAGAGCTGACGAGCGTCGAGGCATCACTAAGTCATTTAACTGATTTAAACAAAGATACATCTACAAAAGCGTCAATTGTTGCCGTCGATAAAAATGGAGAGAAACTTCCAGCGGTCATTAGTCCCGAGCAAGTAACTGTCAACATTGAGGTGAATGCACCAACAAAAGAAGTGCCTGTTAATGTCGTACCTTCAGGAACAATGGATAGTAGTGTATCAGATCTTACGTATCGATTAGATCAAGATACTGTCACAGTCACCGGGACGCAAACATTGCTAGATCAAATCGATCGCGTCTCTTTACCAGTAGACATCGACAATATTACTAAGCTTACCCAAGTGAAAGTTGCGGTACCAGTCGAAGATGGCGTGACAGCAGATCCAGCTTCAATATTGGTGACGATTGTACCGACATTGAAGCAAACGACCGAATCGACAAGTTCAAGTAGTACGAGTCATTCTAGTGAAACAACAGATAAAACAAGTACATCAAGTAGTTCACAGTCAGGCAGTACTAGTAGCGAACAATCAACAAATTCAAGTGAATCAAGTGAATCGACGAGTTCGGATAACTAGAATAGGAGTGGAACAAAAAAATTATGGGAAAATATTTTGGAACTGATGGTGTTAGAGGCGAAGCAAATAAAGAGCTAACACCTGAGTTGGCATTCAAACTAGGAAGATATGGTGGCTATGTATTAAGTCAGCATGAGACAAGCGAAAAGAGACCAAGAGTATTGGTCGGTCGCGATACAAGAATGTCAGGTCAATTGTTAGAATACGCACTGATTTCTGGCTTGCTTTCTGTAGGTATCGAGGTGTTTCAATTAGGCGTAATCTCAACACCAGGCGTTGCGTATCTGACGCGTTTGCAAAAAGCAAGTGCCGGAGTGATGATTTCAGCATCGCATAATCCTGCTCAAGATAATGGCATTAAGTTTTTTGGCAGCGATGGCTTTAAATTAGTAGATGATCAAGAAGCAGAGATTGAAGCATTATTGGATCAAGCACAAGATACCTTACCAAGACCAGCAGCCGAGGGTCTAGGGACTGTTGATGAATACCCGGAAGGCCTATTAAAGTACTCGCAATTTTTACAACAGACCATCCCTGGAGACTTATCAGGCTTAACTGTATGTATAGATGCGGCAAATGGCGCAACAGCATCCAGTGTCAATCGACTATTTGCTGACTTAGAAACTGATTTTTATACAATGGGAACTTCTCCAGATGGTCTGAATATTAATGATGGTGTTGGGTCGACACATCCTGAAAAACTGGCTGAATTTGTTGTTGAAAAACAAGCCGATGCGGGCCTTGCCTTTGATGGCGATGGCGATCGCGTGATTGCAGTTGATGAGCTGGGCAACATTGTCGATGGTGACCAAATAATGTATATTTGTGCCAAATATCTATCAGAAAAGAATCGACTAAAACAAGGAACGATTGTTACTACGGTTATGAGTAATTTGGGTTTCCATAAAGCGGTGGAAGAAGCTGGTCTTAAAGACGTCATCACAAAGGTGGGTGATCGCTATGTCGTTGAGGAAATGCGTAAAAATGGCTACAACTTTGGTGGCGAACAATCGGGTCATATGATTTTCCTTGATTACAACACAACAGGGGATGGGATGCTTTCAGGTATCCAATTGCTACTTGTTATGAAAGAAACAGGCAAAAAATTATCAGAGTTAGCCAGTGAATTAACGATTTACCCACAAGAATTAGTTAATATTCGAGTGACGGATAAACATGGCTACTTAGAAAATACTCGCATCAAACAAGTGATCGAAGAAGCGGAGCAAGAGATGAATGGGGAAGGCCGTATCTTGGTGCGTCCCTCAGGAACAGAACCACTCCTACGAGTAATGGCAGAAGCGCCAACGGACGAATTAGTTCATTACTATGTAGAAAAAATTGCCAGTGTCGTTAGAGAAGAGATTGGCTTAGCTGAATAAAGAGTATGAGGGTGTAAAACAATTGTTTTCACCCTTTTTTTAAAAGGAGGATTTCATCGATGCGAAGCAAAAAAATCCGCTATGTGATTGCTGCAATTATTTTCGTAATCATAGCTGTCGGAGGGTATATGACCTATCAAGTCATTGAACAAAAAAACAATCTAGCAGCAAGTAAAAAACAGGTCACACGTTTTGTTAAAGCATTAACAGACCAAAAATTTTCAAACCTATCCTCAGTCCTAAGTGAGTCATCAGTAAAGACTGCTGGTTATACAAACAAAAGCGTTCAAGAGAAATATGAAGCAATCTACAGTGGAATTGGTGTTTCCAAAGTTACTGTAAAAAATCAAAAAGTGACAAAAAAAACTACCAATACGTACAATTTTCAGTATATGATGACCTTTTCAACGGATATCGGAGAATTAAAGAATGTAAAATATGAAGGAACACTAAAAAAGACTGGTGATACTTACAAAATTAATTGGCAGCCAAATTTGATTTTCCCTGGTATGGAAGGTCAAGATAAGGTAGCGATTACGACAGACTATGCGACAAGAGGTGAAATACTTGATCGTAACAATCAGGGCTTAGCTGTGAATCAGGAATTGAATCAGTTAGGAGTAATTCCTAGCAAACTTGGGACAGGTGACCAAAAGACACAAGCTATCCAAACCATTGCGAGCCAATTTGATCTGACTACAGATGCCATTCAAACAGCTCTAGATCAAAGTTGGGTAACAGACGATACCTTCGTACCATTGACCATCTTGTATGATGATGTACCAAGTACCTTGCCGACTGGGGCGAGTATTCAGCAAGTTGCTGGTCGTTACTACCCGCTTAGTGAAGCCGCAGCTCAATTAATTGGTTACGTCGGTGATGTGACTGCTGAAGATATCGAAAAGGACAGCAGTCTAGTCGCTGGTGAATCCATCGGCCGTTCAGGGTTAGAAGCGACATATGATGAGCAGCTAAGAGGGACGGATGGTGGTAGCCTGACAATTACTGATGAAAATGGGAACGAAAAATCAGTCCTTCTAAAAAAAGACAAAAAAGATGGTGAAACGATCACCCTGACGATTGATGCCAATGCTCAAAAGATTGCCTACGAAAGTCTAGGTGGTCAAAAAGGAGCCTCGGTTGTCACGATGCCGACGACGGGTGACTTATTGGCATTAGTTAGTTCCCCTAGTTTTAATCCAAATAAGATGGCTAATGGAATTACTCCAGAAGAATATCAAGCCTATGTAGATAGCGGCAATACCCCATTTGTCAGTCGCTACACCACACGATATGCACCAGGTTCGACGTTTAAATCTATCACTGGAGCGATTGGCATTGATGCAGGTACACTCGATCCAAGTGAAGAGTTGGCTATATCGGGTTTACAGTGGCAAAAAGATAGTTCCTGGGGATCTTATAAAGTCACTCGTGTGAAAGAAACCAATCCAGTCAATCTATATGATGGCTTAATTTATTCGGATAATATCTACTTTGCCCAACAAACCTTAAAAATGGGTGAAACGAAATTCCGTGAAGGGTTAAGTAAATTTATCTTTGGTGAAGAATTGGATTTGCCATTATCGATGGAACCTGCCCAAATCTCAAATGAAGATAGCTTCGCGACAGAAGTCTTACTGGCCGACACAGGCTATGGACAGGGTCAGTTATTAATTAGTCCAATTCAACAAGCAACGATGTATTCGGTCTTTGCCAATGCCGGTACACTGGTTTATCCGAAATTATTGCTTAATGCGGAAACGAAAACCAAAGCGAATGTAGTTAGCTCGAACGCAGTCAATATTATTGGACCGGATTTACGAGCATATGTCACAGATCCAAATGCTTTTGGCTATAGTTTAAACAGTCTGGGAATTGATGTTGCAGCAAAAACAGGCACAGCGGAAGTAAAACAAAGTCAAGATGACACGACGGGATCTGAAAATAGCTTCTTATTTACGTATGATTACGCAAATCATAACTATTTGACGCTAACGATGTTTGAAGGAAGCACTGGCGATTGGACAGCAATTAAGCATGTCGACTCACTATTAACATATTTAAATACCACCTATCAATAATGTGACTGGTGAAAGAAAAGGGGAATTAGATGGAACAATTAGAAACGATGACATTTGGTCAACTGAAAAAAATCATTACAGAACTTAATCAAAGAGGAGTGAGTGAGGATACCAAAGTATTTATTGATACTGGTTGGGACAGCTTGCAAGAAGTGAACGCTGACGCACTGAAAGTCATCTCAGCGTTTCCCTTTCAAATTGAAGATGTCTTGACCAAGGAGCAATATGGCGGATTTGTCCGAGAAGAAAAACAGCATACACAAGAAACAATTGGGGAAAAGGAAACAGTGATTGTTATCGAACAATTTTATTAATAAACTAAGGGGGAAGTTATGAATAAAAGAAGATGGATTGGGGTAGGGATTGCGGTTGCGTTATTGGGATTATCAGTCGTAACAAGTAGCCTAAAAAAAGAAGAGGAAACAAATGAGTCAAAACTTTCAAGTGTGGAACAACTGCTATATGGGTCAGGAGACTTAGAGGAATCGGTGATTGAGCAAGGAGATAGTGACAAACGAATTGTTCAACTAACCGTAGACGGTACCATTTCTGATACAGGTGAACCGACAAGATTATTTAATTCTGAAGGATACAACCATCAACAATTGCTGAGTGAACTGAAGGCAATTCAAGAGGATGATAGCATTAAAGGGGTCTTATTAGTCGTTAATTCACCAGGTGGCGGGGTATACGAGAGTGCGGAAATTGCCAAAGAAATTGCCAAAGTACAACAAAAAGGCAAAATCCTCTACGTATCGATGAAAAGTATGGCAGCAAGTGGAGGCTACTATATTTCAGCTTCTGCAGACAAAATTTTTGCGACCAACGAAACGATTACTGGATCAATCGGTGTCATTGCCTCTAACTTGAATTACAGTGGGCTGTTGGAAAAATTAGGAGTGACTGATCAAACATACAAAAGCGGTGCGCTAAAAGATATGAACTCCTCGGTCCGCCCAGCAACAGACGAAGACAAAGCAGTTATGCAAGCCTACATCGATAGTGCGTACGGTCGTTTTGTCGATGTGGTGGCGAATGGTCGTAATCTATCGGTCGATGCCGTGAAAACACTCGCTGATGGTCGTATTTATGACGGCAGTCAAGCAGTGAAAAATGGTTTAGTTGATGAAATTGGCTATCAAGATGATACGTTAGCCGCTTTGAAGAAAGACAACAAACTTGAGAATGCAGAGGTATTTGAGTATGCTGTTTCTGCTACAGGGTTTGCTTCTAGTTGGCTTGGTTCATCATTGGCAGAATTGCAAGGATTAAAGCAGTCTGAAAGCTCACGTGTACTATCGATTGTCGAAAGCATCGGTACACCACAAGCGCCAAAACCAATGTATTTTTACGGAGGTGAATAGCTATGACAGAAAAACAATCTGATTCACATAATGATTTTTATCAACAACTCGTCAATAGACGTAAGCCCCAACCTTTAACAGAAGAATCATTGCGAGAAGCCCAAAGCAATTGGTCCAATCTTCAACCAGGTAACCAAAAGACGGAGCAACTATTTCCAGCATATTTCTTTGAAGGATTTTGGATTCGGATGTGGGCCTTTTTCATTGATCTACTATGTGTACGAGCAATCTCAGTGGCTACGATTGGTTTTTTGGTTCGGTTTCAGCTGGTCGAACAATCGGATTCATTACTCAGTGTTTATGGCCTGCTCGCTGCTGTCATTTATTATGGCTATTTTATTCTCATGACAAAATGCAATTACGGTCAAACTGTAGGAAAGATGATTTTTGGAATTCGCGTCGTATCGTTAGAAGAAGAACAACTTAGCTGGCAAACAGTCTTGATGCGTGAAGGAATTGGGCGTTTTATTTTAAGTTTTCCAGGATTGGGACTGCTTGGTTATCTGCCTATCATCGGATCAAAGAAAAAACAACAAATCGGTGATTATATTAGCCAGACATCAGTCATTTCTTTAGCAACTTTATCTGCGTTCACTCACCAACAGGAAGTACTTTCTGCACCTGAGACTGCGCACATTCATATTGGGAAGTCGATGCAAAATGAATAAAGAATCATTTGCGGATTCCTATCAACGAGCAATTCAACAAGCCAACCAACTCATAGCTCAAAAAGATTATCCAGAGGCGATCAGCTTCTTGATAGCCCTTTATGAGAAGGAATCATTAATGGGGTATAATCAATTGCTAGCTCAGGCGTATTTTCTACAGGGCAACCATTTACAAGCGTTGCAAGTTGCCAAAGAAATGATGACAGACTACCGAAAAATAAAGGAAACTAGAATCTTTTATGTGCAATTGCTACTGATGAATCAGCAATTTATTCAAGCCTGGGTGTTTTTGTATCCAGTGGCTAAGGAAATTGACGTCCTTGAAGAAACACAGCTCCTGCTTGAGATGGAAGCACTACTAGGTAACCAAAGCGAGCAGTATCTGCTAGAAAAAACAGAACAGCTCAAACAATTTTTAGCACCGGATTTTTACGTTCATTCTACGGCATTTACGAAATGGCTGATTGGTCTGACAGCAAACCAGTTCCGACTAATAGCGATATCAGCAATCCAAGAACCGACAAATAGTTCAGTTATTGCCAGAATCTGTGAAATCTTAGTAAAGACTGGTGAACGCGGTACCCACCTGGTTTATGACGGTGATCAGGTGAGACCGGTAGCTTTTGCTGAGCTGCAACTATTAGAGGATTCACCATTACCACAAATCTTGCAAGAATCTTTATCAAAACGATTAGCCAAAGACTCTGTGCTACAGGAAATGGTCTATCAGGAACTTCTGGGGCATTTTGCTTACTGTTTCCCATTCTTACCGAAAGAAGAGGAGGTAGATGATTGGGTTGCCGTTTACCTAGCTGACTTGATTCAAATCAAAGAGCCAGTCGATTCAGCTCAACGACAGTATCGGCAAGGAATTGCGGAAAAGAAACGTCGCATTCAAACATACTTTGAAAATGCTTTAAAATAAGAATTTTTCCACTACTTTTTGCTCAATATGTTTACAATTTGATGTTGGTAGTGTACTATTTAAAGGTATGCATGAAACTATTTCATATAACAATATACTTAGATATTCGGAGGGAATTATATGACTGCAAAATGGGAAAAAAAAGGCACCAATGATGGTGTATTGACCTTTTCAATTGCAAATGAAGAAATTCAAAAAGGGTTAACAACAGCATTTAACAAAGTGAAGGGACAATTAAACGTTCCTGGATTCCGTAAAGGGAAAGTATCACGTACAGTATTTAACAGAATGTACGGTGAAGAAGCTTTGTATGAAGATGCATTGAACGCTGTATTACCTACAGCTTATGAAGCTGCAGTATTAGAAGCTGGTATCGATCCCGTATCTCAACCAAAAATTGATGTAAAATCAATGGAAAAAGGTGAAGCATGGACAATCGAAGCTGAAGTAACTGTAAAACCTGAAGTAAAATTAGGTGAATACAAAAACTTAACAGTTGCAAAACAAGACCGTGAAGTGACAGAAGAAGACGTTGAAAATCGTTTGAAAGCTGTTCAAGAACAACAAGCTGAACTAGTGATCAAAGAAGACGCTGCTGCTGAAGGCGACACAGTCGTAATCGATTTTGAAGGTTTCGTAAATGATGAAGCATTTGAAGGCGGAAAAGGCGACAACTACTCATTAGAATTAGGTTCACATTCATTTATTCCAGGTTTTGAAGATCAATTAGTTGGTTCAAAAGCTGGCGATTCATTAGATGTGAAAGTAACTTTCCCTGAAGAATACCAAGCAGAAGATTTAGCTGGTAAAGAAGCAGTCTTCAAAGTTACCGTTCATGAAGTAAAAGGAAAAGAGCTTCCTGAATTAGATGATGAATTTGCAAAAGATGTTGATGATTCAGTATCATCTTTAGCTGAATTGAAAGAAAAATACCGCACAGAATTAACAGAGGGTAAAGAAAAGGCTGCCAAAGAAGCTGTTGAAGAAGCTGCAATCAAACAAGCAGTTGCCAATGCTGAAATCGTTGAATTACCACACGTAATGGTTCACGATGAAGTGCACCGTGCGATGGATGAATTCTTAAACAACATGCAACGTCAAGGAATCGACCCTCAAATGTATTACCAATTAACTGGTTCAACTGAGGAAGATCTACACAAACAATTCGAAGGCGAAGCTGACGAACGTGTGAAAACAAACCTTGTTATTGAAGCAATCGCTAAAGCTGAAGGCTTAGAAGCTACAGAAGAAGAAATTGCTAATGAAATTAAAGAACTTTCTGAAGCATACAACATGCCAGAAGCTCAAATCAAACGTGTATTGACAGAAGATATGTTAAAACATGATGTTACAATGAAAAAAGCAGTTGATTTAGTTACATCAACTGCAGTTGAAGCATAAGTCTTTGAATCAGAAAACTGTTCAATAATTACTATTGAACAGTTTTTTTTAAAGATTCTATCAAATTAAGATAAGATTTTTTCTTTTCAAAAGAAATATGCTATGATAATATAATGAAATCTTTTAGAACCATAAGGGGTGAACGTATTGTACGATAACAAAAATACTAATGATGCAGTGAGATGTTCCTTCTGTGGCAAAGCGCAAGAAGAAGTGCGAAAATTAGTTGCTGGGCCAGGTGTCTATATTTGTGATGAGTGTATTGAACTTTGTCGTGAAATCATCGAAGAAGAATTGACAGACGAAGCCATTCATGAATTCCTAGATGTTCCTAAGCCACAAGAATTACTAAAAATCTTGAACGAATATGTAATTGGGCAAGATCGCGCGAAGAAAGCTCTATCGGTGGCAGTCTATAATCATTACAAGCGTATTTCAGCTAACCTAGATAAGTCTGGAGAGGAAGAAGACGTTGAGTTACAAAAGAGTAACATCTGTCTAATTGGACCAACAGGCTCTGGAAAGACCTTCTTGGCGCAGACTTTAGCTAAAAGCTTAAATGTACCATTTGCAATCGCAGATGCGACAAGCTTAACAGAAGCTGGTTACGTGGGCGAAGATGTTGAAAATATTCTTTTGAAATTATTACAGGCAGCTGACTTTGATGTAGAATATGCGCAAAATGGTATTATCTATATCGATGAAATTGATAAGATTGCTCGTAAGGGTGAAAATGTTTCTATCACGCGTGATGTATCAGGTGAGGGTGTCCAACAAGCATTATTGAAGATTTTGGAAGGTACCATTGCAAATGTACCTCCTCAAGGTGGAAGAAAACATCCACATCAAGAAATGATTCAGCTTGATACGACGAATATTCTCTTTATCGTAGGTGGAGCATTTGACGGGATTGAAACAATCGTGAAAAACCGGATGGGTGAAAAAACGATTGGTTTTGGTAGCAACAACCGCAAATTACCAGAAAAAGAAAGCACAATGAAATATATTATTCCAGAGGATCTCTTAAAATTTGGGCTAATTCCAGAGTTTATCGGTCGCTTACCTGTAATGGCAGCACTCGATAAATTAACGGTCGATGACTTAGTACGTATTTTGACTGAACCAAAAAATGCATTAGTTAAGCAATACAAAAAGTTATTGTCATTAGATGAGACGGAATTAGTGTTTGAAGATGATGCATTACGGGCGATTGCACAAAAAGCCATCGAGCGAAATACAGGAGCACGTGGCCTGCGTTCGATTATTGAAGAAATCATGATGGACATTATGTTTGAAGTGCCATCTCAAGAGGAAATCGAGAAAGTAATCATCACTAAAGAAGCAGCTTTAGAAACGGAAAAGCCAACCATTATCTATGCCGAAAAAAAAGCAGGGTAATTTGGTAGGACCGCTGAAAAATTTATGGTAAAAGCATCCGGACAAGAAAGTGGAAGTCGTATTTAGTCTAGGAAATGTACAAAAGTACTACTAGGTTGGTCATTTCACTTGGCTTTGTCCGGTTTTTTATTACAAACGGAGGATTGAATATGAAAGTACACCACGCAGACATCGTGATTAGTGCTGTGTCACCTGCACAATATCCAGAGTCAGAGTTACCGGAAATCGCGCTTGCTGGACGATCAAATGTAGGGAAATCATCCTTTATTAATACCTTGATTGAACGAAAAAACTTAGCACGCACCTCTTCAAAACCCGGTAAAACACAGACACTTAATTTTTATAATATTGAAGATGTTTTGCATTTTGTCGATGTACCTGGTTACGGCTATGCAAAAGTATCTAAAACCGAACGAGCAAAATGGGGGAAAATGATTGAAACTTATTTGACGCAGCGGAGCCAGCTAAAAGCAGTGGTCTCATTAGTTGATTTTCGACATGAGCCATCAGTCGAAGATGTTCAAATGTACCAATTTTTAAAGTATTATGACATTCCTGTGATTGTGGTTGCCACAAAAATCGACAAAATTCCAAGAGGAAAATGGAACAAGCATGAAAGCATGATTAAAAAGGCGATGACCTTTGAAAAAGAGGATACCTTTATTCTCTTCTCATCAGTTACGAAAGATGGCAAGCAACTAGCCTGGAATGCAATCGAAAAGGCAATAGGCTATCAAGCCTAACACAAGAGCACTGACTGATGATGCTTTCTACTACAAAAAGACCAGCAAATCCAAAGCTTGAAAAAAACTTTCGGACTTGCTGGTCTTTTTGTCTGTAGCTGAGTAATTTCATCTCAGTCTCTTAATTATTTTTCTTCTTTTTGTTCTTCGTCATCGTCTTTTGTCTTCAAAAACCGTTCGATATCGACTTCGTCTTTTTTAGTTTTTGTCAATTCATCTGGTAAAATAGCAAAGTCATCAAAACGACGATCTAATGTATCATCATATTGGAATTTTAAACCCATAGGAATCACCCTCCAGTAGACCTAGTTTACCACGACTATTTGAAAATAAAAAGAGGACTGAATATAGTGAACCC
>NZ_JAMRVB010000001.1:704827-733804 GCF_023743875.1 Enterococcus italicus
TTCATTTTGACCTCAAAAGAATATTTTGCCATAAAAAAACACCCCAAATCTTAGATTTTTAAGTCTAAGATTTGGGGTGCAGAACAGAATCGTCCTCTTTTAACTTATTATTTTGTTACATCTTTTTTTAATAATCCGTAAATGACACCTGAAACAATAGCACCAATTAAGATAAATACTAAGTACAAGATTGGTTGGCTAACTAAAGGAATAACAAAAATTCCGCCGTGTGGTGCAAGCAATTTGATTTCAAATGCCCCTACAAGTCCACCAGTTAAGGCTGAACCTACGATGAAACTTGGGATAGCGCGTAGTGGATCAGCGGCAGCAAATGGAATTGCACCTTCAGATACGAATGATAATCCCATGACGATATTGGTTAAACCAGCATCAACTTGGCTCTTATCGAATTTCTTTTTGAACAAACGTGTTGCAACAAAGATTGCTAATGGAGGAACCATCCCCCCTGCCATAACAGAAGCCATCACTACTGAACCACCTGAAGCTACTGTGCTAGCAAGTGTACCTGTACCGAAAACATAAGCCGCTTTGTTGACTGGTCCACCTAAGTCGACCGCCATCATTCCACCAAGTATTACACCAAGTAGCGCAGCGTTTGTTCCACTCATACCACTTAAGAAACCATTTAAACCATCGTTAATGACTTTCATCGGAACATTGACTACTAACATCAAGAAACCAGTAATTAATAAACCAAAGAAAGGATAGAAGAGAATGGTTTTGATTCCTTCTAATGATTTTGGTAAGCCTTTAAGAATTTTTTTCAAGAAGACTACAACATACCCACCAAGGAAACCACCAATCAAGGCACCAAGGAATCCAGCACCACCAGTATTGGCTAAGGCACCTGCAGCAAAACCGACAATTAATCCAGGGCGGTCAGCGATACTTGAAGCAATAAATCCTGCTAAAACAGGAAGCATAAAGCCAAATGCAGCGGCACCAATTTGGTTAAAGTAACCTGCGACAGTATTGTAACTACCTAGTTTGCTTAATTGATCATGTGGAACACCGATAAATTGGTCAATCATGAATGATAAGGCAATCATGATCCCACCAGCGATAACGAATGGTAACATATGTGATACACCATTCATTAAGTTTTTGTAGATTTGTTGTCCGACTGAACCAGCAGCAGCTTCTTCATCGCTAGAATCAGCAGAACCTTCTGCGTGGAATACAGGAGCTTTTCCTTCGACTGCTAAGTTTAGTAGTTCTTCAGTTTTGCGGATACCGTCACTTACTGGGCGGTTCAATAATTTTTTACCATCAAAACGATTCATTTCAACTTTTTTGTCAGCAGCGACAATGACAGCTGTCGCACGTTCGATATCTTCAGCTGTTAAGCGGTGTTTGATGCCTTCAGAACCATTTGTTTCAACTTTGATATCAATCCCTAATTCTTTGGCTTTCTTTTTCAGTGCATCTTCAGCCATGTAGGTGTGAGCAATTCCGGTAGGGCAGGCAGTAACAGCGACTACGTATGGGCGTTCATTAACTTTGACAGTCTCAGATGCTGCCTTAGCTTCCGCTAGAGCTTCTGCTTTTTCTTCTTCTTCACGGGCATTTTCAGCTTCAGCAAACAAAGATTGTACTTGCTCAGGAGAATCTGCTTGTTTTAATTTCCCAACGAAATCTGGATCAATTAATTGGCGAGAAAGGGCAGCAAGTGCTTGAAGGTGAGTATCGTTTGCGCCTTCTGGAGCGGCAATCATAAAGAATAGGTATGTTGGTTGGCCATCAAGTGCCTCGTAATCCACACCATGTTTGCTCTTTGCAAAAAGGACAGTCGCTTCTTTAACCGCTGCATTTTTTGCATGAGGCATTGCGATACCGTCACCTAAACCAGTCGAAGTTTGCGCTTCACGATTTAAAATACCTTCTTTAAAAACAGCGATGTCGCTGATTCGACCTGTGTCGTATAATTTTTGAACCATTTCGTCAATTGCTGGACGTTTTTCTGTTGCTTGCAAATCCATGATCATTGCATCTTTTACTAATAAATCATTGATCTTCATCGTCTTTCCTCCTATAAGTCAACTTTTTGAATTGTAACTTCTGGTAATAATTCTTCAATAAATGCAGCTGTTGCTAAATCATCTGAAAAAGCAGTAGCACTACCACAGGCAACGCCCCACTTGAATGCTTCAACTGAATTTTTTGTTTTTGCATAATGGCCGATAAAACCAGCAATCATTGAATCACCCGCACCAACGGAATTTTTAAGGGTACGTTTTAATACATTTGATTGATAAATACCTTCTTTACAAAATAGTAAAGCACCATCGCCAGCCATTGAAATAATAACGTTTTGTGCACCTTCATCTAAAAGTTTTTGTGCGTATGGATAGATGTCTTCCGTTGATTCAAAACTAGTGTGGTACAAGTCAGCTAGTTCATGGTTGTTTGGTTTCACCAAGACAGGTCGAGATGGAAGAGAAGAAAGTAAGTCAGCTCCCGTTGTATCAATCACGAATTCTGCGTCTTTATCTTTGATGATTTGGATAAGTTCCTCATAAAAACCAGCTCGTAAGCTTTTGGGTGTGCTTCCAGATAGAACGACAATATCACCGGCTTGGACTTTGCTGAGTGTTTCTTTTAAAGATTGTGTTTCTTCATTTGTTAGTTGTGGACCAGCACCGTTAATTTCGGTTTCTTCGCCAGCTTTTAATTTTACATTAATCCGGGTATCATCAGAGACTTTTGTAAAATCAGTGGCGATCTTTTCCTCTTTTAACCAATTTTCAATGAAGGTACCAGTAAAGCCACCAACAAATCCTAATGCGACAGAGTCAGAATCAATTCTTTTAAGAATACGAGAGACATTAATCCCTTTTCCACCAGGTAATTTAAAATCCGAAGTCATTCGGTTAACATCGCCCATTTTCAAGTCATCGACATGAACAATGTAATCAATGGATGGATTGAGTGTCATTGTGTAAATCATTTGTTTGCCTCCTTAAGTGTTGTCTTTTGCAAAAATTTCTTTTTAAGATCGGCTGGACAATAGTCGGTGATGATGCATGCTTCGGCTAACGTACCAACTTGTGTAAACGTAATTTGTTGAAATTTAGAATGGTCGGCTAATATGTAACTATGCTGACTATTATTAAGTCCAATTCTTTTCAGCAATCCTTCTTCCGTGTCGGGGGTGGTGTATCCGGCAACTAAATGAATGCCATTGATGCCAATAAAGGATTGGTTAAAACGATAGCGTTCTAATTGATTAGCAGGAGAGGTGCCAAGAACTGCATTGGTCGTCAGCTTAATTTGACCACCGAGAATGACAGTGGGAATCTGTCGATCAATTAATAAAGAAGCATGCTTGACTGAATTAGTCACTACTTTTAGCCGATAATCGGTCGGTAAGAAGGGGATCATAGCAAGCGTCGTAGTCCCCGCATCTAAATAAATGATATCATCCGGACGAATCAGTGAGGCAGCATACTTAGCAATGGTTTGTTTTTCATTCAAGTATGTTTTTATTTTTTCACTCATCTCTGCTTCGAACGTCAGCTGATGAATCCGTTTTGCACCGCCATGAATACGGACAAGCAAGCCTTGATTTTCCAGCGTTTGCAAGTCTCGTCGAATGGTTGACTCGGAGGCGTTTAGCGGAGTCATCAAATCATTGATCGTGACAATCTCAGTCGAAGTTAAATAGGACAATATGCGGCGATGTCGTTCTTCTGTAAGCATTTTCAATCACCTCTTCATCGCATAGTCTAGCATAGCTTTTGACAGAAATCAATCAAAAACAATAAAAAACAGTCAAAAACATCCAAAAAAAGTGAACCATTGCACAATGGCTCACTTTGAATGCTGAATTCCTTTAGATTATTGGATTAATTTGAACTACTAGTGTTTTTTTCAACTCATTGGCTTCAGAACTATCTGCCATTATTAACAGAATGTCGCCAGCTCGCATAATGGTCTCGCCGTGGGTCAAGATGACTTGCGTGCCGCGTTGCAAAGAAATCAGCAGCATATTTTTAGGCCATTGGAAATCTCGAACGGCAATCCCATCTAATATGCTCTCTGCTGTAATCGGAATTTCAATTAACTGCCGTTTTCCAGTAATACGTTTGGATTTGTTTTTTAATAAGCGCTCGAGCAATGATTCATAGATTGGTGATCCACCTAAACTATCTACTACTAAATAGGCGACGAGTGAGACTAAGCCGGTCGCCATGAGATGATGAAGTGAGCCGACCATTTCTGTAATGAGAATAATAGCCGTCAGCGGAGCCTTCCCAATCGCTGCAAAATAACCAGCCATTCCGACGATAATAAAGTTGCGAATATAGACCGGATCTAGTCCAAACACTTGTACGGCAATGGTCGCAAATAAGCAACCAAGAATCGCACCCAAGGTTAGGATAGGTAAGAAGATGCCACCTGGTAACGATGAACCGTAAGAAATCATTGAAAAAATAAATCGAAGAGCGAATAAACCAACCAATAAAGCAATGCCATAATTGTCTTGCTCAAGCGAGGTGATGATCTGATTGCCACCACCTAGTATATGGGGGAAGAACAGACCTATTGGAATGACAAGTAAAAATGGAAGCATGCCATGGAAGTGACTAGGTAATGGCAAGTGACGAAACAGTCTAGGTAAACCCAATAAAACGTATTGATAAAAACGAGCAAATAGACCTAGTACTAAGCCAAATAAAATAAATAGCCAATAATAACTCAATGGTACATCTTGCAAACTCCCTAGATAAAGGACTGGCTGCAGCCCAAAGACATATAGTGAAATAAAATTTGCCGTTAGAGCAGAAGCAAATGAAGTCAGCCAGACTAATGGTGAAAAGGTATGGTGCACTTCTTCGATGACAAATAATAAGCCAGCGATTGGTGCGTTAAAGGCCGCAGCTAGTCCTGCGCTAGCTCCGCTGGAAATTAATATTTTTCGTTCGAACTTCGGAACCTTTTGTGTATCTGCTACACCTTGACCAATAGTCGCACCTAGTTGAATAGATGGGCCTTCCCGTCCGAGAAATAGACCAGCGCCGACGGAGAGTGCACCACCGACAAATTTTTTCCAAAGAACGGAAAACCAAGGATAATCGATTTCATCTTGTAGCTGTCCTTCTACTTGAGGGATCCCACTTCCTTTTATGTTTGGTTCACTTTTGATTAACCAACCAACAAATAATGCGGTACCAATCGAAAGAATTGTCCACAAGAGTATCCGCAATGGTTGGTGCTGGCTTGATTCATAAAATGTGACGATAAAATCTGAAAAGTGTTCAATCAAAAGCCGAAATAGACTGACAACAATACCAGTCAATCCACCGACTAGAATTCCTTTTCCTACAAATACTAAACGCGTGCGATCAATAAATTGCAACTCGTCGCGCCCCATAGTGGTCACCTCTTTTGTGTTTTTTCAAACATGCAATCGTAATCGATTGCTTATGCTACCTTATAAAAATATCATTTATGTGCTGTCCATTCAATGCTATAATATAAGTGATTGACAAAGAAAGGATGTTGAATGATGTCATCCCGTGAGGAATTATTAAGAGGAATGAATCCTCAACAAAAAGAAGCTGTGCTCGCTACAGCTGGGCCACTCTTACTTATGGCGGGTGCTGGAAGTGGGAAGACCCGTGTCTTGACCCATCGTGTCGCCTATTTAATTCAAGAAAAAGATGTGAATCCATGGAATATTTTGGCGATTACCTTCACCAATAAGGCGGCGCGCGAAATGCGTGAGCGAATCCACGCCTTGGTAGGACCGGAGAGTGAAGATATTTGGATATCGACCTTTCACTCGATGTGTGTACGCATCCTTCGCCGCGAAGTAGAGAAGATTGGCTACAATCGTAATTTCACGATTCTCGATTCATCTGATCAGCTCTCATTAATGAAGAGAATGTTAAAAGAACTAAACATTGATCCTAAAAAATATGACCCTCGTGGTATTTTAGCAAGTATCTCAAATGCCAAAAATAAATTGCAGACACCAGCCAATGTTTCGAAATTAGCCAGTTCTTTTATTGAGCTGCAAGTTGCCCGTTGCTATGAAGCGTATCAAAAAGAACTAGTCAAGAATCAATGCATGGATTTTGATGATTTAATTATGAACACAATCGAATTATTTAAAAAGCATCCAGATGTCTTAGCTTTTTATCAAAATAAATTCCACTATATACATGTCGATGAGTACCAAGATACCAACCATGCGCAGTATACATTGGTCCGGATGTTGGCCGACCGCTTTGAAAATCTGTGTGTCGTTGGAGATGCGGATCAAAGTATTTATGGCTGGCGTGGCGCTGATATGCAAAATATTTTGGACTTTGAGGATGATTATCCCGCAGCGAAAGTCATCTTATTGGAGCAAAATTACCGTTCTACGAAAACCATCTTGACGGCAGCAAATCAAGTCATCAAACAAAACAAACAACGAAAAGCTAAAAACTTATGGACTGATAATGAGCCTGGTGAAAAAATTGTGTATTTCCGTGGAGAAAACGAGCACGATGAAGGTCGATTCGTCGTTTCTGAAATTGTCAAACGCGTGCGATCCAAGGAACACGTATATGGGGAGTTTGCCGTCTTGTATCGTACCAATGCTCAATCGCGGGTAGTCGAAGAATCACTAATGAAAGCCAATATTCCATACAAGCTTGTCGGCGGACAAAAATTCTACTCTCGAAAAGAAATTCGCGATGTGCTCGCGTACTTAAATGTGTTAGCCAATCCGAGTGATTCAATTAGCTTAGAGCGAATCATTAATACGCCAAAACGTGGCATTGGACCGGGAACTGTCGAAAAATTAAAAGCTTTTGCTGATGAAAATGGTTGGTCACTTTTTGAAGGAGCTCAAAATGTCAATGTTTCGACAATCTCTGGTAAAGCAAATCGGGAATTAGAGCAGTTTGGTCTGTTACTGACTGATTTGCAGCAAATGATTCCGTTTCTTTCGTTGACTGAATTGACCGAAGAAGTCTTGAAACGTACGGGTTATCTCGATGAATTAAAAAATCAAAAAACCATCGAGAGTGAAGCGCGTATTGAAAATATTCAAGAGTTTCTAAGTGTGACCCAAGAATTCGATCGCCGCTATGCAAGCCAAGCAGAGGATAGTGAAGCTGATCCGACCGAAAAGTTGGCCGAGTTTTTAAATGAGCTAGCCTTGCTTGCCGATGTCGATAGCTTCGAAGAGGATAGTTCTCAAGTGACGTTAATGACACTTCACGCTGCCAAAGGGCTGGAATTTCCAATTGTCTTTTTAGTTGGAATGGAAGAAAATCTCTTTCCACTTTCTCGCACGTTAATGGAAGACAAAGAATTAGAGGAAGAACGCCGCTTAGCGTATGTCGGTATTACGCGTGCTGAAAAGCAGTTGTTTTTAACCAATGCGATGACGAGAAACCTATACGGACGCAGTCAATACAATCGTCCTTCACGTTTTTTGGAAGAAATTGACGATACGTTGTTACATTATGAATCCAATCAACCAGCTACAAATTCCTTTGCAAAACGACAAGTACGGCCCGTCATTACTCAGACGCAAGCTCGACCAGTCGCTTCATACAAGCAACCGTCGACACAAGGAGTGACCAGTGCAACTCAATCAGGTGCGGAATCTGTTTGCTGGCAAGCGGGCGACAAAGTAACACACAAAAAATGGGGTACCGGTACGGTTGTTCGAGTGAGCGGCACGGCCAAAGATATGGAACTAGACATTGCCTTCCCACAACAAGGGGTCAAACGGTTGTTAGCAGCCTTTGCTCCAATTGAAAAACAATAGCGAGGAGGATTCAGATGAAACAGACCGTTGCAGAACAAATACATGACCTTCAAAAAAAGCTGACAGAATACGCCTATGCTTATTATGTCAAAGATCAACCGGTCGTTGATGATGCCTACTATGATCAGTTGTATCAGCAACTTGTCGCTCTTGAGACAGCTCATCCAGAATACCAAACCAGTGATTCACCGACGCAACGTGTCGGCGGTGTGGTACGTAAAGGATTTGAAAAAGTTGTCCATGAAATCCCACTCTATTCGTTAAATGACGTCTTTTCAAAAGCAGAGATTATCGCATTTGATCAGCGCGTTCAAAAAACGCTTGGTCATGCGGTGAGCTATATTTGTGAGTTAAAGATTGACGGCTTATCCATTTCTTTGAAATATGAGAACGGCCGTTTGGTTCGAGGTGCGACTCGTGGCGATGGCACAATCGGGGAAAATATTACAGACAATAGCAAAACGGTCAAATCAATCCCATTGACGTTAACAGAGCCGATTGACATTGAAGTGCGAGGAGAGTGCTATATGCCAAAAGCCTCTTTCCTCCAGCTGAATCAAAAGCGAGAAGAAGAAGGGCTGGATATATTTGCCAATCCACGCAATGCCGCAGCCGGTAGTATTCGCCAACTGGACTCAAAAGTGACTGCAAGTAGGAACTTGAGCACGTTTTTATATACCTTAGCTGACTTTGGACCACTCCATGTGACCAATCAGGCAGAGGCATTGACGCATTTAGATGATTTAGGCTTTCGGACTAATCAAGAGCGAGCTGTCTGCTCGACAATCGATGACGTCTGGGCGTATATTGAATCGTTTCATGACAAACGGAGCCAATTACCATATGAAATCGATGGCGTTGTTATTAAGGTCAATGACTTTTCTGACCAAAATCAACTAGGCTTTACCGTCAAGGCACCAAGATGGGCAGTGGCGTACAAATTTCCACCTGAGGAAGCCCAAACGACAATTGAGGAAATCGAGTGGACAGTGGGACGGACAGGTGTCGTCACACCAACAGCCGTCATGACACCTGTGCGCGTGGCAGGAACAACTGTTGCACGCGCCAGTCTTCATAATGCAGACTACATCAAAATGAAAGACATCCGACTACACGATCAAGTAGTGATTTATAAAGCGGGCGATATTATTCCAGAAGTTGCCCATGTGATTGAAGAAGCGCGGGATGCAGCAAGCCAGCCCTATACAATACCGAAAAACTGTCCGGTATGTGGCAGTGAATTGGTCCATCTTGACGAAGAAGTTGCTCTTAGATGCATTAATCCCAAATGTCCGGCATTGCTGAAAGAAGGCATTAGCCATTTTGTCTCGCGCGATGCGATGAATATTGAGGGCGTTGGCCCGCGAATGATCGAGCAATTTTTCAATCATGGCTTCGTGGAAGATGTGGCTGACTTGTATCGTTTGACATTAGATCAGCTATTAACTATTGATAAAGTAAAAGAAAAATCAGCGACCAATATGCTCCAAGCGATTGAAGCTAGTAAGCAAAATTCGCTTGAAAAATTACTTTTCGGCCTCGGTATTCGACATGTTGGTGTCAAAGCGGCTAAATTATTAGCTGAGCGCTTTGAGACACTTACACAATTAAGTCAGGCGACCGTCGAGGAAATATTGACCGTCGCCACAATAGGGCCGACGATTGCCGATAGCTTAGTCACATATTTCGCTAATGAAGAAGTCCACGAATTAATGACTGAATTGAAAGCTGCCGGAGTGAACGAGGCATATTTGGGACTAAAAAGCCAAGACGTGGCCGAAATTGAATCTGCCTTCCAAGGGAAAACCGTAGTCTTGACTGGAAAATTACAAACCTATACGAGAGATCAAGCAAAAAAACGAATCGAGGAACTGGGCGGCACCATTACGGGTAGTGTCTCAAAAAAAACGGATCTTGTCATAGCTGGTGCAGATGCCGGTAGTAAACTGACCAAAGCTCAAGCACTGGATATACCAGTCTGGACGGAAGAAGAAATGATTGCCGCGCTAGAGTCCAAACAAAATGAATAAGTATTCGATTTTACTTAAAAAAAGACATGAAAACGTATGAAACATAGGTTTTGTGTTTCATAGAGGGTCATTAAGTGTTACAATCATAAAGGAAAAAACTAAGAGGGGGATCTTATGGCTATTAGTGAAGAGCAAGTATTGCACGTAGCAAAATTAGCAAAGCTTTCATTTTCAGAAAGTGAATTGCATGAATTTACAAATCAGCTTGGCAAAATTATTGAAATGTTTGAAACATTAGAAGAAGTTGATACGACAGACGTACCATTTACCTCCCATGTGGTAGATGGCATCAATGTCTTAAGAGAAGATATTGCAGCTCCTGGTTGGAATCGCGATGAATTGTTGCGTAATGTACCAGAATCTGAAAATGGCTTTATTAAAGTACCAGCAATCATTGAAAACGGGGAGGCGGGTGCGTAGTGGCGACATTTTATGACAAATCAGTAGAAGAACTACACAACTTGTTAGTATCAAAAGAAATCAGTGCAGTCGATTTGACTCGCGCAACCTTTGATCGCATCAAAGAAACGGAAAATGATGTCGATGCCTTTTTAACATTGAATGAAGAAAAAGCTGTGAAGATGGCTGAAGCAATTGACTTGAAAGGAATCGACGAAGGCAATGTGTTAGCCGGTATTCCAATCGGTATCAAAGATAATATCGTGACCAAAGATTTAGTAACGACAGCTGCTTCAAAGATTTTATATAACTTTGATCCAATCTACGATGCTACGGTTATGCATAAAGTCTATGAATCAGATCTTATTCCAGTTGGGAAATTAAACATGGATGAATTTGCGATGGGTGGAAGTACAGAAACTTCTCATTTCAAAAAAACCAAAAATGCTTGGGATCATTCGAAAGTCCCTGGTGGATCATCTGGTGGTTCAGCAGTGGCAGTAGCAGCAGGACAAGTACCAGTCTCATTGGGAACAGATACAGGTGGCTCAATCCGCCAACCCGCAGCCTTTAATGGTGTAGTCGGTATGAAGCCTACATATGGCCGTGTGTCACGTTTTGGCTTGATTGCTTTTGCGTCTTCACTTGACCAAATTGGTCCATTCACACGAACAGTAAAAGACAATGCTTTAGTATTAAATGCTATTAGTGGCTTTGATGCCAAGGATGCGACATCATCTGGTAGAGAAGTTCCTGATTTTACCAAAGATATTTTAGCTGGTGTTAAAGGCATGAAGATTGCTTTACCGAAAGAATATTTAGGAGAAGGAATCGCTCCAGAAGTCAAAGAAACCATTTTAGCTGCGGCTGAAACTTACCGTAAATTAGGCGCAACTGTTGAAGAAGTGAGTCTACCCCATTCAAAATATGGCGTTGCCGTCTACTATATTATTGCCTCTTCTGAAGCAAGCTCGAACTTGCAACGTTTTGATGGTATTCGTTATGGTTATCGCTCAGCGAATGTGAAGAATTTAGAAGATGTTTATGTTAATTCACGTAGCGAAGGCTTTGGTGAAGAAGTAAAACGTCGTATCATGCTTGGTACATTCTCACTTAGCGCTGGTTACTATGATGCGTACTTCAAAAAAGCTGGCCAAGTCCGTACTATGATTAAGCAAGATTTTGACAAAGTATTTGAAGAATATGATGTTATCATCGGCCCTGCAGCACCAACTGTTGCTTTTGGTCTTGGCGAAAACATTGATGATCCATTGGCTATGTATTTAGCAGATTTACTTACCATTCCAGTTAACTTGGCAGGACTTCCCGGTATGTCGATTCCAGCTGGCTTTGTAGAAGGCTTACCTGTCGGCTTACAAATTATTGGGAAACACTTTGATGAAGCAACAATGTACCAAGCTGCTTTTGCCTTTGAGCAAGCGACTGATTTCCATTTGAAAAAACCAGTGATTTTAGGAGGGGCTAACGCATGAATTTTGAAACCGTCATTGGACTAGAAGTCCATGTTGAATTAAAAACCAACTCCAAAATTTTCTCACCAGCACCAGCACACTTCGGAGCAGAACCAAACAGCAATACCAATATTATCGATTGGGGCTATCCAGGGGTATTACCTGTAATGAATAAGCAAGCCTTGGAATTTGGGATGCGTGCAGCTTTAGCATTAAACTGTGAAATTTCTAAAGAAACGCACTTTGACCGCAAGAACTACTTCTATCCTGATAATCCAAAAGCGTATCAAATTTCTCAATTTGACCAACCAATTGGACATGACGGCTGGATTGAAATTGAAGTCGAAGGCAAAAAGAAAAAAATTCGCATTGAACGTGTTCATTTAGAAGAAGATGCCGGCAAAAATATGCACGGAATCGGCGGCTATTCATACGTCGATCTAAACCGTCAAGGTACTCCTTTAATTGAGATTGTATCAGAAGCAGATATGCGTTCACCTGAAGAAGCGTATGCCTACTTAGAAGCGCTACGCTCAATTATTCAATTTACCGATGTATCTGATGTCAAGATGGAAGAAGGATCCATGCGTTGTGACGCAAATATCTCGATTCGCCCTTATGGCCAAGAAGCATTTGGTACCAAAACTGAATTAAAGAACTTAAATTCAATGACCTTCGTAAAAAAAGGCTTAGCATTCGAAGAAAAGCGCCAAGCCAAAGTCTTACTATCTGGTGGCGAAATTCAACAAGAAACACGCCGCTTCGACGAAACAACCAATAAGACCATCTTAATGCGGGTAAAAGAAGGATCATCTGACTATCGCTACTTCCCAGAGCCTGATCTACCACGCTTTGTAATTGACGATGAGTGGATCAATGAAGTACAAGCGAGTCTACCAGAAATGCCACAATCACGTCGCCAACGATACATTCATGAAATGGATCTACCAGAATACGATGCGATGGTTCTAACACAAACCAAAGAGATGTCTGATTTCTTCGAAGCAACGATTGCTCAAGGTGCGGACGCCAAGCAAGTTTCTAACTGGTTAATGGGTGAAGTTTCAGCGTACCTTAACAGTGAAAAATTAGCGTTAGCAGATACCAAATTAACGGCTGAAAACCTCGCCGGCATGATTCAATTAATCGCTGATGGAACAATCAGCTCGAAAATTGCCAAAAAAGTCTTCCGTGAATTGATTACCAATGGCGGCAGTGCCAAAGAAGTCGTTGAAGCAAAAGGATTGGTCCAATTATCTGATCCAGCTCAATTATTGCCAATGATTAATGACATTTTGGATCAAAACAGCCAATCCGTTGAAGACTTCAAAAACGGAAAAGATCGCGCGGTCGGCTTCCTTGTCGGACAAATCATGAAAGCCTCAAAAGGAAAAGCCAATCCAGGTGTTGTCAACAAGTTACTTCAAGAAGAATTAGCCAAAAGATAGAAGGTAAATCATGAAAAAAGCACGCGTCATTTACAATCCAACTTCTGGCAAAGAAACAATGAAAAAAAACTTAGCTGATATTTTAGAGGTCCTTGAACAAGCTGGATATGAAGCAAGTGCCTTTGCGACCACGCCAGAGGAGAATTCTGCCAAAAATGAAGCCACCCGAGCTGCATTGGCAGGCTTTGACTTAGTTGTCGCTGCTGGAGGGGATGGAACAATCAATGAGGTTGTTAACGGCATTGCCCCACTAGAAACACGCCCTAAAATGGCAATTATTCCTGGTGGAACAACCAATGATTATGCACGAGCTCTTAAGATTCCACGGGATAATCCCAGATCTGCAGCCGAAGTAATCTTAAAAAATCAGACTATTAAAGTGGATATCGGTAAAACACCGAATAGCTATTTTATTAACATCGCTGCAGGAGGCCACTTAACTGAGCTAACCTATGAGGTGCCATCTGAACTAAAAAGTATTTTTGGCTACTTAGCCTATTTAGCTAAGGGAGCTGAACTACTACCACGGATTAAACCAATCAAAATGCGATTGGTTTATGATGAGGGAGAATATTACGGCAATGCCTCGATGTTCTTCCTTGGGCTAACCAATTCAGTCGGTGGCTTTGAACAAATCGCACCAGATGCAAAATTAGACGATGGTAAGTTTTCGCTGATTATTGTCAAAACAGCGAATATCTTTGAGATTATTCATCTCGTTTCATTGATGTTAAATGGCGGCAAGCATATCAACGATCATCGTTTGATTTATACGAAGACCTCACGCTTGGAAGTAGATGTACCAGATAAAAGTCATCGCTTGATGATTAATTTAGATGGCGAGTACGGTGGCGATGCGCCAATGGTCTTTAAGAACTTGCACAATCACATTGAGTTTTATGCAGATGTGGACGCGATTCCAGATGATGCCGTGATTGGTCCTGATGAATACGAAGAAATTAGTCGTGATTTTATCAAAGAAGCTGAAAAATTAAATGATGAAGACATCGATGGCGATGGAATCATCGGCCAAAAATGAAAATAGACAGGTGAGGGAACTTACGAAAGGACCCTCACCTGTTTCGCTTGCCAAAGAAACCAAAAGCAAGCTAGAATAAATCGAAGAGAAATGAGCAATATAAAGGAGAATACTATGAAAGACTATCCAGTCAAAAAAAATGAAGAACAAATTGTTACAATTTTAGACCTTTCCCACGAAGGAATGGGGATTGCCAAAGTTGATGGCTACTTATTATTTATTGAAAATGCCTTACCAGAAGAAGAAGTCCGCGTACGAATCGAAAAAGTCGGACCAAAATTCGGCTTTGCAAAAGTATTAGAGTGGTTAAAAGAAAGCCCATACCGAGTAGAAGAGGCCAAAGAAGAGTTATTACGCACAGGTATTGCTCCATTAAGCCATCTAACGTATGAAAAACAACTTTCATTCAAACAAGACCAAGTAACTAATGTTTTAAAGAAAATTGCACATATGCCAGATGTACCAGTCAGCCCGACGATTGCGATGGAAAAGCCGTCTCACTACCGCAACAAAGCGCAAATTCCAGTCCAAAAAATAAACGGTCAACTGACGACTGGTTTTTACCGTAAGCATAGCCATACATTGATCCCACTTGAAGATTTTTATATTCAAGACCCAGCCATTGATGAAGCTATCGTAGAAATTCGCGATATTTTGCAACGTTTTGGTGTCAAAGCATACAATGAAGAAGCGCACGAAGGATTCTTACGCCATATTATTATCCGTCGTGGACACTACTCGCATCAAATGATGGTCATCTTAGTTACCCGTAAACCAAAATTCTTCCAAGCTGATAAAATTGCAGAAGCGATCAAAGTGAAGTTACCAGAAGTCGTGTCAATTATTCAAAATGTGAACGAAGAAAAAACGAATGTCATCATGGGACCAACAAATCGTGTCTTATATGGTCAATCATACATTGAAGATCAATTATTAGGCAAAACGTACCGTATTTCGGCACAATCATTTTACCAAGTGAATACTGAACAAGCAGAAAAATTGTATCAAGTTGCAATGGATTTCGCTCAATTAAGCAAAAATGATATTGTTGTCGATGCGTATTCAGGTATTGGTACGATTGGCTTGTCACTTGCAGACAAAGTTGACCACGTGTACGGGATGGAGATCGTAGCTGAGGCAGTCAAAGATGCACAGACCAATGCAGCGATTAATGGTATTACCAATGCAACGTATCTAGAAGGTAAAGCTGAAAAAATTATGCATCAATGGGCACGCGAAGAAGTTCAACCAACAGTAGTCTTTGTCGATCCACCGAGAAAAGGCCTAGATGCATCCTTTATTGATGCGACTTGTGAAATGCAACCTGAGCGCGTAGTCTATATTTCTTGTAATCCTGCAACAATGGCTCGCGACGTGAAGCTATTCGCCGAAAAAGGGTACCAATTAGAAAAAGTCCAGCCGGTTGATTTGTTTCCGCAAACGGTGCATGTGGAAACCGTGGTATTGATGTCAAGGATTGATAAGTAAGATCGTAATAAGATAAGTAAATAAAGGCTTTCCGTGATTTGAGGTCTGGTTCTAAGCCGGAAGGATAATCACGGTTTTTTGCATTGAGGGAAGTTATCCAAGATTGGTGAATTTCGAAATTTGTTAATTAGTAGATTAATTGATGTTGTGAGTTGATAAGATTGACAGCATAAAAGTGCTGAGTGGATAGAATTATTGTCAAAAAACAAGAAAACCAATATTCCTTGATGGATGACCGCTCTAGTTAAAGTTTCTTTCTATGAGAAGGAAGAAAGAGAAGAGTTTAATCCGTTTAATCATTAAACAAATTAATAGAAATAAAAGGTGTAACTCTAGCAGATTCGGCTAGAGATTTCTCTGTCTAGTTTATTGTAGCCTATCCAGACGGTGTCTATTTCCGTGCGAACAAGCCCAACGCTTTTTTTAGGATTTCATTTTCCTCTTCCAATTGTTTCATTCGTTTTGTCTGAGCTTTGTAATCATCGGAAGTAAGGCCAGTAACTTTGTCTTTCTTTTTATCTTGGAACCATTTGAGAACCGTGGAGTAACTGATTCCATATTCAGCGGAAAGCTCCCGCGGCGTTTTCACTCATGCTTTGTGTAGCTGAACAATATTCTGCTTAAATTCATCTGTATAACGTTTTACCATGTTTTATGACCATCCTGTTTATTAAGAGTATGTCCTCTATAAAAAGTTGTCTCAAGTTACATACTACATCTACCTTATAGATGTTCAATTGTCGATTTATGATTACTCTAATTTAGAGTTGGATCAAGCACATGAAATTTTTGAAAAGCGAATCAAGGAATCCGAACTTGAGAAAGAATATAAATTGATTGGCTTATCAGCATTAGCAAAGATTAAAAAAAAAGACTGCCCTTTGTCATTTCGATATTCACTTTTTAAATATTATGTATGATCATTCAGAGGATTCCATTATTGACTGGGTGAATGCAAAGCTAGGTAATCCTGTTTTGGATATAGCTAGAACCTACATCATTTTAAAACAATATGCGCAAAGAATGGCAAATAAATATCTAAAGCTTATTTCAAAAAAGGGGACTATGAATTAGAAAAAATCAAAATGGCAATTCCATTGATGGCAATATTACGAATGCTCGAGACTGATGCAGAAAGTTATCACGGGAGCTTAATAGCGTTATTCTACAGATAAATTGTTTCCAATACGTAACGATTTGTGATTTTTGACAGCTTTGGATCCTGTAGAAGAATTTTGTGATGGCTCATGTTTGCAATTATATCTATTATCAATTTGTTTAGGTGATGAATCATGAAAAATTATTTTAGTGATGTGAATCAATTAGACAGCAATCGATTTAAAAAATATTACGATGCGTTAAAAATAGTCGATCAATTTGAACAGGAGTACCGCGATGCTGACAAATACAGTAAGTTACTCTATCAGAATTTAGCGGAACAATTTTACCCTGATGTAATACCAATCAAAATTTATGGATCGTGGACACTAATGGATGGGACAACACGATTAGGATCGGATTACATCGGTCCGTCCAGATATTTTTCTTATAAGGCTGGGCTAAATGGAGAAGAAATTTTTGAGTTGACGCAGATTGCCAGGACACTTGGCGGCCATATGTTATGGCCGAGAAATGGCACAAATGGCTCTATTAATACAGCAAGAGGTGCGAGTCTTTATCATGACAGAATTGACTTGGCTCTTTATGCTATAAAGTGTTGGTATGAAGGGGATGCTCATTTATTATTAAATAAAAAGATGGTCAGAGCTTTGAACGATGAAGTCACAAGGAAATGGTTACTAAATTTTGGGCAGGACCTTGTTGGATTTGAGAAATTTATGAAGCACTTCAAGCTGGAAAGTTTTGTTGATCGTTCTTTTCAAGTATTTGATTTAACTTCTTATGAAAAGAATGATATGGCAATTTTGACAAATGACATTAATACAGCAGCAAAGGACAAAGAAGCTTTTGAAAAATATATTGCAGGTAACCTACAATGTATTAAGCGACGTAACGAGCAAATGAACACATAAATATCTTATTGTAAGAATAAAATAGCCAGTTACTCATTATCACTGTTGAAAGCACATATGCATTTACGGCAGTCCAGAGCGTATAGTGGTTTGCCTATGTATGACTATGGTTACGGTTGGGAAATTACTTTGAGTATAGAAGAGGTACTCACTATTTTCATTTCCACGAGTTTCTGTTGGCAAGTATATGGTATCGTCGAAGATATCGGTGGTTTGGCACATTTTGCTGAAATGCTGGATGATTCGTTCCATGAAGAATAAAAAGACTTCACTTCATGTCTGGATAGCACCAAATAGATTTGTCATCATTTGATATCGTCGATTGCAAATTTCGTTTAAAAATCTTTTACGCTTTCTCGTGATTGTTAGAAGTATCATTACGAACCCACAAAAGATTCACTAAAACTATTAAATAGGTTATATCTTGGAAACCGAGCTCGTAATTATTAGAAGTATTGATTAACTCAAAGAGCCTGAGACAGAATTGTTCAGCTAAAAACAAAAAGTCCATAAACTCCATTAGGTGTTTCGCACACTAATCGAGTTTATGGATTTTTTCATTCTATATTAATTGTCAAATTAAGTTAGACAAGTTTTCTTTGCTTATGTGACTCAAGAATACTTTTATTGGTGTTTTATAGTTTAATGATTTTCGAGGGATATTATTTCTTTTCAATTCAATAGATTGGATAAAAGATTCATCAACTTCGTTGAAAACCATTTGCTTTGGTAAACCATCTTTACGGAATAAACCATTCGAGTTTTCATTCAAGCCTCTTTGTGATGGTGCACCAGGATCTGCAAAATAGATATCACTATCATTGATATTACTGATTGCTTTCCAATTGGAAAATTCCTTTCTACAATCAAAAGTCATTGATTTGAATAGATGCTTAGGTACAGATTTCATCCATTGGTTCAAACGATTTTCAATATCTATAGCTCGTCTGCCTTCTGGCTGAAGAGTGATGATTACTTTAGATAATCGCTCAACGAGGGTAATGACAGCACTTTTGTGCTTTTTACCTACAATAGTATCCCCTTCAAGGTGGCCAAATTCTTGATTGAATTTAGAATAATCATTTTCTCTGTCACGAAGTGATCGACGAAAAGATTGTTTTCCACGAGTTTCTTTGTGTTCGTTGGCTTTACATTTTCCTTTCATAGGTAAGTGAGTCACTTTAAATACGCCTTGTTTGAACATACGATAAAGTGTACGCATAGAACAAAAAATAGAAAACTCTGCACGGCCAACAATCATATCAGGTGTCCAACCTTGAACAACCATCTTTTGGATATATTCTGTTTGTTCATCTGATAAAACAATAGGACGTCTGCCACAGCGAGTTTTATTCTTCTTGTATTGATTGAAATAATCTAGAGCATTGTGCCCTGTTTTGAAAAATTGGTAAACTTTATGAATCGTTTGCCTAGATCTATTCAATAGTAATGCGGTTTTGGCTACAGATTGATGATTATTATCATACGCCTCTATCATTGCAAGTTCATTTGATGTAAGATGGGTATAGGTCATTTGTCTTCACTCCTTATAATTCTTTTGCGGGAACTATCTTGAGTGTAGCACAAATGACTTTTTTAATTGTCTAGCTTAGTTTTACAATCGGCGATTTAAAATTAACTTGATTGAAGCATCTAGAAATTCATCCTTTATTTTGATAGAATTGGGTATAGACATCTGATTTCCTTCTTATTATGTTTTAGACGACTTAATTATAGGACAATCACATGTCTTTTTGTTATAAAAAAATTTTTGATGTCCTTACTCAATGTGAGTAACAACACCAAATATTATAGAACCATTTTTTAACTATATATGATATGATATGGATTTTTTTATTATTCATGCTATCATGGAGCAGTTATTATCTAAAAAATACATTTAAAATAGTGTAGAGAAATGAATGATTATAAAAAAATGTAGAGAGATAGTGAGGGATAGGAAAGATGAAAAAAAGAAAGAGAATACTCTCTTTTTCACCAGTTCAGTGGATAACAAGTGGTTTTTTAGGATTAATTTTATTAGGTGCTAGCATTTTGATGCTACCAATTTCTTCAAGAAACGGTATGCAAACAGAATTTCTAGATGCGCTATTTACGGCGACATCTGCTATTTGCGTCACTGGATTAACGACAGTTACAACAAGTGAGCATTGGAGTGTTTTTGGCCAAAGTATTATCTTATTATTGATTGAGATTGGTGGGTTAGGATTTATGACAATTCCAATCTTCTTTTTTGTCTTAATGAAACAAAAAGTAGCACTTAGTACACGCATGATTTTACGAGAAGCATTTAATACAGAACAAATGTCTGGTGAAATAAAAGTATTATTTTCTGTAGTAAAGATTGCTTTTTCTATTCAAGGAATAGGTATGGTTTTGTTAGCATTTCGATTTGTTCCTTTATTTGGATGGGGAAAGGGACTATGGTATAGTTTGTTTCATGCAGTTTCTAGTTTTTGTAATGCAGGATTTGATTTATTTGGCGATAGTTTAGTAGGGTTTCAAAACGATCCGTGGGTTTTGATGGTAATCAGCTGTTTAATTATTTCAGGAGGTTTGGGCTTTTTTGTTTGGCATGATGTCTTAACAATGAAACAAGCTAGACATCGATTGAGTCTACATAGTCAAATTGCCTTACGAGTGACTGGTACTTTATTGTTCATAGGTATTATTGGTTTTTTTATTACTGAATACAATAATTCGAACTTTTGGACAGGAAGTATTATCCATCGATTCTTTAATACGATATTTCTTTCTGTAACCCCTCGAACAGCTGGCTTTTTCTCAATTGACTATTTTTCAATGTCTCACGCCGGATTAATGTTAACAATGCTACTTATGTTTATTGGGGGAACATCAGGTTCAACCGCAGGTGGGTTTAAAACAACAACTTTTGGTGTGCTTTTAATCAAGATGTATTCCACTTTTCATGGGAGAAGTCGAGCAGAATTTCGTGAACGAACGATTAGGGAAGAAAGTGTTTCTCGAGCATTTGTTTTATTCTTTATGTTTTTAACTGTGATAATTGTCAGTACAATGATTCTATCTGTGACAGAGACGATTCCAAATGTCAATCAATTAGGCTTAGAATATATCGTTTTTGAAGTTATTTCAGCCATTGGGACTGTTGGCTTGACTATGGGGTTAACACCGGAGTTATCATCAATTGGGAAAATCGTTGTTGCAATATTGATGTTTCTTGGGAGAGTGGGTGTACTAACTGTATTTTTCTCTTTGATTATAAAGGAAAATAAAGTTGAGGTGAAAATTAAATATCCAGAAGAAACGGTAATCATTGGATAGATTCATGATGTAGGAGTACACTATTTTATTAATGTAATGATTAAACCAAGTTACAAAAAAGTAAATAAGTGTAATTGAATAGCTAAATAGTTAAAAATATATTATGATAAAATAATAGCGTAATGAAAGTAAAGATTTGTATAACAAAGGAGGATCCAGTGGATAGAATAAGTAACGGAACTATAGGGATATTCATAGTTGCTATTCTAATTTTATTTATCATGAGTCTGTTTTTTTAGTTTTGTTCCAGTAGGATTGTGGATTTCGGCGTATTTTTCAGGTGTTAAAGTTGGTTTAGGTACATTAATTGGGATGCGTTTGAGACGAGTTTCTCCTCGACAAATTATTCAACCGTTAATTAAAGCAACGAAAACTGGGTTAGACTTAACAACTGATCAATTAGAGGCACATTATTTGGCTGGAGGAAATGTCAATCGTGTGATTGATGCTCTAATCGCTTCTCACCGCTCCTCATCGCGCAGATATTGATTTATAATTTGAGAAAGCCGCAGCAATTGATTTAGCTGGAAGAGATGTTTTTGAAGCCGTTCAAGTATCAGTTAATCCCAAAGTAATTGAAACACCGATGATTGGTGCTGTAGCAAAAAATGGGATTGAAATTATAGTTAAAGCCAAAGTCACTGTCCGTGCCAATATTGAACGACTTGTTGGTGGAGCAGGTGAAGATACAATTATTGCCCGTGTAGGTGAAGGGATTGTCACAACAGTGGGTTCAGCTGAAAGGCATGATCTAGTGATGAAAAGTCCTGAGGCTATTTCTAAAACAGTTTTAAGTAAAGTATTGGATTCAGGAACAGCTTTTGAAATTCTGTCCATTGATATTGCTGACGTAGATGTGGGGCGTAACATTGGAGCACAATTACAAACGGATCAATCCGAAGCTGATAAAAATATTGCGCAAGCCAAGGCAGAAGAGCGTCGTTCTATGGCAGTTGCAGAAGAACAAGAAATGCGCGCAGAAGTTGAAAAAATGCGTGCAAACATTGTCGAGACAGAGGCGGAAGTTCCCTTAGCTATGGCAGAAGCATTACAAAAGGGAACATTGGGTGCAATGGATTACTACAAACTAAAAAATATCCATGCTGATACTGAGATGCGAACGTCGCTTTCTTCAAGTACAGAAAAAACTAGTGAAGAATAGTTTTTCAGTCTACGATAATGATTGAGCAGTAAAAAAAGAATTTATGTTTTTTAGGCATTTGGATAGACAAAGTAGAAAATCTTTGTTAAATTAATACTAATTTCATAAATAATCAGGTTGGGCGCAAGCTTTCAAGACATATTCTCCAAGGGTGAGGAGAGTCTTGTTTGCTTGCGCTCTTTTTGCGTTGTTTAGAAAAAAAGAAAGGAAGTTATTTATGCATTTTTATCAAGAAAAAAAAGAAAAATTAATCAAGCGATTTGAGGTTGATTCAACGAACGGATTAACAAATGAACGGGTTCGTATTCTCAGAGAGCAATACGGAGTGAATAAGCTGCCTGATGAAAAAGAAAATTCCTACTGGAAAGTCTTCTTGAAGAATTTTAAAGAACCCATTGTCATCGTATTGATGGGAGCTATTGTATTATCTTTACTGAGTTCTTTTTATTCCATTCAGGTAAAAGGAGATGTGCAGCATGGAATAGAATCTTTGTATGAAGCAGCCGCTATTTTTATTTTAATTGTCATCAATGCTTGTTTAGGTTTCTGGCAAGAAATTAGTGCGCGTAAGAGTTTAAATGCCTTAAAAGAGATGAACAATCGTCAAACAACGGTCTTAAGAAATGGGAGCTGGGAAAAAATTACTGCTACAGATGTTGTGGTGGGGGATTTAATCAAAGCAGAGGTAGGCGATTTCGTTGAAGCAGATGTACGTTGGATTCAAACGAATGAATTGCAAGTGATGGAAGCACATTTAACTGGCGAATCAGATGCAATTCATAAAAATACTGAAGCAATTGATGAAGTTGTTGAAATTGGTGATAGAAAAAATATGGGCTTTTCAGGCTCTACTGTTTCAAATGGGCAAGGAATTGGTTTAGTCGTTGCTACAGGTTTAGACACTGAATTAGGAAATATTGCACAATTAATTCAAGCTGTAGAAGATAAACCATCTCCTTTACAGAATACGGTTAATAAATTGACAAAGACTTTAATGCTGATTTCAGCTGGTGTCATTCTATTTACTTTTGTGATTGGTATGATTCAGGCAGGGGAAATCAGTTTTACATCGATTGGTTCTGTGCTTTCGACATCCATTGCTCTAGCAGTAGCTTCTATTCCTGATGCGTTGCCTGCAGTATTGTCGATTGTATTGACAATTGGTGCTTCTAAAATGGCACAAAATAGAGGTCTTATTAAATCTCTTTCCAGTGTAGAAACTTTAGGAGCAACCTCTTATATTTGTTCGGATAAAACCGGTACCTTAACGAAAAACGAAATGACGGTGGTTAAGTATTATAGCAACGGCCATTATTACGCGGTGTCTGGACTAGGATATGCGCCAATAGGTGACATTCATTCACCAGAAGCAAGTGCCAAGTTGTCTGATACACTAGCCTTTTTAGAAGGAGCTGTTTTATGTAATGAAGCGACTGTCAAAGAAACAGATGGTGAATATAAACCGTTTGGGAATCCAACAGAAGTCGCATTAACAGTTTTAGGTTTAAAAGCAGGTGTAAAGAAAGAAAAACTAGAACAAGAAAAAGAAATTGTCCGTACATTGCCCTTTACGAGTAGTCGTAAAATGATGAGTGTCATTGTTAAAGAAGACGAGCGTTATCTAGTATATACCAAAGGCGCGCCAGATGTATTGGTTAATAAAAGTACAGGCATTTTAATCAATCATAAAGTTGATTCTTCAGAGGAAGCAAAACAATCATTCGTAGATACCGTCGAAGAGTATGCAGAAGCAGCCTTACGTACATTAGCTGTTGGTTATAGAGAAATTACGGAACAAGAAGCAATGAATGGATCTGTCGAAGAGTTAGAAAAACAGTTAATTATTACCGGCGTTGCCGGGATTATTGATCCTGCTCGTGAAGAAGTCAAAGAATCTGTAAGTACATTGAAAAAAGCGAATGTCGAAGTTGTTATGATTACAGGGGACCATGAAAAAACGGCCAAAGCAATTGCCTTAGAATTAGGTATTGTTGATACAGTAGATGCGATAGTGATTAAAGGTATTGAAATCGAGAAGATGTCTGATGAAGAATTATATAGTTATGTGAACCATACGAATATCTATGCTCGTGTGTCACCTGAACATAAACAACGCATTGTTAAACAATTACAAAAGCACGGACAAATTGTCGCAATGACCGGTGATGGTGTCAATGATGCACCTGCATTACGTGCTGCAGATATTGGTATCGCTATGGGGATTGCTGGAACCGAAGTGACGAAAGATTCAGCCGACTTAATTCTGATGGACGATAAATTCACAACAATTGAACAATCTGTTAAAAGTGGTCGAACCATTTATGCCAATATTAAAAATTTTATGCGTCATGAATTAACAACCAATGTAGCAGAAGTTCTTTCATTATTGATTGGTTTAATCTTCTTTACACAATCAATCGGCAACGTTCATGGTGCGACACCAACATTAACTGCTTTGATGATTTTATGGGTCAATATGGTAAGCGATGCAGTGCCTTCTTTTTCACTAGGATATGATGTCGCTGAGTCTGATATTATGGAGGAACAGCCGAGAGATCCAAACGAATCGGTTCTAGCAAATTATACTTGGTCTCGTGTCTTGATTCGCGGAATTTTTATGGGAGTATTGGTTTATGTTGCATTCTTATGGGCGGCTCACCAAGGGTTATCAAGTAATCAAGCCCAAACCGTAGCTTTCTTAACACTGGTTTATGGCCAATTATGGCATGTTTTTGATGCGCGAAGCACGAAAACATTATTTAGAAGAAACCCATTTGAAAACAAATATTTAATTGCAGCTGTTCTATTTGCAGGTATTTCTTCTTATCTGGTGACGATTATCCCATTCTTTAATATAGTAATGGGCACAGCACCATTGACGTTGTCAATCTATTTACTGGTACTGTTTGTTCCAGCCTTACCTACCTTGATTTTATCGGGCATGAAAGAGTTGTTTGGTATTAAAATTTGGTAATAGCTATCGAAAATAGCTAGGGATATGCAAAGAGGACTTGTCTAACTTAATTTGACAATTAATAAAAAATAAAATTCATGTAAGCAAGAAATAAGTCCTCGCACCGACATCTATCCTTAACTTGATTGTGTTGTAAAGTTTGAAAAATAAAAAGAACCCTTTAATTTTGAGTAAATTTCGCTTATGCTGCCTTAAATAGATTTTCAATTTCTTCGCATGGGGAAATTTACCTTTCATCTGTCGGTGATCCTGTTCCAGGATATCATTGAGATACTTGGACTTCCAATGGTTCACTTTTTTATTTGTCTAGCTTAATTTTACAATCGGCGCTAGCAAATTCAGTCTTATTTTTGTCGATTAAACCTCACGGAAGTTTTGGTTTAGCTGAATTAATTGTGAAATCAGATTGCCATATACACCAGATTCACTTGATTTGGTTATTGATTGGTAGACATCATGTGAAATACAAGGAAGTTTTTCTTGCAGTGATTTTCCTTTATCGGTCAGTTGAATAACCAATTGCCGTTCGTCGGTGCTAGCTCGTGTGCGACGCAACAGTCCTTGTTTTTCCATTTTTTTTAATAAAGGGCTTAGCGTGCCCGAATCTAGAAATAATCGCTCACCAAGTTGTTTTACAGATAAATTGTCCTCGATAGCCATTAGTGTAATAAAGCCTGTGTAGGTCAAGTCGACTTCATCTAAGAAAGGTTTGTACATGCGAATGATTTCTTTTGAAGCGACATAAAGTTGAAAACATAATTCATTTTGTAATGGATTGTCATTTGTGTTCATTTGAAGCAACTCCTTTCTTTTTATTTTAACAGAAACAAATTATTTCTCAAATACAATTAAATTGTGTACAATGTATTTCGTAAGATAAAAACAAACAAATGTCAGAAAGTAGGAATAGATATGAAAAAAGTTTTTTCAACAAAAATGATTAATACAGGCGGACGTAACGGTGAGGTTCATTCTCCTGATCATTCTTTTGAAATGCCAATCGCTGCTCCAGGACGCAGAGTAGCAGGTGCGACAAACCCAGAACAATTATTTGCAGCTGGATACAGTGCTTGTTTTAACAGTGCTTTGGATTATGTGAAAAAACAAGCACAAGTAGATGGTGAATCAACTATTGAAGTAACTGTTTCACTATACAATTTAAGCCAAACTGCATTACCTGATGTTCAATTAGGTGTCGAAATCGAAGGCCACATTGAAGGAATTACGTTAGAAAAAAGCCAAGAATTATTAGAAATCGCACACCAAACATGCCCTTATTCTCGTGCAACTCGTGGAAATATTGAAGTATCAGTAAAAGCAATCTAATTTTATTCGAAAGGATGAAGCAAGATGACAAAGACAAAAGCAGTCGTAATTAATCAATACGGCGGGAAAGAACAACTGACAGATGCAACGGTGACGTTACCTGAGTTATCCGCTCATCAAGTGTTGGTTAAAGTAAAAGCAACTTCGGTAAATCCAATTGATTGGAAGTTACGTGAAGGATATTTGCAACAAATGATGCCATGGGAATTCCCGATTATTTTAGGCTGGGACGTTGCAGGTATCATTGAAGAGGTAGGTTCACAGGTTTCTGACTGGAAAGTTGGTGATCGAGTTGCGGCTAGACCAGATACGACTCGGTTCGGTACGTATGCAGAGCACACAATTGTTGATGATCATCTTTTAGCAAAATTACCGGAAGAAGTATCATTTAAAGATGCAGGTGCACTACCTTTAGCTGGATTGACCGCTTATCAAGCACTATTTACCCATGGAAAACTTCAAGCAGGACAAAAGGTGCTCATTCATGCTGGCGCTGGTGGCGTGGGAACATATGCGATTCAATTAGCGAAAGAAGCTGGCGCCTATGTAATTACTACGGCTAGTCCGAAAAATCATCAGCTATTAAAAGAATTAGGTGCTGATGAAGTGATTGATTATCATACGATTGATTTTGAGACTACTTTAAGTGAGATTGATTTGGTTCTTGACACAATGGCAGGAGAGGTACAACGAAAAAGCATCACTGTACTGAAGCCTGAAGGACGTTTAATCAGTATTCTTTCGATAGACGAAGATCCACGGATTCAAGAAAAAGGGATTCATGCTGAGGCTATCTGGCTGCAACCAAATGGCGAAGAATTAGCATCCTTAGTTAAGCTGATGGCTGAAAAGAAACTAAAAAGCGTGATTGGCGCTGAATTTCCGCTGAACCAAGCGGGGATTTATGCTGCACATGAACTCAGTGAAACGCACCATGCAGTAGGAAAAATCGTATTGATAAACGAATAAAATATAGGTAAAAAAGCTCTAGCTATCCTTTTAAAGGGTCCCTAGAGCTTTTTTATATTTGAAATCAAGTATAAAAAAACCAATAAAAATATTATGTCTACTTACATTGGGTTTTTTGTTAAATCAGTTAAGCTAATAGAAAGAAATGACAAACTATTTGGAGGAATGGGGAATGAAAAGGCAAATGGTATTCGTATGGGTGATTGGTGGACTTGTTTTGGCGGGATGTCAATCAAATGTAAAGAAGAACTCTTCCACTGAAAGCTTAACTAAAGAGTCTTCTGTTACGATAAGTGAAACGGTAGTGAGTACCAGTGAATCAAAAGTAGTGGATAAGGCTGAAACGAAGGCAATTGATATCGCAGGTGAAGTGTACGCAAGCGGAGGCGAGCTTTGCGACGAATTGACAAGAAACACAAGCGGGCTTTACTTCGGAAACGGCGATGGAAAAAGCAGATGGGTATTCAAATTTTATAATTACTCCTCAATACGTGTCAGCATCTGATATGACAATTAAGATGAGTAATGGCGTTATAAGTCATGAAATGACTTTTACGAAGCAAAAACCAGCTGATAATGCAACGTATGATGTAGTATTAAAAGGAGATTTGACACCATTTGAAGGGACCTTTTCGACGGATAGTTTTAATCAATCCATTGCAGATTCTGACTTTACACTAGGTGGCTATACCTCTGAAGACTATTATCAGAATCGAACCACTGTCTTTCCGGCGATAACAAAGAACGGTTATTGGAATGGTATAATCGCACATGGCAAATTTGCGATTGATAGTTCTGATTTACCTAAAATGGTGAATCACTATTATGAGGTGCATCTACCTGGTACGAATACAGGAGCTAATAATGCGACACTTACCTTCTATCTCGTCCCACCAAACATTAACGGACCTGACGGAATAACAAGTGATGATAGACGGGTGTTTTTTGTGGTACATAGTGGTAAATCAACCCTTTTAAAGTATCAAGCGGATGAATGATGGAAAGCTTACCAATAAAGATGATGACAAAGAACTTTGCTATTCTTGTAAACTATAGATTTTTTTCTTGTAACTTCATTGAAAATTAGGTATTCTTTTCATGGATTGTCAAATGTGAGAAGGTGAAAAAATGAACGCAAAAGAGAAGATGCAAGAACTTATCCAAAAGAAACAAGGTGGCGGTCGATCCGACAAAATGGCTACGCCAAAAAATGATCGCAAGCATATGCGCAAAGGACCAAAAATTTATAATAAGTAAAATGAACGGATAAGTGACCATCATTTATCCGTTTTTTGCTAGGAAGGAGCTTGTCATGTACGAAGAGATAGTGTCATTATTTACCAAGCATCAAAATAAAGAAATTGCTGAACAACAGGCGGCATACTTAAAAAATCACTTTGTCTTTTTTGGCATAAAAACACCTGAACGACGTATGCTCGTGCGCCCGTATTTAAAGCAATGGCGTCAGTCTGAGGGAATCGATTGGCAATTTATGGAAAAGTTATGGCAAAACGAGCACCG
>NZ_JAMRVB010000001.1:733904-813725 GCF_023743875.1 Enterococcus italicus
ATGCAGCATAAAATAAAGTACAATTAAAAAAACGAAGTAGAAATTAATCTACTTCGTTAAAAAGTCTAACTTTTGGGGTTCACTATACCGTGAATGTCAGTATGTCGCCTTAGATTTTCTTCAAAGTCGTCAAAAAGAGTTGCATTTTGAAGATATAGAGCGTCTTTTGCCGCTGATTCAATCCAAACAATGGTGGGATTCGATCGATAGTTTTGACCAGATAATTGGCGCGATTGGGTTAGGGGATCATAGAGTGGATGAATTGATGCTTGTATGGGCAGAGGACGCTGATTTTTGGTTGCGACGTATTGCGATTGATCATCAATTAGGCAGACGCGAGAAAACGAACGAAGCATTGCTTGCAAACATTCTTTTAAAAAATATGTCTGAGAAAGAATTTTTCATAAAAAAGGCGATTGGTTGGGCATTAAGAGATTACTCCAAAACCAATCCAACATGGGTAAAACAATTTATCCAAGAACATGAAAAACAAATGCAGCCACTAAGTATCCGAGAAGGGATGAAATATGTACCAAAAGACTAATAAAGGAGTTGGAAAGCAAGAGTATTGAGGCAGTTCGTAAGTATTTTGCCGAATTTGGCATGGACGATCGCATCCAAGAGTTTGAGACATCGAGTGCGACAGTGGCGCTGGCAGCTGAGGCGTTGCATTGCGAGGAAGAGCGGATTGCTAAGACGCTAGCTTTCCAAAAAGATGATGAAGTCATCTTAATTGTGGTGGCAGGCGACCAGAAAATTGATAACCGCAAGTTTAAGGCATACTTTCAAAAGCGGGCACGCATGGTTGCTTTTGATCAGGTCGAAGAAGCTGTGGATCATGCTGCTGGTGGCGTGTGTCCATTTGCTGTAAATGAAGGAGTCAAGATTTATTTAGATATATCCTTACAAAAATTTGTGACTGTTTTTCCAGCTTGTGGTAGCAGTAATAGTGCCATTGAGCTGACCATTGATGAATTGGCTCGCTATGCCAACAGTCTGGCATGGGTGGATGTCTGCAAAGAAGTCGAGTAATAAAAAAACGAACCGTGGAAGGCACTAATAAAGCAAGTGCCTTCCACAGTTCGTTTTATTTTTTGTTTGTTATGAATGTCTCTAATTCTTTCATAGCAGCAATCACTATTTCTGGTGAAATCTCTTCAGCTAGTAAGTGAATACTTTCTTCAGGGATGGTGGCACGTTCTGCGACTCGTCGATAGTCTTCTTCGGTGAAGTGCATATTCATATCTGCTAGGCAAGTAGGTAATTCGAGCTCTTGATAAAATGGTAGGAGTTTTTCAATCTCTGGCAAATTCTTTTCAATAACTAATTGGACAAAAATCCCATAAGCAACTTTATTCCCATGCAATTGATGATGACTTTCTGGAATCATCGTAATGGCATCGTGGATTGAATGGGCGCCAGCTGTACGCCCGTATTCATCGCCGAAGCCACCAACCATACCTGCTAGTAAGATATTCGTCTCGACAACAGTTAGAAACGCGGCATTTAATTCTTGTTGATCCATCGCAGCTAAGGCATCGTAGCTATAGGTTAGTAAGTTTTCTTGACATTGTTTTGCTGCAAAGTGCGCGACTTGCACTTCAACGGGCACCGTGTCAAGTTGGCGAATGATGGCATCTCCTTCGTACCATTTAGCTAGTGTATCAGCAATCCCAGCAATCAATAATTTACGAGGCGATGCTAGGATAACTCTTGGTTCTATCAGTACCAAGGCATTGGCTTGAGGGAAGATATCAAAGCGATCCATCGCGCCATCTTCAAAATACATCACACTTAATGGAGTATAAGCGGCACAAGTTGACGCCAATGTAGGCAGGATGATTACTGGACAGCGAAGTTGATGCGCTGCTTGTTTGGCAAGGTCTGTGATTTTCCCACCGCCAACAGCTATTATTGCTTCATTCTTGCTTTTTTGAAACAATGCGACGACTTCCGATACACGCTGATCGGTACACACACCGCCGTAATATTCATACGTACTATCAAATTCACTTAAATCTGGCAAATAAGGCTTAGCTGCCTCCCAGGAATCCTTTCCATGTAAAACGAGTAGCTTTGTAAGTTTTCGAGCATTTAAATGGTCAGGGAGGGTCGACCATGAACCTTCATGACAACTATATTCTTGTGGTGCACCACGGACGATTAATTGATTAGACATTCGCTTGTCACACTCCTTTTCTATAGTGTAATAGTAGAGCAAGACGATGGAGCTGACAAGTCAATTTTTAGAAAATTTCGACGAAAAAAAGAATCATTTGTTAAAGCATTGATTCCATGGTTATTACAAGAAAAATCCTTTTAAACTGTAGATGAATGTGCTATGATGTTACTACTATGTTATGAATTTTTATACATTAAATGAATAATTAAAGGGGAGAAAATTTGTGAGAAAGAAACAGATAACGTGGGTACTTGCGATAATGGCTTGCCTGCTAACATTGGGGACTGTCATGCCAGCTGGATTCGTGAAAGCAGAGGAAACCGATGCAGAGTACCAAAAAATCAAGGATGCTGGTGAATTAGTTGTCGGTCTTTCTGCAGACTATGCACCATATGAGTTTCATGCGGAGGTTAATGGCACGGATACGATTGTCGGGTTCGATGTATCGATTGCTCAAAAAATTGCCGATGACCTAGGCGTCAAGCTTAAAATTGAAGAACTTGGATTTGATGCACTATTAGGTGCACTAAAAACTGGTAAAATAGATTTAATTATTTCCGGTATGACTCCGACTGAAGAACGATTAAAGGAAGTAGATTTTTCTGACCCGTATCTTACATCTTCGCAAAAAGTCGTGATCCGCAAGGCTGATGCTGACAAATACAAAACAGTGAATGACTTTAAAGGACAATCAGTCGGTGCGCAAAAGCAAACCACGCAGGAAGAACTAGTCAAAACTGAATTAGTCGGTGCGACAGCTGTTTCCTTACAGAAAGTACCAGATCTAATCATGAATTTGACCAATAAAAAAGTCGAAGGCGTCGTTTTAGAGCAACCAGTAGCCGAAGCATACGTTGACCGTGATTCTTCACTTACGTTGGCCGATGTTACCTTTGAAAATGGCACGAAGCAAACAGCAATCGCAATGCCAAAAAATAGTCCAGTACTTAAAGAAAAGATAAATGCTTCTATTAAAGAAATTGATGACAAAGGCTTAATGAAAACCTACCAAGCAGAAGCCAATAAATTAATGTTTCAAAAAGATCAAAATTTCTTCCAAAAGTACTATAAATATTACGTGAATGGTGCAGGTTATACAATTTTCTTAGCGATTATTGGGGTATTGTTTGGCGCGATATTTGGTGCAATTCTAGCACTTATTAAATTAGGGAAAATCCGTGTATTACGATGGATTGCTACTGCATACATCGAATATGTCCGCGGTACGCCACTATTAGTACAAATCTTTATTGTTTACTTTGGTTCAGGAATCATCGGCATAGACTTGTCAAAACTTGCGGCTGGATGTATTGCATTGGCATTAAATAGTGCTGCCTATGTCGCAGAAATCATTCGTGCTGGGATCAGTGCAGTGAATAAAGGGCAAATGGAAGCCGCTCGTTCATTGGGGATGAATCAACGCCAAGCTATGCAATTTATTATTTTCCCACAAGCGATCAAAAATATTTTACCAGCACTAGGTAATGAGTTTGTGACTGTCATCAAAGAATCCTCTGTTGTTTCCGTCATTGGTGTTTCTGAATTGATTTTCCAAGCAGGAAATGTACAAGGAGCTAGCTTCAAGCCGTTCTTACCATATGTCATTGTATCGTTGATTTACTTTGTATTGACATTTAGCATGTCGCGACTATTAGGTGTTGCCGAAAGGAGAATGAATACGAATGATTAAAATAGAAGATTTGCATAAAACATTTGGGAAAAACGAAGTACTGAAAGGCATTAATATTGAAATTGCTGCCGGTGAAGTGGTCGTTGTGATTGGTCCTTCTGGTAGTGGGAAGAGTACCTTTTTACGTTGTTTGAATTTATTGGAAACGCCGACGTCTGGTCGCATTGACTTTGAGGGAACCAATCTTTTGGCTAAAGGAGTCAATATCGATCAATTACGTCAAAAAATGGGGATGGTTTTCCAAAGCTTTAATTTATTTCCACATAAAACAGTCTTAGAAAATGTGACGATTAGTCCAATAAAGGTCAAAAAAGAAGCGTCAGCGGCTGCCAACGAAACAGGTCTAAAGTTACTAGATCAAGTCGGCCTAAAAGAAAAAAGCCAAGCGTATCCTTCAAGTCTCTCTGGTGGACAACAACAACGGGTAGCAATCGCGCGTGCATTGGCGATGAATCCTGACGTGATGTTATTTGATGAACCAACTTCTGCTCTCGATCCGGAAATGGTTGGCGAAGTATTGGCCGTTATGAAAAAATTAGCTGAAAATGGTATGACGATGGTCGTAGTCACCCATGAAATGGGCTTTGCGCGCGAAGTCGCTGACCGAGTAATCTTTATGGATGAGGGCATTATTCAAGAAGAAGGCACGCCAGAACAAATATTTGGTAGTCCTAAAAATGCTCGGACGCAAAGTTTTTTGAATAAAGTTTTGTAATAGAGGAGATAAGTACGTTGAAAAAATTAACAGTTGCCAAACGTTTTCAAAATCCAGAAGAAAATTTATTAATGGAAATCGGTATCTTAGCAAAACAAACAGAGGGACTGATTGATTTATCGATAGGTGATCCTGATTTAGATACGAACCAAACAATAATCGACTATGCAGCTCTATCAGCAAAACAAGGTCATACGCACTACACCCTTTCTGATGGCAGTCCTGAATTTGTTCAGTCGGTTATTGACTTTTACCAAAAAAATTACCAGTTAACGTTTGAAAAAAATCAAGTCCGTGCGACGGTTGGTGTCTCCCATGGCATGTATCTCGCACTTTTGGCAATTTTAAATCCAGGCGATGAAGTAATTATTCATGAGCCGTTTTTTTCACCTTATCGAGACCAAGTGTTACTTGCAGGTGGCACACCGGTTGTAATCCCGACCTTTGAAGAAGAGGACTTCCAGCTAGACAGTCAACGCTTAAAAGCTGCGGTAACAGACAAGACTAAGGCAATCATCATCAACTCGCCTAATAATCCGACAGGGGCGGTCTTTACCAAAGATACGATGAAAAAAATTGCCGACATTGCAATTGAGAATGAGCTGTATATTCTTTCAGATGAAATTTATGAAGCATTTACTTTCTATGAGACATTTACCCCAATGGCGACCTATGCTCCAGACAATACCATTACGTTTAGCGGTTTTTCCAAAGCCTTTGCGATGACTGGCTGGCGTATCGGCTACATGATTTCACCAAGTCCAGTGAATGATGTGGCAAGGTATTTAAATGAAAACATCTCCTATGCGGCGAATTCATTGTCACAAAAGGCGGGAACTTATGCATTGGATCACTTTGATGAGTTGGTGCCAGATGTCGTGGCTGTTTTCAAAGAACGCTTAGAGTATATCGAACAACGTGTCGCAGCGATTCCTTTCTTATCTATGGGTAAGGTAAAGGGCACGATGTATGCGTATATTAATACCGAAAAGACAGGCATGACTTCCGTTGCTTTCGTGGAAAAATTATTGAAAGAGACACAGGTTCTAATGATTCCGGGTACGGCATTCGGTGTCAAAACTGGGATGAATCATGTGCGCTTGGCAGCAACTCAATCAAAAGAACAGCTTGCAAAAGCTTTTGATCGCATTGAGAAGATGACATTTTGAATGGAACATTATAAAATTACGGAAAATTAAACACGTCCAATAGTTGTGAAAGCAAATACGCTTTTCTCAGCTATTGGACTTTTTTATTTTGGACGTCAAAGAAACCGATTACAATTATGAAATAATTTCACAATTTTGTAATATATAAGGATTATTTCTGCCGTTATTAGGTAATTCAATTTAAAAAATGAGAAAATCCAATGAAATTAGATTAAACAAATGTTACAAAAATTTAGGGATGAATATTGATATATCAGCATTTTAGTCGCTAGTCGATACTTGAAAAGCATTTGAATTGATATTTTTCATCTTTTTGAAACAATTCGTCATCTAACTGTCACCTATCGAGGGAAAATACTTGGTAAGATATCTCTTGTAAAGAACAACGTACTTATTCACAATATAAAGGAGAACAACCATACATGAAAATTTTTAAATCACTCGCTCTAAGTGCTGTCGCTCTAGTCGGATTCGTTGCTTATACAGGAACTGCAAATGCAGATGAAATCAACTATACAATTAAAGCAAATGATACATTATCTAGTATCGCACAAGAATATTTTGGATCATCAGATTATGTTAACCGTATCGCAACTGATAACAATATTTCAAATGTAAATCTTATCTATGTTGGTGAAACATTAGTGTTAAATACCGATGCTTCAGCTACAGTCGCTCAAACGGCTGCAACAGCTGCTTCGACAAGCCAAGCAGCAACTACTCAAACAACACAAACAACACAAACAACAACACAAAGCACGACTACCTATTCTTCAACTGCAACAGGTTCTGAGGCAGAAGCGAAAGAATGGATTGCAAATAAAGAATCAGGTGGTTCATATACTGCAACAAATGGTCAATATATTGGTCGTTATCAATTAACAAGTAGCTACCTAAATGGTGACTATTCTGCAGCCAATCAAGAAAAAGTAGCCAACGCATATGTCTTAAGTCGTTACGGTTCATGGACAGCTGCGAAAGCTTTCTGGTTAGCAAACGGTTGGTACTAAAATAAATTAACTATCTTCCTCGGAAGGTAGTTTTTTTTTTTTTTTTTGCAAAAAAAGATAGACGAACATTCAAGTATAAGTAGGTAATAAACAAATGGATTTATGAAATTATTTTGAAAAAATGGGCGGAATAAAATAGAGGTTATGCTATAATAAACAAAAATAAAAGGAGGCTTTCCATAAATGAGAGCAGTTTTAACGGTTATTGGTAAAGATAAGGTTGGTATCATTGCAGGTGTGAGTCAGGAACTTGCCAAATTAAACATAAATATCGTCGATGTGACACAGACCATTCTCCAAGAATACTTCACGATGATGATGATGCTAGAGTTACAACCAAAAGCAGATTTTGAAATGATCCGTAATCACTTAAATGGATTGGGTGAACAGCTGGGCGTAAAAATAAGCATTCAAAATGAAGAAATTTTTGATGCAATGCATAAATTGTAGGCGAGGAGAATTAAGATGGAGACAAATCAAATCTTAGAAACCATTCGCATGGTGGAAGAAGAAAACTTAGATATTCGGACGATAACGATGGGGATTTCTTTACTAGATTGTATCGATGCAGATGCTGAGAAAGCCTGTGAAAAAATTTACCAAAAAATCACCACCAAAGCCAAAGATTTGGTGAAAGTCGGCGAAGCTATTGAAGTTGAGTACGGTATTCCAATCATAAACAAGCGCATCTCTGTGACACCCATTGCCTTGATAGCTGCAGCAAGTAAAGTCGATGCACAGGGATGTGTACAGTTTGCTCGAGCGCTAGATAAAGCAGCCAAAGCAGTTGGGGTGAACTTTATTGGAGGGTACAGTGCATTAGTCGAAAAGGGCTACCAGGCAGGAGACCTGCCCTTAATTGAGTCGATTCCACAAGCTTTGGCGGAGACTGATTTTGTCTGTTCGTCAGTCAATATCGGGTCAACTCGTTCGGGCATCAACATGGATGCGGTGAAGCTAATGGGAGAAACAATCAAAAAAACAGCTGTCGCATCTGATATGGGCTGTGCGAAATTGGTTGTTTTTGCGAATGCAGTTGAAGATAATCCATTTATGGCTGGTGCATTCCATGGTGTTGGAGAAGCCGATTGTGTCATCAATGTAGGGGTAAGTGGTCCAGGTGTTGTGAAGCGTGCCTTGGAAAAAGTAAAAGGGGAATCATTTGACGTCGTAGCTGAGACAGTCAAAAAAACAGCCTTTAAAATTACACGAATGGGTCAATTAGTAGGACGTGTTGCCTCTGAGCGTTTGGGTGTGCCTTTTGGGATTGTTGATTTGTCTTTAGCGCCGACTCCAGCAGTAGGGGATAGTGTGGCGTTGATTCTAGAAGAGATGGGCTTAGAGTCAGTAGGGACACACGGTACGACCGCAGCCTTGGCCTTGCTAAACGATGCTGTCAAAAAAGGTGGTGTGATGGCTTGTAATCATGTTGGTGGCTTGTCAGGTGCTTTTATTCCGGTATCAGAGGACGCGGGCATGATCAAAGCAGTCGAAAGTGGCCTATTAAATCTTGAAAAATTAGAAGCGATGACGGCGATTTGTTCGGTTGGTTTGGATATGATTGCTATCCCGGGAGATACACCTGCAGAGTCGATTGCTGGTATGATTGCCGACGAAGCAGCAATTGGTGTAATTAATCATAAAACAACTGCTGTAAGAATTATCCCTGCTAAAGACGCACAAGTCGGCGATATGGTGGAGTTTGGTGGGTTGCTTGGTACAGCACCAGTCATGAAGATCAATCCTGCCAAGTCGACTGACTTTATTCTTCGTGGCGGTCGCATTCCTGCACCAATTCATTCATTTAAAAATTAGGAGTTTTTATTTATGTTTAAGCATTATATTTGGGATTTTGATGGAACACTGTACGACACTTATCCAGTTATTTTAGATGGCTTTGTCGCTGCATTAAAAGAGTTGCATCAAGTCGCAGACAGAAAAGAAGTCTATCGTACGTTAAAGGCGCATTCATCAAAAGAACTGGCGCACGTATTTCAATTGCCTTTCGACCAGCTAACGGCTGTGTATAAAGACATTGAATCAAAAGATCCAAGAGTGCCCATTCCGTTTCAAGGAGCGAAAGAAATTTTGGAGTGGGTAGTCGCTAGTGGTCATACTAACTATATTTTGACCCATCGCGATACGCCAGGAACCAAAGAACTATTAGAAAAAGATGAATTACTCGATAACTTCAAGGAAATCATTGGCTCAGAAAGTCCATTTCCAGGAAAGCCGGCACCAGATGCCATTCAATACTTGATGGAAAAATATCAAATGAATCCAAATGAAACGGTCATGATTGGTGATCGAAATATGGATATCTTAGCTGGCAATGCAGCTGGCGTGAAAACCATCTTTTTTGATGAGGATCAACTATTAATTGATGTGCCTGCAACGTATGAAGTGAACGAATTACTCGCAATTCGTGCCATCAATTCATGATTTTGGGACGTACATTAGTTTGTGGTACAAAGTTTGAGTCGATTAGATAAAATTAATTACTATAAAATAGATCAGGAAAGCCAAAAGTTTAAAAAAACTTGCGGATTTTCTGGTCTTTTTGCTTTCATTGAATAATTCTATCTCAGTTTCTTTTTTTGCGTAACTATTGACGAGGTGGTAATTGGATGAAAAATACGAGTGGGAGTACAAAGCAATATTTGGTGATTGGCAGTATGCTAGGTCTTGTTGGGATAAGTATTGGTGTGTGGTTCTTTCTTTTTCAAAATCCCAAAGAGGATGTATGGACTGACGTCTCGGTGCCAACCGAGCAAACGACCCAAACAACGACGAGTGTGCCGCAGCAAATTATTCTAGTAGACATCAAGGGAGCAGTCAAAAAGCCCGGAGTCTATGAGTTGCCTATCAATGCACGGCTGCATGAGTTAGTTAACGTAGCAGGTGGATTGACAGATGATGCAGAGGATCGACAAGTGAATATGGCGATCGTGTTAGCGGACCAACAACTTGTCTATATTCCCAGAAAAGGAGAAACAGTTGAACAAACCAATCAAACCCCGCAAGCAGGCAACGAAAGCAAAGTCAATATTAATACTGCATCAGCTGAAGAACTACAGACATTAACGGGTATAGGAGAGAAGAAGGCACAGGCAATTATTGATTATCGAACACAAAACGGCAACTTTCAATCAATTGACCAATTGACCGAGGTGGACGGCTTTGGTGAAAAGACTGTTGAAAAATTACGCGACTCGATTACAATATAAGAAAACGAGATTGGAGACATACATGACAAACGAACGAATTCCTTGGGATCAATATTTTATGGCTCAAGCAGTATTGTTATCACTGAGAAGCACGTGTACTAGATTAGAAGTCGGAGCGACATTAGTTAAGGAAAAGCGCATCATTGCCGGTGGCTACAATGGCTCGGTGAGTGGCGATACGCATTGTATCGATGAGGGGTGTGCGATGGTAGATGGTCACTGTATTCGTACCATCCATGCGGAGATGAATGCGCTCTTGCAATGCGCAAAATTTGGGATCTCGACCAATGGCGCAGAAATTTATGTAACACATTTTCCTTGCTTGCAGTGTACGAAATCCATTCTACAAGCAGGAATCAAAAAAATTCATTATTTACATGACTATCATAATAATTTGTATGCGCAAGAGCTAATGGCGCACGTCGGAGCGGAAATCCACCAGGTAACCTTACATCCGCACTACTTTGAGAAGCTTTCAAGTGGAGTGCTCACCAATCCGCACACTTCAAAAGAATCGTAATCAATATTCTTTGCCTGTCCTGGCAGCTACTTGTCTCTTTTATAGCTGGTATAGCCGTAGCGTGTTCCTTCTTTTTATTGCTCTTTTTTATAGTTGTATTTTTATGTTTCGTAAGCAGTACTTTTTACTAGCATTGGGAGGTATTTTAAGTGTCGGCATAGTCGCACGTGAGTCGTTTCTGGCAACGCCATTTGTATCGAGTGAACAAAGCCAAAATCTGACGATACAAATCGCAGCCGATACGATTGTTGTAAATGGTGATTTGGTGAAATTCGATGGTAAGGTGGGAACGAACAAGATCAAGTGTACCTACCTTGTGTCGTCCGAGCAAGAAAAGCAAGATTGGACGAATAGGATGAATTGGCAACGACAAATCAAGGTGAAGGGAACATTTGTGACACCAGCTAAAAAAACCAATCAATATGCTTTTGACTATCCAGCCTACCTAATTGCCAATCGTTATACTGGTCAATTTGCAATTGAGCACATCATACAAGTCCGTCCATTGCCAATGAGTATATGGCGACTTGTCCATCAGCTCAGAAGTTGGGCGATTGCCAGAGTGGAGCGATATATCAGTCCTAAAATAGGCTATTTAGTGAATGGTCTTTTATTTGGGTACCGTCAAGTTGAATTTTATGATGAATTAACTTCTTTTACACAAAATGGGTTGTTACATCTATTTAGCATTTCTGGGATGCACGTCTATTTTTTTCTAGGGTGGGTAGATTGGTTCTTTCGTCGCATTGGTTTAAGTTTTCAGGCTCAACTTGGACCATTTTTAGTCCTTTCCTTTTTGCTAGCTTGCTTTTTTGGTGTTTCGAGCAGTATATTGCGAGCTATTTTCATGTACTTGCTTTATTGGGTGGGAAAAGAAGGCGCGCTAAGACTTAGCGGGACTGATCGCTATGGCATTGTTTTGGCTAGTTGTCTATTGATTGAACCACGTACACTCCTACAGCTATCCAGTCAACTATCATTTGCCTTTTCCTTTTTCCTATTATTTGTGACGGTCTCAGTATATACACATTGGCAAAAGCTACTACATGCGCAGGTGATTCCTTTCATTAGTGCACCTCTTTTAATGTATTTTTTTTATGAATGGCCGCTGTTGAGTGGGGTTTTCACCTATTTATTGATGCCTCTTTTTGACGTATTACTGTTACCATTGGCGACGGTCCTTTTTCTCGTGTGTAGAGTGCCATTGATTGGCACAATAGTAGAAAATCTATTAATTATTTTAATGACTAGCAGTCGGTTCCTTTTAACGGTCTTCCCCAAGATCGTTTTGACGAGTGGTCAGCCATCTCTTCTACTGATAATTATCTGTACAGTCGTGGGCATTTGGTCTTTTGAAAGGAAAAAATATGGATTCATGGTCACGAGCTGCTTATTGCTACCATTTCTTGGAAGTCGCCTCGTTCCTTTTGAAAAAGTCACTTTTGTTGATGTCGGGCAAGGCGATGCTATAGTCTTGCAAACAAAGTGGAATCGTGAGGTGTATGTCATCGATACCGGTGGCCGCATTGCGTATGAGCGAAAGGATTGGCAAGAGCGAAAAACTGAGGCGAGTGTGATGTATTCTTTGGTGCCCTATCTGAAAGGTGAGGGGATTGCAAAAATCGATGGCTTATTTTTAACACATGGAGATATGGATCATTTGGGGGATGCGGATGAATTGATGCAAGCAATCAAGGTGGAAAACGTCTACCTTGGCAAAGGAAGCCTAGCAAATGAAAAAGTACAAGCGTTGTACTATACATTCAGTCAGCACGTTCACTTTCAGGAAATAGCGACTGGTACCAAAGTCGGCAAGCAACGAGACTTACTTGTCCTGTCACCTGAAGATGGCAAGGGAGAAAATAATGATTCATTAGTGCTATATACTCGCTGGGCGAATCGTACGTTTTTATTTACTGGTGATCTTGAAGAAGAAGGAGAGCGTGACTTTCTCAGCCGATATGGGGACTTTTCTGTTGACGTCCTAAAAGTCGGCCATCATGGCAGCAAAACTTCTTCTAGCCCTGAATTTATTGACTCGCTTACTCCAAAAGAAGCCATCATTTCCTGCGGTCGTAACAATCGCTACAAGCATCCACATCAAGAAACATTGGCTACGCTAAAGGCACATGGAGTACACATATTTCGTACAGACCAAAATGGCATGATACAGTATCGGAGCGGCTTATGGAATCAGCGAACTTTTTATTTAAAAAAGTAGCATTCAGCAGATGTGCATGATAGGATAAAGACGGAAGGTAGGTTGAGAAATGTCAATTCAACAAGCACTAAAAACTATCGCAACAATAGAAACCTTACAGCCCGTTTACTGTATTCAAGGTAGTGAGTCCTATCTGCAACAAAAGGTCAAAGAAGCCTTCTTACAGCGCATGGCAATTACTGAAAATGACTTAAATTTCACTCAAATTGATTTGGAACTACTCACCGTGGATCAACTAATTGATGAAGCAGAAACCGTGCCATTTTTTGGTGATCAACGGCTACTCTTTGCCATGAATCCTTATTTTTTGACGAGTGAAAAAAAGACCAATGGACCAGATCATAACTTGGACCGTCTGATTGAGTATCTTAACTCGCCCTTACAAACGACGGTACTCGTTTTTTTCGCACCGTACGATAAATTTGATGAACGGAAGAAGATAACCAAGAGACTAAAAAAACAAGCAGTCCTAATTGATACCAAACCCTTAGCGGAAAACGAAGTCAAACGCATGGTACATGAGAAACTAAAACAAGCGAATGTGGACATCGAGCCACAAGCGTTAGAGCAGTTTTTACGATCGACTGAAATGGATCTGAGTAAGGCCATGCATGAACTAGAGAAGCTCATTCTTTTTGCTAGTGCCACTGGGCGTATAACGGTAAAGGCTGTAGAGCAACTCATCCCCAAAACACTTGAAAATAATGTCTTTGAGTTAACTGAAATGATCTTAAAAGGTAAGGCAGATGGGGCGTTAGAAGGGTATCGTGAGCTTTTGTTACAAGGTGAGGAGACAATCAAAATTAATGCGATTTTGATTGGACAAATTAGATTATATTTACAAGTGGCAATACTAATGGAACAAGGAATGCAACAAGGGGCAATCGCGGATCAAGTCAAAGCACATCCATACCGAGTAAAGTTAGCGATGCAACAGTCGCGGAAGTATTCAAGAAGTGAGCTAGAGGGATTATTTGATCAATTAGTGGAAAATGATTACAAAATGAAGACTGGTCAGATGACCAAGGAGTATTTATTTGAATTATTCATTTTGCAAACAGCCAATCGATTAGTAGGACGATAAAAAAAGAAGTTCCTTGAACGAACTTCCTAGAAACTAGTAAGCTAATTTCTAGGAATCAATTCAAAAGGGAACTTCTTTTTTATTTAGCGATTTTTTTGCTTAGGCGAGATTTGTCGCGGCTAGCTTTGTTTTTATGGATTAATCCTTTTGTTTCAGCCATGTCAATCGCTTTAGCAGCTTCTTTGTATAACGCATCTACGTTTTCAGCTCCAGCAGCAACAGCTTCTTCAAATTTCTTGATTGCTGTACGCATAGTGCTTGTTTGAGATGAATTTTTCGCATTAGCAATTTCACTAGTGCGAACGCGTTTGATTGCAGATTCAATGTTTGGCATTTTGTTCACCTCCAAAATAAAGTCTTATACGATTATCGTATAAATCAACACTAATTATTATAACGAATCCTTGCGACGATTGCAATTAAAAGTTGTAAAGAAATTTTACTTAACAGATTTTTTTGAAATCACCAGAAGAGTAAGAAAAAAAACTTCATAAATTAACAAAATGAATACATAAAATTTACAATATTTAAAATAATGGTTTTGATTTAATTGTGGCTATGGTATGATACTTACGAAAATTTAAATGGTGGTGAAAAAATGAGTATCGCCCTTATTGTTACAATTGTGTTGGTTATGGGGGTTATTTTTGTTAATGGTTGGACGGATGCGCCAAATGCAATCGCGACGGCAGTTTCTACGAGAGTATTAAGGCCGAATTTTGCAATTGGTTTGGCTGTAATTATGAACTTCTTGGGTGCATTGGTGATGACGTATTTCAATGCACAAGTAGCCGAAACAATCAGCAACATTGTCAATTTCGAAGCGCAAGGATTACAGGCTGCGCAAGTTGCGTTGGCTGCTTCGCTTTTTTCAATTGTTGTCTGGGCAGTAGCTGCGTGGTTTTTTGGTATTCCGACTAGTGAATCACATGCACTGATTGCTGGCTTGACTGGCTCCGCTATGGCACTGGGTGGTGTAGCTGCAGTCAATATGGCGGAATGGAGTAAAGTATTAGTTGGTTTGGTTGTATCAACAGCGATAGGCTTTTTCGGAGGGTATTTGATTACCAAGCTTGTTGTACTATGTTTTAGAAATGTACCAAGAAGAAAGGCAAACAAATTCTTTACGTATGGTCAAGCCTTTGGTGCAGCTGCCAACGCCTTTTTGCACGGTGCACAAGACGGTCAAAAATTCATGGGTGTATTTATGTTAGGGCTTTATTACAATAACCTAGCAGAAAAAACGGGTAACGGTTTTACCATTCCGCTATGGGTGATGGCACTTTGTTCATTGACGATGGGATTAGGAACGTCAGTTGGTGGCATGAAGATTATCAAGTCGGTCGGCATGGATATGGTGAAATTAGAAGTATATCAAGGGTTTTCAGCAGACTTAAGTGCTGCTATCTGTTTATTTTTGGCTTCTGTGTTAGGGATACCAGTATCTACGACTCATACAAAAACGACAGCAATCATGGGAGTAGGAGCGTCGAAGCGTCTATCAAGTGTCGATTGGAAAATCGTAAAAGAGATGCTTTTCGCTTGGATTATGACCTTTCCTGGTTGTGGGTTAATTGCATATTTGATGGCTAAATTGTTCGTAGCAATATTTTAAGGAGATTGAAGATGGCTAGAAAAAAACAATACAATTATTTTCAAAAATTAAATGAATTAGCAGTCCTGGTACAAAAAGCAGCGATTTGTTTAGAAGAATTGGTTCAAAATTTTTCGCAAGAAAATTTAGATGGCTATTCTCAAAAAATCCATGACTATGAACATCAAGCAGATGCTATCGTGGATGAAATCACAAATGAACTTTACGATTCATTTATTACACCAATCGATCGAGAAGATATCTTGGAAGTCGCGACTCATTTGGATGATGTACTTGATGGAATCAATAGCTTAACGTATCTTTTTGAAAATTTAGCAATTTCAGCGATGCGACTAGAAACAGATTTATTTGCTAATTATGTTCGTCGCGCCTGCGATGGTTTAGAAGTAGCGATGAAGGAATTTCCGAAGTTCAAAAATTCGAAAAAATTGAAACAAATGATTAAACAAGTGACCGAAACCGAATCAGAAGCTGATCGTCTATTCAGTCGTTTGAAGAAACAATTGTTTACAGATGGCACACAAGTTTTAGAAATTATCAAATGGAAAGACGTATATGAGCGTTTTGAGACTACCATTAATGATGCTGAATATGTAGCAGAATTAATAGGTGGGGTTGTCATTAAAAATTCATAAAAAAAGGCTGAGGCAAAAATGCTCAGCTACAAGCAAAAAGACCAGAAAATCCAGTAGTTGTTTTTCAAACTTTTGGATTTTCTGGTCTTTCGTTGTACTAGCGTGCTAGTTTGTCGAATTTTGCAGCAGCAAATTTTTGATAGTAGACAGTTTCTATCGAGCGACTACCCAATAGCCGATTAAAATGATACCAAGAACTATTCGGTACCATCCAAAGGCAGTAAAGTCATTTTTCTTAATGTAAGAAATCAAGAATTTTATAGCTAGAATCGATACGAAGAAGGAAACGACTGTTCCTGTTAATAATATGATCGTATTTTCTGTTGTAAAAGAATGTCCTTCTGCGAAAAATTTGACGATTTTTAGTAAACTTGCGCCAAACATGGTCGGAATTCCTAGGAAGAATGAGAATTCAGCAGAGATAAAGCGTGACGCTCCTAATAAAATCCCACCTAAAATCGTTGCACCAGAGCGTGATGTCCCAGGGATTAAAGCAAGCACTTGGAACATACCAATGAATAACGCCAATTTATACGTGATTTGATGAAATTCTGTAATCTTCGGTGTGATGCTACGATTTCTTTTTTCCACGACGATAAAGGCAACCCCATATACAATTAACATAATAGCAACTGAAATAAAGTTATAAAAATGAGCATCCAACCAATCATCTAATGGCAATCCAATGATGACGGATGGCAAAATAGCTACGATTACTTTAAACCACAGTGACCAAGTATCGTTTTTTTCAGCCTTGGATTTGCTAAGGGCAAATGGGTTTAATTTGTGGAAGTACAATACAACGACCGCCAAGATGGCACCTAATTGAATAACTACATTAAACATCGTCATAAACGCTTCTGACTCTTGCATCTTGAGTAACTCATCAGCCAAGATTAAATGGCCTGTACTACTAATCGGCAGCCATTCGGTAATGCCCTCAACAATCCCAAAGATAATTGCTTTTATAAAATTTTCAATAAACATACTTTCATTCCCTTCAAAAATTCATACGAATTTAGTATACGACAGGTCAGCAAAGAAAAAAACCATAAGTTTTGTAAAGAAGTGTAAAGAAAACGCTCCAAATAGCAATTTTTCCATCTTCTTAAAACTTATGGTTCTTATTGATTAGTTCATTCCTTTTTCAATGTAAGCCGTACTGGCAAACTCTTCAATGGTAAACTTGCCATTTTCGTACAAGAGGCGTGTCACTGATCCATTGTCGATATCGACGCGAACAGTGTTTTCTTCATTAATCAGATGCATCAAGAAGGCGATCGTTAAGCCGTGAGACACGACGACTACTTTGCCACCGCCATTTCTTTCGACACGATGGGCGATGTCCTCAAAGCCAGTCCAGACTCTTGTCGATAATTGTTGGTAGGTCTCAGCCCAGTTAGCCGTATCAGCATCATAAATGGCATTACAAATATCTTCAAATGAGACATGATTGGCAATCATATTGTCATAATCTGGAAAATTCAAAATTCTAGGGACAACACCCCACATTTCTGCATCATAGCCACCTTCAAGGGAACCAAAACACCACTCACGAATTCGTTCATCGGTATGATAAGGAATGTCTTTGCCATTTGGATGTTCTTTTAAAATTCGGCGCATCGTTTCAATTGCTCGTCCACTATCACTTGAGACTGCTTCAACAAAAGGAATATCACTCAGTCCATTTCCTAAATATTGAATCCGTTCAACCCCACTTTTTGTCAAAGGAGTATCACACCATCCTTGTACCCGTTGTACTGTGTTAAACATTGTTTTACCGTGACGAACGACATATAATTCAGTTTTTGCCATGAAGATTCCTCCGTTCTATACTTGTTCTTTGCGTAAATTTAGTTAAAGAAAGGGTTAGTTGCTTTTTCGTGACCAATCGTGGTTGGTTCACCGTGCCCAGGGTAAGCATCAAAGGAATCTGGTAAAGTAAATAGTTGAGTCTGGATGCTGTTTAGTAATTGTTCCAAATTCCCAGTATATAAATCCGTTCTACCGATGCTACCTTTAAACAAAGCATCGCCACAAACCACAAATGAATCAAAGATGAAGCTGATACTACCGATCGAATGGCCAGGAGTAGGGACGACTTCAAATGAAAAGGAGCCAATCGTAAGCGTAGTATTCAACTCAAACTCATGCTCGGCATCGCGCGCAGTAATAGGACCTAATTCTGGATGACGACCAGATAGGTTTTTTTGTGGGGATTGGAGCCATTCTTGTTCATCAGAGCTGACATAGACGGGAATCTGATACTGATCGCGAATCGCGTCAACCGCACCAATATGATCGTAATGGGTATGCGTAAGGATAATTGCTAGTGGGGTGGCAGCTGTTTTTTTGATTGCGGCAATGATCTTTTTTGCATCTGCACCTGGATCTACAACTAACAGCTCATTATTTTGCCATAGCAAATAGCAATTTTCTTGTACTGGTCCTGTGACAATTTTCTGGATATTCATGAAACATCCTCCTTTTCTTATTCATTTAAGTATACCTTATCATATATAAACTGACAAAGCAGGATGAGTCAGAGGAAAAAAAGAAAAAAGCGAAAATCAGCTGAGAAAAAACTAAATTTCTTCACAAAAAAAATAGTGTGCTGGTTTCATAAGGTAAAATGAAACCAAGAATTGCGAGAAAAGGAGGGATTCGCTTGAAACAGTATCGTTTTCTCGGACTATTTATTGTATGCCTCATGTTAGTTGGTTGCCAAAAGGCGGCTGATACGACAATCCATGTGACGACCGACTCGGTAAGAGAATCGACAGAACCAACAAGCGAATCACTTTTGTTAAAGCAAAATTTTATGCTGATACAGACGGATGCCGCACACTTTCCGCAAAGCCAAGGGGTATTTGATATTCAGAGCGATCAAATGACCGTCGTCAAACAATATATTCCAGTCGATAACCCCAATATTACCCAAGACAATAAATTAAATGCTGATGGGTCTCAGGATACGCATCAAGTCGCAGAAGACGTCATGAAGACGTTTCCTGATCAAACCTATGATGCAGATCCATATAAGGTCTACGAGACTGTCATAACTGACATTACTGTGTCGATTGACGACAGTCAGCTGCTCATCAAAGGGGCAGACAATTACCAACAACTATTTACTTTTCAAAATGACAATTACACCCAAGTGAAAGATCAAAATGACGTCATTTATGAAGTCCGCATCAGTAAATAATAAATTCTTTTGACATTTCGCTTTTTCTTTACGTTTATATGAGTAGAGAGGAAGTGAGAGGATGAAAGTAGTCTTTCAAGAATTAATGGAACAAGACGTTTTGTATTTATTGGCTTTGTTGTGTTTGGCGATGTTTGTCGATTTGGTCAGTGGTATTGTGGCGGCTAAAATTACCCACGAATTCACCTCCAAAATCGGCATTAACGGGATTTTAAGGAAAGTCAGCAGTCTATTATTACTGCTCTTCTTTTTACCTGTGAGCCTATTAATACCACTTAAAGCTGGGGTTGGCTTGTTGTATGCCTTTTATGTAAGTTATTTGTTTATGGAGATTCATTCGATTTTAGAAAATTATCAAAAAATGGGCTTCGATACAAAGCGAATGAAGGCTTTTATTAAATCAATACAAGATTATTTGAAAAAAGGACGCTAACAAGGTAGGATTAAAAGAAAACGGGAAAAAGGAAGCCACATGCCACAAGAGAAAATAGCAGTACGAAAACTAGTCGAATTTGTGCTGAAAAAAGGGAGCATCGATAATCGCACGGTCAGTCTGCATACCGCACAAGAAGGTGCTGCGATTCATCGGAAGCTTCAAAAACAAGCAACTGAGCCAGAATACCAAAAAGAAGTAGCATTGTCGTATGAGGCCGTGATTGAAAAAGATCATTTGCTCGTCGAGGGACGGGCGGATGGTCTTTTTCGTGAAGAGGAAGACTGGGTGATTGATGAGATTAAGACGTCTGAAGTACCGTTTGAGTCACTGACCGAAGAGACCTTGGCCTTGTACTTTGCCCAGGCGATGGTCTATGCCTATATCTATGCCAAAGAAGCTCATGTTTCACAGATGCGTATTCGTTTATCTTACTACCAAACCATCGAGAAAAAGCTGACTCAGCAAACCAAGACCTATCAACTCGACGAACTGACAAACTTTTTTGAGCAACTAGTAAAAGAATACCATCGTTGGCTCGTCTTCAAGCGCACGTGGCGAAAACGCCGCAATGAATCAATAAAAGAACTAACTTTTCCGCATGGCTCCTTTCGACCTGGGCAGCGAGCATTGTCAGCCGTTGTCTACAAGACGATGAAAGCCAAACGCACACTGTTTTGTGAAGCGCCGACTGGAACAGGTAAGACCATGGCGACCCTTTTCCCGACCCTAAAGAGTCTAGGAGAAGAAGAGGAAGACCATCTGTTTTATTTGACGGCTAAGACCATTACAAGGCAAGTGACAGAAGACGCGATGGAACATTTACGGCAAGCGGGCCTAAAAAGCAAGTCGGTCACATTAACGGCCAAAGAAAAAATTTGTTTTTTGGATAAGCAAACGTGTAATCCAGTCGATTGTCGCTTTGCAAATGGCTATTATGATCGCTTGAATGAAGCCTTGTGGGACAGCTTACACCATGAAGATACCTTCACCCGTGCAGTCATCGAACGCTATGCTCAAAAGCATGAAATTTGTCCCTTTGAGTTTTCGTTGGATATTAGTCTCTGGTGCGATGTCATTATCGGGGATTACAATTATGCCTTTGATCCAAATGTCTATTTGCGCCGCTTCTTCGATGAATCGAATGATCAAAATCTCGTCTTAATCGACGAAGCCCATAACCTAGTGCAACGATCAAAAGAAATGTTTACAGCAGCCATTGACTCAGCTTCCTTTGAGCAAATACTAAACAACTCGACTAATGACGTCAAGCTCAAAAAAACAACCACCAAGCTCATCAACGAACTCGATACGATTGCCCAATATCTGCATGACACGGGTAAAAAAGAGCATTACCAAAAGGCAAAGTCTGACACCCTCGATAACTTATTGCTTCACTGGACGGGGCAAGTCAAGGAACAATTAGCCAAACAAGCAAATCAAAGTACCGACGAACAATTACTTGAGACATATTTTGCTGCATTGCGGTACTTAAAAATTAGTGAGCTTTATGATCATCACTTTGAGACTGCCGTGACAGTATCTGATACAGACACCATCACAGTGACCTTAGTTTGCCTTGATCCGGCACCATTATTAGAAATACGATTGAAGCAGACACAAGGCGCGGCATTGTTTTCAGCGAGCTTTCAGCCACTGGACTACTATCAGACCGTCCTAGGTGGAGACGAAGAGAGCATGCGGTTTCGCATCCAAAGTCCTTTCCAGGAAAAGCAACAACACGTCATGATTCACGCTGGTATTGAGACAGTCTATCGTAAGCGGGATCAATCCTTACCGCATTTGACAGAAGCATTGGCGACATTTGTGCAGCCAAGAGTCGGTAATTATCTCGTCTTCTTTTCTTCTTATGCCTATTTGCAACAATCCTTGACAGCTTTTCACCAAGCCTATCCGACCATCCAAGTCATAGTGCAAGAGGAGAATATGAGCGAAGAAGACCGCAGCCAATTTTTAGCTGCCTTTCAAGCAGCCCCCACCAAGACTTTGGTCGGCTTTTGTGTCCTCGGAGGAGTCTTTTCAGAAGGAATTGATTTGAAGGGGACACGTCTTATCGGTACGGCAATTGTTGGTGTAGGCTTGCCCCAAATGGATCAAAAGCAAGAGCGTTTGCGGTTGTATTTTGAAGACCAAGAAAAAAATGGCTTTGATTACGCCTATCGCTTACCAGGAATGAACAAAGTTATTCAGGCAGGTGGTCGGGTTATTCGCGACGAACAAGATTACGGGGTGATCCTACTCATTGACAACCGCTATCGACAACCTGCCTACCGCCACTTACTGCCGCAACACTGGCAACCGGCAATGATACTGTACGATAATCAGTCAATCCAAAAAGATTTACGGCAATTTTGGGCAGGTGTCGATAATATTCTGTGAAAATGCTAGTCGAACGATAAGAAGTTGCTAAAAAAATGGTAGCGATACTTTTCAACTTTGATGGTTGTTGATATGCTTCGGATAGATTGTTTTGAGAGGAGTACCATGTCAGTGAAGATAGCTACTAACGCCTATCATGACTTAGGCAAAAAATTATGTATTATTCTTATTACTGGACTTACAGGATCGCTTTCATTAAATTTCTTTTTAAATCCAGGAAACATCATGTCAGCTGGACTAAATGGTCTTTCCCAAATTATTGTCGCTTTTGCTGAACAGACGACGGGGATTCATTTAAGCATGGGTCTGTTTATTCTATTGTTAAATATTCCCGTATTTATAGCTGGCTTTATCCGCTTAGGGGGCTCGGCGACCTTTTTTAGTTTTTTGAATGTGGTCGTCTTATCATTGCTAACTATGGTTTTTCCAGAAGGACACATCACGGATAATTTATTATTAAACGCACTGGTCGGTGGGGTCTTGATTGGTGTCGGCGCTGGACTTTCGCTAAAGTATGGTTTTACCACTGGTGGGATGGATATCCTGTCGCTCATCTTCTCTAAAATCACCGGCAAGACAGTCGGCAGCTATATGATGATCCTAAACGGTATCATTGTCTTACTTGCTGGGCTATTATTTTCTTGGGAGAGTGCACTTTATACAATAATTTCCATTTATGCGATGAGTCGCGTCGTAGATACCGTCCATACGAGCCATCAAAAAGTCACCGCCTATATAACAACAAGATGCGCGGATGAAGTCGGTAAAAATATTGCAGCGCATGTTTTTAGAGGAATGACATTATTTCCTTCGATAGGTGGCTACTCTGGCGTGAGTAGTCAGACGATCATGATCGTCATCACTCGTTATGAACTATATGATTTGGAACAAGCCGTACTAGAAGTGGACTCAGATGCCTTTATTAATATCGTGCCCACTCAATCGATTGTCGGTCGCTTTGCCTCAGATGATGAGCAACGTATTTTTAAAGCAACTGGATCATTTCCCGAATTAAAGAAACAGAAACGATAAGCAATGATTTACAAATAGTTGAAAAACAGGTATGATTTGCGTATGAATAGTGTAGGAGGAGATTGGATGAGCCAACCTTATACAGAGGAACAAATTGAAGAAATCAAAGAACGCATTTTGATTGCGTTAGAAACAGTTATTGATCCGGAGTTAGGAATTGATATCGTCAACCTTGGCTTGGTCTATGAAGTTGAATTTAATGGTGAAACTGGCCATACAATGATTAAAATGACATTAACGACAATGGGCTGCCCACTAGCAGATGTCTTAACAGATAATATCCATGATGCCTTATCTGAAGTAGAAGAAGTCGGGGAAATCGAAGTGAAATTAGTTTGGTATCCGGCTTGGACGACTGATCGCATGAGCCGCTATGCACGGATTGCTTTGGGGATTAGGTAAGCTATAGTATTTATCACTCATTTAGTACGTATTCTGAGCTGATTTTTCGGATTATGCGAACCAAACTAGTAAGAAAAACGTTGAACTCTCTTATTAACTTTCACAGAAGTTGATAAGAGAGTTTTTGTTTTGCAAAATTTCAGGTATGTAGAAATGTTTCAGAGGGTAAAGATTAGAGAAATTTTACCGAAAATGATACAGAAACCCAAGAAATTTGGAAGTAGTATGATCTTTAGATTCCTTTTCAAAGAGAGTATACTCTTTTAAAAGGAAAGTTGATACTTATGCTAGGTAAGTAGATGAATTCAAGATGAACTAACAAACGGAATAGACAAGGTGATTAGATGGGACTCATATTATTATTTTTCTGTATAGTAGTGGTCTATAAAATATATATTTCATACAAGAATAAAGATTTTTCTAAACAAAAGATTGATGCAATAATTCTTTTCGGATTAATTTTTTTAATCTTGCAACTATTTTTTCTAGCACCTATAAGCATGTAAGATTTTTGACTAAACAGTGTTGAAAGTGAGTCTCCGTAAGGTTTACATGTATACTGCAACCCGAGTTAACTATACAAAATTATCTGTCTTTCTATTATTTTCCTGTAATTAGTGTATTTACTCTTGAAGAGATAATCGTAATCTAGTCTCATAAAAGGAGAAAAATATGGGAGAGTTTGTTCAGTTTTATGTAGATCCAGTTGATCCAGTCGATCCAGTCGATCCAACAGAGCCAACGGAACCAACGGAGCCAACGGAACCAAGCAAGCCAACGGAACCAAGCAAGCCGACAGAACCAAGTAAAGCAGTAGACACAAACCCAATTGAAAACCCAGCTAATACAGATACAGGCGTTGTGATTGTTGCAATTGAAGATAGTAAACCAATCATTCAATTAGCAGACGGAACAACAAAAAAAGTTGAAGCTAAAGAAATTGGCGCAAATGTTCAAAAAGACGGAACAGTAACAGTTAAAGGTTCAGACGGAAAAATGAAAGTTTTACCAAAAACAGGAGAAACAGAAAATATTGCATTGTCTGTCCTAGGTTCATTAAGGGTATTAGGATCAGCATTCATTTTTAAAAAGAGAATCTAATTAAGTATTTATAAAAGCATGGTCGCAAGTTTCACTAGCAGCCATGCTTTTATTGTATCATTGCAGGACGTTTTGAAGATGAATGTATACTTTAAAATTAAACAAGCGCTTAGAATCGTTCTAGGCAACACCAATAACAACAGATAGAATCAGCAACTTGGCTTCATTTTAAAATCATGCTATAATAAATGTGCGAAACGATAAGATTTGTTGTTACACAACAACACAAAAGCCCAACCTACTGGAATAGGTTGGGCTTTTTTTTGCACCAGGCGCGAATCTGGCGTGTGGGTTAGCAAGCAACTTGCTTTCAATCGTTGTCTTTGTCCTTCTCTTCTAACCAATGAGAAAATAGTTCAGTGACTATGCCAACAAGTATTGGCGCAACGATTAACGATAAGATTTGGTAAAACACAACAACACCCCCTTTCGGGGCAAGTTGCCGTTAATTAGTATAGCATACTTAATATTCTAAACAGTTGGTAAATTAAGATTAAAATCACAAATCACTTGTTTATTAAGATATTAATTGTCAAATTAAGTTAGACTAAATATTTTGATAGAACCATTTCTATTCTGAACCATGAATTTAGTGAATTTTAAAGGAGTGTGAAATATAAATCACACTCCTTTAACTTATTTTAACCGTGATTTCAAATCGCTTAGTTCACTACTTAAGATATCATTTTGCTCTTTTAAATTTTCAAGATCCTGTTTCAATTGTTCGTCATCTTTTTCATTATGCGATCCTGAGTGCATACCCCTCATCATAAATATCATCATTATCGGACATAATAAAAGTAATAACCACTGCATTGTCATCGCTCCTTAACTAAGTTCTTTAGAGTAGCAACTTCTTCTTTTAATTGCTCAGTTTGGATTTTTAAACTTGCTATATCATTTTCGGAACCAGTGTGTTTTGAATGATCTTCTCCATGCATATGATGATGCCCAGCATGTCCGTGCCCTTTATGCATAAACATCATTGAGATAGGAAAAATTAGTAGTAATAGTAGTGGTAAGAGATTAAGTAATGCTTCCATGTAAATCTTCCTCCTTAGATTTTTTGAGATAGATGTAAGTTAATATAGAGCCAATTAATAGGACTATGGACAGGACTTGAGCCATTCTCAAGTTTGCTGTTAGCATTAAACTGTCGGTCCGTAATCCTTCAATCCAGAATCTCCCGACGGAATATAGTGAAAGATAAATTAAAAATATTTGCCCAAAGAACATTCTATTTCTTGACACCAGAAGCAAAATAATGAGTACTCCTATATTCCATAAAGACTCATATAAAAAAGTCGGATGATGGTAGGCCCCATCAATATACATTTGATCAATTATGAAAGATGGGAGTTTCAGAGATTGCAGGAACTCTATGTCTACAATTTCTCCATATGCCTCTTGATTCATAAAATTTCCCCATCGTCCAATGATTTGTCCAATTACTATACTGGGAGCAACTACGTCAGCAACATTCCAAAAAGAAAGATTTTTCTTCTTGCAATAAATAACCCCTGTCAATACAGCACCAATTAATCCACCATGTATTGCTAGACCACCTTCCCAAATTTTTAAGATACTTAAAGGATCATCAATGTACAAAGGTAATTCAAAAAGTACATAGTATAATCTGGCCGATATAATAGAAACTGGCAATCCATATAACAACAGATCAACAATTGTATCCTCAGGCAATGCCGCACGCTTTGCTCTTCTATTAGCAACAAAATATCCGATTATGATCCCAAACACTATGAAAATGGCATACCAATAAATAGTAAATGGACCAAACGAAATAAATACTCTGTCGTAGGGTTCTCTCAAATTCTTCCCTCCTTCCTAATGAACTTGTTTTGACTATAGCAGGCTATTATGGAAATTTTATGTAGACTTTTTGACAGATACATTGGTACACATTTTCTACACAAGTTTTTTTATCATTATATTAAAAGGAGTAATCTAATATAAATATTAATTTAATGAAAAAAAGCATGCTATTTCTATTATTTTTTGTCTTTGCTTTATCCCTCGCGATTACATTGACAATCAACTTCCCTGGTTTGCTCAAAATCAATTTATTCTTTCAAAGCGATATAAATTTTCAAAACTGGAGTAGATCTCAAGTGAATCAAGATTTTAGAAATTTAATGGGCTATTTAAATAATCCTTTTCAAAAAGAATTGGTTTTTGATAATCTATACGTCTCAGATCGCGGTATAAACCATTTTAAAGATGTTAAATTTTTGTTCCAGCTTAACTATTCATTGCTTCTTTCTACGAGTAGCATTCTTTTATACCTAAACAGGAAAAAATTAGTAACGCGTGATCAAGTCAGAGAAATCACTAGTTTAATCAAGTGGATGATAATATCAGTCTGTGTAATGGCACTTCTGTTTTTTGATAAAGCATTTGTGCTTTTTCATCAAGTATTTTTTGACAATGATGATTGGATGTTTGACTATCGTACAGATCCAATTATCAGTTTTTTACCGGAAACATTTTTCTTTTTATGCTTTTTATTAATTGTAACTATAAGTGTTTCTACTTTGACAACAATTCATCATTTGTTTAATAAAGAAGAACGTACTTTATGAATAGCCTAAGGAGGGATGGTCTTGGTCGAACACAAAATACAGGTATCGAATTCAGAGTTAGATGTTTTAAAGTTTATCTGGAGATATGAACCGGTAACATGTGGTTTAATAACACATGGAATGCAAGAGCGTAATAGTTGGCATCCCTCCACAACAAAAACGTTAATAAGAAGGTTGTTAGATAAAAATGTGATCACGTTTAACACTTCAAAAAACCAAAGATACTACACTTCACTGATTAAGAAGCAAGAATTTTTAGAAACCGAAATACAAAGGTTACTTTCTGGAATGGATGAAGGTTGTATATCAGAATTAAGCTACTATTTAAACGGATTGGTTAAACGTTCTGACACGGAGGAATTCAATGATTTCAAAATATAATCTTTATGGAATGACTTGTGCAGTTTGCGCAACAACAATAGAGAAAAAAATTCATGAGTTGGATGGAGTATATTTCGCTAAAGTTAACTTAACAACTGAGGTTCTAAAATTGGAATATGATGAAGGTGTTTTGTCTAATCATACAGTTATAACAGCTATTCAAGACATTGGTTATGACGCTGAGATTCGAAAAAAAATGAGATAAAGGTATTTGGAATAAGTGGAATGAATTGCTCAGGGTGTGCAACAAAAGTAAGAAATGCTTTGGAAGCAGAGCCAACAGTCAGTGTAAAAATAGTTGATTTGGCTAGAGGTACAGTTACTTTCGATGCTGATTCAAAATTAACTTTAACATTCTTAAATCAACTACTAAAAAATACAAAGTATACTGTAACTAGGAATATATCTATATAAGTATAAGTATATGTGGGGGAATCAACACAAAATCTCCACATATTTTTTTTATGGTAACTACATAATAGATATGGGAGATGATGGGTTGAAGAATAATAAATATATTTGGTTAGCAGCAACAATATCAATGTTGACCCTAGGCGGTGTTTTCATATTGATTCAACAGCAGAACAAGGAGGAGCATGCTGAAGTTATCTATCAAGAAGAACAACGACAAATCTCAAGTAGAATGTCCAATATGATGGGGGATAATCAAGAGGCTGATTTGAAGGTTGTACACCAAACAGATAGAAAACTATTGATTCCCCCTGTTCTTGAACCATCTTCAAAAAGCAAAGAAAATGTGATATATGATATAGTTGCTCAAAACGGAGAAGTTCAAATAATGGATGGAGAAAAAACTGAAACATTAGGCTATAACGGGGATTTTTTAGGACCAGTTATTAGACTGAAAAAAGGTCAAAAAGTTACTATCAATACAAATAATAATCTTGATGCTAGCACATCTTTTCATTGGCACGGTTTGAAAGTAGCTTCTGATGCAGATGGAGGTCCACATCAGATTATAGAAGCAGGACAGAAAAAAAGTGTAACATTCGAGGTTGATCAAGAAGCTTCTACACTCTGGTTTCATCCCCATCCGGAAGGAGAAACAGCATCTCAAGTTTATAAGGGTTTAGCAGGTTTGATGTATATTGATGATGACAACTCAAAATCATTAGATTTACCTTCCAAATATGGTGTCGACGACATTCCCTTGATTGTGCAAGATAAATCTTTCAGCTCCACTAATCAAATTAACTATGAAAATGATTTTAACTCTGATGGAACAAAAGGGGAGACGTTGCTTACTAATGGCACTATCAATCCATATATTGAGATAAAAAACCGATGGATGAGGTATAGAATTGTTAATGGATCTAATTCAAGAAACTTCACTTTTACTTTGGATAAAGATGAATCATTCTACCAAATTGCTACAGATGGTGGTTTTCTGAATACTTCTGTTAAACTTAGTAAACTACTTTTAGCCCCCGGTGAAAGGGCAGAAATATTAGTGGATACTCAGAATTATAAAAAAGGTGAGGTAATTCATTTACTAGCAAATAATTTGGTTGCCTTGACAATGAGAATTGAGAATACGATAGAAAACAAAGAGTTTACTCCCTCTGATAGTCTAAATACTATTAGTACTTTAGATGAAAAGAAATTGGAAGATTTAGCAAGACAAAGTATTAATTTAAGAGGAATGTCTCACATGGTAAACATCAACAATAAGCAATTTGATATGGAAAGAATAGATTTATATAAAAAATTAGGTACTCAAGAGATTTGGGAAGTTAACAATATTAGTAGTATGATGGGAGGCATGATTCATCCGTTCCATATCCATGGTGTTCAGTTTCAAATTTTATCTAGAGATGGAAATCAGCCCGCACTAAACGAGCAAGGATGGAAAGATACTGTGCTGGTAAATCCGGATGAAACAGTAGAACTTCTTGTGAAATTCGACCGTGAAGGTATTTTCATGTATCATTGTCATATATTAGAACATGAAGAGTATGGAATGATGGGACAAATGGAAATTAAATAGAAAATAATTTAAGAAGGATGATTGTCTATGAAAATTCTTATTGTGGACGATGAAGAAAAAATATTAGAAATTATTGATGCCTATCTAGTTGCTAATCATTATTCAGTTTATAAAGCAATAAGTGGCGCAATGGCATTGGAAAAGTTCGAGAAAAATAATCCTGATTTAGTTGTGTTAGATTTAATGCTTCCGGATACTGATGGATTGACTGTGTGTAGAAAAATCAGAGAAGTATCAAATGTACCAATTATAATGTTAACAGCTAAGTCTGATGAGGATGATATTCTTACTGGTCTCAAGTTAGGTGCCGATGACTATATGATTAAACCATTTAGTCCCAAAGAATTAGTTGCGAGAATACAAACTGTATTGCGCAGAACTGAGACCTTATCAAATCCTAATAAGCTTTCTTCAAGTAATGGGGAATTGATAGTATATCCTGAAAGTCGCCAAGTTTATCTACATCAAGTGGAATTAAACCTCACAACAACTGAATTTGATATTCTACACGCCCTAATATCCACACCTAATAAAGTCTTTTCTCGTAGTGATTTGATAAAGAAAGTTAAGGGAATAGAATTTGATGGACTAGATAGGAGCATCGATTCTCATATAAAAAACTTAAGACATAAAATTGAGAATGATGCTAAATCACCTATGTATATTTTGACAGTCCATGGTACAGGATATAGATTTGGTGGCCACTAATGAGAAAAAGAACGATAAAAACTCAATTAGTTCTTTCCTTTTTAGCAATCGCAACATTAATAATAGGATCGATTAGTTTAGTCGCATTAAGTTTGACGAATAATCATTTTAGTAAATACGTAGAAGAGCGACAAGAAGATTTGTTGAATCAGTATGTATATACAATTGATTTATTGTGGTTAAATAGTGGAGAAACATGGAACAGCGAGGAACTTGCAGCACTTTCTGAGAAAGCATTAGAAAATAATATTTATTTTTCTATAGAAGACGAACAAGGCAACATGGTTTGGGAACTTAAAGGAAAAAATTTGAAGTCAGCACAGGACAAACTGAAAAAAAATGCCTTGAAAGTTTCTGAGAAAAAAAGTGTGAAACTAGACGAAACAATAGAAGCGAAAAAGAAGTTAATTAATGATGGAAACGAGTTTGGAAAAGTAACGTTTTATTATTTCGGACCTTTTGCTTATACTGAGCACGATGCCTTGTTTATCTCCAGTATGAAACAAAGTTTAATGTATGTTGCTATTGCAGCTCTTCTTGTATCATTTATACTTGCTTCGTGGATCTCTGCTAGATTAGGATTACCACTAAAGCATGTAAGCGACTTTACACATAAATTAACCCGTGGAGAATATGCTGATAAAATCCCACAAGAAACTTCAATTATTGAAATTAATTCCTTGATTGATTCCCTAAATGATTTAAGTAATCAGTTGGAGAAACAGCTTGGACTTCGAAAAAGATTAACTACTGATATTTCACATGAATTAAGAACTCCATTAGCTACCCTTAAAGGCAATGTGGAAGGAATGATTGACGGAGTCTGGAAAATAACTCCCGAGCGCCTACAGTCTTGTTATGATGAAATAGATCGTCTAACTCGTTTAATTGGAAATATAGAAGTAATCAACAAAATTGAAGCAAAATATGATCATTTAAATAAAACTGAGTTTAACATATATAAGTTGATTGAATCCGTTATTGAAAATTTCGCCAGCAAAATTGAGTCAAAAGACCTTCATGTTGAAATCCAAGGGGATAACATCAATATATCTGCAGATAAAGATAAAATGAACCAAGTTGTTATCAATCTTTTGAATAATGCTATTAAATTTACGCAAAAGGAGGGAACCATTAAGTTTTCTATAAGTAAAAATAAAGACCATGTTCTTTTAATTGTTGAAGACAACGGCATCGGTATAGAAAAAGATCAGCAACTTCATATTTTTGATAGATTTTATATGGCTGACCCCTCCAGAAGTAGAGCTTTAGGGGGGCAAGGTATCGGATTAGCTATTGTAAAGAGCGTTGTTGAAGCGCATAAAGGTAGTATAACTGTAAAAAGTAAATTAGGTCTAGGAACTAAATTTGTTATAAAGTTACCATTTCAATAAAGGAGGAGAGTTATTTGTTTCAAAAACAGATAAAAATTGCTAAACTAGTATGTGAATGTTGGGCAAAAAAAATATTTTTTCAACTGATTTCGATAGATAGTGTCGAAAAAGTTCATTTAGATATCTTATCAAATTCTGTAGTAATCTTTTCTAAGAAGGACTTATCAATAGCTACAATTAAAAAAGAAGTTTTTGGATTACAAATTTATGAGATGACCTAAATGTGATTAATTAAAGGAGGATGAACACAGTGAAAAAGATGATAAAATTAGTATTTGCAAGTCTTGGAATTATTGTATTTTTAGGAGCGTGTAGCAATCAAAGTGAATCGAATAATTCTAAAAGCACAAACGTGGAATCGACTTCTACAGCGTCTAGTGAAATGAATAGTATGGAGGGAATGAATCACGAAGGTATGGTTCCTTCTTCAATGAAAGATGCTGCGAACCCTAAATTCCCGGTGGGAAGTAATGTTATACTGCTAGGCGATCATATGGAAGGGATGAAAGGTGCAAAAGCTCAAGTTGTAGGGGCCTTTGATACTACAATGTATGAAGTAAGCTATGAGCCAAAAACTGGGGGACCAATGGTTAACAATCATCGATGGGTAGTACAAGAAGAGTTAAAAGATACTGAGACTGTAGCAGATGAGGGCGATACTGTTATCTTGAATGCCGATCACATGGATGGGATGATGGGAGCTGAAGCAAAAGTAGATAAATCTATTACAGGAACTGTTTACGTTGTTAATTACACTCCAACCGATGGTCAAGAAGAAGTTAAGAATCATATGTGGGTAACTGAAGATGAGATGGAATATGACGAAAATAATGAGTAATTTTATATACTAAACCAATAAGCTGGTACATGGCCTTCGTATTCTCAACATGAGGAATATGAGCTCTTTGTTAATAAGGACTGATGAGTTGTGCAAAATCAAATCTGGGTCAGAACGAACCTCATTCTGGCTCAGATTTTTGGCTCTTCGACATTTAGTGCGGGTAGAGAGACAACTGAAAATTTAGTCATAACCAGTTAGGCAGAGTGCTTAACTGGTTTTTGTTTTACTTGGAAGATCAAGCCTTGAATGAGATAAATTCTTGCTCGAAAGTTGTGGAAATTTCGATAGCCGTAGGCTACTCGTTTTATCACTTTTATCTTATTATTTGTTCTTTCCAATGCACCATTACTATACCTGGGTTTTAAAGCATATTGAATCCCTAATTTGTATTTATTTAAAAACGTCAGCTTCTTACAAAACCATTGTGGAAGGCATTGATCTAAGCTGTTGATCGTATCGAAAAAACTTTGGTTGTCCTTGTGTTTAAAGTGATAGAGGAGGAGCTGGCAATTCTCATAAGCCTTGGTTAATTGATCGTCGTAACTCAAAAGCTCATCGACCATCGCTTTTTGCGTCATTGGTCTGCGAAAGGATCGATCATATTGATAATCGGAACTATCCAGATCATAGGCATGCGTAAGGAGTAATTTCCAGAATCGCTTCAATCGTCAATACTTTGTCGGTTCCGTTTTTTGAAACCTGTTCATTGTTTTGATTCGCAACTGATTTAACGTACGAGTGATTTGTTGGACAATGTGAAAGCGATTGGTCACGATTTTGGCGTTTGGGAAGACCGCTTTTACAAGTTCAAAATAAGGGGCATTCATATCCATCACAACGTATTTTACGTTCGCTCGTGCTTTTCGTGTGAAATTAAGGAAATATGGTTTTAAGAAAGTAAGGCGACGATTCTCCAATACACCGATTAATTGCTGGGTCTGCCCATTCATAAAAACAAAACTCATTTTTTCCACTGCAGGACTTCATCGATTTGTACTCATCAAAACAAAGGACCGAAGGTAACGTATCAAAACGAGGATGATACGTTTTTAAACAGGTGTGCAGGACACGCAAAACGGTTACGTCAGAGACAAAATAGCGATTGGCAATTCTTTTTTTATTGTATTCTTCGCTAGTTCCAAGGCAATTTGTACCTTTAATTCCTTTGAGAGATAGCAGTTTTCATCTACCAAATTGGTCTGAGCGTTGAATGTCGACTGACATTCTTTACAGTAAAAGCGCGTACGTACCAAGCGTAATTCTGTTTTGGTTGCTCGGTAAGGCAAAAGTTGGACTTTTGTTTTATGTGAGCCATTCTTAATGATTTGTCCTTCATTTTTGATGCCACATTTACGGCAATGGCTTAGTATATAGCTAAGTTTAGCATGGATAAGATTGGTGCGAAAACCATCTTCTTCTACTGTCTCTAACCATTCTTCTTCGAAGAATAAATTTTCATCTGTTAAACCTAACAATTTTCTAGTCCAATGATACATGGAGATATCCTTTCTTGGTATGGTTTTGTTTTAGACGACTAAATTCCACCAGTTAGGCTATAAGCGCCCAATAGAATAGTACCTGTACGCCAAATAGCCCAACCCCTATACTGGGAGCTGGGAAGTTTGGCATTTTTATTCTCCGCAAATTCTTTGAACATTCTCTTGCCAAGGCAGTAGAGCATCAATGGCTTCATTCGAAAACACCGGGAGGTTAGGAATTTTTTCGAATAAAAATTCTAGATATTTCATTGGCTGAAGCCCATTTAGTTCGGCGGTTTTGTAAACGCTGAGAATGATCCCTGATGTTCGCGCACCTTCTAAACTTGTAGAATGCAACCAATTTTTACGCCCAATTACCAGCTCCTTAATATTTCGCTCCGCACGATTATTGGTAAGCTCCAAGCGTCCATCTTCAAAGATATACAAAAAGCCACTACGAATCTTATGTGCATACTGAACAGCTTTATCCAATTTTGATTTGGGAACAGGGGTCAGTTCATCTAACCAACTATAAAAATTGTCTACTAGCGGACGTAATTCCTCTTGTCTTTTAACTAAGCGTTCTTGATGAGATAGCTTTTCCCATTTTTTCTCCAAGGCGAACCATTTTTTGAACTGATTTACCGCTTTTACTGCAGGCATTTCGCTAGTTTTCGCTCCTTTTGGGATAGCTTCCAGGAACTTACGTCGAGCATGGGCGAAGCAGTAGACGAGTTTCGTTTGCGTTAAGGCGTTGTATCCAGTGTAGCCATCACAGTGGAGATAACCAGTAAAGTCTTTCAAGAAGTCTTTTGGTACTTCTCCAGAACGACTTTCGTCGTGATGATAGTAGACTATGGGATGGAGACTTTCTTTGCCTGTACAAAATTGCCAGTAATAGGTATCACTCTTGGCGCTTTCAATTACTCGATACGTTGTTTCGTCGCCATGAAGGATGTCTTCTTGATTTAAATAGACTTGAAATCTTTTCGCAACCATATCCAGCGCATTGTGCACCGCTTTAATGTGCCAGTTACTAATATTATCACGCGAAATAGCTAAGCCTAAATCTTTTTGCCAATAATTTTCTTGGCGATAAGCAGGAATTTTTTGTCCAAATTTCATACGAATCGTTTCAGCAACGACACTATTGGAACCCAGACTATTAGAAATTAAAGGTTTGGGGACTGACGCTTTTTTAAAAGAGGAACGTCCCATTTTTTCACAAGCTTTACAACAATACGTGTGTTGATAATGAACAAGGCAATCGAGTATGGCAGGGTGAAAACGAACTTCTTCCCGGACTTTCGTCCGGCCAATATCTTTCATCTGTTGTCCACAATGCGTACAAGCTTGTTCTTCTATGGTTAACACATGATCTTCTTCAACCGTAGGTAACTGACTAATTTTGCTTGCTTTTGTTCCAACGATGCGCCGGTGACCTTGGACAACAATACTCCGTTGTTCCTCATCCTCAATTGAAGGTTTGGGAACAGTTTCTTCTTCAAACAAGTTAAGCTGGCCATTCGTTTCTTCATCGAACGTTTCTTTGGAACGGCCAAACAGTTTACGGGTTAAATAATTCAGTTTTTCGTTAAGCAACTGAATTTCTGTGGTTAAATTTTGAATCGTTTGCTGTTGAAATTCATTAAGTTGTTGTTGCTTTTGATTTCTTTCATTGGCACTTTGTAATAGCTGGAGAAGAAGTTTCTGATCTAGTTGAAGTGCATTCTTTTTTTGACTAGTCATTTTCAACAATCCTCCCTCATGAAAAGTTCGCTTTATCTTACCATATTCAGAGTATGCAGAATAGAGGAAGAACACTTTTTTGTTCTTCCTCTGTTTTTAAAAGGTTCCTTTGGAACCTGATAAGATGGCTTTGGGTTGATCAATGCTCAATCCCTCTAATAGCCAGCGTACTTGTTGAGCAGTTAAACTTCTGACTTCCTCTTTTTTTCGAGGCCACTTGAGCGTACCGTTTTCAAGGCGCTTGTAGCACAACAAGAACCCATCACCATCCCAATAAAGAATTTTAAAGCGATCACTGCGTTGCCCACAAAACAGGAAAGCTGCGTCCTGATAAATATCTAAATCATATGTGTGTTGAATTAGGCTGGCTAACCCATCAATTCCTTTTCGTAAATCCGTTTTACCACAGACAATGAAAACATGATGGACAGTTTGAAAGTTAAGAAGCACCTGACAAACCTTCTTTCAATACGGCTTGCAGAATATAATTGTTCACTCCATTATAAATGAATACCTCAGAGCCGTTTTTTTGTTTCAAACGGACAGCAAGTTTATTCGTAGGGTTACCTACAATTTGTTTTGCAGATATCTCTTTCGGAATTTGGATAGGGACAATATCTTGATGATTCATAAAAGACCTCCAGATTTCTTGATGGCTCAAGTATATCGGAAGGTCTTCTTTAAGGTAAGGTACTATTCTATTGGGCGCTTACCTGACGTATACGCGGATTTTCGTTATGGGACTAATTTTTCGATTCAATTTGTTCCTCTTAGTAAAAGCAGTAGTATAACATTGAATGAATTGGACCATGAGGCGATCTTGGCTTATGATGGATTCACTCGGGGCTATAACCGTAATAAAGGAATGCAAAAATAAAAGAGATCGGCTAAAAATTTCATTATAGTTCTCAAATTTTCATGATACAATTCTAGTGAACCTGTAAACGGTTTTATTACGATGAAGCGTGAAGGATAGGTGAAACAATGAGTAAGTCAGAATTAATAGCGTCCGTTCCATATAATGAAAGAGCTATTCCGATAAAAGAAGCAAAGCCCTGGTTTAAAGTGTCGGATAGTCAAATGCAGCTCGAAGGATTGTGCTTTGATGGTCAAGGGCATTTGTTTTTTGTTGATGTGTTTGGTGGTGGGGTGTATTGTCTTTCGTTAGATGAGATGGAACTGAAGCAGATTGCTTCGTTTCCAGATGAAAATCCTGCAACGGTCAAGCGCCGTCAAGATGGACGCCTCTTTGTTTGTTTCTTAGGAGATATGAAATCAACTGGTAGTGTGATTTCGATGAATGCTGATGGAAGTGACGTCCAAGTCGTTGTTGATTCTTCTTTAGGCTATGTGGTCGATGATTTAACTTTTGATAAAAATGGCGGCTTCTATTTTACGGACTTTAAAGGGTATTCTTGTGAGCCGACTGGCGGTGTCTACTATGTTGCACCTGATTATCAAACGATTACCAAAGTCATGGGGAATATGGCGGTGCCAAATGGAGTTGCGTTAAATTTAGCGGGGGATGGTCTGTGGGTGACTGAGATGAGTCAAAATCGTCTGCACTATCTGACGATGACAGATGATCCGATAGTGATTGCCAACTATGGAAGTTCCGTACCTTATAACTTTACAGGGCTAGAAGGACCGGATTCAATTTGTATTGACGCACAAGATCATTTATATGTCGCGATGTATATGCAAGGTCGCGTAATGGTTTTTGATCGTAATGGTAATCCAATCGAGCAAGTGCTCATTCCTGAGCGAATCAATCAAAAAATGATGCGTTCGACTTCAGTTGCAATCCATCCAGATAAGAAAAAAATGATTCTTTGCTCGAATGATGGGGAAGGTGATGGCGGCTCATGGCTGTATTCTTGTAAAAGTTTGAGTCCAGGCATTGTATAAGAGGATGTGTCAAAAGCGTTTAGCTCTGAGTAATGAATCAGAACTTCTGAAAATTGGTTCCCAAATTTTCAAGAAGTTTTGATTCATTGTCGAGAGAGCTGCTTTTGACTCACCGTTAAAAGAGGATGTGTCAAAAGCGTTTAGCTCTGAGTAATGAATCAGAACTTCTGAAAATCAGTTCTAAAATTTCCGAGAGGGCTGCAAATGCTAATTAAAAATCCGAGAATGACCTATAAAGACAAAAAGCCCATAACATCCAAAAAGTTTGAAAACAACTTTTGGATGTTATGGGCTTTTTCTTTGTGGCTGACTAGCTTTCGTTCAGCTTTTATGATTCGATTTCTGTTACGATACCAGATCCGACTGTCCGGCCACCTTCACGGATAGAGAAGGTTGTCCCTTTTTCGACGGCAATTGGGTGAATCAATTCGACTTCGATGGTGACGTTATCGCCAGGCATGACCATTTCTGTACCTTCTGGAAGCACGACATTCCCAGTGACATCGGTTGTTCTAAAGTAAAATTGTGGTCGATAGTTGTTGAAGAATGGGGTATGGCGACCGCCTTCTTCTTTTGTAAGGACATAGACTTCACCTTTGAATTTAGTATGTGGAGTAATGGAGCCTGGTTTTGCTAAAACTTGGCCACGTTCAATTTCATCGCGATCGACACCACGTAATAAGACACCCACGTTATCACCAGCTTCACCTAAATCCAATGTTTTACGGAACATTTCGATTCCGGTAACGATTGCTTTACGGGTTTCAGGTTTGATACCGACGATTTCGACTTCGTCACCGACTTTTACAGTACCGCGATCGATTCGACCAGAAGCAACGGTCCCACGCCCGGTAATGGTAAAGACATCTTCGATAGGCAATAGCAATGGTTTGTCCGTATCACGGTCTGGAGTAGGGATGTAGTCATCGACAGTATCCATCAGTTCCATGATGGCAGCTTCGGCATCAGGATCACCTTCTAGTGCTTTTAATGCAGAGCCTTTAATGACCGGAATATCATCGCCAGGAAAATCGTATTCACTTAAGAGTTCACGAACTTCCATTTCGACTAGATCAATCAGTTCATCGTCATCAACTAAATCTGTTTTATTTAAGAAGACGATTAAATCTTTTACACCTACTTGTCGTGAAAGCAAAATGTGTTCACGCGTTTGGGGCATTGGTCCGTCAGTCGCTGAGACGACGAGAATCGCACCGTCCATTTGAGCGGCACCGGTAATCATGTTTTTTACGTAGTCCGCATGTCCTGGAGCATCGATATGCGCATAGTGGCGTTTTTCGGTTTCGTATTCGACGTGAGCGGTATTAATCGTAATCCCACGTTCGCGTTCTTCAGGAGCGGCATCAATACTTTCGTAGTCTTGAGGGTTTGCTAGACCTTTTTTGGCTAAAACAGAAGTAATCGCCGCCGTCAATGTCGTCTTACCGTGATCGACGTGTCCAATCGTTCCAATATTTACGTGTGGTTTTGTTCGACTGTAATGTTCTTTTGCCATTTGAAAATCCCTCCATTATTTGTAGTGTCTTACAATTTGTAAGCACTATCTTTGATACCTTCATTATAGGTCAAATAAAGTCAAAGTCAATTAATTGCACTTGCCATTGCTTTTTGGGTAGGATTCTTTTAGGATAAGAGCAACAAGGATTAGTCTTTGAGTGTCTAGTGACTTAGATTGGAGGAACGACATGAGAAAAAAACCAGCTCGTCTAGCAAAAGGAGACAAAGTTGCCATCGTAAGTTTATCTAGTGGTATTTTAGGTGATGACCACTGTGCATATAATGTAGAAATTGGTACAAAGCGTATGAGAGAGATGGGGTTAGAGCCTGTATTTACGAAGCACGCACTTGCGGGAAGTGACTATATTCGCAATCATCCAGAAAAGCGAGCGGAAGATATCAAGGCGGCCTTTTTGGATGAACGTATCAAAGGTATTGTGTGCGCGATTGGGGGCGACGATACGTATCGGATATTGCCGTATTTGATGGAGGATGAAGAATTTCGTGAGGCTGTAGTAACACATCCAAAGATTTTTACCGGCTATTCAGATACAACGATTAATCATCTGATGTTTTATCAGCTAGGGTTGCAGACTTTTTATGGTCCGTCCTTTCTTACCGATTTTGGTGACATTGGACCAGCTATGCTTCCCTATACCAAATCAGCTATCGAGCAGTTTATAGCAGAAGAGCCACTTCAAGAAACTATCTTACCGAGTGCAATCTGGTACGAGGAGCGTAAAGACTTTTCAGCCAATGCTAAAGGAGAGGCGCGTAGTAGTCACCAAGATATCCGAGGATTTGAACTGTTGCAAGGGGCACCTAGCTTTACTGGCCATCTATTAGGTGGTTGCTTTGAAAGCTTGACTGATTTTTTATCTGGGGAACGGTATCCAGATGAAAAGACAATTACAGCAAACTATCACCTCTGGCCAGAAAGCTCACAATGGCAAGGTGCGATTCTATTTATAGAAACGTGCGAAGAAAAAATCTCACCAGAAGCGTACAAACAAAAACTAGGCATTTTAAAAGAGACTGGTGTCTTCTCACAAATTGTAGGAATTATTGTAGGAAAACCGCAAGATGAGTGCTTCTATGAAGAATACAAATCAGTATTGCTTGATACCATTGCGGATGAGTCACTGCCGATTGCGTATAACTTTCCATTTGGTCATGCGTATCCACGAACAGTATTGCCGTATGGTATTAACGTGACGGTCGATACCATTTCCCAAGTGATACGCTTTAATGAGAGTTTATTCAGATAAAGTATTGACGTGAAAACGAGTCTTGTGCTATAGTTCAGCTAACGTATGGACGTTACCTCCTAATGAAGTAAATTTGGCATTCCCTCTTATAGAAAGTCGATGGTTGCTGCAAATCGATGATAGTGTCAAGTTGAAGTACGTCAGGTTGGTTTAGAATTAAATAGACGTAAAGTGGAAGAGTTATTCTTCAATTAAGGTGGTACCGCGGATAATTATTCGTCCTTAGCAGGTGATGCTAAGGATTTTTTTGTCTTGTTTTTGAGATATCATTCTTAAATAGAAAAGGGCATGTAGAAAGGAAGAATAGTATGAGTTTTGAAAAACTAAGCAAAAAAATAAATTTGGATTTGGTAAAGAATACGTCGTTATTGACGAAAGAGCAAGCAGACTACAAAACTGCGCGCGATGAAGAATTAAAACGAATTATTACCGGGGAAGATCAACGCTTCTTACTAGTAATCGGTCCTTGTTCGGCAGACAATGAAAAAGCGGTATTTGACTATGCGCAGCGCCTTGCTGAATTACAAGAAAAAGTAAAAGACAAAGTATTTATTGTTCAACGTGTTTACACAAATAAGCCTCGGACAAATGGCGATGGCTACAAAGGGATGCTTTACCAACAATCACCCGATGAAGAAGTTAACTTAATTCGTGGTATGGTTGCAGTACGCAAAATTCATCGTCGCGTATTAACAGAGACTGGCTTGACGACAGCGGATGAAATGTTGTACCCAGAAAACTTTGAACTCGTGTCAGACCTCGTAAGTTACCATGCAGTTGGTGCACGCTCGGTTGAAAATCAACAACATCGCTTTGTTGCAAGTGGAATTGATGCACCAGTTGGCCTTAAAAATCCAACAAGTGGGAATCTATCCGTTGCGTTTAATGCGCTGCATGCGGCTCAGCGTTCGCAATCCTTTATCTACAATGGGGTAGAGGTATCAACAAGCTCAAACCCATTGTCTCATCTAATCTTACGTGGTGGATTGGATGATTGTGGTAGAATTAAACCCAATTATCACTATGAAGACCTATTAGAAGCAGCTGCGATGTACAACAAAGAATCCTTTAGCAATCCATTTGTGCTAATCGATACAAATCATGACAACTCAGGGAAAAAATACTTGGATCAAATCCGTATTACCAAAGAAGTGTTAACTAACCGTGCTTGGAATCCACAAATCAGTAAACTAGTTCGTGGGCTAATGATTGAAAGTTACTTGGCGGATGGTCGCGGAGAAGGCGGCTCGCAAGAATATGGTCAATCGATTACTGACCCATGTTTAGGATGGGATAAGACTGCCGACTTGGTTAACTATATCCATCAGAATGTCTAGCTATGTGGGGAACATTATTTAATGTGAGTACCATTATTATAGGGTCCCTCATCGGAGGATCTTTAAGGGAACGATTTCCGGTGCGTTTCCAAACGATTTTATTACAGGCAATGGGATTAGTAGCGATTGCTATCGGTCTACATACAACAGTCGTAAATCTAGAAAAAAGCCAGTACCCAATAGTGTTTATCCTAAGTCTGGCAATCGGTGCTGTCATCGGTGAAAGCTTGCAGTTACAACAAAGGATGAATTCAAAAATTGATCAGGGTACAAATGGCAGTTTAGCAAGTGGCCTGACAACGGCTGTGTTACTATATTGTATTGGCAGTCTATCGATACTAGGGCCGATTCAAGCTGCGATCAATCAAGATTACACTTTTTTGATAACAAATGGGGTATTGGATGGAATTACTTCGATTGTATTAGCAGCAACATTTGGTTTTGGTATCATGTGGGCTGCGCTGGTGTTATTTATTTGGCAAGGAAGCATTTACTTAGTGGCTTTTCTTTTTCAGCAATCGTTAGATCCGACACTTTTTGTAGAGCCGATGATTATCGGAGGGATATTGATCTTTGCTTCAGGATTGGCAATTTTAAAAATCAAAGAGCTTCCAACACTGAATCTCTTGCCGGGATTATTTGTTTCCATGATTATTACTGTCTTCTTGTCGATTACACTCGGTCTATAATTTTGTGATGCCAAATCCGAATAATCTGTGTAAAAGAACGAATTACTAATACAAAAAACCATAAAATCCAGAAGTTTACAAAGAAACTTACGGATTTTATGGTTTTTTTGTGCTTAATAATTTATAGATGAAATCGATTTATTTTGATGAAGATAAGGTGAACTTCACAATTTATAAAATATTTCGATTATAGACAAGGGAAATATAGGAAAAGTTAGTGAAACAAGGTATGCTTTTAAAAATCAGAAAATTCAGATTTTTGCAACGAGGAGGAATGGCCATGAAAAGTTTTTTCAATTGGGAATTAGTGTATCAATACTTTCCCAAAATACTAAGTGCATTGCCTGTTACGTTAATGATCGTAGTCATTGCGACATTAGTAGGACTCGTTTTAGGTAGTATCATTGCTTTCATACGAGTAGAAAAGATCCCGATATTGACTCAACTCAGTGCCATTTTTGTTTCGTTTATACGAGGGACACCGATTTTAGTACAACTTTATGTAGTGTATTATGGCGTCCCGACTTTGTTAGAAGCGGTAAATATTGACGTATCATCTTGGAACAAAATCTTTTTCATTTATATTACGTATGGATTAAATACAGCAGCTTTTCAATCTGAAACGATTCGAGCCGCAATATTAAGTGTTCCTGCGACACAAAAAGAAGCCGCTATTGCTTGTGGGCTTACACGAGTCCAGTCCTATCGCACAGTCATTTTACCACAAATGGTGCGAGTGGCTTTGCCTTCATTTGGCACAACAACGGTAGCACTATTACAAGATACTTCATTAGCGTTTACAATCGGGGTCATCGACGTAGTAGGGAAAGCTAAAGCAATCGGTGCTGTTACTTTCCATACATTAGAAGGTTATGTAGGGGCTGCGGTCATCTTTATTGTATTAAGTTTTGTGCTTGAAAGAGCATTTGCATGGTTAGAGGAGCAAATGAAATTCGAACAAGCATCTAGTAAAAAAGTGTCGTTGCCATCGCTTCTTTTTTTTCAAAAAAAGGAGAAGGTTAAAACAACTTCATTATAAAAATAGCTCTTAGGGGGAAAATGTATGAAAAAATCAACTCTTGTTTCAGGTTTAAGTGTCATGGCTTTATCACTGTTATTAGCTGCTTGTGGGAGCAGCAGTTCGGCATCAAGTTCATCTGATGATAGTAGTGTCACAAAGGTTACCGTTGCGACAGGGAATGATGCCTTACCTTACGCTTATTTAGATGAAAATGGAGACTATGATGGGTATGATGTCGCAGTAGTAAAAGCAATTGACGAAAAATTGAAAGATTATAGTTTTACGTTTGAAGGATCTGATTTCCCTACGACGTTATCCAATCTTGAAAGTAATAAAGCACAAATGGCTGCTTATGAATATGAAGTGAATGATGAACGGAAAGAAAAATTTGTTTATGGTGATGTCGGCTATGTGGTTTGGGATACATATATCGCGTACGATCCAGATAAAGGTGAAACGTACAACACTTTTGATGATTTGAAAGGAAAGAAAGTCTATGTGACGACATCGACGAACCAAGCAGCGATGGCGGAAAATTACTTAAAGGATAATCCTGATGCCTTTACTTTAGTTTATGGTGAATACAGTAACGAACAAATCGTTCAAGCCTTAACGTCTGGAGCGGTGGATGCGACCCTGGCACCAAAATATCAAATTGATAACTACAATAAAACCTTTGATGTTGATCTAAAGATTGGTGATGAACCTGTTCATAACTCGGATGCTTACTTGTTATTTAATAAAAAGACTGATACAAAGTTGATTGATGCGGTCAATACTGCATTGAAAGAACTAAAAGAAGATGGCACGATTAAGAAGCTATCTGAAAAATATTTAGATGGAGATTATGTTCCAAAAGATTAAGAGGGGTGAGCAACTATGAGTTTTGATTTTTCGACAATGATAAATTCTTTAAAGATTGCTAGTCACTATGTAGGAACCACGCTTTTCATGGCGGGTTCCTCTTTAGTCATAGGTATCTTCTTTGGCCTATTGATTGCTCTAGCAAGACAATACAAAATCAAAGTGATTGCGCCTTTTTTCCAAGTATTTATCACCTTACTTAAAGGGGTACCGATTGTGTTAATTATTCTGGCAAGCTATTTGATTGCTTCCAAGAAATTTGATGATCTAGCAGAAGCGATGCACTGGTCGGTTCGTTTTAAAGATTTTAATATGATTTGGATTGCGATTTTTGCTTTAAGTATTTTATCCATCATTAATAGTAGTGAAATTTTTCGTGGAGCATTTTCTTCGATAAAAAAAGGACAATTCGATGCGGCAAAATCTTTAGGATTGACCAATTTCCAGACGATCAGACGAGTGTTATTGCCACAAGCTTTTCCAGTGTCCGTACCGATGTTTAGTAATTTACTGATTACGTTAATCAAAGCATCTGCACTAGCTTCAATGGTCAGTGTCGTGGATGTCTTTGCTGCAGCGAAAATCTCAGCTCAGCAAAACTACCGATTTTTAGAAGCTTATGTGGCGGTTGCGATTATTTATTGGGTGATTAGTATTATTATCGAAAAATGTGCGCAGCTATTCGAGCAACGCATGAATCGGAAATTAAGGAGGGCTTCTCTATGACCATGTTAGAAGTAAGAAATTTACATAAAAAGTTTGGCAAAAAAGAAGTACTGAAAGGAATCGATTTGGATGTCCATCAAGGCGAGGTGGTCGTCTTGTTAGGTCCGAGTGGGTCAGGAAAGACGACGTTTCTTCGCTGCTTAAATTTTTTGGAGCGAGCGGATCACGGACAAATGACCTTGGATAATCAATTAATCGAAGTTGGTAAGGCCAAAGAAAAAGAGATTTTAGCTCATCAGCGAAAAACGGCAATGGTTTTTCAAAATTATGCGCTGTTTCAAAATAAGACGGCGATTGAAAACATTGCAATGCCGGTCATGATGGCCCAAAAAAAATCAAAAGAAGAAGCCTATCAGTTGGCAACGCATTTATTGGAGCAGGTCGGTCTATCGGAGCGGGGCAACTTTTATCCTAGTCAACTTTCAGGTGGGCAGCAACAGCGGATTGGCATTGCGCGTGCATTATCGCTCAATCCAAAAGTCATTTTATTTGATGAACCGACCTCTGCACTTGACCCTGAGCTTGTTGGCCAAGTATTAGCCTTGCTTCGTGAGATTGCGGAGACTGGTGCGACAATGGTCTTAGTCACACATGAAATGAAATTTGCTTATGAGGTAGCTGATAAAGTAGTATTTATGGAAAATGGCTACGTCGTCGAACAAGGATCACCACAAGAAGTATTTGAACACACAAAAGAAGAGCGGACAAAAGCCTTTCTTTCACGTTTTACGAATCAATTTGCTGTATAGGAGGAAACTAGATGCACTATCAATTTGCGGATCGAATTAACCAATTACAAGGGTCACCCTTACGAGAAAATGCGAAAAGAAATATGGAAGCAAAAGATGTGATTTCTTTTGCCTATGGTTACCCATCAATTGATGCTTTTCCGATGGAGACCTTAAAGACCATTTCGGAAAGAATGTATACCGAATTTGATCCAGAGTCGTTTCTCCAATATGGTGCTAGTGAAGGCTTACCTGAATTAAGAGAATTAGTCAAACAACGGATTGCCAAACAGTCTGCGATTGCGAGTGACGATGACTTAATGATTGTCTCGGGTTCGACACAAGCAATGGATTTAGTCATTAAAGTTCTATGTAATGAAGGGGATGTCGTCCTTTGCGAGGAGCAAACGTTCTCCGGAGCAGTCAATGCGATTAAAGGATATGGTGCAAAAGCTGTCCCCGTGCCGATGAATGTCGATGAGGAGTGTCTCGATACGAAAGTCTTAGAAGAACTGTTGGCAAAAGATACGGAGCATCGCATTAAGTTACTCTATTTGATTCCTACCTTTCAAAATCCACTAGGCACATCGATTCCATTGGAAAAACGGCAGGAAATTTATGCAATAGCGAAAAAATATGGCCTGCTCATTTTTGAGGATGATCCGTATGGAGATTTGCTTTACTTTGGCGATTCCATCCCTAAGATGAAGTCGTTTGATACGGATGATTTGATTATCTATGCTGGCTCTTTCTCAAAAATTCTCGCACCAAGTACACGGCTAGGATTTGTCATGGCGCCGCCAGCAATCTTTGAAAAATTAGTATTAGCCAAACAAGTTTCTGATTCTCACACCAATTTTTATTGGCAAGTATTGCTTACAGAGTTCATGAAAAATTATGATTTTGAACAACATGTCTCTTATTTGAAAGAGTTGTATCGTGAAAAACTCACGGTCATGTTAGAAGAATTAGCAAAGCTCCCCCAAGATGCGATACACTACATTGAACCGACTGGTGGCTACTTTATCTGTTGTGAGTTAGCAGAAGATGTCGACGAAGAAGCCTTCTTAGATTATTTGTTTGATCACAAAGTTATCGTGATTCCTGGTAACATTATGAGTGTTGACGGTAAAGGATATGAAAAATTCTTTCGTCTGAATTTTACAAAACCAACGATTGAAGATATTAGACTTGGCATTCAGCAGATGCAAGATGCCATCAGCTTTGCTCGTGTTGAACAAGTATCAAAAGCTATCTGAGGAGAGTCGTGTATGAAATTAATTTATTATGGAGTAAGTGAAGAGGAGGAACCATTCATTCAACGATGGTCCTTCCTTCATAAAATTCCTGTCACAATAAGAAAAGAACAAATCAGTAAAGAAACCATCGAATATGCAAAAGGTCATGACGGTATCTGTCTTTATCCCAGTGTTGATATGCGTGAAAGTGAGACTTTTTATCGGATGTTGAGTAATTATGGCATGAAGCAGTTGTCGATTAAATCGACAGGTATCGATGGTGTTAATCTTGAGTGGGCGAAAAAATATCACCTTCAAGTAACCAATGTCCCCGCATACAGTCCTACGTCGGTCGGACACTTTGCCGTAATGGCAATCCTAATGCTCGCTCGCAATATTCCGATGCGTATGCACACGGATGATCAGTTAGTCAGAAAAACAGCTATTGGCGATGAGATTCAAGATATTAAGGTCGGCATTATCGGCACTGGTCGAATTGGCAAAGTAGTCGCTCAGACAATCGTCGCTATGGGTGGAACTGTCCTGGCCTATAGTCGCACACAGGACAAGGAGCTTGCCTCGCTGGTCAGCTATCTTTCGTTAGAAGATTTGGTTAGTCAGGCTGATATCTTATCCATACATATACCTTTGACAAAGGAATCGGTGCATCTTTTTGATGGTGAGCTCTTTGCCAAAATGAAACCGACTGCCAAAATCGTCAACACCGCTAGAGGAAAAATTATTGACACGAAAGCACTGATTCGTTGGTTAGAACATAGTGAGGGTGGATGTATGTTAGATACACTGGAAGATGAAGAGAAGTACTTCCAAGTAGGACAAGAGCAAAATCCATTTTATCAAGAGCTGATGGTTTATCCAAATGTCTTTATCACGCCACATATTGCCTATTACACACAACTTGCAGTCAAAGAAATTGCCGAGACCGCATTGAACAATGCACGCGATATTTTAGAGTCTGGGGCATCAAGAAACACAATATCATTATAAGGAGTGGTCTTATGATTGAAGCACAAGTTTTTGGTTTAAAGAAGCAATTTGGCAAAAATGAAATCTTAAAAGGGATTGACTTGACCATCCATCGTGGTGAAGTGGTCTGTATTATCGGTCCCAGTGGTTCAGGGAAAACAACTTTCTTACGCTGTTTAAATCTACTTGAAGAACCCAATGAGGGAAATTATCAACTTGCCGATACGATGTACAATTTAGCATCAATTGGCGCAAAACAAGCGCGTGAAATTGCTTTGAAGACGGCAATGGTGTTTCAATCATACGAGCTATTCAGTCATATGACTATTTTGAAAAATGTCATGGAAGGATTAGTGACACCTCGCAAGGTGAAAAAGAAAGAAGCGGAACAAATCGCCCTGGATGCTTTGCGACAAGTCGGACTAGAGGATAAAAAGGATATGTATCCAATCCAATTGTCTGGTGGACAGCAGCAGCGGGTAGGGATCGCACGGGCAATGGCGCTAACACCAGAGATTTTACTATTTGATGAACCGACATCGGCTCTCGATCCTGAATTAGTCGGTGAGGTTTTGAGTGTCATGCGCAGTCTGGCTGATAGTGGGCAAACAATGATTGTCGTCACTCATGAGATGCAATTTGCGCAAGAGGTTGCAGACAAAGTTATTTTTATGGCAGATGGATACATTATTGAGCAAGGATCACCGGATGAAGTTTTTAATCATCCGAAAGAAGATCGCACGAAGCAATTCCTATCTCAAGTGCGCTTCAAAGAAGTCATGTCTGCCTAAGGAGGGCGTATGGAAGAAGTCCAACAATCCGAAAAAATTTGGTCAAAAAATTTTATAGTAACAATGATCGTCAGTACGTTTGCTACGACAGCGGTCACTATGCAAATGGGGTCACTGCCAATTTACGTCAGTCAATTTGGTGGCTCCAAAGCTATGTCTGGCTTTATAGTCGGTATCTTAGGACTAGCTGCGTTAGTGACCCGTTTTCCTGTAGGCATCTGGCTTGATAAATATGGACGCAAACGCCTCTTAATCTTAGGGATTGTATTATTATTGCTTGATTTTGGTTTTTTAACACTTTATAAAACCATCCTCATTTTATTGGTTTTACGTATGGTCCAAGGAGTAGCAAATAGTATTCAAAGTACAGCGACAAGTACGATTGCAGCCGATTGCATTCCTAAAGATCAATTAGCAGCCGGTTTAGGGTATTTTAGTATTGCTCAAGCATTGCCTAGTGCAATTGGTCCTTTAATTGGACTTACCATTGCGAGTAAGTTTGGCTTCGAGCATTTGTTCCAATGTGCGTTTTTATTTGTATTGATTGCCTTTTTATTTAGTTTCCTGATTCGTGATGGCTATGAAGCTCAAGGTACGCTGCAAAAGAGCAGCTTAAAACAAGAGGAGGAAGCGCTAAGTAAACGCAAAACAATCCTTATTCCGAGCGCCATTTTATTTTTTATTTGTTTTGCCAATTCTGGTGTAGTTTCCTTTATCGCACAATTTGCAAATGAAAAGCATATCGGTGGCGCGGGCTACTATTTTACCATTATGTCCCTGGTAATGGTTGGCATTCGTTTTATTTTACCGAGTATCTTCATTCGCATTCAATCGATGGTTTTGGTTGTTGGAAGCATTGTTAGTATTGGTGTTTCCTTTTTGACAATTGCATGGACGACCTCTTTTTGGGGATTGATAGTTGCTGCTATGTTGTATGGTATTGGCTATGCATGCTTACTTCCGATGATGAATACCATCGTCTTAGAAAATGCTTTGCCACAAGAACGAGGGAAAGCGACTGCTATTTTTTCAGCATCATTGGACGTCGCATATGGCGGAGGCGTATTACTATGGGGTGTCGTTGCTTCGTTAACAAACTTTACAATCATGTATCTAAGTTGTGCTTTTTTTGCAGGAATCAGCTTATTTTTCGTGATTCTTTTCAGAAAAACACTCCGAATGTAAGAAAATATAACATGAAATGCAAAAATTACTTGCATCTTGGTGAATTACTCGCTAAAATAAAAAAAAGTGAGGTGTCATGAATGGATGCAATTGATCAAAATATATTAAATATTCTTCAAAAAAATGCACGAGAAACCGTCAAACAAATGGCAGAGGAATGTTTTATCTCTTCACCTTCTGTTTCTGTTCGGTTACAAAATTTAGAAAATCGCGGATTCATTAATTCTTACCAAGCCGTATTAAATTATCAAAAGATAGGTTTTTCAATAAAAGCGTATATCCATTGCGCTGTTAATGCCAAAGATAAACAAAATTTTTATACATTCATTGAAAATGTGGCCAATGTTACGGAGTGTGATTGTGTAACAGGTGAATATTCGATGATGTTAAAAGTATTTTTTCCGAATACGGTTGAATTGGATGAATTCATTAATCAACTTCAAAAATTTGGTGATACAAAAACAAACATTGTCTTCTCTACCCATATTGGCCCGAGAGGACTACATCTTTCTGAAGAGAATGTCTCTTTAAATAAAAAGAATCACAAAGATTGATAAAATATGGGGAAAAAGCTTTCTTTTGAAAGCTTTTTTTACTTTATAGAAAAACATCTGTCCTGGAATAAAATATATTTCGTGCAAAATAATTGTGAATTCTCAGTCTTTCACCCATACTTATTTATGTAGACACAAAAAAGAAGAAGAGGTGAAGTGTTTTGATCGAATTCCAACACGTTACAAAAGTTTACAAGGGTGGAAAAATCGCCGTCGAGGATGTCAATGTGTCCTTTGAAAAGGGTGAATTTATTTGTTTTATTGGTACGAGTGGTAGCGGGAAGACTACGTGTATGCGTATGATTAATCGGATGAATGAACCAACTGAGGGGAAGATCTTAATCGACGGCCAAGATATACAATCTCTTAATCCGGTGGAATTAAGAAGAAAGATCGGTTATGTCATTCAGAGTATTGGTCTTATGCCACATATGACGATTCGCGACAATATTACCTTAGTGCAAAAACTGTTAAAAGTTAGCGATGAAGAACGAAACAAAACAGCAGAAAAAATGATTGATCTTGTTGAACTACCTAGAGAGATGCTCGATCGTTATCCAAGCGAGCTTTCAGGTGGGCAACAACAGCGGATCGGGGTGGTGCGCGCATTGGCTGCTGATCAGGATATTATATTAATGGATGAACCTTTTGGCGCACTAGATCCAATCACGAGAGACGCCTTGCAGGATTTGGTGAAAGATTTGCAAGAGCGTTTAGGAAAAACCATCGTCTTTGTTACCCATGATATGGATGAGGCGTTAAAATTAGCGAATCGCATTGTGATCATGAGTGGCGGAAAAGTAATTCAATTTGGCACGCCTGACGAGATACTACGGAATCCAGCCAATGAGTTTGTCGAAGAGCTGATCGGTGAGGACCGCTTATTGCAAGCAAAACCGGATGCAACAATAGTTGGTGAAGTAGCACTGGCCAATCCAATTACGATTACGCGCGAACACTCATTACAAGAAGCCATTCGCTTGATGCGGCAAAAACGAGTGGATACACTACTAGTCGTGGATGAATCGAACCACCTTGAAGGCTATATCGATGTCGAAGTCATCGACCGTGAACGGGGATCAGGGAAGTCAGTCGGAGAAGTCATGAATCCACAAGTCTTCTTTGTAAAACAGTCGGCACTTTTACGGGATACTTTGCGTAGAATTTTGACTAGAGGAATTAAGTATGTGCCAGTGGTCGATGAAGAGAAAAGACTTGTGGGCATTCTAACGCGAGCTTCACTAGTGGATATTGTCTATGATGTTATTTGGGGCGAAGAAGAAACAGTTAGTGGAGCAGTTGAATCAGCCAAAGAGGAGGTCTAGTAATGGAAAACTTCTTTGCAGAATATGGAAATGACATAATACAAAAAAGTATTCAACATTTGTATATCTCGGCTTTTGCTCTGGTTTTAGGTGTGCTTGTGGCTGTGCCATTTGGCGTTTTATTGACGCGCTTTAAAAAAATAGCTAATGTCGTGATTAGCTTAACCAGTGCTTTACAAACGATTCCTTCCTTGGCGTTGTTAGCACTAATGATTCCAATTTTTGGTGTAGGAAAGACACCGGCGATTGTCGCTTTGTTTATTTATTCGTTGTTACCGATATTAAGAAATACTTATATCGGGATGAAAAATGTTAGCCGAGATTACGTCGACGTAGCAAAAGGAATGGGGATGACGAATTTACAGTCAATCTTTTCAGTCGAGCTTCCTTTGGCAATGCCGACGATTATGGCTGGTATCCGTTTAGCGGCCGTCTATGTGATTGCGTGGGCGACTTTAGCATCTTATATTGGCGCAGGTGGTTTGGGTGATCTGATCTTTAGTGGGTTAAATAATTATCAACCAGCACTCATCTTTGCTGGGACAATTCCAGTGACAATCTTAGCTTTATTAGCGGACTATTTATTAGGCTTAGTCGAAAAAATGCTTACTCCTAGTGCATTGAAGGGGGTAGAGGAATGAAAAGAAAATCTTATACCATCGTACTTTGTTTCAGTTTGCTAGTCTTTTTAGCATCTTGTTCTTTACCTGGACTTTCTAGCAGTGACTCAAAAAAGACCATCACGATAACGGGCGGAATTACATCGGAATCTCAAATTTTAGCTAGCTTGGTTGCTGGTATGATTGAGCACTATACAGATAATAAAGTGACTATCATCAACAACTTGGCGACAACAACCATTAATCACCAAGCGATGATGAATGGCGATGCACAAATTTCGACTGCACGTTATACGGGAACGGATTTAACGACCACACTTGGACTTGATCCGGTCAAAGATCCGACCGAAGCATATGATATTGTCAGTAAAGAATTTGAAAAACGCTACAATGAAACGTGGTTAAAACCATACGGATTTGATAATACATATGTGTATTTAGTGACAAAAGAGACAGCGGAAAAATATCATTTATCAAAAGTCAGTGACCTGAAAAATGTAGCTGATCAATTGTCTGCTGGCGTCGATCCAGCTTGGATTACCCGGGCTGGTGATGGTTATGAAGGGTTTAAAAAAGCATATGGATTTGAATTTAAAACAATCTTACCTATGCAAATTGGGTTGGTGTATGATGCAGTAGCGGCAGGTAAAATGGATATCGTATTAGGTTATTCAACCGACGGACGGATTGGTAGCTATGATCTTGTCATGTTAGAAGATGACAAGAAATTCTTTCCACCGTACGATGCGGTGCCGATAATTGACAACAAACTTCTAAAAGAACAACCGAAACTACAAGAAATTATTGACAAATTGGCTGGTACGATTTCAACAGATGAAATGCAAAAGCTGAATTTTGAGGCAGACAATAACTTAGTCGAACCAAGTGTCGTAGCCAAAGAATTTCTTGAAAAAAATAGGTATTTTGAAGGAGAGTGATGAAATGGATTTGCAAAATATGAATGTTTTGGAGCAATTTGTGTATTATTTTAAAGAAAATGGTACCTACGTCTTTAGTCAATTTCTTCGTCACTTTTTGATTTCAATCTACGGTGTGTTGTTTGCTGCAATCATCGCGATACCAATTGGAGTCGCAATTTCCAAGAAACGTGGCCTGGCTGACTGGGTTATTCGTCTAGCGAATATTATTCAAACAGTCCCCTCTCTCGCGATGGTTTCGATTTTAATGATTGGATTAGGATTAGGGGTAAATGTAGTGATTGTGACAGTAACCTTGTATTCACTGTTGCCAATCATCAAAAATACCTACACAGGCATGATCCAAGTTGATCGAGATATTATTGATGTCGGAAAAGGAATGGGGATGACGGCTACGCAGCGTTTATTTATGATTGAACTACCGCTTTCGGTATCTGTGATCATGGCGGGGATTCGAAATGCCTTAGTCGTAGCTATTGGTATTACGGCAATCGGTGCCTTTGTCGGGGCAGGAGGCTTAGGAGATATTATTATCCGGGGGACGAATGCAACTGATGGAACGGCGATTATTTTAGCGGGAGCGTTACCTACAGCATTAATGGCCATTATGACAGACTGGGTGTTAGGGATTGTTGAACGGAGACTTGATCCGACAACGAAGACATCTCGGACTGATTCATAGAAGCGAGTAAAAGTGGTTGGTAGGAAATCACTAAGATACAAGCAAGAAGACCATAAAATCTGAAGTTTATTCTAAGCTTTGGATTTTATGGCTTTTTTCGTCGTAAGTTGATTTGGCTGACTTTGATTTTTGCGACATACATTCACACTCATCAATATGAAAATGGGTTCCAAAAGTAGCTTTCCTGACAATATTTAAAAAAATTTTTAATAGTTTGAGAATATTTTAAATTTCCGAAGTTAGTACTCGGACCATCTTGTCATAGTTTTTTTTTGTTTGCGAGCAGTTTTATAGTCTATAGCGACTGGGCTGTGGTACCTTAATATAGGTTATTTGGCTAATTAGTTGAAAGAATTCGAAAGGAGTGGAGGATTTATGCATTTATGGCATCAAGATTTAATTGAAAAGCTGCCGCGCCAGCAATTATTAGGTCAGCATCGCGAATGCTGTGCCTTGCGGGGAAACGGTTGGGGAAAACCTCATGCAACGGTGAACTATGTTTTTCATTATCCGCCTTCTTATTTAGTTGACTATCACCAGTTGGTAATGGACGAAATGAAGTCAAGAGGATACAAGGTGAGTGAGGAATGGCTGAATCCCTTGTACAGGGGGAAAAAATGTGATGCTTTTTTAACTCTTAGCGAAACAGTTTCCCGTCATCCAATCTATCCTGAACACAATCTAGACTATTTGAATGAATGCAAAGAGAACCTAGCAAATAAAGGTGTATACATCTAAAACCCTCACTATAGGGGGAGAGTGAGGGTTTTGGAGTGCTTATTTGATATAGTTAGCTTATCGTACTGAAATCAATTTTAAGTAAACATTTTGTAAAAGTTCGCTTATTTTGCAATAAAGCAACGAAATTGTGATACATGCTCAATCAGTGTTTTTTGATTGTTAGCAAACTCAATCTTTAAAAGTGACTCTCCAATAGCGGTGACCTGTTCAATTTTATTGCCATAGCTATCACAAAGATAGCTACTTGCTCGCACTGTTTCCAATACCTGTTGGACACTTAATTCGATTTCTTTGGCTGTATTCATCTTAAAAAACCTCCTATAATAAAATTATGTAAACTAATTATGCTGATGATCCAATAATTTATTAAAAGGGGAATAAATTTATGAATCAACGATACGTAACGAGAGAATTAACATTACTGGCAATGGTTACGGCAGCTTGTGTTGTTGGACGATTTGCTTTTCAATTCATACCCAATTTTCAACCACTAACGACTATTTTTCTATTATTCACCTTTTATAATGGTGTCAAAAGAGGCATCATTGTCGCAGCACTATCGCTAGTGATTACGAGTCTTTATTTTGGGATTGGTATTTGGACGGTCGAACAAATTTTAGCTTATGCAATTATTTTACTGGTTTTCCAATTTTTGAAAAAAATACCTGTGTTTCAAAAAAGTCTCATCTTACAAGTTATCTTTGCGGTAGTGGCAGGCTTCTTATACGGCTTTATCATGTCCATATTTGATTATTTTATTTATGGCATGACTAATTATTGGGTGTACTATTTGCAAGGAGTTTCCTTTGACGCGGTACATGCAGTCGGCAATGGTATTTTTTACGTGATTCTATATCCAGTGTTTCGTTATTTAAATCAAAGAAACTACTTTTCAATTGAAAAGTAAGTTGACTCTTAGGAAATCTTCGCTAAATAGTGGAGATTTTTTTTAATTTCCGCTTGAACTTCTTCATCTGATTCTTCCAGGAGCAATTCTTCAAAAAGAGCAATTGTTTCCGCTGGTTCTTTCTTCGTTAATTCAGCGGTCGCCCATACTGCTGTCGCACGGATAACTGGACGTGGATCTTTCAGACAACGCATAATTTCTGGTAAGTTTTCCCTAGCACCTAAGTTAACAAGAGCAATGAGAGCATTTCGTTGCAAAGGTTTTTTCCCACGCCATGAGCCTGATAAATGACCATACTGTTTTTTAAATTCTTTGTTCGAAATTGATAACAAAGGGACGAGTGGCGGATAGACTTCATCGGTTTTTGGTTCCATTTCTTCGTGGAAGTGGAAATCTTTGCCACGATTATAAGGACAGACCAGCTGGCAAATATCACAACCGTAAATGACAGTATGCATTTTTTTACGAAATTCATTTGGCATAATGCCTTTTGTTTGCGTCTGATAAGAGAGACAGCGTTTGGCGTTCATGCGACCATCGCCTAGTAAAGCCGTCGTCGGACAGCCTGTGATACAGCGCGTGCAGTCGCCACAACCATTGGCTACAGGTTCATCAGGTTCAAGCGAAAGATTGGTCACAATTTCTCCTAGGTAGACGAATGAGCCAAACTCCTCCGTAATCAATAAGCCGTTCTTACCAATGAATCCCAAACCCGCGCGTTGTGCTACGGCAACATCGACGAATTCACCAGTATCGACTTGGGGCTTGAAGTGGCTATCGACACCTGCAGTTTCTGCCTGGATAAAGGCAATGAGCTGCTGCAGCTTTTCATTTAATACATCATGGTAATCAATTCCCCACGAAACTCTAGCAAATTGCCCACGCCTTTGATCTCTGGGCATTCTTTCATGAATTCTAGTCGGATAAGCAAGAGCGATGGCAATGATGCTTTTTGGATTATCAAAAGTCCGTTCGGGGTAAATCCGCTCATCGATATTCGGGTGTTCAAAGCCTGAAGTATGGCCAGCCGCTTTTTGTTCTTCTAGAGAATCTTTTAATTCAATAAAGGGGTCAGCCGTAGTAAACCCAATTTTATCAATTCCGATTCGCTTACTTTCTGCAATAATTTTTTCTTTTAAGGTTAGCAAGTCGGTCACCTCCCACCTAAAACTATACCACGAATCAGACTAAATGACTTTTTTCCGCGATTTTTTCGTAAATGCTAGTTTATTCAGAAATTAAATGATAAAATGATGAAAATTATGCGAAAATGATATAAGAGGGGGAGACTATGTCACAACTACTTTATAAAAGCACCCGTAACGATAAAAATTTGGTCACAGCATCGCAAGCCATTCTTCAAGGATTAGCTGAAGACGGCGGACTCTATGTACCAGTTAAGCAACCAGCTATTACACTAGATTTTGACGTGTTGCAGCATGCGACCTATCAAGAGGTGGCCTATGAAATTTTAGCCGCCTATTATACAGATTTTACTGAAGAGGAATTAAAAGCTTGTATCACAAATGCCTACAATGAAAAGTTCGAAACGCCATTGATTGCGCCATTAAAAACAGTCGGATCAGATAGTTATTTGGAGTTGTTTCATGGGCCGACCATCGCCTTTAAAGACTTGGCCTTGTCGATTTTGCCGCATCTAATGACGACTGCCGCTAAGAAAAATGCCGTCGAAAATGAGCTAGTCATCTTGACAGCGACTTCTGGTGATACAGGTAAGGCGGCAATGGAAGGTTTTGCAGATGTGCCTCATACGAAGATTATTGTCTTTTATCCAAAAGATGGTGTCAGCAAAATTCAAGAGCGACAAATGCGTACGCAACGTGGCGACAATACTTATGTTGTTGCAGTCGAGGGAAACTTTGACGACGCTCAAAGTAAAGTCAAGGAATTGTTTAATGATCAACAATTACGAAAAGAGTTACTTAGTCAAAACAAACAATTTTCTTCCGCGAATTCTATCAACATTGGTCGCCTGATTCCACAAGTCGTCTACTATGTCTATACCTATGCACAATTGGTGAAGCAAGATGAAATCAAAAATGGCGAATCCATTAATGTCACTGTACCGACTGGAAATTTTGGTAATATCTTAGCGGCACACTACGCAAAGGCCATCGGTGTACCGATTAATAAGCTGATTTGTGCATCCAATACAAACAATGTCTTAACGGATTTCTTTGCTACAGGTACGTACGATCGCAATCGACCATTTTTTGTCACGTCTTCACCATCAATGGATATCTTAATTTCTAGTAACTTAGAACGACTATTATTTGAAATCGGTGGTGACAATGTCCAAACCATTCAGCAGTTGATGGCCGCACTTTCTGATCAAGGAAAGTATGATATTCTTCCTGAGATGCGTGAAAAATTAGGCGAATTCTATGCTGATTTTGCGTCATTTGAACAAACAAACGATGTCATTGCACAAGAATTCGATCGTCATGGCTATGTGCTTGATCCGCATACTGCAGTAGCCAAAGCTGTCAGTGATCGGTACAAAGAAGAAACAGGGGATCAAACGAAGATGGTCATTGTATCGACGGCCAGTCCTTATAAATTCCCTCAAGTAGTGGCGCATGCTCTTGATGACACCGCTACAGCTGAATCTGAATTTGACTGGATTACGCTGGTCTTTGAGCAAACCAACTTATCGGTTCCGAAAGCAGTTAGTGACTTGTACCGCTTGCCGATTCGCCACGAGCGAGAAGTGGCGATTCAAAGCATGCGTGACTGTGTCAAAGAGATTTTAGTAATCGACTAGTCAACGTAGAATATAATTAGGCGTCACTAAATTTGATTTAAACGACGAGTAAACATAAAAAAGACCATAAAATCCAGAAATTTGAGAACCAACTTCTGGATTTTATGGTCTTTTTGCTTCGATTTAAACAAGTCTATCTACCATCTGAAAATCTATTCATAATCGCTTCGGTAAAATTTTAACACTAGGATTGTTTGGCTAATCGCTAAGTAGAAAAAGAGAATGGACACTAAAAATATTCCTTGTTCATGGAAAAAGCGATAAGAGAATGCTGCACAGATTGATCCGACGACAAAGGCACCCACTACTAGCAAGTAATGCATAAATGTATCAAACGCTGCCTTATCCCTTGTCACGACATAATCATGTAATCCTGCAGCCAGGCCTTTCATATTTCCTGTTGTGAATAGGCTAGTATAGGCGCGGCCATTGATTTTATCAAAGGAGATCCACTGGGCGGCAGTCGCAAAAGAAATTGCCATCGTAACGAGTGTTGGATGGGAGTTAATACTTCTAAAACTAATCAGTAAAAATAAAATTGCTTCACCGTACAAAATAATAAGGCGCCAAAATGCCCAGCCTTTTAGTCTGAAATAGCGCATCATAAATTTACCAGTAAGTACGCCTAAAAAGAAAAAGAGTACCGATAATAATTTTTGGCCCGTGCCACTCCACTCACCATTTACAGCTTGAGAAATTGATAGTACTAAGTTACCGGTTTGGGCAGAGGCGAATGCGCCGTAATGCGTATAGGTGTATAAGTCCACAGCGCCGCCTATAAACGTCAATAAAAGCCCAACAGACCGAAACTCATGGAAATTATTTTTCATTTTGTCACCTTCGATTCAATATGTTTTCTAGTTGCGTCTAAAGAAGTTGATACCTTCTTCAATTCCCATCAATAAAATTACTGCTCCGGCAATTTGCGCAACCAGTAAAACTGTTTTGAATGGGTTAAATATTAATAAGATTCCTACCAATAGAATCAAGAGATAAAAAATCTTTCGAGGTAGGGATGGCTCATTTACAATTCGGCGAGCTGGCTTTTTGACGAATTTTACCAGACCATAGATGACAAATAGAATACCAAAAAAGATTGGAATGATTGATACGATTGGTTTAGCAAGGACCAAAATAGCTAAAGCAGCCACCAAAAGTAGCACACCACTTATTAGGCCAAAACTACTCATGCCTTCTTGTCGGTTGCGGAAAGCGACGACTAGATTTAGCAAACCTAAAAATGCTGTATAGCCGGCGACTATGTATACGACGCCATGAAAAATTTCATTTGGTCGAAAAAGCATGAATCCTCCGATAAGTACCAAAAAAATCATACGTAAAAGCGCGTATTTTTGTAATTTTTCAAAAAATTGTGTCATTTTTTTGCACCTCATTTTCTTTTTTTCTATTGTAACGTATTTTTTCATAGAATGAAATGAATAGCAAGGTATCATTGCTGTTTTCCATTTTTTTCAGCAATTGAATTGATTGTCATCTGTTGTTCCATTCAAGAAGTCGTATGGTAAAATAAAGAGAACAGTCTCAAACAAAGTAAGGAGGAAGAGTATGTCATTACAATTTATTTTAGGTAATGGATTTGTCGATCATCAAAAAGAATACCTTACAATGGCGCGGGAGTGGCTAAAAAAAGGAACTGATTATCAGGTCTTTTTTTTGGTTCCAAACTACAATAAATTTGAGCGTGAAATGACATTATTGCATGGACTAAAAGAAGATCAAACTGAGAGCTTTGCGAGTATTCGTGCGCAAGTGTTTAGTTTTCAACGATTAGCTTGGTATTATCTGCAAGAAATCGAAACCTATCAGACAAAGCAGACAATCAGTGAGTCAGGTGCCAATATGATCATGCAAAAAGTGCTAGTTGAACACCGGGCAGATTTGCAGCTATTTCGTGGTGAGATTAGCAAGCTAGGGTTTGTCCAGCAACTCGTCTCTTTATATGCCGAGTTTCAACAAGGGGGCGTGTCAGTTGAAGCATTACACTTAATGGGTGAGAAGGACAATGCATCAGCTGAAATCGAAGAAAAGCTGCATGAACTATCTCAAATTTTTGGCTGGTATGAGCAGCAGCTACTTGAAAAAGAAGTGTCCCTTGCACAGCCTTTGATTGAGTTAACCAATTACTTGGTGAGCAAGCTCATAAATGTGAGTGAGTTTTCAAAGACGATGTTTATCATTACTGGCTTTTCGTCCTTTAAACCAGATGAAAAAGGCTTAATCGCAACGCTGATGCAGCTCGGACAGGTGAAAATTGACTTGCTTTTAGATCACCCGGCACTGAATACGTCACCGTTGGATTTATTTTTTGATGCACAAAAAACGTATGATTATTTCTTGAATTTCGCAAAAGACCAAAGCATTCCGATTCTTTTTGATAACAAAGTGGTGGCGAACGATCAATCGGATAATCGCTTTGTTGTGGAGCAATTTTTCCGCCAGACGCAAAATGGACAGACTTTCATAAAAGACAAAGCCGTGGATGATTACCTCCATGTGTGGCAAGCTGATTCCATCCAAACAGAGATGCATCAAGTCGCCTTGGAAATCAGGCGAATCGTGGCTGGCGAGACCGAGTTAGGCAAAGAGAAGACGTATAAAGATATCCAGCTTTTTTTAGCTGAGGAAGATAAGTACCGACCGTATTTAGCTAGTATCTTTGCTGAGTATGAGATTCCAGTCTATGTCAATGAAAAGAAAAAGATGGTCCAGCATCCATTGGTTCAGTTTTTGGAGACTATCGTGGATTTGGATCGGTATTATTATCGTTTGACTGATATTATTCGTTTGTATCGTACAGAATTGTATGTCCCACACTATGTAAAAGAAGCCTATCCAGATTTTTCGAGACAACAAATACAATTTCAACAGTTGATTGATGTGACAGAAAACATCGCGCTTGCCCAAAATTTCCATGGCAAACGATGGATTTCTGCGAAAGATTGGCAAGTCTATTCTTTTGATGCAGAGCAGGAGATGCCTGTCGAAACGACGGATCTATCACTAAAAACCAACAAGCTACGGCAGGCGTTTCGTAGAGACATCCATGGTTTTTTAATCAAAATAAAGCAAGCTGAGACGTTTGCTGAAGCTACACGCATGCTGTATGACTTCTTACTAAAAAATGGGGTCGATCAGCAATTGCTCGCTTGGCGAAATGAAGCAGTCCAAGCCGGTGAACTCGATCAAGCACGCAATCATGAACAAACATGGTCGGCATTAATGGCGACTTTCGATGAGTTTGTCCATCTATTTGGGGACACGCCATTTGATTGGTCTGTCTATACGAATTTGTTAATTCATAGTTTGACGAATGTGACCTTTGGGAAAATCCCTACGTCCATCGATCAAGTTCAAGTCAATCGCATCGATCTTGCTCGTCCTGCACAGGCCGAAGTCGTTTTTGTCTTAGGTGCGACCGAGACAGCATTACCTAGAAAGCAAGAAAATCAAACCTTACTTGACTCAAATGAAAGAGAATGGTTAAACGAACAACTTTTAGGTGAACGACTAATGGACCCAGTCAAAGAAAATCTAAGAAAAGAACCACATGTCGGCTATAGTTTACTTTTGGCTGGAGCGAAGCGGACGTATCTCAGCTACCCAGCTAGCTCAGAGACTGAACAATTCGTCAAGCCGTCGCCCTATATTCAGCGATTACTCGACTGGCAGATGGTCACCGCTACAAAAAAAGCGAGTCTAAAAAAAGAAATAGTACCGACCGAAGTAGTCGGCACCTATCGCGGTCTGATTCGCCGGATTAGTCAGATTGAACGCCAATCTAAGCAAGAAAAACTGCCATTACCGACAGTGTGGCGTCAATTGAAACAAAAGGTCTTGCAGTCGCCGTTACGTGAAGTAGCAGAAATGGTCTTTATGAGTAGTGATTTTCAAAATATTCCTGTTTCATTAACGAAAGAGCAGGCTGAAAAACTGTACGGGTCCTCTCTTTATAGCTCGGTCTCTCGACTAGAGACGTATCACAACTGTGAATACCGCTACTTCGTCCAGTACGGCTTACGCTTAAAGGAACGCGATATTTACGGCTTAACTCCGGCTGTTACGGGTGAATTTTTCCATGATGCCTTGGATCGCTTTTTAAGTCTATTGATCCGTGATCAGTTATCGTTGACCAATTTGACAGAAGAAATGAGGCAGTCTTTGGTCGAGGAAGTGTTGAAAAGTATTTTTGGCGATGCACGCTATCAAATATTAGCGAGCTCGTCGCGGATGATGTTTTTATACCATCAACTATCCCAAACCATTCAGCGGGTCTCTTGGGTCATCCAAGAGCAAGCGAAACGCTCAAAATTTAGTCCTGCACAGACCGAAGTATTATTTGGCCAAATTGCAGCGAAGAAAGGCATTAGCGGACTAGAAATTCCGTTAAATAATGGTGGTAAGCTCCATGTCAGGGGCAAGATTGACCGCATTGATCATGTGTACGTTGGCGATCAAGCTTATATCGGCGTGGTGGACTACAAATCGAGTGCCCATGATTTTTCGATCACTGATGCCTATTACGGGTTAGCGATGCAGCTGTTGACCTATTTAGATGTAGCTTTAATGGATGCAGCCGAGCTAATTGGACAAGAAACTGCCAAACCAGCGGGCGCCTTTTACTTGCATGTACAAGATCCAATCTTGAAAGAAGAGGAAAATCTTGATCAACAGCGACTGAAAAAATACAAGTATACCGGCATTTTTATGAATGATGCCTCACTCTATCAGGCGTATGATCAGTCTCTAGAGAAATCACAAAACTCAGATGTCTTTCCAATTCGCATGGACAAAGATGAGCACTATCAAATAGTGTCTCAAAGCAAAGATAAATTTTATACAGAGGATGAATTAAACGTTTTACTCGATCACAATCGGCAAATGATGAAGCAAAGTGCCGAAAAATTATTGCAAGGAACCATTTCTTTAAATCCTACTTTACAACTCAAAAACCAAAAACGAGCATGTCAGCATTGTCCGTTTCGATCGGTTTGCACGTTTGATGCCATGTTACCTGAAAATAATTATCACAAAATCGAGACGCTATCTAAAAACGCGGCGATTCAAAAAATGGAGGAGGGCAATCATGAGCATTCCTAAAAAGCCTGAAGGAGTCATGTTTACTGATGATCAGTGGCAAGCAATCTTCGAAACAGATCACCATCTACTAGTTTCTGCGTCTGCTGGGTCAGGCAAGACGCGGATCTTGGTTCAGCGCGTGATTGAAAAGCTGAAAAACGGTGTGAATATCGATGAACTATTAGTCGTGACTTTTACAGAAGCTGCCGCCAGAGAAATGAAGCAACGAATCGAAACCGAATTACACAAAACCATTCAGCAGGCGAGGTCAGAAGCGATGATTCAGCATTTTCGCAAACAATTGACGCTCTTACCAATGGCGCAAATCTCAACACTGCATTCGTTTTGTCTCAAAGTTATTCGTCGCTATTATTACTTAGTCGAATTAGACCCTGGTTTTCGCTTATTAACGGATGAAACAGAAGCGCTACTGATTCAAGAAGATGTGTGGAATGAATTAATGGAAGAGGAATACGACGCCTCACGTCCTGAGTTCTTTCAGTTACTACAAAACTTTTCAAGTGACCGTTCAGATGAACCAGTCACAGAAATGATTTTACGCGTCTTTCAATTTTCAAGAGCGAATCCACAGCCAGATGTCTGGCTTAGAAAGCTGAGTCAGGCTTATGAGAGTGGGCAGTCGATTGCTGATTTGCCAATTTATCAGTCAATCATTAAGCCTGCACTTGTCGAGCTTATTACGACTATGGTCAATCGCTTGCAGCGCGCGATGCAACAAAGTGAAGTTGAAGCCTTATTAGAAAAAGCCTATCAATTACTTGCAGCTGAATTCGAACAACTAGTGGCTTTAAAAGAGGCCATCCTTTCTGACCAAATTGATGACATGTACGTGCGCCTGACGACTCCCATTTTTGCTAAACGATACCCGAGTTACCGCAAAGAAGAAGTGAAGATCCTATCTGAACCTATCAAACGGATCAGAGATGAAGTCAAAAGTCAGTTTGACACAATGAAAGAATACTTTCCTTATGATCCGAAAGTGATGGGTGACTTAATGCGTCAATCGCAACCACTTGTGAAAGAAATTTCGCGACTGACTGAGTTATTTGCTGAGCGGTTTCAACAGCGGAAATTGGAAAAAGGACTGTTGGATTTCAATGATTTAGAGCATTGGACATTGGCGATATTGACGAATGAACAAGCCGATGTCTCACCACAGACTTTTTACCGTCAACACTTCTCAGAAGTCTTAGTGGATGAGTACCAAGATATCAATCGCTTGCAACAAGCAATCCTTGAAAGGGTGGCACAAGCCAATCCGGGGAATTTATTTATGGTCGGCGATGTAAAACAATCGATTTACTCGTTTCGTCTTGCCGACCCGACGTTATTCATTGATAAGTATGATCACTATCGGCAGCACCAAGATGGGGAAAAAATTGATTTACGAGAAAACTTCCGCTCACGTGAAGAAGTGTTGTCGTTTACCAATTTTATTTTTGAACAACTAATGGATCGGAAAGTAGGCCAAATCGATTACCAAGATGAAGCAAAACTGGTCGCTGGGGCAACCTATTATGAAGATCAAAGCGAATTTTTTGAACCAGAAATTTTACTCTATGAAAAAGAAAATGAAGAGGAGCTTGCTTTCTTTGATACAAAAGCAGAAGGTGAAATCCATTTGGTCGCGCAAAAGATTTGCCAATTACTTAACAATCAGCAGACCATTCTGGATCGCAAGTCGATGACCATGCGGCCGATTCGCTATGCTGATATCGTGCTCTTGACACCGACTAGAGGCAATCATTTAAAGATGGTTGATATTTTTAAAGAGTATGAGCTACCGCTTGAACTTAACGATGCCCAAAACTATTTTCAAACGACTGAAATTCAAGTGATATTGAGCTTGTTACAAATTATTGACAATCCCTTACAAGACATTCCTTTTGTCAGTGTGTTGCGCTCGCCAATTGTTGGACTGACTGAAGATCAATTAGTCACATTGCGACTTGCTAAGCGCGATGTGACATTCTACCAAGCATTTCAAGTGTATTTAAAAAATGGCACCGACGACGTCAATGATCCTTTGCAAAGAAAAGTGCAGAAGTTTGCCAATCAATTGGAGCGTTGGCGAAAAGTAGCCCGTAAAGTAGCCGTGGCTGATTTATTATGGCTGATTTATGATGAGACGGCCTATCCTGATTTCATGCTTGGGTTGCCATCTGGTAAGCAGCGCTATGCCAACTTAATGGCGCTAGTGTCCCGAGCCGAGGATTATGAAAAGACGAGTTTTAGAGGGTTATATCAATTTATTCGGTTTGTCGAAAAAATGCGCGAAAAAGACAAGGATTTGGTCGAACCAGTCGCTGAAATGACCGGTGATGCAGTGAGAGTCATGACCATTCATGCTAGTAAAGGACTAGAATTTCCAGTCGTCTTTTTGATGGATGCAACGAAAGAATTAAATATGCAAGATTTACGGAAAAACTATTTATTGGATGAGAACGAAGGGATAGGAATCCAATACCTATCCTCGCAACGTGTCCACTATGCGACGCTTCCCTTTGTGGCATTGAAGCAAGTGAAACTAAGAAAGCTATTATCTGAAGAAATGCGTAAGCTTTATGTCGCCTTGACGCGAGCCGAGCAAAAGTTGTATTTAGTAGGATCTTATAAAAACAAACAAGAAGCCTACAAAAAATGGTTGACTGTTCAATATGAAGAAGAGCAATTTTTAGATGAAGCAAGCCGCTTAGTAAGCAAGACTTCATTAATGGATTGGATAGGCAAAACATTGGTCCGTCATCCAAAGATGCAGCAGTATTTTGAGCATGCGGAGTCAATCGTAAAAACAATTGACCATCCAGCAAAATTTGCCCTTCATTGGTATACAGCCGAAGAAATTTTAGAGCAAAGAAGCACATGGTTTGCTCAATTACACGTCACTCATCCGACTTTAGAGACGGCTAAAGAGTATGAAACGATACCGACTGTGTTGCAAAGACGCTTAGACTTTCAATACCCACATCAAAAAGCGACAATGACGACAAGCTACCAGTCCGTCTCAGAAATCAAGCGACTCTATCAAGATCCAGATGACATGGAGGATAATCGGTATGACTGGTTTGCATCCCAAGAGGACAAAAAAGGCTATCGACTGGTCAATCAAGGACTAGCTGTCCCAGAATTTATGAAAACCAAGCGTCTTGATCCGAGGTTCATCGGCCAAGCGACTCACCGTATTTTACAGCACTTGCCATTAGCGACTGACTGGGAGAGAGTAGCGTTTGATGCGTGGCTTGAAGAATTTTACCTTCACCAAGGATTTCCGGATGACCTGATTGCGGCCATTGACCACGAGGCGTTGTGGTGGTTTTATGAGTCGGATTTGAGAAAAATGATGAGCCTACATGCTGATTGTGTGCAGCGTGAGCAGCCATTTTCTATGTTGCGGCAAGCGAAAACAATCTATCATAACTTTGGCGACGATGACGCAGAAGTGTTGATTCACGGAATTATCGATGGCTACATAGAATTTGAGGACGAAGTGATTTTGTATGATTTTAAAACCGATCACATCTCAGCAGCTAAAACTGAAGAAGCACTTATTGATAGCTACCGGGGCCAATTAATGCTCTATAAAGAAGCATTGCAAAACGCACTAAAAAAACCAGTAAAATCTGTTTATCTTATCTTGCTTTCTCAGAAAAAAATGGTAACCTTATAAAGGTGTGCGGTGCCCTGAGCACCACTTCTTACAATTGGTAAGAATTATGATAGAATACCAATAAAGAGGTGATTGAAATGATAGAAGTAGAAAAATGTGATTATACTCTTTGTCCTAAATTTGAAAAAGCCTTTTCAATTTTAGGGAAGAAATGGAACGGACTAATCATCCAAGTTTTGCTCGAACAACAAGAACAACGTTTTGTTGAATTGTCTAAAAAAATCCCAATGCTAAGTGATCGGGTGTTATCTGAACGACTACGTGATTTAGAAGATGAAGGCATCATCGAAAAAAGCGATAGTCATTACCGATTAACTGACAAAGGATTAGGCTTACAAGAAAGCTTTGAATCGGTCAAAATATGGAGCGAAGAATGGTGTCATCCGGAAAGCTAGTTGATTTTTCGTCAGTTCTTTAGTAGAATTTACACATAACAAAATGAAACCAAAAAATGTTGATGGAAAAGAGTAGTCTTTTTGTGATTGATCAGGGAAGCTTATCATAGACTGAGAGTAAGCACAATTTACGAAAGATGAAGTTCACTTCCGGAGTTTGCTTGATTGATTCAAGCCGGCAATTCTGTCGTTAAGTAATGAAGTGCGTGAGTAATTCACGAATTAGGATGGTATCGCGAGCCCTCGTTCCTTTATGGAACGAGAGGCTTTTTTTATTTGTGGAAAAGGGAGGAACAAGTCCATGTCATTGCAAGAGAAGCTGGAGAAGTTAAAAGAAGAAACACTGAGTAAAATTGAATCAGTGAAAGATCTAGTTGATTTAAATCAAATTCGTGTCGAAACATTAGGCAAGAAAGGTCCAATTAACGAAGTGTTACGGGGGATGAAAGATCTTTCTGCCGAAGAACGCCCAAAAGTAGGAAGCTTCGCCAATGAAATTCGTGATAATCTAAGTCAACGAATCGAAGAACGAAAAGCACAGTTGGAACAAGCTGCGTTAAATAAAGCTTTAGCAGAAGAAACCATCGATGTTACGCTGCCAGGTAAGCAAGTAAATCGCGGAACACGTCATGTGTTAACTCAAATTATGGAAGAAATTGAAGATATTTTTATCGGTATGGGCTATCAAGTCATCGAAGGCAATGAAGTCGAGCGAGATCATTATAACTTTGAACGCATGAACTTACCTAAAGACCATCCAGCGCGCGATATGCAAGATACGTTTTATATTTCAGAAGAATTACTGATTCGTACACATACGTCGCCTGTCCAAGCACGGACGATGGAAACACACGATTTTTCTAAAGGACCATTACGAATGGTTTCACCAGGAAAAGTGTTCCGACGTGATACCGATGATGCTACACATAGTCATCAATTCTACCAAATTGAAGGACTAGTTGTTGACAAAAATGTCACAATGGGTGATTTAAAAGGAACACTAGAAGTATTAATGAAAAAAATGTTTGGTGAAGATCGAAAAATTCGTCTTCGTCCTAGCTACTTCCCATTCACAGAACCATCTGTAGAAGTTGACGTTAGCTGCTTCAAATGTGGCGGTGAAGGCTGCAATGTCTGCAAGCATACTGGTTGGATTGAAATTCTCGGTGCTGGTATGGTGCATCCAAATGTCTTAAAAATGTCAGGAATTGATCCTGAAGAATATAGTGGCTTTGCATTTGGCTTAGGTCCAGACCGGATTGCAATGTTGCGTTATGGAGTCAATGATATCCGTAATTTTTATTTAAATGATAGTCGTTTCTTGACTCAATTCAAGGGGGAGTAAGTACATGTTCGTTTCATATAAATGGTTGAATGAATTAGTTGATCTGGGAAGTGTTACACCCAATGAACTAGCTGATAAAATGTCGGTCACTGGGATAGAAGTAGAAGGAGTGACCGTCCCAGAGGCAGGCTTGAAGAATTTGGTTGTCGGAAATGTCGTTGAATGCATCGATCATCCTGACTCAGACCACTTACACGTTTGTCAAGTCGACGTCGGTGGAGAAGAATTGTCCCAAATCGTATGTGGCGCGCCTAACATCAAAGCTGGTGTCAAAGTTATTGTTGCGTTACCTGGTGCCAGAATTAAAGACAATGTAAAAATTAAAAAAGGGAAAATGCGCGGACAAGTATCAAATGGTATGATCTGTTCACTACAAGAACTAGGTATTAGTGACAGTGTAGTTCCAAAAGAATACTCAGAAGGCATTTATTATTTACCAGCTGACGCAACACCGGGTGAGAGTGTTTTTCCATACTTAGAGATGGATGATAGTATCATCGAATTATCTATCACGCCAAATCGAGCTGATGCATTAAGTATGCGGGGTGTGGCATATGAAGTGGGTGCCATCTATAATCAAACACCGAAATTTTCTGATGAAGTGTTGGTTGAAAGTGATCAGCCTGCAAGTGAAAAAATCGCAGTGCGTGTGACCGATGAACAACTCGTTCCAGCTTATCAAGTGCGCATTATTGAAGATGTGACGATTGCGCCGAGTCCTGTCTGGTTACAAAATCGCCTAATGAATGCAGGCATTCGCCCAATCAATAATGTCGTTGATGTAACCAATTATATTCTATTGCTATTTGGTCAACCATTACATGCTTTTGATTACGACCGAATCGGATCAAAAGAAATTGTTGTCCGTCAGGCTACTGATAAAGAAGAATTAGTGACTCTGGACGGGGAAACACGGGTTTTATCACCGGAATCATTAGTGATTACCAATGGCGAAAAACCGATTGCTTTAGCCGGTGTGATGGGCGGCCTGGACTCAGAAATCGTGCCTGAAACGACAACTGTCGCGTTAGAAGCAGCGCTATTTGATCCGATTTCAATTCGTCGTTCAGCCAAACAATTCCATTTGCGTAGTGAATCATCTGCGCGCTTTGAAAAAGGCATCAATCAAGCAACAGTCGCTCAAGCATGTGATGTCGCAGCTGCGATGATTGCCAAATTAGCTGGAGGTACGGTCTTAAAAGAGGCAGTAGTCGCTAGTCATGTGGAGCCAAAAGACGTAACTGTATCCATTAAATTGGATCGCATTAATCGCTACTTAGGTACATCTTTGTCACTAGCTGGTGTCGGAGGGATTTTTGATGCACTAGGATTTGCCTATGAACTAACAGGGGAAGAATACACGGTATCGATTCCACCTCGTCGCTGGGATATCAGCATTGAAGCAGATATCATTGAAGAAGTGGCTCGTATCTATGGCTATGATCGTTTACCTTCAACCTTACCAACTGGCGAGACAGTCGCAGGTGCATTGACTCGTTCCCAACGCATCACAAGAGCCATTCGTAATGTAATCGAAGGCGCTGGCTTTTCAGAAGCAATCAGCTATGCCTTAACGACTGAAAAAAAATCCAATCAATTTACCATGCAAGCAAGTGAGCTAACACGTCTTGACTGGCCGATGACCGAAGACCGTGCTGTATTACGAATGAATTTAATTAGCGGGTTGTTAGATGACTTGGCTTATAATATCGCGAGAAAGAACCAATCACTTGCTTTCTATGAAGTAGGTCGTGTCTTTTATCAAGCAGGCAATCCTAAAAAAGAACTACCAAAAGAAGAAATACATCTTGCCTTTGCGCTAACGGGTGAAATCAAAAGCAAAGACTGGCAAACAAAACCACAAGCGGTTGATTTTTATCAATTAAAAGGAGTGTTAGAAACATTATTTGACAGTCTATCTTTAACAAAGGCAATTCGTTTTGTTGCGACAGATGCTATCGCAGAACTTCACCCAGGTAGAACAGCGGATATCTACTACGAAGATCACCGCATTGGCTTCATCGGTCAAGTTCATCCTGCGACTGCAAAAGAATATGACATTGCCGAAACATATGTTGCTGAGCTGAATCTAGAAGCGGTTATCGCGCTTTCTGTTGGCGAGGTACGCTATCAATCCGTATCGAAATACCCAAGCGTCAGTCGTGATATTGCCATGTTGGTAAAAGATGACGTGGCCAATCAAGATGTAGTTGATGCCATTCAAGCAGTAGCTGGTAAATATTTGACTCAAGTGAAAATATTTGATGTGTACCAAGGTTCTTCAATCGAAAAAGGCATGAAATCTCTTGCGTACTCATTAACTTTTAGTAACCCAGAAACGACGCTGACAGACGAAGAAATTCAAAAAGCAATGCAAAAAGTAGAGAAAAATCTACAAGAATCACTTAAAGCTGTCATCCGATAAAAAAATACCTATCAAGTTGTTTGTTTCCAAACTGCTTGATAGGTATTTTTCATTTGCATTGATTATGCAAAGTATTGAATGCCCATGGCTTGTTTTACTTCAGATAAAGTCTGCGCAGAGACTTCACGGGCTTTTTCACTTCCTTGTTGCAATACGGACATCACGTATTCAGGATCTTTCGCCAATTCTTCACGTCTGGCACGAATCGGACCAAACGTCGCTTCTAATACATCAATTAAGTAGCGTTTAATTTTTACGTCACCTAATCCACCTTGGCGATAGTGATTTTTAAGTTCTTCAATATATGCTTTATCCTCGCCAAAAACGTCTAGATAAGTGAAGACCATGTTGCCTTCGACATTCCCTGGGTCTTCGACATGAATATGATTCGGGTCTGTATACATACTCATAACTTTTTTCTTAAGAGTATCTGCTGAGTCAGCTAAGTAGATCCCGTTGCCTAGAGATTTACTCATTTTACCATTGCCATCGATACCAGGAAGGCGCCCCATGCCTTTTGGAGGTAAAACGGCTTTTGGATTAACTAAGACTTCGCGATAGGTGGTGTTAAATGAATGAACAATTTCTTGAGTTTGTTCCAGCATCGGCTTTTGGTCTTCACCCACAGGAACAAGATTGGCTTTAAAGGCAGTGATATCTGCCGCCTGTGAGATTGGGTAGATGAAGAAGCCAGTCGGTACACCTTCACCGAATTGTTTTTGCTCGATTTCAGCTTTGACTGTGGGGTTACGCTTCAATCGATTGACACTAACTAAATTTGCGTAATACATTGTCAATTCAGCTAATTCTGGAATTTGTGATTGAACAAATAGAGTAGATTTTTTCGGATCTAAGCCGACAGCTAAATAATCCAGAGCGACTTGTAAGACATTTTTCGCTACTTTTTCAGGATTCTTTGCATTATCTGTCAATGCTTGTACGTCAGCGACCATAATAAATAATTTATTCTCGACATCTTCTTGCATGGCAACGCGTGTTTTTAATGAACCAACATAATGCCCTAAGTGAAGTTGGCCGGTGGGGCGGTCCCCAGTAAGTATTGTATTCAAATTATTCACCTTTTCTTTAAATGATTAACTTTATCTTACCTTTTTTTCAAGATGATGACAACAAAGCATCATTGGTTCTGAGTAGAAAATTTTGTAGCAACGATTACGACTTGGCCTCCTATTCGGTCGCATCTGAGAGAAGTCCATGCAAAAAAAAAGCAAGGTAACTGGATGTACCTTGCTTTTTTCTAATTAAACTGGTAATTATATGAGTTGATCTTTTTTTAGCTTCGCTACTTATGCCAGTAGAAGTTTTTATACTACATTTGCTAAAAAACAGACGAATCCTAATGCAACTAGAGGTACTAAAATACCACCAATCATAAAATTCCGCCTACAATCTCAATTGCAATCACAAGATAGGTAATAAAGGTGGGAACCCCTATACTTCCAAAAAGCCAAGTGTTGATTGCAAATCGGTTACTTTAGCAATCCCGTATACGAGCATTGATACTCCTAACATAATGCGCACGAGAACTAAGCCAAGTGCTTATCGGTTTACTTTTTCCATCTTCATTCCTCACTTTCTGTTTAATAGATTTCAACTATATCTTACTTGAAGTAATCAATAAAGATGCTTATACTTGCTAAAATTTTATCGAATAAACGGCAGACGTTTTTCATTTTTAGCAATAATGGGTATAATAAAGAAGATTATGTGAAAAGAAGATTATGTGAAAAGAATTTTGAATGACTAGAGGGATAAAGTATGGACAAAAACCAGCCGATTGGTTTTATTGATTCCGGTGTTGGCGGATTAACAGTTGTCAAAGAAGCATTAAAACAACTGCCGAATGAAAATATTATCTACCTTGGGGATACAGCGCGTTGCCCTTATGGACCCAGACCAGCAGAGCAAGTAATAGCCTTTACGTGGGAAATGACCCGTTTTTTACTAAATAAGAACATCAAAATGCTCGTCATTGCCTGCAATACAGCAACGGCAGTAGCATTGGAGGAAATAAAGAAAACATTATCGATTCCAGTGATTGGAGTTATTTTGCCAGGTTCTCGAGCTGCCATCAAAGCGACACACACCAATCAGATTGGTGTTATTGGCACAGAAGGGACTATCAAAAGTGCAAGCTATGAACGAGCGTTACAAGAAAAATCACCGAAAGCCAAAATTCTTAGCCTAGCTTGCCCAAAATTTGTACCGATTGTTGAAAGTAATCAATTTCAGACATCAGTGGCCAAAAAAATCGTTGCTGAAAGTCTTCGCTATTTTGAAAAACAACCTGTTGATACGCTAATTTTAGGCTGCACGCATTACCCCATTTTGCGTCCTTTGATTCAAAATGTGATGGGCTCCAAGGTCAAATTAATTGATTCGGGTGCTGAAACAGTGGGTGAAGTTAGTACCTTGCTTGATTATTTCCAAATGGCTAATACGACGCTTACGACGGAGCGTTCGATGACTTTTTACACGACAGGATCGACGAAAATGTTCGATCAGATTGCAAAAGAATGGTTAAAAGAAAACACGATTTTATCTAAACATATCGCACTTGGGGAGGAAAAGTCATGAGATACGATGGCCGCTATGAAAAGAGCAAACGACAAACAAAAATTGAAACCAATAACCGAAAGTATGCATTAGGATCGGCTACCATTCACCAAGGAGATACAATTGTCAGTTGTGCAGTAAATTTGTCCGGCAGTCAGGACGGCTATCAGTTGAAGCTTGTACAACTGATAGCTCCGATGGCAAATAACCAAGAGCTGACTAAAAAGCAAAAAAGTAGCGAGCTTTTTCTAGAACAACTATTAAATGGGGTTCTTAGCGATACCAATCTAGGAGGAAAAAAATTACATATCGAAGTGGTTGTTGAGCAAGATGATGGGAGTTTTTTAGCTGTTGCAGCCAATGCGATGTATTTAGCCCTTCAGCAAGCGTGCGACACACTTACTCGTAGAAACAATCAATCGAATTCAGGAATTAGTCAAGGGTTCGCGGCGATTCAAGTCGCCTTCATTACGCCAGAGATTCCTTTAATCGATCCAGATAGACATGAAGAATTACAAGCTCTTATTGAAGCGACTGTGTGTGTGAATGAAGCAGGTGAGTTTTTAGCGGTCCAGTTTGATAATAATGGTCGGCCATTTGGCATTAATGAATTGAATGGTGTGTTGATTAGCGGTACGGCCGTGGCACAAGAAGAAATTCAAGAACTAAAGAGCCATCTTTATACACCCTTTACCCCAATGAAAGAAGACAAAGTAATCGTGATTGCGACAGGTAACGAAGGCAAGGCACGTGAATTTGCAGCATTATTTGAGAAAAGTGGCTATCAAATTAAAACAATGAAAGATTTCCCAGAATTGCCCGATGTGGCGGAAACAGGTCAGACGTTCGCTGAGAATGCTCGCTTAAAAGCAGAGACGATAGCGACGATCATTCAAGCGCCTGTCCTAGCCGATGATTCCGGTCTAAAGGTCGATGCACTTGGTGGATTGCCAGGTGTGTATTCCGCACGATTTGCTGGTTTACAAAAAAACGATGCTTCCAACAATGCCAAATTAATGTATGAGTTGACAGACGTTCCTGATGAGAAACGTACGGCACAATTTCATTGTACACTTGCCTTAGCTGCTCCCGATAAAGAAACATTGGTCGTCGAGGCAGAATGGGAAGGACGCATTGGAAGGATTCCTAGAGGGGATAATGGCTTTGGCTATGATCCGTTGTTCGTGATCGACCAAAATGGGAAAACAGCTGCCGAATTGACCGCTAAAGAGAAAAATGAACTAAGTCATCGTGCAAGAGCAATTAAAAAATTAGAAGAGCATTGGCTTGAATGGTTGGAAGGAGTAGAAGAATGAAGTATTTAGTAATGAGTGATAGTCACGGTGATCGTGACATTGTCCAAAAAATTTACGATCAATTTAAAGGACATGTTGATGTATTTCTCCATTGTGGCGATTCGGAATTACCAGCCGAGGATCCGCTATGGGAATCAATTGTTGTCGTTCAAGGTAATTGCGATTATGATACAGGTTATAAAAAAGAACAACTCGTGCGTACAAAAAATGACCGGATCTATCTGACACATGGTCACCTCTATCAAGTGAATTTTACAATGACACCGCTAGAACTTCGTGCAAAGGAAGAAAAAGCAACGATTGCATTGTTGGGTCATACGCACAAAATTGGATGTGAGTACATTGATGGCACACTATATGTAAATCCTGGCAGCATCTCTCAACCAAGAGGGCTACCATACAAAAGTTTTGCAATTATCGATAGCAACGATGATACATTTGATGTCAGTTACTATGATCGATCTGCTCAGAAGATCCCCGATTTTACTTTTTCTTTTAAAAAAAAAGTAAATAATTGATAATTTCATTTATTCAAAAAAGTTAATTGGTATAATATGGTCAGAATTATCATAGGAGGACGCATACGTGATAGGAAAAAAAACAAGAGAATTAATGGAAATCCCAGAAACCGATTTTATTATTCCAGCTGACAATGTTGCGACTGTCTTGTATAACCATCCTTTGGAACATGCGTTGTTAGTATTGTCAAAAGTCGGATACAATCAAATTCCAGTATTAGACTCAGATGATCGTCTAGTTGGCTTAATTAGTCTGGCGAACATTGTGAATCGCATGATGGGCCTGACTGGCTTTGATGAAAAATTAATTGAAAATTTAACAGTTGCTGACGTGATGGAAGTGAATGTCCCTTGTGTAGCTGACAATGATTTGGAAGATATTTTGCATCTATTGGTTAACCGCTCCTTTTTACCACGAGTTGATGAACAAGGTGTTTTTTGTGGAATCATTACACGAAAAGAAATCTTAAAAGCGGTGAATCATTTGGTTCATCGTTTGGAAAAAGAGTACATACTACTTGCAAAAGCACCCATGAAAAACCACGCATAATAACGAGAGGGATGCTTTTGAACCATAACAACTAAAAGACGGTAGAATCTAAAAGTTTGAGAAACAACTTCTGGATTACACCGTCTTTTTGCTAATTGCTGAAAAATCTGTCTCAGCTTATTACTGTATTTATTTATTCGTAATTATAGGTTCGTTTGGAATAGTAAAGCCTTCTGCCAATAATGAGTTGATTGAATCGCTCAAGAGTTCTTCTTTCACTTTGTACTGAAAGCCATTTTTGGTATAAAGTGTTGTACGGATAGCATAATTACCATTGCCAATATCTACTAGACCAAACACAGAAGGGGGAGTAGTGATGCTGTCTTTGTAAGAATCTTCAATCCGTCGATTCGCTTGCTCGATAATCGCGCGGATATCTGCGATACCTTCGCTTGGATTAATGCGAACATCGACAATCACCTGCATATCTGCACGAGATGTGTTACTGATGGTCGTGATATTACGATTTGGAATAAAGTGGACCGTGCCATCAACAGCTTTAAGTTGCAATGTACGTAGACCCACACTCGTAACTGTTCCTTCAACATCTAAATTCTTAAGTCGGATATAATCCCCAACATCAATTTGTTGCTCCATAATGATAAAAAATCCCGTAATGATATCATTCATAAACCCTTGTGCACCTAGGCCAATCGCTACACCAGCAATCCCAGCACCAGCCAGTAATGATCCGACCGGTACACCTAAGACGGAGAGAATGGAGTATAAGAAAAAGAAGCCAATCGTGTATTGCACAATATTACGAATCAATGTATGAATGGTCGTCATTCGACCAGCATTCAGATTCATACGTTTGCCATAGGATTGATATGTGCGATCAATGACAGCTATCGCGATTCGCCAAATAAGTAAAAATAAGAGCATGAGAAAAATAAGCATTAATGCTTTTTGAATAATAATGGCTATAATCGCTTCCCAATCAATGGCTTGCCACCATTTTTGGAACGCATTTAATTGTTTTTCTGCAGGTGCAATAATGGAACTATCAGAACTAGAGGTAGTGCCAACACCAAAAAAAAGACCGAACATAATTAGTTTGATTCCTTTCTTTCTGTTTTTCTCATTTTACCATACAGAAAATAAAGAAAGAAGAGGTGTCGCTTATGATAAGTGTACGCCTTTATCGACGAAAATAACTTCACCAATTATTCCACTAGAAAGTGGGCTCACTAAAAATGCACATGCATTGCCGACCTCTTCGATAGTAACTCCAACATGGTCAGGGGTACGATCTTCTGATAATTGAATTAGTTTTTGATAGTCTTTGACACCCGTAACGGCCAATGTTTTGATTGCTCCAGCTGACACGGCATTGACGCGAATCTTTTTAGGAGATAAATCAGCAGCTAGGTACCGAACGGAAGCCTCTAAAGCTGCTTTCGCGATGCCCATCATATTGTAATTTGGTACAGCACGCTCAGATCCTAAATAGGTTAACGTTACGATACCGCTATTTTCAGCTAAGATTGGTTCAGCATAGCGTGTCACTGCGATAAATGAGTAACTACTTACATCTTGTGCTAATGCATAGCCCTCACGAGAGATTTCTGTCACGCTACCTTGAAGATCGTCTTTATTTGCATAAGCAATCGCATGGACCAGTCCGTGAATTTCGCCAGCGTATTCTTTGATTGTAGCGAAGGCTTGTTGAATGCTCTCATCATTTGCAACGTCACATTCGACTAAAAATTCAGATCCTTCCAGTAATTTTTCCAAAGATTTTTTTATGCGATCGTTTTGATAGGTGTATATAACTTCTGCACCTTGTTGTGTTAATGCTTGTGCGCAGCCCCAAGCGATACTTTTTTTATTGGCTACACCCATTACTACGATTTTTTTTCCTGTTAAAAAGCTCATATTGTCACTCCTTAATCCTGTAGACACGAAATTATCACAAAAAAGATTTATGATTTCTTATTATTATAGAAAAAACTTTGATTGTCAAACTAAATATATTCTTTATATATAACTATTGCTAAATTCATTTATCTATGATACTTTGATAACCAAAGTATTAATCCATGAGAAAAGAGGATGGCAATGAAAAAGTTTTTAACTGAAACCGAAGTGATGGATTTGATTCCAAATCGTTATCCCATTATTTATATTGACTACGTAGATGAGATTGAATCAGGTAAAAAAATTATTGCAACGAAAAATGTCACGATCAACGAAGATTTCTTTCAAGGGCATTTCCCCGGAAATCCGGTTATGCCAGGTGCATTAATAGTAGAAACATTGGCACAAGCAGGCTCTATTTTGATTTTAAAATCAGAGGAATTCGCAGGACATACTGCCTATATCGGTGGTATCAATAAAGCAAAATTTCGTCAAAAGGTAGTACCGGGCGATACAATTAAATTATCGTTTGAAATCACAAAAATGAAAGGGTCAGTCGGTACAGCGGACGCGATTGCAACAGTTGAAGGAAAAATCTGTGCACAGTGTGAATTCACATTTATCGTAGGACCAAAATAAAAGGGAGTGTGACAAATTTTTGTCATACTCCTTTTGCTTTTACAGTGTTATTATTTTGCTTCTTGTAAAATTTTGATGTTTACAATTTTAACTGGATTGACTGGTTTTGAATTTTCTCCAGAATCATTAGTGGTTACTTCTTCACTTGCAATCTTATCGACGACACTCATCCCATCGATTACTTGGCCAAATACAGCATAATTACCATCTAGAGAAGGGGCACCGCCTTTTTTGTAGGCATTAATAATTTTTTCAGGATAGTACTGAATCGCCAGTCCATCAGAAACATCTTCATTGTTTTGGACAATAAAGAATTGACTTCCTAGACTATTGGCTTGGCTACTACTTGCCATCGAGAGAGCGCCACGAATGTGGTACAGTTGATTTGATATTTCCGCGGCAAATCCTTTACCCCAGATACTTTCACCACCACTACCCGTGCCTTCAGGGTCGCCACTTTGAATCATAAATTCATCAATCACCCGATGAAAAATTACCCCATCATAATAGCCTTCTTTAGCATGCGTAACAAAATTTTCAACCGCTTTTGGTGCTATTTTAGGAAATAATTTGATTTTGATCTCGCCATCAGTCGTACTCATCAATACGACTGTTTCATCCTCTTTAATTGTAGTATCTAATTGTGGTAGATCGAGACTATTCAAGTCCACGGTTGATGAGGTCGTCTCTGTCACTGAAGTCTTTGTTTCTGAAGTTGTCGTGCTGCTTTTACTTTGACAAGCCCCCAAAACGAGACCCAAACTTACTAAAATTACTAAGCCAAACTTTTTCTTAA
>NZ_JAMRVB010000001.1:813825-828949 GCF_023743875.1 Enterococcus italicus
TAATCATTTGTTCAATCCTTTCTTTTATTTGTTCCTATCATAACAGACGATGAATTGTTCAAACAATAGCTCAAGGAGACAAATCCAATTTGTTTTTCTCATGTCTGATATTTTTATTCTAATTGCTTATCGGGTATAATGAAAAGATAGACAAAGTGCTCATAGATAGGTACAATGGATAAGACTTTGTGGAAAAAATGCGCACAGTAATCAGAATAAGTAGAATGGAGGACAAATACATGTCCATGTTTTTAGATCAAGTAACTATTGACGTCAAAGCTGGCAAAGGCGGCGATGGGATGGTTGCTTTTCGACGGGAAAAGTATGTGCCAGATGGGGGACCAGCTGGTGGTGATGGCGGACGTGGAGGGAATGTCGTTTTTGTTGTAGACGAAGGTTTACGGACACTAATGGACTTTCGCTTTAATCGTCATTTTAAGGCTGATCCAGGCGAAAACGGAATGAGTAAAGGGATGCACGGACGCGGCTCTGAGGATTTACTTGTAAAAGTACCTCAAGGAACAACCGTGCGTGATGTTGAAACAGGCAAAGTGATTGGTGATTTGATCGAGCAAGGTCAAACATTGGTTGTTGCACAAGGGGGCCGTGGTGGGCGCGGAAATATCCGTTTTGCTTCTCCGAAAAACCCAGCACCCGAACTTGCCGAAAATGGCGAGCCAGGCCAAGAACGAAAATTAGAATTAGAGCTTAAAGTACTAGCGGATGTAGGACTAGTGGGCTTCCCATCAGTTGGGAAATCAACCCTTCTTTCTATTATATCGTCAGCAAAACCTAAAATTGGTGCATATCACTTTACGACACTTGTACCAAATCTTGGGATGGTTCATACAAGCGATGGTCGAGACTTTGTTGTTGCGGACTTACCAGGGTTGATAGAAGGCGCATCGCAAGGTGTGGGTCTTGGTACGCAGTTTCTGCGTCATATCGAGCGGACGCGTGTAATCTTGCATATTATTGATATGAGCGGACTTGAAGGAAGAGATCCGTATGATGATTACCTGGCAATCAATCATGAACTAGAGACCCATAATCTCCGTCTATTGGAACGCCCGCAGTTAATTGTCGCGAATAAAATGGATATGCCGAATGCAGAAGAAAATCTTGCAGAATTTCGAAAAAAAATAGCAGCACAGCAAACCGATGAATTTGCTGATCCAATTCAAATTTTTCCGATTTCTAGTATCGCAAAAAAAGGAATTCAACCACTGTTAAATGCAACAGCTGATTTATTAGAGGTGACACCTGAATTTCTTTTATATGAACAAGATATGGAAGAAGATGTGGTTCAGTACAATTATCGATCAAGCGAGCCTGAGTTTATAGTTGACCGTGAACCAGATGCGTCTTGGACATTGCATGGTGAGAAAATCGAAAAGTTATTCCAAATGACCAATTTCGATCATGACGAGACAGTCATGCGTTTTGCTCGCCAATTACGCTCAATGGGTGTCGATGAAACATTACGTGCGCGTGGTGCCAAAGATGGCGATATTGTTCGCATTGGTAATTTTGAATTTGAATTTGTTGAGTAACAATCAAAGTAGCCAAGTTTGGGTATTCCCATACTTGGTTCTTTTCTTTTTACTATTTATTGGTAAAATGGAGGTAGTTAAAAGAAAGTAGGGGATTTTTTATGGCTAAGAAAGTCATTGTCGCTAATTTTGAATACAATTCACAAGCGTATCAAGCATTTTCTGAAGTAAAAAAAGTTGCCACAAGAGGCCAATTAAAAATTGAACAAATGGCCGTTGTTAAACATTCAAATGATGGGAATCATAAGTTTTCCATTGAAGATTTTTTTGATCCGACTGGCTCATTAGGCACCTCAACGGGTGGGATGATTGGAATGTTGATTGGTGTATTGGTTAGTCCATTGGCTATTTTACTCGGATGGTTCGGTGGAAGCTTGATCGGAGCGACGAAAGATGCCAAGGAGCTATCAACCGCTCAAACGATATTTGAACATCTCGTTTCACAAATTAGTGAAGGCAAAACCGGTTTGATTGTTATCGCTGAAGAAACAGACAACCGCCCCTTGAATGAAGTGATTATGCAAGAATTAGGTGGCGGCATTAGCCGGTTTGATTTTGAAGAAGTTGAAGAAGAGATTAAAAATGCCAATGAAGTAACAAACAAAACGAAAGAATCATCTTTGAAATTCTGGAAAGAAAAACACAAAGAATAAAGATGGAAAGATAGGTAAAAATGGAAATTGAATTTTTAGGAACAGGAGCGGGTGTACCTGCCAAGCATCGCAATGTCACTAGCATTGCCTTAAAACTTTTGGATGAGCGGAATAAAATTTGGCTATTCGATTGTGGAGAAGGGACGCAGATGCAAATCTTACGCACGACAATTAAGCCAAGAAAAATTGAAAAAATTTTTATTACTCACTTACATGGCGATCATATTTTTGGCTTGCCGGGCTTGCTAAGTAGTCGCTCGTTTCAAGGTGGTAATGAATCTCTCGACATTTACGGTCCTAAAGGGATAGAGGAATTCGTGAGGACATCTTTACGAATTTCGCGTTCAAGACTAGGCTACAAATTAAACTTTTATGAAGTGACAGATGGTATTGTATTTGAAGACCACCAATTTACGGTCTTTGCCAAAAAATTGGATCATGGGATTGATAGTTTTGGTTATCGTGTCGTAGAAAAAGACCATGTCGGTGAATTACAAGTCGATAAGTTAGTAGCGATGTCCGTTAGCCCAGGCCCAATTTTTGGCCAGCTAAAGCGTGGCGAACGTGTGACATTGCCAGATGGTCGCGTACTTGACGGCAAAGATTTTCTCGGTCAGGCACGGAAAGGGCGCATTGTGACAATCTTAGGGGATACAAGATATTGCCAACAGTCGATTGAATTAGCAAAAGATGCGGACGTGCTTGTTCATGAAAGTACCTTTAATAAACATGAAGCAAGCATGGCTAAAGATTATTTTCATTCAACAACACATCAAGCTGCTGAAGTAGCAAAAAAAGCTGGGGTACAAAAATTAGCACTGACTCATATTAGTGCTAGATATCTCGCAAAAGAAGCGATTGAGTTGGAACAAGAAGCAAAAGAAGTTTTTCCAAATACACTTCTAGTGAAGGACTTTGATCAAGTACTTGTTCCCTTTCGATGAGAGGAGAAACAGATGAAATTAAAAGGAAAAGTGGTTTTAGTAACTGGTGCTTCTTCAGGATTTGGAGAGCAAATTTGTTATGAGGCAGCAAAAGAAGGCGCCATTGTCATAGTCTGCGCCCGTCGTATTCAACTAATTGGCGCTGTGAAAGAACGCTGCATGGAATATAGTCAGCAGCCGGCCTATGCGTATCAGATGGACGTGACAAATCCGGAACAAGTCGACCACGTATTGGCGCGAATAGAAGACGAAGTTGGTGCGATTGATGTGCTTGTAAACAACGCCGGCTATGGTTTGTTTGAGGATTTTGTGAATACATCGTTTGAAGAAATTCGTAATATGTTTGAAGTAAACGTCTTAGGGTTGATGTATATTACGAAACGAGTGGCTGTCAAAATGATCGAACAAGGCAGCGGTCACGTCATCAATGTGGCTTCTATTGCTGGGAAGATGGCGACACCTAAATCATCCATTTATTCAGCCACAAAATTTGCTGTTTTAGGCTTCTCTAATTCAATCCGTTTAGAGTTAAAGTCATTTAACATTCATGTGACTACTGTAAATCCAGGTCCGATGGAAACCAATTTCTTTGACAAGGCTGATCCGGAAGAAGTGTACTTATCTAAAGTTCAGCCTTTCTTGACGGAACCAGCTTTCTTAGCACGGAAAATCGTAAAAATTATCGGTAAACCAAGACGAGAAATCAATAAACCATTGATTATGGCAGCTGCTGCTAAGGCGTATGTGCTATTTCCTCGAGTCGGCGACTATCTAGCTGGTGGTATTTTTAATAAAAAATAGAATAGGTGAAGTAGATGAAAAATCAGTGGCGTATTATTTTAGGATTGATTTTAACGTTGGTTATTGTGATTTTTGCTATCTTAAATAACCAGCAAGTAGCGATTAATTTTGGCTTTACAGCCATTCAAGCACCACTAATTATTGTGATAATTGGTGCGGCTTTTATTGGCGCAGTCGTGATTGCTTTAGTCGCAACTTCTAGTTATGTCAAGCAAAACAAAGAATTAAAAGCTTTACGCAGTCAGCAAATAACCGATGATGCAGTCATCGAAAAACGAGTAGCTGAACGAAAAGCAGAACTTGAAAGAGAATATGCAAATAAAGCAATTGAAATGCAGCAAACATTTGATCAAGCAAACAGTGTAAATCAAGCATCCCTTGAGGAGACACAAACGAAATAACCGAACGTTAAAAATAGAAAAAAAGTCAAAAGGATAGCATAGATGTTCGGTTGACTTTTTTTCTGCTTGGATTTTAAGTGGCAATTTTGGACCATTAAGGAGTGATTGTTTGTCGAAAGTAACATATCAATGGTTAATAAGTGAAAATGAACTATCCGATAGCTTCGTGACAAGTGTTATAGGAAGACAGCTTCCAGAGACATTTGCTACGTTGCTATGGCAAAGAGGTATTCGGGACGAAGAAGCACTAGAGAACTTTTTGCATCCATCATTAGAGAAACTACATGATCCTTTTTTATTTTATGATATGGACCGAGCTATCGAACGCGTGCAGCAAGCGATAATAGAAAATCAAAAAATTCTTATATACGGTGACTATGATGCAGATGGCATCACAAGTACGACAATCCTTAAAGAAGCCTTGGATTTTTTAGGAGCAGATGTAGAATTTTATCTACCGAATCGTTTTGCTGACGGGTACGGGCCAAATCAACGAGTCTATTCGGAAAAAATTAATGAAGGTGTCCAATTAATCATAACGGTCGATAATGGTGTCTCCGGCCATGAAGCGATTGACTATGCTAATAGTGTGGGCGTAGATGTCATTGTCACTGACCACCATGAACTACCTGAACAACTACCGAATGCCTATGCGATTATCCATCCGAGACATCCAAAAGGGCACTATCCTTTTAAAGAGTTAGCTGGAGTTGGAGTGGCATTTAAGTTTGTCTGTGCTTTACTTGATGAGCTGGTCGTCGAAAGTCTGGATCTAGTCGCGATAGGGACGATTGCTGATATGGTCTCGCTGACAGATGAAAATCGTATTTTGGTTGCATTTGGCTTGCAAGCTATACGGCAAACTGAACGAATGGGGCTCCAAGAACTGATTCGAGTGAGCCAAGTCGTTCCAGAAGAACTTGATGATAAATCAGTCGGCTTTTCACTTGCACCACGGTTAAATGCGTTGGGTCGATTGAGCGATGCGACGATTGCAGTAGAATTATTGACGACATTCGATGAGCAAAAAGCTAAGACTTTGGCACAAGAAATTGATCAAAAAAATACCGAGCGCAAACAAATCGTCGCCGATGTATTTGCAGAAGCTAGCCAGAAAATAAATGTTGATAATCAAATTCATGTCATAGTTGGTGAAAACTGGCATGAAGGGGTTTTGGGAATTGTTGCCGGAAGAATTATGCAACAAACAGGAAAACCCACCATTGTTTTGACAAAATTAGTAAATGGAGTAGCAAAAGGCTCAGGTCGAAGCATCGAGAGTTTTGATCTCTTTCAAACACTTCTCCCACTAAAAGAACTGTTTTTGTCATTTGGTGGCCATCACTCAGCAGTCGGGCTGTCTATCGAGCAGAATCAAATAGATACTTTACAGCAATCACTAAATGACTACGTGCTAACGCGAGGTATTCATTTTACTGGTTTGCCATTAAGAATCGATGGGACGCTAAAGATTGAAGAAGCGACGGTACCATTTATCAAGTCTCTACAAACATTAGCTCCTTTCGGGATGGACAATCGCTACCCAAAATTTTTATTTTCTGAGATCAAAGCGACGGACAATCGCTTAATTGGTGCAGAAAAAAATCATTTAAAAGGGCAGCTTTCTGACGGTTCAGCTTCCTTGCCGTATATTGCTTTTCAATTTGGTAGTTATTTGACTGACTTTTCTTCGGATAACCTTTCTATTGTGGGTGAACTAACACTAAATAGTTGGAACAACCATGTCACGCCACAATTGATGGTCGATGACTATCTTATAAAGGGATCACAGGTCTTTGACTTTCGCTCGAAACGCCAATCATTGCCGCCTCTTAATGTAAGAGAGAGTATCTTTATATCATTTACGGAGAAAAAAATAGGTGACAAAAAATTCCAAGCAGAAACGATTCATGTTCGAAATGAAGAAGATATCGCTCAACTTAAACAAAAATCCTACAAAGAAGTCATTTACCTGGACTGCCCTTCGGATGTTAAATTGGTTAAAAAAGTAGCGCAGCAATTTAAAAATGCGCACCATTATCTTGTATTTGAAGCGACTGACGATGCGTATCTGGATGGGTTAGGCACAAGAGAGCAGTACAAAAAAATGTACCAAGTGATCAAGCAACAACAGACACTTGATATACGCTACAAATTAGATGAATTGGCGAATTATTTACAGATTCCTAAAAAGTTATTAATTTTCATGATTCAAGTGTTTTTTGATTTAAAATTTGTTACAATAAACGATGGTATCTTAGGCTATGTTGAAGATGTTGTTCCGACGCAACTTGAGGCAAGCACGATTTATCAACAGAGGAAGCAACGAATCGACTCTGAGATGTTTTTACAGCTCTCAGATATCGCTGATTTAAAAGATTGGTTCTTTTCATAGGAGGAAATAAAATGAATTTAAAAGACTACATAGCGAGTATTCCAGATTATCCATCAAAAGGAATTGTATTTCGTGACATTTCGCCATTAATGGCAGATGGCGAAGCATACAGAGCAGCGACCAAACAAATTGTAGACTACGCACAAGAAAAAGAAATTGACATGGTAGTTGGACCTGAAGCAAGAGGATTTATTGTTGGTTGTCCAGTAGCATTTGAACTTGGTGTTGGTTTTGCACCCGTTCGCAAACCAGGGAAACTTCCAAGAAAAACGATTTCTGTTTCATATGATTTGGAGTATGGTAGTGATACATTAACCTTACATGAAGATGCGATTAAACCAGGCCAAAAAGTATTAATTTGCGATGATCTATTGGCGACAGGCGGAACAATCAAAGCTACGATCGAACTTGTTGAAAAATTGGGTGGAATTGTTGTTGGTTGTGCATTTTTAATTGAATTGCAAGATTTACATGGCCGAGACAAAATTGAAGGGTATGACATGTTAACGTTAATGGAATATTAGTGAAAAAGGAGTATGACGAAAATCCGTCACACTCCTTTTAATATGGGTAAAAAAGTTTTCCAATTAAAGTTCATTAACCTTTTTGAATGTAAATTATGACTTGTATCTAAAATTTTCAGACTGGTACATTCGATTAGCTCGACGATATTGGCGCATTTGATACTGCTTATCATCCCAAGCCAACAGCCAAATGATTAGTAAAGGACTAACAAGCAAGAAAGTGACCAAGAAGCTAGCGTGACCAATAAATATACCTAGAAACAACACCAATAAAATAAATCCAAAACGACGAATAGTTTTCAAATTAATCACTCCTCTGTCCGATGCGAACATTTGTTTGTATTTTTATTATACGAACATTCGTTTGGTTTGTAAAGAGAAAAGAAGCAAACTTTTTTAAAAGTTTGCTTCTAGAGGATTAAATTGCGATATAAGCCGACAACTCGTCCCAATATTTTGACAGATTGTAAAATAATGGGATCCATAAAATCATTTTCAGGTTGCAAGCGATAATAATTTTTTTCTTTGTAGAAGGTCTTGCAAGTAGCTTCATTTTCGTCAGTCATCGCAATGACGATATCACCATTTTGGGCAATATCTTGTTTACGAACGATGACTTGGTCGCCATCTAGAATACCAGCGTTAATCATGCTCTCTCCTTTGATTGTAAGCATGAACAGGTGCCCTTGATCATTCGTTAAATCAGGTGGTAAAGGGAAAAAATCAGCGGCTTCTTCAACTGCTAAGATGGGTTCACCCGCTGTAACAACACCAAGAAGAGGGATGCTATCGGAAACAATATCAATTGCTTCTAAACCTTTTGCCGTCAGCTCGATTGCACGAGGCTTTGTCGGGTCTCTAAGAATATAGCCTTTCTTTTCTAACCTAGACAAGTGTCCGTGAACGGTCGAAGTAGAAGAGAGTTGTACTGCTTCCCCGATTTCTCTAACAGTAGGTGGATATCCCTTTTCCGAAACGCGTTGATGGATAAATCGTAGAACCTCAAGTTGACGGTTTTCAGTTCGTTTCACCAAATTGTACACCCACTTTCATTTATATAATTAGTGTATCATATTCAGGTCGGCTATTCAAACAAATGTTCGTATATTTAGCTTTCTTATTTGTTTTTTTTACCGTTTTCAATTATTATTAAGTGGAAAGTGAGGCGAGTATGTATGTTATCAAAAGAAAAGTTAGCAAGAATTAATGAATTAGCAAATAAAAAGAAGACCTCTAACTTAACTGAGACAGAAACTTTGGAGCAAAAGAAATTGCGCGAGGAATATTTGGCTGCATTTCGTGGTGGAATGAGACACCATATTGAAGGGATGAAAGTAGTAGATCCAAAAGGAAATGATGTTACTCCAGATAAGTTAAAGAAAATTCAAAAAGAAAAGGGTCTGCACGGACGCTAGTAGCTAAAGAGAAAGATTGCGCATCTTTCTCTTTTACTATATAATGAGTTATGAGAATAAAAGTAAAAAAAACCTAAATTAGGAGGCGTTTCTATTGTTCGACAAAATTGATCAACTAGGAGTCGATACTTTACGTACGTTAAGTATTGATGCGGTACAAAAAGCAAATTCAGGCCATCCAGGATTACCAATGGGTGCAGCACCAATGGCATACGCATTATGGACAAAACATTTAAAAATTAATCCCAAAACTTCAACTAAATGGGTAGATCGTGATCGCTTTGTTTTATCTGCTGGCCATGGTTCCGCATTGTTGTATAGCTTATTGCACTGTGCAGGCTACAATGTGACCACCGAAGATTTGAAGAATTTTAGACAATGGAATAGCAAAACACCAGGACATCCAGAAGTCAATCATACCGATGGCGTGGAAGCAACGACCGGTCCTTTAGGGCAAGGGATTGCTATGGCAGTAGGTATGGCAATGGCAGAAGCGCATTTAGCAGCAACTTACAATAAAGATACATTCAATATTGTCGACCACTATACCTATGCACTATGTGGGGATGGTGACTTGATGGAAGGTGTCTCTCAAGAAGCGGCTTCATTAGCTGGCCATTTAAAACTAAATAAATTGGTGCTATTTTATGATTCAAATGATATTTCACTTGATGGACCGACCTCAAAAGCTTTCACTGAAAATGTTGGTGATCGATTTAAAGCGTATGGCTGGAATCATATCCTTGTGAAAGAAGGCAATGATTTAGAAGCTATCTCAAAAGCGATAGACGAAGCAAAAGTGTCGGATAAACCAACCATGATTGAAGTGAAAACAATTATCGGTTTTGGTGCACCAAAACAGGGTACGTCAGACGTTCATGGTGCGCCATTAGGTATTGAAGGAGTTGCGGCAGCTAAAAAAGCATATGGCTGGGAATATCCAGAATTTACAGTACCAGAAGAAGTCCAATCACGTTTTACAAAAGCAATCCAAGAACGTGGAGCACAGGCAGAAGCAGAATGGAATCAATTATTTGCTAGCTATGAAGCTGCTTATCCAGAATTAGCAAAACAATTCAAAGATGGTTTCGAAGAGCGTTTGCCTGCTGAATGGGAAGCAAATTTGCCAGTATATGAAGAAGGATCAAGCCAAGCTAGTCGTGTATCAAGCAAAGAAATGATTCAACAACTTTCTAAAAATGTTCCTACTCTTTGGGGTGGTTCCGCTGACTTATCTAGTTCAAATAACACGATGGTTGCAGCAGAGAAAGACTTTGAACCAGGACAATACGAAGGACGCAATATCTGGTTTGGTGTTCGTGAGTTTGCCATGGCAGCTGCAATGAATGGAATTCAACTACATGGTGGAACAAAAGTGTATGGTGGTACTTTCTTTGTATTCGTGGACTACTTACGACCAGCTGTTCGTTTGGCTGCAATTCAAGGAGTACCAGTCACATATGTCTTAACGCACGACTCAGTGGCAGTCGGGGAAGATGGGCCAACACACGAACCAATAGAACAATTGTCGAGCCTACGCTCAATTCCTAACTTACATGTATTGCGTCCAGCAGATGGAAATGAAACTCGAGCAGCGTGGAAAATTGCTTTAGAATCAAAAAAAACACCTACTGTACTTGTCTTAAGTCGCCAAAATTTACCAGTCATTCCAGGAACAGCCGACAATGCTGATAGTCAAGTTAAAAAAGGTGCTTATGTGATCTCACCGCAAAAAGGAGATAAACCAGAAGGAATCTTGCTTGCAACAGGGTCCGAAGTTGCTTTGGCAGTTGAAGCACAAAAAGTACTTGCTGAAAATGGCCACGATGTATCTGTAGTATCGATGCCTAGTTTTGATCTGTTCGAGGCGCAAGCGGATGAATACAAAGAATCTGTCTTACCAAAATCAGTTAAGAAGCGTGTAGCTATTGAAGCAGGATCATCATTTGGTTGGGCGAAATATACAAAATGTAAAGGGAAAATTATTGCGATCGATCACTTTGGTGCGTCTGCACCTGGAAACAAAGTGATGGAAGAATTTGGCTTCACTGTGGGTAATGTTGTCGCAACGTATCAGTCAATCTAGAAAAGATTGGAATTATCTAGGTACAATCAAAATGACCATAAAATTCAAAAGTTTGCTCTCAAACTTTTGGGTTTTATGGCTTTTTTCATCGTAGAGAGTTTAGATTCTCTGGGTTAATTTGTTTAAGTATTGGGGATTTTTTCTATAACACGCCTTTTTTTAGTTTTTTAAAAGACTTTTATAAATTAATGATTTTTATGAGTTTTTAAGAAAACTTTTAAAGAATTTTTTAATCGGTTTGTTTGTTTTATCAGCTTATTACTTTTATACTATCTTTATGAAATCTTTAGAACTTTTTGTAGGGTTAGCTTAGGAGGAAAAGATGGTAGTAAAAACGAGAAGCGAACGACATATAAAAAATATAGATCCACGTAAATCGCCACTAAAAAACATGGTTCCATTAGTGGGTATTGCAATGGTAGGCGCGCCAACAGTGATATCGCTAGCACCAAGTACTGTCTATGCTAATGAGGATGGCGTCGCAAACGCCCAAAGTTTAATCAACCAAATTGGAACAGCTGCATCTGAAATTGCGAATCAAAATGACTTATATGCTTCTGTCATGATTGCTCAGGCATTACTTGAAAGTGGGAATGGCAGTTCTGTACTTTCTAGCGCTCCTTATTATAATTTATTTGGAGTCAAAGCATACAATGGTGGAGCAACTGTTTGGTTGCCAACACAAGAGTATTTAAATGGTCAATGGGTTACGATGACGGAACCTTTCCGCCAATATAATTCGTACTATGAATCCTTGGTGGATCACGCAAATGTCTTGTTGGCATCTAGCAGTGTTACCGGACAAGCACGATATGCAGGTGCATGGAAAAGCCAGACCACTAGTTATTATGATGCGACTGCATACTTGACTGGGCGGTATGCTACTGATCCTAATTACAATCAAAAGTTAAACAGTCTGATTCAAAGATATAATTTAACGCAATATGATACGCCATCGTATTACACTCAAACAACGACGACAACGACAACTACTACAACCACTACAACCACTACGTATCAAGCGACTGCTACTTATACAGTTGCACAAGGTGATACTTTATGGGGAATTGCCCAAAAGTTTGGTGTCTCAGTTGATCAACTCGTGGCACAAAATAATATCTCAGGTGAATTAATTGTCGTAGGTCAACAGTTATCTATTTAAAAAGAATTGGTGATTCATTTTTTGAATCACCAATTCTTTTTGTTCGATTGCTTTATAAAAACGTTTGCTATAAAATCAAAGAAAACTAGGAGGCGATAGTATGAGTAAAATTTATGAATCAATTACCGAATTAGTCGGCCAAACGCCAATTGTAAAATTATCGAAACTTGTTCCTGACGATGCAGCGGATGTATATGTGAAATTAGAGTCTTTCAATCCTGGAAGTAGCGTGAAAGATCGGATTGCCTTGGCAATGATTGAAAAAGCTGAACAAACAGGAGAGTTGCAACCTGGCTCAACTATTATTGAACCAACATCAGGGAATACTGGTATTGGCTTAGCTATGATTGGATCTGCGAAAGGTTACAAAGTGATTATTGTTATGCCAGAGACAATGAGTATCGAGCGTCGGAAATTAATGCAAGCTTATGGTGCTGAATTGATATTGACTCCAGGAAGCGAAGGAATCAAAGGTTCCATCGCTAAGGCGACAGAACTTGCAGAAAAAGAAGGGTATTTTTTACCATTGCAATTTGAAAATCCTGAAAATCCACATATTCATGAAGTGACGACGGGTGTAGAAATTGCTGATGCGTTTGCAGATGGTTTAGATGCTTTTGTTTCAGGTATTGGTACAGGTGGAACGATTACAGGAGCGGGTAAAGTTTTAGCAGAAAAATTCCCAGGTATCGATATTGTGGGTGTAGAGCCGGCTGAATCTGCTGTACTTTCAGGAGGACAACCAGGACCGCATAAAATTCAAGGAATCGGAACTGGATTTGTGCCAAAAGTTTTAGATAGAGATGTCATTACTGAAGTGATTGCAGTGGCGGGTGATGATGCTATTAAAACAGCAAGAGAAGTAGCTCATCAAGAAGGGTTCTTGGTTGGAATTTCTTCAGGTGCCGCAGTTAATGCTGCGTTGCAAGTGGCGAAAAAATTGGGTAAAGGGAAGAAAGTCCTAGCAATTTTACCAGATAATGGTGAAAGATATTTATCAACTGCTCTTTACGATTTTGAAGATTAATAGGATTTAAAAACAATGAACGAACAGCTTACGTCGATCTATCTGGTAATCGACAGTGGTGTTCGTTCATTTTTTACTAGAAACTTTCAAGTAAAAGTGGTAGAAAAAAAGACTTAAAAATAGTATGATAAGGGAGATAGAAAGGGAGGATTGCCTTGACTGCCACCTTAAATTCAATAATCGATTCATTAAAGCAAAAAAATATACGAATCACACCTCAAAGAATAGCGATTTTAGAAGTCTTAATCCAGTCTAAGAATCATCCAACTGCCGAAGAAGTGTACAAGCAGATTGAGGTAGACTTTCCAGGTATGAGTGTTGCGACTGTCTACAATAATTTACGTTTGTTCACTGACTTGGGTTTTGTCACTGAAATGAGCTATGGCGATAGTGCAAGTCGTTTTGATTTTACTACTGAGTTGCATTACCATGCGATTTGTTCAAAATGTGGGAAGATAACTGATTTTCATTATCCTAATTTAGATGATATTGAAATTGCAGCGAGTAGATTGACCGGCTATAAGATTGATAGCCATCGCTTAGAAGTATATGGCTTATGTCCCGCTTGTCAAAAAGAAGTAGTTGAGTAAGAAATAGCACGGACTATCAAAAGGAAAACGATACTTTGTTTTCCTTTTTTCATTGGATCAATGAATAGAAAGCAGGAAATTGTATGAGTAATTTAATGATGAATTATCTATCCGCTGGTCAAACAACGATGTCAAATATTTTTTTGACACGTTATCGTCAGTTAGGGTTGGATGACCAAGAATTTGCGATGTGGATACAGATTTATGTTCAGGATCAAAATGGTTATGTGATGATTGATTTTCGCAAGATTGCGGACGATTTGCAAATGGATATAAAAAATGTCTATCAAATCGTTAACCAGTTGGTCCAAAAAAATATGGTGACGATTTATTCAGACAAAGGGGAGAATGGCCAATTAACTGATCGTTTTTCTTTGAATCCTGCATACGAAAAATTGCAACAATGGATGGAACAAGTGGAAGAAAATCAGGAAAACTCAAAAATCGAAGGCCAAATAAAACGATTATTTGGTTTGTTGGAGCAAGAATTTGGTCGACCGTTGTCTTGTATTGAGTTTCAACGTGTGCATCAATGGTTAGATGAAGATCATTATTCACCAGCATTAATAGAACTGGCTTTGAAAGAAGCGGTTTTGAATCAAGTATACAATTTTAATTATATCGATCGAATTCTGTTAGCTTGGGAGCGGAAGAACATTCGCACAAAAGAACAAGTGGCGAATGAACAAAAAAATAGACAAAGAAAAAAATTACAATCCCAAGTGGACCAAACAATGAATACAACTGCGCCATTACCAAAAGTGACCTTGCATAATTGGCTAGATGAGGAAGACAATGATAAGTAAACAAAAAACGCTAATCGCACTTCAAAAAATGATGGACATGTATCCCGAGGCGCACGGCGAATTAGTCCATAAAAATGCGTTTGAGCTTTTAATTGCTGTGATTTTAAGTGCGCAAGCGACAGATATCTCGGTGAACAAAGTCACGCCGGATTTATTTGCAAAGTTTCCAGACCCGGCTGCTTTTGCGAATGCGAGCGTTAATGAAATCATACCTTACATCAAATCAATCGGACTTTTTCGAAATAAGGCTAAAAATATTCAACTCTGTTCACAACAGCTCATTGCTACTTACGATGGTCAAGTGCCGGCATCTCGCGAAGAATTAATGTCTTTAGCCGGAGTTGGAAGAAAGACTGCCAATGTCGTATTAGGAGACGCGTTTGGTGTACCGGCAATCGCTGTTGATACGCATGTTGAAAGAATCAGTAAACGTCTGAGAATTTGTAAACTAACAGCTAATGTTATTGAAGTAGAAGAGACTTTAATGAAAAAAATTCCCGAAAATTTATGGATTCGGGCACACCATACGATGATTTTTTTCGGAAGGTATCATTGTACAGCGCGTAAACCAAATTGTGCGCAATGCCCATTGCTTGACATGTGCCAAGAAGGAAAAACTATTATGAAGAATTTATAACAGAGGACTTTGGCTAGATTGCAATAAACAAAGAGCCGAAAATCTAGAAGTTTGAGAAATAACTTCTAGATTTTCGGCTCTTTGTCAATAAGGACTGATGTAAAAGATTTAAGTGTAACCAAAACAGATT
>NZ_JAMRVB010000001.1:829049-939674 GCF_023743875.1 Enterococcus italicus
AGCTTTTGAGTTCTTTTAGTATTCGAATCACTGTAGTTAAAGACACCGTGCAAAGCTTAGCAATAAAACTCAAAGAAACTTTATCCGTTAGTAAAGAAATGATTTTGTATCTCAAATGATTGGCAATAGAATGTTTTGGAAGAACAAAGTAAGATTGTGCAGTCCAATAGGTTTCACAATTTTTACATTTGTAGCGCTGCTTTTTTAATTTCATAACCATCGGCATATGATTATATTCATCAAAACGTATGGTAGTTTTTTTCTTGCCATTTCTTACAATTACCGTTTTACCATCACTGTCTTTCACTGTGGATCCACATGATTTACAAGCTTGCGGGCAAGGAGATAGCGTTGCGTTGATCACTAAGCGCTGTTTTTTGTTCACTGTCTCGTAAGAGACATCTACAATTTCTAAATTTTTATCTGGCTCCACTTTTTCATCTGCACAAATAAAGCTCATTTTATCTTCAAGTGAAGCATGTGATCGAAACTCATCCACCATCAATACTTTGGGAAGAACCTTTTTAGCGTTTCCTGGAAGATAGCTTTTGAGTTCTTTTAGTATTCGAATCACTGTAATTAAAGACACCGTGCAAAGCTTAGCAATAAAACTCAAAGAAACTTTATCCGTTAGTAAAGAAATGATTTTGTATCTTAAATGATGGGCAATAGAATGTTTTGGAAGAACAAAGTAAGATTGTGCAGTCCAATATGTTTCACAATTTTTACATTTGTAGCGCTGCTTTTTTAATTGCATAACCATCGGCATATGATTATATTCATCAAAACGTATGGTAGTTTTTTTCTTGCCATTTCTTACAATTACCGTTTTACCATCACTGTCTTTCCCTGTGGATCCACATGATTTACAAGCTTGCGGGCAAGGAGATAGCGTTGCGTTGATCACTAAGCGCTGTTTTTTGTTCACTGTCTCGTAAGAGACATCTATAATTTCTAAATTTTTATCTGAGATTTTCTGGTCTTTGTGCGTGTATCTGGACATTTTTTGCAGTCTCTTTTTTATTGATTTTCTGAACTGGAAGAGCTTGAAGATTGTTGTTCTTCGCTACTACTTGATATTGAGCTGCTAGGTGTAGTGTTTGTACTTGATTCAGTACTCGAACTGCTCTCAGCTTCCTCAGAAGAGCTAGTAGATGAACTACTACTTGATTCACTTGTTGAGGATGAGGAACTGCTAGTACTTGATGTTGAGCTTGACTGTTGAATAGTTGTTGATGATTGGACAGGTGCTTGGTAAGTCCCTTTAAAGTATAATTCATTACCAACTCTAATTAAATCATTAGGCATTTCCCAATCCGTATTTTCAACAGATGACGAGACGTATGTCATCAGCTCGCGATAGACATCTGTTGCTACATGGGCTGATTGACTAGTAACTGGGTCTAAAATATTATTATAGCCAATCCAAACAGCCATCGAATAATGTGGTGTGTACCCGACAAATGTCGTATCTGGATAGACGGAGTAGGGCGATGTAATCTGCGCTAATTGTTCATCGGTATAATTGGATGTCCCGGTTTTTCCAGCTTGGTATAAGCCGTTAATGGCAGCATTATTACCTAGACCGCTAATCACATCCTTTAATATATCGGTGATCATATAAGCGGTACCTGCATCCATTGCTTTTGTTCCTTCAGCGCTATATGTTTTTTCAGTACCGTCAGGAAAGACAATTTTATTGACATATTGTGGCTTATAATAGGTACCACCATTGGCAAATGCAGCATAGGCAGCGGCCATTTTTAAGCTTGATATGCCATATTTGGTGCCATCTTGCTCTGTGTTACTTGTAATAGCATTAGCTTGAGAAATTGATTTATACTCAATTCCTAAGCCTTTAAGGAAAGTTGTGATATCATCGACACCCACATCTGCGAATAATTTGGCGGCAGGTACATTTCGTGAAAGAGCTAAAGCTCTTCTTAAGGTTAGTGTGCCATAATACAAATTATCCCAGTTCTTTAAGGCAGTCGACGAATTTTCGTAATTGTAAGGTTCATCGGTAATATATCTACCAGTCGAGTAATGGAGATATTGGAAAGCAGGTCCATAATCGGTAATTGGCTTCACAGTAGAGCCAAAATCTCTTTGAGTACTTACGGCAAGGTTGGTACCCAAACGCGTGTCTTCCGGGATATTTCTACCACCAATTTGCGCTACGACTTTACCAGAGGTTACATCGATTAGCGTAGATGCGACTTGCATCTCACTGTCAGGGTAACTAACGTATTCATCAGAGTTAACGATAGTGTACAATTGTTTTTGAGCATCGATATTTAGATTGGTATACACTTTTAATCCAGCAGTATCGATATCTTTACCCGTTTTTTCCTTAACTTCTTCTTTTACTTGCTTAATATAGTTATCGTAGTATTTCCAATTCGAATCCGTTGTTGCCAATTTTTGCAAGCCGTCGGAGACATCACTCTTAACGGCTGCTTCGTATTCAGCTTGACTTATCTTTTTATTGTCTAGCATAGCTTGTAGGACTAAATCTCGTCTGGATTTTGCAGCGTCTGGATTTACATATGGGTTATAGTAAGATGGTGCATTTGGCAGACCGGCAAGTAAGGCTGTTTGTGCTAAAGTTAACTCTTTCAATGACTTTCCATAATAGGTTTCACTTGCGGTCTCTATCCCATATACACCGTTGGCCATATAGACTTTATTGATATAGTAGGTAAGGATTTCTTGTTTTGATTTCTTACGTTCTAATTGGACGGATAACCATGCTTCTTGCGCTTTTCGTTTGAAAGTTTGATCTTCTTCATTTGTTGAGAAGTAGGATAGTTTTACAAGTTGCTGTGTCAAGGTGCTTCCACCCTGTTTTGTTCCTTTAAAGATATTTGAAATTGCTGAGCCGACTATCCGAATGGGATCGACACCAATATGTTTGTAAAAACGCTTGTCCTCAATAGAGACAATCGCATCTGCAAGTTGCTCGGGAACATCAGTAGGATCGATTTTTACTCGATTTTCCGTGCCGATGTCGATAAAGTTTTCATTATTCGCCGCGTACAACTGAGATGATACCGTTGCATCAAGTGCGGAATTAGTTAGTTTGGGTGTATCGCGTATATAGTATGCAAAAAGTGCAACGCCGGCGAGAAAGAGGATACATCCTAAAAATAGAAGTGCCAAAAAAATCTTACCAATGATAGAGTGGACTGATTTTTTTCCTTTTTTCTTTTTAGGTGCCGTTTTTTTGGTTTTTTCCTGTGGCTCTTTTTTGTGCCGATTGGTCCGTGATTCATTTGCCATATTGAGTCTCCTTTGATTGAATATAGGCATCAACTGCCTGAATATATGGGATTCTTGGAGCGATACCTAAAGAAATTTCAATTCCATTTTGCTCAATTACTCCGAGAGGTAAAGATTTACGTTGACTTGTCTCCCAATACGAAACTAAGAGAGGGCTTGGATAAAAGAAGCATCTCTGTATGGTGGAAAACCATAATAAAACAAAACAAAGTCCCCCTTGATTGCCACACATTTTCATATGAGTGATTTGATGTTGATGGAAATTTTTTAGTGGAAAGGATGTTTTATTTTTGGTTTCTTTGGCTTCAAAGTCAAGATACCTTCCTTTGTACACACCGTTGTAATCCGTGGTCGATGCTTCTTTGAAATACGCTTCTTTGATCACAGCTGCACTTCTTCGAGGGTAGTCGACCGAAACGATCTGGACAGGTGTGGGCTTTTTATGGACAACTGCTATATTGCGACTTAAATAGTAGTCATTGCTTTGATTGATAGCTTCCTCAAAACGCATTCCGCGATTAGCAAAATTGCTTTTTTTGTTGCCTTCAAGTATGGTTGGTTTACTTAGCTGATGACTAGGTCTTGCTTGACCGTTTGGATAGTGTATTACCACTTTTATCACGCTCCTGTCAATCAGTATACCAAAAAGCAATAAATAAAGGAAAGAGGATGTATGTGAAGCGCATAGTAATCACCGGTTATCGTGCAAGCGAACTTGGAATTTTTCAAGCTACAGATAAAAAAATTACGATTATTAAAAAAAGTTTAACTTCGCAAGTAAGGCAATTTATCGAGGATGGCTATCAATGGTTTTTAGTTGGTGGTAATTTGGGTATTGAAGTCTGGGGAGGTGAGGTCGTACTCGATTTAAAAAAAGAGTATCCGGAAATAAAATTAGGAGTTCTATTTCCATATCTTGAATTTGGCTCGAATTGGAATGAATCAAACCAACAGCTACGAGATAACTTAGTCGCAAAAGCTGATTATGTTGGGAGTGTCAGCCATGCACCGTATCAGAATAAAGCACAGTTACAAAATCATAGCCAATTTTTGCTGACGCATTCTGATGCGAGTTTTGTTATTTATGATGAGGAATATATTGGCAAATGCCAGCATTTTTATAAGCAAGCTCGACGATACGAAGAGCAAGCAGATTACGTTGTCTATCAATTAACGATGGATGATTTACAAAATAGCGTGTGGGCTGACGGATTTTAATTGATTTATGACTAGTTTTTCGATATGATAAGAGACAGATATGGTATATTAGAGAAGAGGTGTACAGATGTCAGATTTAATTTATTCGCCAAAAGATATTTTACAACAAGAATTTAAAAATAAAATGCGTGGATATGATCCGGTTGAAGTGGATGAATTTTTAGATAATGTTATTAAAGATTACGAAACGTATGCCAAGAGCATCCTCGAATTGCAAGAAGAAAATGACAAATTGCATGCGAAAGTCGCACAGCTGAGCAAAACACAGTCTGTTGTAAATTCACGTGTTCAAACAGAACTACCAAAAAGTCAAACAGTAACTAATTTTGATATTTTGAAGCGTTTATCGAATTTAGAAAAAGAAGTCTTCGGTAAAAAATTGCATCAAGATGTAAAAATTGAAGAAAAAACGACACCAGTTGTTACGTCTAATTATACCCAAGTGGAATTAGAAGACGACAACGAACGAACAAGACAATTTTAAGTTAAAAATTGTGGTTTTCGGATAATCGCGGTCTACATAGGTAGGCTGAGGAAAGTCCATGCTCACACAAGCTGCGATGCTTGTAGTGTTCGTGCCTAGTGAAACCATAAGCTAGGGTACCTATACGGTAACGGCAGGAAAAAGAGCTAAGGCTTTGCTATGCTTCAGTATCCTTGAAAGTGCCACAGTGACGAAGCAAATCAAGAAATTGATTTGGTGGAACGCGGTAAACCCCTCGAGTGAGCAACCCAAACAATGGTCGGGGCGCTTTTTGGAACGGAAATGAACGGAACAAAGAGGCAAGAAATTGCAGATAGATGATTATCCAAATTATTTTGCTCCCTGTAAAATAATTGGACAAAACATGGCTTATAGAAAATCACAGTAATCAGGGATTCCTTCCAATTGGAAGGTTTTTTTTTGGAAATAGCTACATTTTTTTAGATGAGATACATTTCCTGTCAATAAACGAGGAGTGAATTATGAAAAACAACCAAACCTTTCAATTAGTTGCGACAGCAGCAAGTGGATTAGAAGCATTAGTTGGTAAAGAATTAAGAGATCTAGGGATTGACTGTCAAATTGAGAATGGCCGTGCACGCTTTGAAGGTACGATCGAGACAATAGCCAAAGCCAATCTTTGGTTACGGACAGCCGATCGCATCAAAATTGTCGTAGGTGAATTTGATGCACTCACATTTGATCAATTATTTGAAAATGTCAAAGCCTTACCATGGGAAGATTTATTGCCACTCGATGCAGAGTTTCCTGTCGCTGGTAAATCAATCAAATCCAAGCTTTTCAGTACACCAGATTGCCAAGCAATTACGAAAAAAGCCATTGTCAATAGATTAAGAGAGTATTATCATCGTCCGGCGTCAATCCCATTGGCAGAAACAGGGGCGTTGTTTAAAATTGAGGTGGCTCTTTTAAAAGATCACGTCATGGTAACTCTTGATACGACGGGTCCTAGTTTGTTTAAGCGAGGTTACCGTCTTGAAAAAGGTGGCGCACCACTAAAAGAAAATATGGCTGCTGCCCTAGTTATGTTGACGAATTGGCGTAAAGATCGCCCGTTAATTGATCCTGTGTGTGGGTCAGGTACGCTTTGTATTGAAGCAGCGTTAATTGGTCACAATATTGCCCCTGGTTTTAACAGAATCTTTGCTTGTGAAAGTTGGGATTGGGTCGATAAAGCAGTGTTTGCGAAGGTTCGTTCTGAAGCGGATGACTTGGCTGATTATGATTGCGAGCTTGATATTACTGGTACGGACATCAATGGTAGAATGATTGAGATTGCACAAGCAAACGCCGATGAAATTGGGCTAGGCTCGTCCATTACATTTAAGCAACAAGCAGTCAAAGATTTTAAAACAGAAAAAGAATATGGTGTGATTATTGCGAATCCTCCTTACGGTGAACGTCTAGGTGAAGAAGAGACTGTCCGTAAATTGTATGAAGAGATGGGAGAGGTCTTTCGCCCTCTTGATACGTGGAGTAAATATATTTTGACGAGTGATTTATTATTTGAAGAATTTTATGGGCAAAAAGCAACCAAAAAACGCAAGCTTTATAATGGAGCGTTGCGTACGGACTACTTCCAATATTGGGGAAAACGTCCACCGAGAGTGAAAAAAGAAGAGGATGGGGTAAAATGAACGAAGCCACTTTTTTACAAGAATTAAAAGAATTAGATATGTTGCAACAAACACTTGCAATTTTAGAGTGGGATTCTCAAACCGGTATGCCAGAAGAAGGCAGCGAATACCGTGGAGAAACGATAGGCTATCTAGCTGGTCTCTACTTTGAAAAGAAAATCGGCGCAACAATTAAAGAAGCTATCACCTATTTTGAAGATAAGCCAGAAGAATTAACGGAAGTGGGCCAAGTCGCTCTTGGACTAGTAAAAGAGGAATATGAATTAAATCATGCCGTTCCTAATGAATTGATGGTAGCTTATTCAGCTGCGACATCTAAAGCGCATGGCGCATGGCAAAAAGCTAGAAAAGAGAATGACTATGCTTATTTTAAAGAGGCATTGGCAGAAAACATTCGCTTGACGAAAGAATTAATTCCGTATTGGAAAAAAGATGAGTCCACTAATTATGATGTTTTACTAAATCAATATGAACCAGGGATGACAACTGCTAAGTTAGACCAAGTCTTTTCTGAATTGCGCACGGGAATTATGACAATTCGTGAGAAATTGGCTACGGAAGGGACAGAACCAGTGACTGATTTCTTGAATCGCCACATGTCCAAAGCGCAACAAAAACGATTCATTACAAAAGTAGTTGCTGATCTTGGCTATGACTTTTCACGTGGTCGCTTAGATGACACCATTCATCCATTTGCGACAGGAATCAATCATCGCGATGTTCGGATTACGACTCGTTGGAATGAAAACGACTTTATGATGGCTGTCTTTGGTATTATTCATGAAGCTGGTCACGGGATGTATGAACAAAATATCGATGAAAAATACGAGTATACACCCGCTCACGAAGGGGCATCGATGGGCATTCACGAATCGCAATCGTTATTCAACGAAATAATTGTCGGCAGTAATCGAGCTTTCTGGGAAAAACAATACCCATTCTTCCAAGAATGTGCAGAAGGAACATTTGCTGACATTTCTTTTGAAGATTTTTATCGTTCATTAAAAAAATCGCAAGCAAGTTTAGTCCGCATCGAAGCAGATAGTCTAACGTATCCATTACACATTATTATCCGTTACGAAATTGAAAAATTAATTTTTGACGGAGAAGTGAGTATTGATGACTTACCAACTTTATGGAATGACAAATATGAAGAGTATCTAGGCATTCGTCCGGAAGATGATTTGACTGGTATTTTACAAGATGTGCATTGGTCAGGAAGTAGCTTTGGGTATTTCCCTTCATACGCACTTGGCTATATGTATGCCGCACAGTTGTACCATGCGATGGGCAAAGAGCTAGCAATCGATGAGATTTTAGCCTCGGATGACTATTCACCAATTAAACGATGGTCAACAGAGCACATCCATCAGTATGGAGCTTCTAGAAAGCCAAATCAACTGATTATGGATGCTACGGGCGAGGCGTTAAATCCGAAATATCTCTTGGATTATATGGAAAAAATCTACTTTGACGTCTACCAAGTGAAAAACTAATGGATTCATTTGCAGAAGTAAGTGCTTATAGTCAAGAGAAGTTGACAGACGAACGTACAGGTCATGATTTTGAGCATGCCAAACGGGTTTTGGCATGGGTTGAAAAAATTATCCAAGAAGATGGCTTTGTTGTAGATGAGTTTGTAGCTAAGAGTGCCGCTCTATTACATGATACCATCGATGACAAAGTTGTCGCTGACGTTACAAGCGCGCGGGAAGAGTTACTGATATTTCTCGGTCAAATTGCGACAGAAACGCAAGCTGACCAAATTATCGCTATTTTAGACAGTATGTCTTATTCTGCGAATTTACAGGAGAAGAAGTCCTTGTCTATAGAAGGACAAATTGTGCAAGATGCGGATCGAATCGATGCTCTTGGTGCCCAAGGAATTTTGCGAACGGCTTACTTTGGTGGATCAAATGGCCATCCGATTTTTGATAAGCATCTTTTACCGCGCACATATTCATCAAAAAGTGACTACCGCAAAGGTTCGACAGTCATTAATCATTTTTATGAAAAACTATTTCTGTTACCCGACCTAATGAACACGCCAACTGGAAAAAAAGAAGGAATACGTCGCAAAGTTTTTATGGAATCTTTTTTAACAGAGTTTTTTAACGAAATGGCTCTTTAGTTTTTCTTAGAATATGAGTCGATTTGTTTTCTTTTCGATATGAATTTCATATAATAAGGATAAGAGGAGAGGATTTCATGTTTTTTCAACAGGCGATGAAGCCGGATCAATTGTTACGAGTACTTCCCCATGTTTCCGAGTGTTTCTTCATAGTTGAAGCCAAGTTGGAAGAGCGTCTTTTCCAATTAGCCTTTTATAAATATGAAGAGTGCTATTTTCGACTTAAGGATGCACGAGTATTTGAACAAGTCAAAGAAATCTTGCTTGAAAAGCAAGGTGATGAAGCTGAACTTTTACCATATATAGAGCAAGCGTTAGAAGATAACTATTATATGGTTTTAGATAAAGCTTTCGTACAAATGGACTTGTCGCTACTGACAGTTGCGAGTCAAAAGAAACCCATATCTTTTTATTATTATGAATTTGTGGATGGTTTTCATACGAATTAAACGCTATAGCAAATAGATTCTTATGCCTCCAATTCATTTGATCTGTTCGAGTGAGTGGTGGTATCTGTTTGCTATAGTTTTTTTGTAGCGGCTACGAATGATTACTAAGAGTTTTGAAATCAACAATGCATAAATACAATCAAATGCAGAGTAAATCTGTGGTATACTAATCAAGATGTCTAGAGAAAGAAGGTGCGTAAATGTTATTTACCTCATTTGCATTTCAACCATATATCCAAACCGCCTTGGCGGATAAGGGATTTGTACACCCTACTGAAGTACAAGAGAAATTAATACCAATTATTAGCAAAGGAAAGAGCCTAATTGGTCAATCACAAACGGGCAGTGGGAAAACCCATACCTTTTTACTGCCATTATTTGACAAAGTGCAACCAGAAAAAAATGAAGTTCAAGTCGTAATCTGTGCACCAAGTCGGGAATTAGCTAGTCAAATTTATCAAGAAGCCAAACAACTGGCGTCATTTTCCGAAACAGAAATTCGTGTTATGAATTTTGTTGGTGGAACGGATAAAAAAAGACAAGTGGACCGCATCGCGAACCAACAGCCGCAAGTGGTCATCGGAACGCCAGGTCGTATCTTAGATATGATCAATGAACAAGCGCTTCAGATTCATACGGCATTCGCTTTTGTCGTAGATGAAGCAGACATGGCATTGGATATGGGATTTTTACCAGAAGTCGATCAAATTGCTGCGAAATTTTCTGAGGATATTCAATTTTTAGTCTTTTCGGCGACGATTCCAGAAAAGCTACGCCCATTCTTAAAAAAATACATGCAAAATCCAGTGATTGAAGAAATTGCTTCGAAAACGGTAATTTCGGACTCAATTGATAATTGGTTGATTTCAACGAAAGGCAAAAATACCAGTCATTTGGTGTATCAATTGTTAACGGTTGGGCATCCATATTTGGCCATCGTGTTTGCTAATACGAAACAACGTGTGAATGAAATTGCCAATTATTTGAAAGAACAAGATTTAAAAGTAGCTACCATTCATGGTGACATTAGTCCTCGTGAACGAAAGCGGGTTATGAAGCAAGTTCAAAATATGGAATTTCAATATGTCGTTGCGACTGACTTAGCTGCAAGAGGCATCGACATTCAGGGCGTTTCACATGTCATAAATGCAGAGATTCCTGACGATTTAGACTTTTTCATTCACCGTGTAGGCAGAACTGGTCGAAATCAACTAAGTGGTATCGCCATCACGCTTTACGATCCATCGCAAGAGCCACAAATTGAAGCAATCGAAGCCTTAGGGATATCTTTTGAGCCGAAAGAAATTAAAAATGGTGAAATTATTTCTACGTACGATCGTAATCGTCGAACGAAGCGTGAGAAAAAAACACAAGATGTATTAGATCCGACTTTAATTGGTATGGTGAAAAAGAAAAAGAAAAAAATTAAACCTGGTTACAAGAAAAAAATTCAGTGGGAAATTGATAAGTCAAAACAACAAAAACGAAGAATTGAGCAACGTCAAAAGACGCGCCAAGCGAAAAAACACAAAAAAAATTCAAGCCAATAATCCTGACCAAAAAGACCATAAATCCAGAAGTTGTTTCTCCAACTTTTGAAGTTTATGGTCTTTTAATTTGTGATTAAATAATTCTGTCTTCATCCATTTTTACAGTTTTTTGGTTTTTTGGTCATTTTTTGGCAAAGAATGCCATCTTCGTAAAAGGAGTCGCCCGACGTGTGATAGCCCAGCTTTTGATAAAAATCAATAGCTGTTAATTCAGCACTGAGAATACTGGTGTGAAAACCGTGGAACGAAGCGTACAATTCATAAAGAGTTAATAGATCCCAGCCGATATGTTGCATGCGATAGTCGCTTTGCACACAGAAACGATCGGGCTGAACGGTCGTAGGTGACAGGGTTTGAAAACGAATGGTTGCGACTGGAGAAAAGTCAGTTGACGTCACTAAAAAATAGTTGGTATCCTCTGTCTGGTCGCGCCAATCAAATTCATCTAATTCTGAAATCTGTTGTTCATGAACAAACACTTCCTGTCGTAACGCAAAGACTGCTTGTTTTAGTGTATCAGAATGACCAAAAAATAAATGGAACTTAGCGAGTGAGCTTTTTCTTATATGCTCATGAAGTTGATATGCTTGGAACCATTTTTGTTCTCTTACATGTGCCTGCGCATTGTTTGCACCACTAGTTGAAGGGCAAGTCAATGTTAATTTGTCGGTAAAGAAAGCTTGTTTTGCTCCTTCTTTAGCCGCTCTTTTTCCGTTAAAAATTATCAATGAGAGTTGCTCTCGTAAGAAATGAGAATCAAATGTATTTACAGTCGTGGATACAAAGGATTGGTCGGAACTTCCTATTCGTTGAAATTGATTGTAGACATCCCATAATCCTAATTGAAACTCTAGTAGTTTCTGACAGCGCTCAGCATAAGACAAAGGATCTAGTCGATAAAAGGAAGTAAAGAGTGGCCAGAATTGATTACCGACATGACCATAATACTCTTGTTTTTTTAAGGAGGTTACACTTGGAGCAGTTCCTAATATCAAGGTTTTAGTTGATTTTGAGAAGACGGGATGAAATCCAGAAGTCATTTTTATCCTCCGTTCTGTTATTTAGCAAAAAAGTGTTTTACTTTTAACTGATTTCCTGTGAGAATATAAGTATAATACAACTAGCAACAATGATGGGGTGAAAAGATGAATTTCTACGAGGTCCTAGATTGGAGCGTATGGAAAACGCTAGCCAAAGAAATGAAGGTACAAATAATTAGCCAATTACTTATGTATTTTGTTAGTCCATTAAAAAAAGTGTCTAATGTACGGTATATTGACTGTGCGCAAGACGGTATTAAATGCCAAACGTTTGAATTTCAAATTGACGGGGAATGGTTTGTCTTTGTCCCAGGAAATACGGATACGATTCTTGGTTGGGATTCGGGCGTCAATGGTCTGCCGACAACTGCTTGGCATGACAAATTAGAAAATGAAACAGAGCAAGTCAAAAAAATAATCCGAAACTATCAGCTAAAAACCAAAGATGATTGGACGACCTTTCTAAATGAATCGACTAGTCCACTTAGAAAAAAAGATATTCTACCAATGTTTGTCCAAAAGACTCCTCAGCCTGTCGGAACGAAGCTTATCGGCCATTTTCATATCATCACTGGTGAATTTTTTGGCCAACAAAAGATTTTTCAAACAATTGAACAAGACTTTCAAGCGGCTTTTTTAGCACCAGTCACTTTTGAAGAAAGTCTTAGTTGTGAACAACCCGCTACGCTCTATAAAGAAAATCAATTCTTTGCAAAACTGAATGCAAATCAAGAAAGCTATGATGTATATGTGCATCAACTTAGTAGCTATGATGAATTAAACGATCAATTGACGAATCACGTCTTTGATTTACTAGATGAAGATCAATGGGAGTATGCCATAGGGGCAGGAAGTCGCAAGTTATTCCGCTGGGGAAATATGGTGAGCAGCGACACACCGGATCAACACGCGTACATTGAACAAATGATCGAAAGTAAGAACATGTTTGGTCTGTCGTTTCAATCATTAGCTCAATGTTTTGAATTAACCGACTCGACTTGTGTCAAAGGGGAGCAATGGGAGCAAACGGGCTTGACCTTATTAGATTTACTGCCACAAGCTAGTTATTATCGATCTCGCCACAGTTTTGATCGGCAGGCAAAGTTATCACCGCTAGAATATAATTATCGTAAGGCAATTATCATTCGCTCGGAATGATTGACAATGCAGAGGAATTTCGCTATACTTCACAGGGTAGAAAAGGACATGACTTCTTTCAAAACAAGAGAGTTCTTAGTTGGTGAGAGAGAACAGAAAGTAAGTTGCTCCCTTTTTTTGATTCAGTGGAAACATTGACGTTACTCCGCGTTAACGAGTCTTAAGAGGTAATGATTCAAACATCATTGCAAACAAGGTGGTACCGCGTGTAGACGTCCTTGTCTGCAAGGATGTTTTTTTATTTATAATGATAGAAAGTAGGAGAATTCATGAAACAACTGACAAGTGCACAAGTGAGACAACTTTTTTTGGACTTCTTTCGTTCAAAAGGACATACAGTAGAGCCAAGCGCATCGCTTGTGCCGGTAAATGACCCGACCTTATTATGGATTAACTCAGGTGTTGCTACCTTAAAGAAATACTTTGATGGCAGTGTGGTCCCTGAAAACCCAAGAATTACAAATGCGCAAAAATCAATTCGTACCAATGATATTGAAAATGTTGGGAAAACAGCTCGTCACCATACCATGTTTGAAATGTTAGGGAACTTTTCAATCGGTGATTATTTTAAAGAAGATGCTATTCATTTTGCATGGGAATTTTTGACATCACCAGAATGGTTAGCCTTTGACCCTGAAAAACTATACGTCACAGTCTATCCAAAAGATACCGAAGCAAAACGCATTTGGTCTGAAGAAATTGGCTTGACGCCAGAACACATTATTGAAATTGAAGATAACTTTTGGGATATTGGTGCGGGTCCAAGTGGTCCAGATAGCGAAATATTCTATGACCGTGGTCCAGAATATTTAGACATTGCGGAAGATGATCCGGAAAACTTCCCTGGTGGAGAAAATGAACGCTACCTAGAAATTTGGAATCTAGTATTTTCTGAATTCAACCATAAACCAGACAACACCTATGAACCGTTACCACATAAAAACATTGATACAGGTATGGGCTTGGAACGTGTCGTCTCAATTATCCAAAATGCACCAACTAACTTTGAAACAGATTTGTTTTTACCTATTATTCATAGTGTAGAAGAGCTGAGCCAAGGTGTGCATTATGGGGATAGCTTACAAACGGATGTATCCTTTAAAGTCATTGCTGACCATATCCGTGCCTTATCATTTGCGATAGGTGATGGTGCGCTTCCTTCAAATGAAGGTCGTGGCTATGTATTGAGACGTTTGTTGCGTCGTGCAGTAATGCATGGACAAAAATTAGGAATTCAACAAGCCTTTTTATACAAATTAGTGCCTGTAGTTGGCCACATTATGGAAAGTTACTATCCTGAAGTATTAAAACAACAAGCCTTTATCGAAAAAGTCGTGCGAAATGAAGAGGAACGCTTCCACGAAACGATTAACGAAGGATTAGCTATCTTAAACGAAGTAATCGAAGATGTTAAAGCGAACAATAGAACAACGTTAGCAGGTCAAGCCATCTTTAAATTGTATGACACGTATGGTTTTCCAGTTGAATTAACTGAAGAAGTAGCTGAAGATGCTGGCTTAAAAGTGGATCATGTAGGTTTTGAAAAAGAAATGCAAGCGCAAAGAGACCGTGCCCGTGCAGGCCGTTCAAAAGAGCAATCAATGGGTGTACAATCGACACTATTAACTGATATCAAAGTTGAAAGTGACTATGTCGGCTATTCGGATTTGGAAGCAAAATCAGCGCTCGTTTTAATTATAAGTGACGATGCATTTGTCAAAAAAATTGATGAAGGTTCAGCACAATTAATCTTTGCTAAAACACCATTTTATGCTGAAATGGGTGGTCAAGTAGCCGATACAGGTATCGTCGTCAACAGTGAGGGCATGATTGTAGCAGACGTAACCAATGTTAAAAAAGCGCCAAATGGTCAGTTTTTACACACAGTAACAGTAAAAGGTCAATTAATTGAAGGAACTGAGTACTTTTTACAAGTGAATACTGCTAAACACAACAAAACAATTAAGAACCATACAGCTACTCATATGCTGCACAAAGCATTAAAAGAAGTCCTAGGATCACATGCCAATCAAGCTGGATCTTTAGTGGCCCCAGAGCATTTACGTTTTGACTTTACTCACTTTGGTCAAGTGACACCTGAAGAATTAGTGAAGATGGAACAAATTGTCAATGAAAAGATTTGGGAAGCTCTACCAGTTGTCACTGTTGAGACGGATATTGATTCTGCAAAAGCAATGGGTGCGATGGCACTCTTTGGTGAAAAATACGGGCATGATGTCCGCGTAGTGAATATTGCAGATTGGTCGATTGAGCTATGTGGAGGAAATCATGTCAAAAATACGGAAGACATTGGCTTGTTTAAGATTGTCTCTGAATCAGGAATCGGTGCCGGTGTAAGAAGAATTGAAGCCGTAACTAGCAAAGAAGCGTATTTACTTGCACGTGAGCAAGAAGAACAATTAAAACAAGTAGCTTCATTAGTAAAATCGCCACAACTAAAAGAAGTCGTAAGCAAAGTTGATCAATTGCAACAACAATTAAAAGAAGCCCAAAAAGAAAATGACACGCTTTCAACGAAATTAGCTAATCAACAAGCATCTGATATTTTCACAGATATCAAAGAAGTCAACGGGGTAACCTATGTTGCTTCACAAGTGAACGTCAAAGATATGAATCAACTGCGTCAATTAGCAGACCAATGGAAGCAAAAGGCGATTTCGGATGTATTGGTACTAGCTACTGCTGCGGATGAGAAAGTCAATTTGTTAGTGGCGATGAGTGAGCAAGCAATTCAAAAAGGATACAAAGCAGGCGAGTTAGTCAAAGCAATCGCACCAAAAGTTGGTGGCGGAGGCGGTGGCAGACCGGATATGGCGCAAGCAGGTGGGAAAAATCCTGCCGGTATTCCGGATGCACTAGCAGCTGTTAGTGAATGGTTAACAGCAAACTAACAATACTGTAAGAATAGAAAAAAGAGAACAGTACAGAAGCCAAATAAATCAAGAAACCGAACAATTCATGTGCATTAGTTGTAAAAGCTATTTTTTCTGATTGAATGAGAAAAATATCAGTCCATAGATGAAAAAAATGCCATCGATTTCCTGATTTACCGTCTTCTGTCACTTTCTCTTTTTTGTGTTATAATTTTTGTAATATTTGTGCTTTTAGTAGAGGGGCTTAGTTGTTAACTAAGGCGGGAGGAATAAAATGGTAAAAATGGATATGACTTTGTTATACGATGCGTTAATCGTTTTAATTATGTTAAACACGATTGGGGCATTTATTACGGTATTTCGTAGACCAAGGTCGATTGCTAGTGTATTTGCTTGGATGTTGACATTGGTTTTCTTCCCAGTCTTTGGCTTTATTTTGTATACCTTTTGTGGGCGTGGAATTGATGGCGAGGCGATGTATCGCTTTAAAGATACCCATCGGATGCGTATTAAAGAAATTAATGAACTAATCAAAGAAAACAATAAGCATTACCATCAGACCGTTAAAACGGTAGAATCGCAGTTATTAAATAATTATTTCAATAACGTGGAAGAATCGCCACTAACAAAAGGGAATAAAGTTGACTTTTATACGGATGGGAAAGAAAAGTTTGCAGCTTTGTTTGACGACATTCGAGCAGCGAAAGATACCGTAAACGTGGAATACTATGCTTTTTTTAACGACAAGATCGGTAACCAATTTTTAGATGTACTAGTCGAAAAGGCAAAAGAAGGTGTCTCTGTGCGCCTAGTATTTGATCCGTGGGGCGGTAAAACATCCATTAAATTCTTTAAACCGCTGATTGAAGCAGGTGGAAAAGTATTGCCTTTTATTACGTCGCGGAATTTAATTCGTAAGACAAGATTAAATTATCATTTACATCGTAAGATTGTCATTATCGATGGTAAAATTGGCTGGACAGGTGGTTTCAATGTTGGTGATCAATACCTAGGTGAAAGCAAAAAATTTGGGTATTGGCGTGATACGCATGCCAGAATTGTGGGTACTGCTGCGTTTAGTCTGCAAGAGATTTTCATCAAAGATTGGAATGCTTCTGTTAAAAAAGAGTCACAAATGATGGAGTACGAGTCTCGTTTCTTTTCAATACCGGATCCCAAAGATGCAGGAAATGTTACCATGCAGATTGTCGCAGATGGACCTGATAGCGAGGAGCAAATCCTTAGAGGCGGCTTTATCAAGATGCTTTTAGGAGCTGAGAAGCGCGTTTGGATTCAAACGCCATATTTGATTCCAGATGATTCCATGATTACTGCACTAGTCATTGCTGTGCGATCAGGAATCGATGTCCGAATTATGATTCCTTGTATGCCAGATCATCCGTTTATTTACCGTGCGACGCAGCATTATGCGAATTATTTGCAAAAGCGCGGCGTGAAAATCTACATTTATAATAATGGTTTTATTCATGCGAAGACGCTCATTATGGATGATACGATTTCAAGTTTTGGGACAACTAATCAAGATATCCGGAGCTATGCACTGAATTTTGAGGTGAGTGCCTTTGCTTACAATCAAGAAGTGAACCAGGCTTTAGCAGAAATTTTTGAAGAGGATATGAAACATTCGGTCGAATTAACACGAGAAATGATCCGTAGTCAGTCCAGATGGTTGCGATTTAAGCAAAACTTCTCGCGCTTACTTTCGCCTATCTTATAATTTTAGCGCTTTGGCCAAACCTTGACGAGCTAGATGATCGGCCCCTTTATTTTGTGATTCTGGGATCCATTTTAAAAATAATAAAGGAAATAAAGCAAATTTAATCAAGATTTCTTCTACAAGCGAATCGAAAGCAGAATTTTTCGTAAATTTTTTGGCAATTGCCTGAGCGACTACTTTGCTATCGGTATGTATGGTTATCGTATGTTCCACTAAGTTTTCTTCAAGCAAATAGTCTAATAATGAAGATAAGACGGAAAATTCTGCTTGGTGGTTCGTCAATTTTTGAGTAAATGGAAAGGATTTTTGAACATAAAGCCCTTCTCCTATAATCATAAATCCCCCTCCGCTTGGTCCGGGATTTCCTTTTGTGGATGCGTCGATATATATTTTTAACACTACAGTCACAATCCTTTCATTTTGCATTTATTATACAAAAAATCATCAAACATTGCTTAAGGAGTTTTATGCATGCCGTCTCAAAAAAAATTTCACTGGCAACCTGAAACGGCCTCGAGTTTAATTTTTTGGTCGAGTGCCTTGTTTTTATTTTTCTTTAGTTTGATTATGGCTTTGGAAAATGCAAAACCATATCCAGCTAGTATTTTACTTACGATAGTTTCACTATTTATTCTCTTTCTAGGGTGGCGACGGAAAATTATTCTAGATCGAAACTCCTTACGAATTACTTATGCTCGTTTTTGGAAAAGACGGACGCTTTCATTAGCGAACATCCGTTCAATCAAGCAAGTCAATAACCATATCTGTATTGAACTTTTCAATGAGCAGTTCGTGTGTAGGATGTCTAAGAAAAATCAATTGCGCTTTATCGAAGAATGGAAAAAATGCGAAAGTCTTAAAGGAGAAAAGTAAGAAATTATTATTATTAATTTAAAATTCGAGTTTATTTGTTATAATAAAGACCTAATGATGGATGAAATTCATCTTTATCGTTAGAATGTTCGTAAATTGGAGGAATCTATGAAAACAGATATTGAAATTTCACAAGCAGCCACAATGGCACCAATCACAGAGATAGCAAATAAAGTAGGGTTCTCACCTGATTCCATCGAGCAATATGGCCAGTACAAAGCCAAAATCCCTTTTGAAACAATCAAAGCAAAAGATAGTGAACCATCGGGTAAATTAATTTTGGTCACTTCCATTAATCCGACACCAGCAGGAGAGGGGAAATCAACTGTTAGTATTGGTTTGGCAGATGGCTTAAACCGCATAGGCGCCAAAACTTCATTGGCCTTACGTGAACCTTCTTTAGGGCCAGTCATGGGAGTGAAGGGTGGTGCTACAGGTGGTGGCTATGCTCAAGTGGTACCAATGGAGGATATCAACTTACACTTTACCGGTGATATGCATGCGATTACGACAGCTAATAATGCATTGTCGGCATTAATTGATAATCATATGCAGCAAGGCAATGCTTTACAAATTGATGCCCGTCGTGTCATTTGGAAGCGGGTAGTGGATTTGAATGATCGGGCCTTACGGCAAATTGTCGTTGGTTTAGGCGGACCGATGCAAGGCGTGCCGCGCGAAGATGGGTTCGATATTACCGTTGCGAGTGAAATTATGGCAATCCTTTGTTTGGCTGATTCCATCCATGACTTAAAAAGACGGTTAGGTGCGATTGTTATCGGCTATACTTATCAAAAAGAACCGATAACAGTCAGCGATTTACAAGTTGAAGGAGCTTTGGCGTTACTATTAAAAGATGCACTGAAACCCAATTTGGTGCAGACGTTAGAAGGAACACCGGCATTTGTTCATGGAGGGCCGTTTGCCAATATCGCACATGGATGCAACAGTGTCATGGCGACTAAGTTAGCTTTGCATGCGAGTGAGTTTGTAGTAACAGAGGCTGGCTTTGGTGCGGATTTAGGTGCCGAGAAATTTCTAGATATCAAGGTACCTGTTTTAGGAAAAGCACCAGATGCCATTGTGATTGTCGCTACGATTCGAGCGTTGAAAATGCATGGTGGGCTACCTAAAAATGAGTTAGCACAGGAAGATATTGCTAGCCTGAAAGAGGGCTATGCAAACTTGCAACGACATATCAGAAATATGCAACGCTATCAAATACCTGTAGTTGTTGCATTAAATGAGTTTGTGACTGATACGGAAGCAGAATTTCAAACACTTGTCGACTTGTGTCAAGCAGATCAAGTAGAGATCAGACGTTGTGCCGTATGGGCGCAAGGTGGTGCTGGCGGTGAAGAGTTAGCGCAAGCCATTGTAGAGATGACAGCAGGGAATGGAACGACAAATTATCAACGACTATATCAAGACGACGCGAGCATTGAAGAAAAAACAGCAGCAATTGTAAAAAAAATCTATGGTGGTAAGCAAGTGACATTCAGCCAAAAAGCAACCAAACAAATCCAATCATTTAAACAATATGGCTGGGACGAGTTACCAATCTGCATGGCTAAAACGCAATATTCTTTTTCCGACGATCCAACAAAATTAGGAGCGCCGACTGACTTTGACGTGACCATTAGAGAATTTGTCCCTAAGTTAGGCGCAGGCTTTCTTGTCGCTTTAACAGGAGACGTCATGACCATGCCTGGGCTACCAAAACGCCCAGCAGCATTAAATATGGATGTCACTGACGATGGTCAGGCGATTGGTTTGTTTTAAATAGTTAGACTGGTGTCCTTTTTTGATAAGAGGTCACCATTTTTTTAGGTTGAAATAGCTTGCTGGGAAGCAAAAATAAGGTATACTTAATAAGTTCACTCGATAGAAAGGGGACCCGTATCATGGCTGAGAGAGCACAAATTTTTATTAGTGCGTTTAACCGTATCGAAAAATGGATGCAAAATCAATTGAAAAGTGAAACCAAGATGGGCTTTAGTCAGATGGTTCGTAAGTTAGCTCGTCGCTCAGATTTGCCGATAAAAAAATATGAAGATGACCTTTTGCAGTTATCACAATTACGAAATGCGATTGTTCATGATCAAATTGGTGAAGATTTTGTGATTGCAGAGCCAAATGATTGGGTCATCACCCGAATCCAGCTGATTGAAAAGGAATTATTTGAGCCCGAAAAAGTATTGCCGCGCTTTGCTAAGAAAGTGACTGGCTTTACTGTTGATTTGCCGCTTGAAGAATTGCTTAGTATCGTTGCTAAAGAACGCTATTCGCAGTTTCCGATGTATCGAGACGGCGAATTTAAAGGATTATTAACTTTAAGGATTTTGGGGTTTTGGTTTGCCAAGCATTATCCCATTTCGGCTGAACGTATTAAGCAATTAACTGCCAGTGCCCTACTTGAAGCAGATAATAAAACAACAAACTATCAATTTGTCTCTAGTGACACAACGATAGACTATGTACAAGAACAATTTTCTGAAAATGCTACGTTAGAAGCCATTTTGATTACCAAAGACGGCGAACCCAATGGCAATCTAGTTGGAATTATTCGCCCACGTGACTTAGTAGAACAATAGAAATGGATGGGATTATATGTTAATAGGATATTTTTTGTTAAGTTTTTTGATTGTCGGATTGGATCAATGGGTAAAAAGTGCCATTGTTTCTGCAATTCCACTAGGTGAGTCACATCCAGTTCTTACCAATGTGTTCTCGCTGACGTATTTGCAAAACACTGGCGCAGCCTGGAGTATTTTCGAAGGGAAACTAGCTTTTTTTACCGTTATTACCGTTGTCGCTGTTGCGGCCATTCTCTATTTTATGGTTAAAAATCGCGGTGGTCATGTATTACTAATGGTCGGTTTTTCACTGATTTTAGCTGGTGCACTAGGAAATTTTATTGATCGCATTCGATTGGGCTATGTCGTTGATATGTTTCAATTAGATTTTATTCAATTTCCCATTTTTAACGTGGCAGACATGTCTCTTTGTATCGGTGTGGCTTGTTTGTTTATCTACACATTTTTTGAAGAACGTTTGAAAGGAACTCATAATGACTGAGGAATTAAAAATAAGTATCACTGAAGAAAAAGGCCGTATTGATAAAGTTTTGGCCGAAAAATTGGCGAATTATAGCCGCTCGCAAATTCAACTGTGGCTAAAAGAAGCATGCGTGAAAATCGATGGCGTTGTTGTTAAGGCCAATTATAAAGTGCAAAAGGGAGATCGGATTACCATTCAAATCCCTGAACCAGAGACCTTGGACTTAATTGCCGAGAATTTGCCGCTTGAAATTGTCTATGAAGATGCGGACGTCGCAGTCATCAATAAGCCACAAGGAATGGTCGTCCATCCTTCAGCTGGACACCCGAATGGCACCTTGGTAAATGCATTGATCTATCATTTAAATTCGTTGTCATCGATTAATGGTGTCATTCGACCGGGAATCGTTCATCGGATTGATAAAGATACTTCAGGTCTATTAATGGTTGCTAAAAACGATCAAGCACATGAAGATTTAGCAAAGCAGTTGAAAGATAAAACCTCATTAAGAAAATATGTCGCACTAGTCCATGGCGTGATTCCTCATGATAAAGGTGTCATTCGAGCACCAATTGGCCGCTCAACAGTCGATCGTAAGATGCAAGCGGTTGTCGACAATGGCAAAGATGCGGTTACGCATTTTCAAGTGCTTGAGCGCTATGAAGATTATACGCTAGTCGAGCTTCAACTTGAAACGGGGAGAACGCACCAGATTCGTGTGCATATGCAATACATCGGCTATCCACTCGTTGGCGATCCGGTCTACGGCTTAAAGCGGACGATTAAAGGTAATGGTCAGTTTCTTCATGCGAAGCTATTAGGTTTTACGCATCCTTCGACAGGAGAAAAAATGGTATTTGAAGCCCCTTTACCAGAAATTTTCAAAAAAACGTTAGCGAAATTGCCGAAAAGTGATTGATTTTTTACTTAATTAACGGTATAGTAAGAAAAAATAAATAGTAATCCTTTAATGATAGTCCCGTGAGGCTAAGAAGGTTGTGAATAGTAATTACGATGCATGCGTGCAAAGTTAGTTACTAATTGGTTTCGTCTATATCCAGACGAAAGAATACGAGCATGTTCACTCCTGCCTTACATTAGGCAGGAGTTTTTTTATTAATTTTGGAGGAGGAATTAGCAGTGGTAAAAAAAGAAGTCATTGATGCAGTAACCATGAAACGAGCATTAACACGAATTACGTATGAAATTATTGAACGCAATAAAGGGATTGAGGATTTAGTTTTAATTGGTATTAAAACGCGTGGCATCTATATTGCGCAACGTATCGCGCAACGCTTGAAACAATTAGAGAACGTAGAAGTTCCAGTTGGAGAACTAGATATTACTGGCTATCGCGATGATCAAAAAAATGATGGCACAGTCGCGAAATTATCCAATATTCCAGTAGCACTTGAAGGCAAAGAAGTCATCTTGCTGGATGATGTACTTTACACCGGTCGTACCATCCGAGCAGCACTGGATGCAGTAATGGATTATGGCCGTCCGAGAAGAATCTCATTAGCAGTATTAGTAGACCGTGGCCATCGTGAATTACCGATTCGTGCTGACTTTGTCGGAAAAAATATTCCTACTTCAAAATCAGAAGAAATTGTCGTAGAGATGGAAGAGTTAGATGGAAATGATCGTATCTTAATTGATCAACTGGAGGATGGAAATGAGTAAGCAAAGTGACTTTCGGAACAACGAGGCAGTATTAGATATTAATGATAAACCAGCACCGCTACATTGGATAGGGTTAAGTTTACAGCATTTATTCACCATGTTTGGTGCGACAGTTTTAGTTCCAATCTTAGTCGGAATCAATCCTGGGATTGCATTGGTGAGTTCTGGACTAGGAACATTGGTTTACTTAACTGTAACAAAAGGGAAAATTCCAGCCTATTTGGGAAGTAGCTTTGCCTTTATTGCAGCGATGCAATTATTAATGAAAACAGATGGTTATCCAGCGATTGCACAAGGGGCGATGACTACCGGGTTAGTATACATCATCGTTTCAATCGTGATTGGCAAGGTTGGATCAGCATGGTTGGATAAAATTTTACCAGCGATTGTCGTTGGTCCGGTGGTAATGGTTATTGGATTAGGGTTAGCAGCGACTGCCGCAAACAATGCCATGTATCGGACAGTAGACGGCAACCAAGTCTATGATTTCAAATACGTCTTTGTAGCTCTAGCGACTTTAGCAATTACAATTTTCTTTAACATGTACCTGAAAGGCTTTCTAGGGTTAATTCCCATTTTACTAGGTATCGTGAGTGGCTATGTCTTAGCATTGCTTGTGGGGATTGTCGATGTACAACCGATTGTCGATGCCCATTGGTTTGCACTACCGGACTTTCAAGTACCGTTTATCGAATACAAACCAACATTGCATATCGGAGCGATTACGACGATGGCACCGATTGCCTTTGTCACGATGACAGAGCATATCGGTCACTTAATGGTGTTAAATAAATTAACTAAGCGTAACTTCTTTGAAGAACCTGGTCTAAACAAAACACTGCTAGGAGATGGACTTGCTCAAGTCGTAGCTGGTTTTGTCGGTGGACCGCCAGTCACAAGTTATGGTGAAAATATTGGGGTATTAGCAATCACCAGAGTGCATAGTGTATTTGTCATCGGTGGCGCAGCTGTCTTAGCGGTCGGCTTAGGCTTTGTCGGAAAATTAACTGCACTAATCTTAAGTATTCCAAATCCTGTTATCTCGGGGATTAGCTTTGTCCTCTTTGGTGTCATTGCTGCAAGTGGTTTGAAAATATTGATTGAAAACAAAGTGGACTTTGATAAAAAGAAAAATCTGTTGATTGCTTCAGTTATTTTGGTAGTCGGTATTGGTGGATTGGTATTCCAAGCAGGAACATTTACGCTATCTTCAATGGCGTTAGCAACAGTACTAGGGATTTTTCTAAATCTGATATTACCAGAACAAGCAAGAAGCGAAGAAAAGTAAGCTTAGGTGAGAGGTGATTCCATGAATGATCGCGTAATACTAAATCATTTTGCCAGTGTCGAACGACTGTCAAATATAGAGGTAATGAAGTTGATTCGAAGAGGAGAAGCATTCAAAAAAGGTGCAACGTGGCAACCTGAAAAGCAGCAGTATTTTGCAGCAAATCTCTTTTTTGAAAATAGCACTCGTACACATACTAGCTTTGAAACGGCCGAACGAAAATTAGGGGTGGATGTTCTTTCATTTGATACATCCACCAGCTCCATCCAAAAGGGTGAGACCTTGTATGATACGATTTTAACACTTTCGGCACTAGGAACGGATGTCTGTGTTATTCGACATTCTGAGGAAGCATTTTTTCAACCGCTAATCGATAGCAAGACCATTAAAACACAAATTGTGAATGGTGGCGATGGTAGTGGTCAGCATCCTAGTCAGTGTTTACTTGATTTAATGACCATTTATGAGGAATTTGGCACATTTGATTCACTAAAAGTAGCCATCGTTGGTGATATCGTCCATTCTCGTGTGGCAAAATCAAACATGCAGATGCTGCGGCGCTTGGGAGCTGAGGTATATTTCTCAGGACCAAAGGAGTGGTTTTCTGAAGAGTATATGGCGTTCGGCACTTATTTACCAATCGACGAGCTTGTAAAATCAGTCGACGTGATGATGATGCTGCGCGTGCAACATGAGCGTCATCATGATGGCAAGCAGGTGTTTTCAAAAGAGGCCTACCATCAAACATATGGACTGACCATTGAGCGAGCGAGCCAAATGAAGCCCTCAGCGATTATCATGCATCCAGCACCAGTCAATCGCGATGTCGAATTGGCAAGTGAATTAGTGGAAGCCAAGCAATCAAGAATTGTTACTCAAATGACCAATGGCGTTTACGCGCGTATGGCCATATTAGAAGCAGTATTAACGGAAGCTATCTTATAGGAGGATTTGAATGAAGACATTACTGAAAGATGCCAATCTATTTACCGCTTCAGGCGAGTTAGGGATTTTCGATATTTGGATTGAAGATGGAAAAATTTATGCGATTGGCCAGTCGTTTGAAGAAGAAGCATTTGATCAAGTCTATGCATTAGACGGGAAATTCACAGCTCCGGGCTTAGTCGATGTACATGTGCATTTTAGAGAACCTGGCTTTACCTATAAAGAAACCATTGCGACCGGTTCGATGGCTGCTGCTAGAGGGGGCTTTACGACAGTCTGTGCCATGCCTAATCTTGATCCAGTCCCCGATAGCAAAGAAAATTTTCAAAATATTCAAACGATAATTGAAAAAGATGCGAAAGTCAATGTATTGCAATATGCTTCATTAACCAAAGCATTACGCAGTGAGGAATTAGTCGACTATGCACAACTAAAAGAGGCGGGCGCCTTTGCCTTTACTAATGACGGTGTCGGCGTACAGACAGCGGGTACGATGTATCTAGCAATGAAAGAAGCTGCCAAACTAAGTATGCCAGTGGTGGCACATACGGAAGACGAGTCACTCTTATTTGGCGGAGTTATGCATGAAGGCAAGCGCTCTAAAGAACTCGGTTTGCCAGGTATTTTGAGTGTGACAGAGTCATCGCAAATTGCTAGAGATTTGTTACTAGCTGAGGCGACGGGTGTCCATTATCATGTGTGTCATGTATCGACAAAAGAAAGTGTTCGGGTGATTCGAGATGCAAAAGCAGCTGGTGTTCATGTGACGTGTGAAGTCTGCCCCCATCATCTACGCTTAGTAGATGAAGATATTCAAAGTGACTTTGGTTTTTGGAAAATGAATCCTCCATTAAGGGCCACAGAAGATCAGAAAGCGTTGATCGATGGTCTATTGGATGGAACAATCGATTGTATTGCGACTGACCATGCACCTCATGGATTAGAAGAAAAATCGCAAAGTTTTTTAAACGCACCATTCGGCATCGTGGGCTCTGAATATGCGTTTCAACTCATGTACAGCCAGTTTGTACAAACAGGCATTTTTACATTAAAACAAGTCATCGATTGGATGACAAAAAAGCCAGCTGATATTTTTGGATTAAAAGCTGGGTACCTAGATGTTGGTCGTCCAGCCGATATTGCGGTCTTTGACCTTGAACAAAATTACCAAGTAGATGCGAACAAGTTTGAATCGATGGGTGTGAATACCCCATTTGATGGTTGGACTTTTTCTGGCGACACCGTCTACACCTTCGTAAATGGCGAAGTTGTATGGCAAAGGGAGGAATAAGAATGAAACGTTGGTTAATATTAGAAGATGGCACCTATTTTGAAGGAGAAGGATTTGGCGCTCCGACAAACGTCTTTGGGGAAGTCGTCTTTACAACAAGTATGACAGGCTACCAAGAAACAATTACTGACCAAAGCTTTAATGGTCAAATCATTACCTTTACCTATCCAATGGTTGGTAACTATGGCATTAACCGCGATGATTATGAGTCGATTGTTCCCACATGTAAAGGTGTTATCGTGAAGGAATTTGCTCGCGTACCTAGCAATTGGCGCTCACAACTGACTCTGGATCAATTTTTAAAAAATAAAGGCATTCCAGGAATTGCAGGGATTGATACCCGTGCATTGACCAAAAAAATTCGCGAAGTCGGCACGATGAAAGCAAGCATCGTTGATATCGGTGATCAGTTTGAACATTCGTATGATCAATTAAAAGCTGCGGTATTACCTACCAATCAAGTCCAACAAGTATCTACTAGTAAAGCCTATCCAAGTCCTGGTACAGGTCATAATGTGGTCATTGTTGACTTTGGTTTAAAACATAGTATTATGCGCGAGTTTTCGAAGCGTTCATGTAATTTAACCGTCTTGCCTTATAGTGCGACAGCGGAAGAAATCTTAGCGCTGGCTCCAGATGGTGTGATGCTTACAAATGGCCCGGGGGATCCGAAGAGCTTACCAGAAGCAGTCAAAATGATTCAAGGCATTCAAGGGAAACTACCAATTTTTGGTATTTGTTTGGGTCATCAGCTATTCGCTCTAGCAAATGGGGCAGATACATACAAAATGAAATTCGGCCATCGCGGCTTGAATCATCCAGTTAGAGAGATTGCGACAGGCAAAATTGACTTCACCTCGCAAAACCATGGCTTTGCAGTCAGCGCCGAGTCGATTGACCAAGAAGCATTGATGATTACCCATGTCGAAGTCAATGATGAGACGATTGAAGGAATACGTCATCGTAAGTTTCCAGCATTTAGTGTCCAGTTTCACCCGGATGCAGCGCCGGGGCCACATGACGCCGTTCACTTGTTTGATGAGTTTATTGAATTAATGGAAGCATGGAAGGAGCAAAAAGAACGTGCCAAAACGAACAGATATTTCTAAAATTATGGTTATTGGCTCTGGTCCGATTGTCATCGGTCAGGCTGCTGAATTTGACTACGCAGGCACCCAAGCATGCTTAGCATTAAAAGAAGAAGGATATGAAGTAGTTTTAGTTAACTCCAATCCTGCGACTATCATGACAGATCGCGAAATCGCTGATCGTGTGTATATTGAACCGATTACGTATGAATTTGTTTCTCGTATTTTACGCAAAGAAATGCCAGATGCCATCTTACCAACGCTAGGTGGGCAAACGGGGTTAAATATGGCGATGGAGCTATCAAAAGTTGGTATTCTAGATGAATTAAAGATCGAATTATTAGGAACGAAGTTAAGCGCGATTGACCAAGCGGAAGACCGTGATTTATTTAAAAAATTAATGGAAGAATTAGCACAACCCATTCCTGAATCAGATATCATTACGACGGTTGAACAAGCTGTTGTATTTGCCAAAAAAATCGGCTACCCAGTCATTGTCCGTCCCGCATTTACGCTAGGCGGGACTGGTGGAGGCATGTGTGCTAACGAAGAAGAGTTGCGTCAAATTGCTGAAAACGGCTTAAAGCTATCGCCTGTGACCCAATGTCTAATCGAACGCAGTATCGCCGGATTTAAAGAGATTGAATACGAAGTGATGCGTGATTCGGCAGATAACGCAATTGTGGTATGTAATATGGAAAACTTTGATCCAGTGGGGATTCATACCGGTGACTCAATTGTCTTTGCACCAAGTCAGACTCTCTCGGATTATGAATACCAAATGCTTCGTGACGCATCATTGACCATCATCCGCGCGCTAAAAATCGAAGGAGGCTGCAATGTTCAGCTAGCCTTGGATCCTGAAAGCTTCCAATATTATGTTATCGAAGTTAACCCTCGTGTCTCGCGCTCATCAGCCTTAGCAAGTAAAGCTACAGGTTATCCAATCGCAAAATTAGCAGCCAAGATTGCGGTAGGCTTAACCCTTGATGAGATGAAAAATCCTGTAACTGAAACCACGTATGCCGAATTTGAACCAGCGCTCGATTATGTGGTGGCGAAGATTCCGAGATGGCCGTTTGATAAATTTGAACATGGTGACCGTCTACTCGGCACACAGATGAAGGCCACCGGTGAAGTGATGGCAATCGGTCGCACCATTGAGGAATCGTTACTTAAAGCGGTACGCTCACTTGAAATTGGCACACATCATATGGAATTAAAAGAATTAGTCGATTTTCCGGATAGTGAACTGACAAATAAAATCGTCAAAGCTCAAGATGATCGTCTCTTTTATTTAGCTGAAGCAATCAGAAGAGGATATACCATTCAAGAATTAGAAGAAATGACCAAAATCAATCTCTTCTTCCTCGATAAGCTTTTGCATATCATTGAACTAGAGCATGCGCTTGCGAAGGCACCATTTGATAACGAGCTAGTAAAAGTGGCCAAACAATACGGCTTTACCGACCAAAAGATTGCCGAAATTTGGCAAACGACAAGTAACCAAGTACGCCAATTACGGAAAGACAACGCCATTTTACCAGTCTATAAGATGGTCGATACCTGTGCGGGTGAATTTGCCTCGGAGACACCTTATTTCTACAGTACCTACGAATGGGAAAATGAAAGTATTGTGTCAGAAAAACCTTCTATTTTAGTACTAGGTTCTGGGCCAATCCGCATTGGTCAAGGGGTTGAATTTGACTATGCAACGGTTCATTCGGTTAAAGCTATTCAAGCGGCAGGATACGAAGCAGTAATTATGAACAGTAACCCTGAGACAGTGTCGACAGACTTTTCAATCTCAGATAAATTGTATTTTGAACCCTTAACACTGGAAGATGTCTTAAACGTGATTGACTTAGAGCAACCTCTAGGCGTAATCGTTCAATTCGGTGGGCAAACTGCGATTAATTTAGCTGAACCATTAGTCAAAGCGGGCGTAAAGATTTTGGGCACGACGATTGAAGACTTGGATCGAGCAGAGAATCGCGACTTGTTTGAACAAGCCCTGAAAGAATTAGAAATACCGCAACCAGAAGGCGACACGGCTACCAATAAAGAGGATGCCGTAGCAATCGCCAAACGAATCGGCTTCCCTGTCTTGGTTCGTCCGAGCTATGTCTTGGGAGGCCGGGCAATGGAAATTGTTGAAAATGAAACAGACCTACGCGATTATATGGAGCACGCTGTCAAGGCATCGCCAGAACATCCAGTCCTTGTCGATCGCTATTTAGTAGGGAAAGAGTGCGAAGTTGATGCCATTTGTGATGGGAAAATAGTGCTTATCCCAGGAATAATGGAACACATAGAACGAGCAGGTGTCCATTCAGGTGACTCAATGGCTGTCTATCCGCCACAAACATTAAGCGAAAAAACAAAACAAACCATTATCGACTATACCAAAAAATTGGCGCTTGGCTTAAATTGTATTGGGATGATGAATATTCAATTTGTCATTCATGATGAGACAGTCTACGTCATTGAAGTGAATCCTCGTGCCAGTCGGACTGTACCATTTTTAAGTAAAGTCACAGGTATCCCGATGGCTCAAATCGCGACTAAAGCGATTTTAGGCGAATCGTTACAAAGTCTTGGCTATCAAGATGGCTTATATCACGAGTCGCAATTAGTCCATGTCAAAGCGCCAGTCTTCTCATTTACAAAATTGCGCAAAGTCGATACTTACTTAGGCCCAGAAATGAAGTCCACCGGCGAAGTAATGGGCTCGGATGCAACACTTGAAAAGGCATTATACAAAGCATTTGAAGCATCAGGTTTACACATCCCAGAATATGGCTCGGTCTTATTTACAATTGCCGACGAATCAAAAGAAGAAGCGGCCGAATTGGCGCGTCGCTTTTCGGATATTGGCTTTAGCTTACGGGCAACAAAAGGGACTGCAAACTATTTATCCTCACTCGGTCTACGGGTGCAATCAATCGGTAAGCTCGATGAAGAAGGCGAGACCGTCATTGATCTAATTCAAAAAGGGATGATCCAAATGGCCATCAATACGACAGACAAAAATCGGAACCAAGATTCAGAAGACGGCTTTTTGATTCGCCGCTATGCCGTCGAACACGGTGTGCCACTTTTTACCTCACTTGATACGGCAGATGCTATTTTGAAAGTGATGGAATCGCGCGCATTTGCGACAAATTCAATATAAGCCATCGGAGGGAAGTCAGGACATGAAGCAAGAAGCGATGCACCTTGTCGAGCAAGTGCAACTTGCACCACAAATCTATGAACTTACACTAGCAGGTGAACTTGTAAAAGAAATGAACGTTCCTGGACAATTTTTACACATCAAAGTACCACGGGAAGACCTCATCCTAAGACGTCCGATCAGCATTCACGAGATTGCCAAAGAAAAAAATGAGTGCAAGCTTATTTACCGGACAGAAGGTGAGGGGACAAAAGTCTTCTCAGAATTAAAAAAAGGTGCAACACTGGATTGTTTGGGACCACTTGGGAATGGCTTTCAGATAGAGCAAGTTCAAAAGGGGCAAAAAATACTCGTCATCGGAGGAGGGATTGGCATTCCTCCTTTGTATGAACTTAGTAAGCAACTAGTCAAAAAAGGGGCCATCGTCACTCATTTGTTTGGTTTTACCAATAAAGACAAATGCTATCATCTAGCCAAATTTGCGGAATTAGGTGTCGTACATGTGGCAACAGATGACGGTAGCTATGGTGCACGTGGTACTGTGGCGACAGTCTTTCCCAATGTCGATGTACCAGATGCTATCTATAGTTGTGGCAATAAAGGCTTACTCCAATCAGTCGCTAGTTATTATGAGAATGTCCCAGATGTTCAACTGTCATTAGAAGCTCGGATGGCCTGTGGAATTGGCGCTTGCTATGCTTGTGTCTGCTCAAAAAAAGAGAGCCCGAGCGAAACATTGAAAGTCTGCCAAGATGGGCCTGTCTTTCAAGCAAGTGAGGTGCTGGTATGACGTCTAAACTACGTATTCAATTACCTGGATTGGACTTAAAAAATCCAATCATGCCTGCGAGTGGCTGCTTTGGTTTTGGCAAAGAGTATGCTCAGTATTATGATTTGAATTGTCTGGGAGCAGTCATGATTAAAGCTGCGACCTTAGATCCTCGAATGGGAAATCCAATGCCACGAGTGGCCGAAACCCCTAGTGGGATGCTCAACGCAATTGGACTGCAAAATCCAGGACTCGCAAAAATTACTAGCGACATTTTACCTACATTAGCTTCGTCGCATCCTGATTTACCAATTATTGCCAATGTTGCTGGTTCCACTTTAGACGAATATGTTGCAGTGTGCCAATCCATTTCACAAGCGCCAAACGTTCAGGCAATCGAGCTAAATATTTCATGCCCAAATGTCAAACAAGGTGGGATTGCCTTTGGGACTGATCCAGACGTAGCGTATGAGTTAACCAAAGCTGTCAAATCGGTATCGGCTGTCCCTATTTATGTGAAGCTATCCCCGAATGTGACTGATATCGTGTCCATTGCTTTAGCGGTTGAAAAAGCTGGAGCGGATGGATTAACGATGATTAATACGCTTTTAGGAATGCGAATTGATCTTAAAACGAGATTGCCCATTCTAGCCAATCAAACAGGGGGATTGTCTGGCCCGGCAATTAAACCGGTAGCCATCCGAATGATTCGCCAAGTGTCTCAAGTCTGCGACCTACCAATTATTGGAATGGGTGGGGTTGGGACCGTCGATGATGTGCTTGAAATGTTTATGGCAGGAGCAAGTGCTGTGGCGGTCGGAACGGCAAATTTTACCGATCCATGGATTTGCCAAAAACTCATTGAACAACTACCAAATCGGATGCAAGAGCTAGGAATTAGTAGTCTAGACGAACTCATCGCAGAAACCAAAGCTAGGAGGAACCAATGAATACTTTACCAATTATTGCTTTAGATTTTCCAAATAGAGAGGATGCCCAGCATTTTTTGAGTACATTTCCCAAAGAGGAGCAGTTGTTTGTCAAAGTCGGAATGGAATTATTTTACAAAGAAGGGCCAAGCATCGTTCAAGAACTAACAGACCAAGGTCATGAAGTGTTTTTAGACCTGAAACTACACGATATACCGAACACTGTGTATCGCGCGATGAAAAATTTGGGTAAACTTGGCGTAGCGATTACCAATGTCCATGCTGCAGGTGGTAGTGAAATGATGAAAGTTGCCAAAGAAGGGCTACTTGAAGGTGCGCAAAGCATCAGAAGTCAAGTCAAACCTCAATTAATCGCAGTCACTCAACTCACTTCGACTAGTGAACAAAGCATGCAAGCGGAACAATTGATTCCTCACAGCCTACATGAAAGTGTCTTGCATTACGCAAAACTGACTGAAACAGCTGGTTTGGATGGCGTCGTATGCTCTGCCTTGGAAGCCAAATGGATTCACGAGCAAACTTCGACTGATTTTGTTTGTTTGACACCCGGTATTCGTTTATTGACCGATGCGAAGGGCGACCAACAAAGAGTCGTTACACCAAACCAAGCACGAGGGCTAACAGCGGACTATATCGTAGTCGGTCGTCCAATTACACAGGCGAAAAGCCCGTATGAAAAATACCAAGAAATCAAATCTTTATGGAATGAGGAAAACTAAATGTCAGTAGAAATGTCTATCGCCCATGAATTATTAGCTATTAAAGCCGTCTTTTTAAACCCTGAAGAACCATTCACTTGGGCAAGCGGTATGAAAAGTCCGATATACTGTGACAACCGCTTGACGATGAGCTATCCAGCTGTCAGAAAAAAAATTGCCAAAGGATTAGCTGAAAAGATTAAAGCGACATTCCCTGATGTCCAAGTCATTGCTGGAACAGCCACAGCCGGCATCCCGCATGCAGCTTGGGTAGCTGAGTTGCTTGACTTGCCGATGGTCTATATTCGTAGTAAGCCCAAAGATCATGGAAAAGGCAATCAAATCGAAGGACGGATCACACCTGGTCAAAAGATGGTCGTCATCGAAGACTTGATTTCAACTGGCGGTAGTGTGTTAGAAGCCTGTGCAGCTGCTGAAAACGAAGGAGCCAATGTGCTAGGCGTAGCAGCGATTTTCACCTATGAATTACCAAAAGGAAAAGAAAATTTTGAAAATGCCACTACACCACTTGTGACATTAACCAATTATTCAACCCTAATTAATGTCGCCCAAGAAGAAGCTTACATTCGTCCAGAACAAAAAGACTTGCTAAGCAGATGGAAAGAAAACCCAGAAAACTGGTTAAATTAGTCAAAGCAAAAAAACGAATTCGGCGAGGCGTCATTCGTTTTTTTTTTTCTCATCTATATTATACTGATAGTTATTCTAGAATGAAAGTTGGCGAAGCAAACGTGAGTAAACAAATCAAACGCAATATGGATGTAGAGTGGAGTTATGAAGGACAAACAGGACCAGAACACTGGCACGAACTTTGTGATTGGTTCGCAAAAGGAGCACAGTATCCCTATCAATCGCCAATTTCACTTTCACACGGCAATCATGTGATAAAAAACAGTGAGCAAGCACAACTTTTTTTTCATTACCAAACCGAACGCTTTACCGAAAAAGAATTCAAAAATACGATGCATTTTGTCCCGTATAGCCATGAAAGCTATGTCGTGTTTCAAAATGTGCGCTATTTTTTGACGGATATTCATTTCCATCGCCCGAGTGAACACATCATCGATGGACAAGTACATGAGATTGAATTCCACTTGGTTCATACTAGTGAGCAACAAAAAAACCTAGTCGTCGGTGTCATATGTACATTTGATACGGAAGCAGTCGAACTAGACAAAGTGGACATACAATCAAAATGGGATTTTCCTAATCACTTACAGACCTTTTCACCAGCCATCTTTTTGCCTCAAAATCAGTCTTATTTTCATTATACCGGCTCATTGACGACGCCGCCGACTGCCGGTCCGGTTCAATGGTTTGTATTTGAGACAATTCAGCATTTTAACCCAGAGTTTTTAAAAGAATTTAGCGATGAATTACTAGAAAAAAATAATCGCCCCATCCAAGAAACAAAAGGGCGATCCATCTATTATGTAGAAAAAAACTAGCTAACTAGCTAGTTTTTTTTGTAAGGACATGTTCTTCATGCGGAGTGACAAAATAGGTTTTTTGATTTTCATAGATCACAAATCCGGGCTTGGCGCCATTGGGCTTTCGGATATGCTTGACTTGCACACAATCCACAGGGACTTGCGCTGATTGGCGAAATTTTGAATAGAAGGCGGCAATTTCAGCAGCTTCTAGTAACGTCTCTTCGCTAGGGTCATCAGAGCGCACAATGACATGAGAGCCAGGGATATTTTTGGCATGTAACCAGTAGTCCGTCTTTCTCGCTAGCTTCATCGTCAGTTGATCATTTTCTAGATTGTTTTTTCCAACAAGAATTTCCGTTCCGTCTGTTGAGCGGAACGTGGTTGGCTTGGATTTTGCTGTGCGCTTTTGTTGCACCCGTTTTGAAGGTTTTAAATACCCCCCGGCAATCAATTCTTCTCGAATGCCAGCAATTTCAGAGGGATGAGCAAGCTCGAGCTGGGATAAGACCGATTGCAAGTAGAGGATTTCTTGTTTGGTTTCTGCAATTTGCGTTCCGACTAGTTTTACCGCATTCCTTAATTTTTGATACTTTTGGAAGTAGCGTTGAGCATTTTGCACAGGGGATAGAGCCGGGTTCAGTGCAATTGTTTCGACTTGGTTCTCTTTATAATAATTCGGTAAGTCAATCGTATTTAGACCGCGCTCAATTTGTGCTTGATAGGTAGTCAATAATTCCCCTTTTTGACGTAGGTCATCAGCGGATTCTGAATCGATCAATGTTTGTTCGCGTTTTTTTAGCTTACTTTCATTTCGCTTCAAATCATTTTCGACCTTTTTTATTAATTCGCTGCCCTGCTGTTTGACACGATCTCGTTCAGCTTTCTCATGGTAAAATGCATCTAATAAGGCACTTAATGATGCAAACTGCTTTTTGCTCACTGCCTTGTCATCAAGTGATTGGAAAGAAAAAGGCGTAAAAAACTCTTTCTTTTCTAAGACGTAGCAACAACTTTGTGGCGATGATAGATCTTTTTTAAATTCCTGCCATACTTGTAAGCGAGCATTAGGTGCTTGTTGTAAGCGATAGGCTAATTCACTGGCTGTATCACCGCCAAATCCTTGAAAGATGTGCTGGATAGCCTTTGCTGTGAATTCAGGCAAGGTGGATAACTTATCGAAGGCTTCCAAGTCAGCCAGCTCATATGGATTTGCTGCATCTTGTGGTGGCGGCGCAAGATACGTTGCACCCGGAAGCAATAGGCGGTAGCTGTTTTGCGAACTACCCACGTGCTTGATGGTATCTAATATTTTTCCAGTTTGTTGATTCATCAGTAAGATTGTCGAGTGCCGTCCCATAAGTTCGACCACTAAGACAATATGTTCTAAATCACCGAGTTCATTTCGTTTATGGAAGACTAAGTGAATCACGCGATCGTTATCGATTTGTTGGATACTTGATAAGATGGCGCCATCCAGATATTTGCGTAGCATCATTACAAAATTAGGTGGTGTGTCTGGATTTTGGTACGTCATATTCGTTAGCTGGACTCGCGCATAAGCAGGATGCGCAGAAAGTAACAGTTTATGAGTGGCTCCTTTGGTACGAATGACTAATATTATTTCATTGTCATACGGTTGATGAATTTTATTCACTCGGCCGCTAACTAAAGTTTCGGATAACTCTTGGACCATTAAGTGGGTGAAAATTCCGTCAAATGACATCTTTCATCCCTCATTTCTATAGATTCTTCTATCATTATAACGAAAATACAGTAAAAAACAAAGACATGTACCGCCCATCATAATTGCAACTTGACGATATGCTTTTTTTCTTGCTACTATAAGTGAGAAATGGATGAAGTAAAGGATAAGCATATGCAGAATAAGATAAAAGGTATAGTTGCTCAGTGGTTGCAAAAGATCCAATCACTCAATCGCAAACAAGTAGTAAAAAGTGGCATCGTTTTGGTTATTATTTTGTTTGTCATCTTTATTGGGATAAGACTGACGAGACAGATGCGTGTGTCGATTCGTCAATCGCAAATCAATGAAGTCGCCACCGACGCATTTCAAACAACCAAAAAATTAACGCTAATCCCATATGGTGAGTTAGATGAAATGGTTAGTAAAAAGGCTGCATTGTCGGTTCTTTTTGTGAGCCCACAAGCCAAAAATTATCAAAAGATTTTCCAGTTAATAAACGAAAAAGAATCTGAATTAAATCGGATAATCTATGTCTATCCCTTAGTTTATGATGTCCAGACGACCGAAATGCAATACAAGCTAGCTTCAAGTGAAGCAACGTTTGTCTTTTTCCAAAAAGGGGTACAAAAGAAACAATTTACCTATGCCTCACTTAAAAAACCAACTAGCGAACTCATTCCGGAAATGAATCGGTTACCGATGTGGAATATTACAGATAACGAAACAAATTAAAAAAAGATTGACGGATGTTGGAAGTTACGGTATATTTTAACCAACATTAAAAAAAGGGGAGAAAATCATGAGAACGAATCACGTGAAAATGCAAGCAACAGCATGGCAAATTTGGCGTAGGTAGTTGTATTGATGGACTCATATCCATAGATACAACTTTTTAGAGTGCACATCTAAAAACTGTATCTATGTCGGATAAATACTTACGAAGCCGCGTAGATTATACGCGGCTTTTGTGTTTTTACAACTGCCAATCGATGCAGTTTTTTTTTATGAAAAGGGGAGTAGAAAGAATGAAAAACAAAAGCTTGATTTTTTCCTATTTTTTATTATTTGGGTTTTTAGTGTCGATGTATGGGTATGGCATGGGTGTGAAACAGACCAAGGCTTCATCGAGTGAACAAACAACGACTCATAAGACGGTAGGTATCTTACAATATGTCAGTCACCCAGCACTAGATACCATTAAAGAAGGCGTCATTGAAGGATTAAAAAAAGGTGGCTATACAGAAGGTGACAATTTGACCATTCGCTTTCAAAATGGCCAAGCCGACCAAAGTAAGCTAGCAACGATGAGTGAGCAGTTGGTAAATAATAAAGCAGATGTATTGGTTGGTATCGCGACTCCTGCGGCCCAAGCTCTAGCCAATACAACCTCGACGATCCCCATCGTTTTGGGTGCAGTGACTGATCCTGTTAGTGCCAAATTGGTCGCTAGCTTAAAAGAACCCGGTGGCAATATAACTGGGGTCTCAGATAAAGCACCAATCAACGCTCAATTTGAATTGGCACAAACGCTTTTGCCAAAAGCCAAAACAGTCGGAATCTTGTATTCATCGGCTGAAGACAATTCAAAATATCAAGTCGAAGAAGCGACAAAAATTGCAGAAGCATTGGGTTATACAGTGAAAAAATATGCTGTTCCTTCAACCAATGAAATTAGTCAAACTGTACAAGTAATGAGTGAAGCAGTCGATTTTATCTATGTGCCATTAGATAATACAATTGCCAATGCCATGGCTAGTGTCGTTGCCCAAGCCAACAAAACCAAAACACCGATTATCCCATCTGTGGATACCATGGTCGAACAAGGTGGACTTGCCACGGTTGGAATCAATCAAAAAGAATTGGGCATCAAAACAGGTGAAATGGTTGCGGCCATCTTAAATGGAAAATCAAACCCAGCGACCACACCAGTCTATACATTCTCTAGTGGGGATATTATTGTGAATACAAAACAAGCAGAACTTCTTGGTATTAATATCCCAGATGATATTTTAGAAAAAGCGACGATTGAAGGGGACGAATGAGATGAAAAAACTAAGTAAGGGCATCGCCGGTCTGGCTTTCTTTTTGGCATTGGGGATTGGTGGGTATCTCGTAGGGTTGCAACAAGGAACCAGCAAGGTAGCTACAACCACGACGAGCACGCAAAAACATTACACAATTGGCATTTTGCAATACATTAGCCATCCCTCACTAGATCAAATCAAAAAAGGAATTATCGATGGTTTGGATAAAGAAGGATATACAGATGGGAAAAATGCGACCATTACCTTTTTAAACGGGCAAGGAGATCAAAGTAAGCTCAAAACAATGAGCCAGCAATTGGTGTCAGAAAATCCTGATGTCTTAATTCCGATTGCAACACCAGCAGCGAAAGCCATTGCCAATGAAACAACGACGATTCCCATCGTGGCAGGTGCAATCTCTGATCCGGTGGGGTCGGGACTAGTGACTAGTGTAACAGAGCCTACCGGTAATATTACCGGCGTACAAAATAAAGCTCCCATCGCTGATCAAATCAAGCTTTTAAAAGAATTATTACCTGATGCAAAAACGATTGGTGTCATCTATTCCGCCAATGAAGAAAATTCAAAAAGTTATGTTAAAGCAATCACGGAAAAAAGTACTGAAGCTGGGTACGAAATCAAAAGCTATGCAATTCAATCTAGCAATGATTTGGCACAAACCGTCCAAATGATGAGTCAAGAGACAGATATCATCTATGTTCCGCAAGACAATGGTATCGCTAGCGCATTTCAAACCTTAATGAACGAAGCAAACAAAGCAAAGAAACCAGTCTTTGTTTCTGTTGATAACATGGTTGAAGAAGGCGGCTTGGCGACTGTCGGCCAAGATCAGTATCAACTTGGTATCCGTACAGCAAAACTAGTGGCGAAAGTCTTAAAACAAACGAGTAAAACAACCTTGCCTTTTGATGTCGTATCAACGGGGAATGTCATTGTAAATGAAGAGAAGGCAAAGGAATTAGGTATCACAATTCCAGAAGATGTATTAAAAGACGCAACAATCGTAGGGGGAGACTAGCATGATTATTTCATCTATTGGCCAAGGATTTTTATGGAGTATACTTGGACTTGGCATCTTTATGACGTTTCGAATATTAAACTTTCCAGATATGACGACAGAAGGTTCCTTTCCACTAGGAGGAGCGGTCTGTGTGACGGCTATTGTTCACGGTATTTCACCCATTTTAGCAACAGTACTTGGTATTTTAGCAGGTATGTGTGCAGGATTAGTGACTGGCCTGTTGTACACAAAAGGAAAAATTCCTGTCTTATTGGCTGGTATTTTGGTTATGTCAGCGTTGAACTCAGTGATGTTATTCGTCATGCAAACACCCAATCTCTCACTGTTAAATCAGCCCAAAATATTGGATTCTTTAAAGGTTCTCCAATTGCCAACGAACTTTGATACGGTCGTATTAGGCATAATTGTCCTAGCACTTTTACTTGCTGTATTGTATTACTTTTTCCAAACGGATCTAGGTCAAGCGTACATCGCGACTGGCGACAATGAATCGATGGCTCGCTCGATGGGCATCCAAACAGATTGGATGAAAATCATGGGATTGGTTTTATCAAATGGGGTGATTGCTCTTTCTGGTGCGCTTATCGCCCAAAATGATGGCTATGCGGATGTGAGTAAAGGAACGGGGGTCATCGTCATTGGGTTAGCATCGATTATTATTGGGGAAGTCCTTTATGGCGAAGTGACGTTTTTCGAGCGATTGATTGCCATAGTCATTGGTAGTGTCATTTATCAATTATTAATTTTATTAGTGATTAAGCTTGGCTTTGACACGACCTACTTGAAGATTTTTTCAGCCATTATCTTATCTATTTGTTTGTTGATTCCGCAATTAAAATCAGCATTAAACTTAAAAACTGGACTGGAAAAGGAGGAACTCTAAATGGCACGCTTAGCAATCAATCAAGCCACTAAGATTATAAATAATGGCGCCAATGAAAAAAAAGTCTTACTCGATCATTTGCAATTGACTGTCAATGAAGGAGAATTTGTCACTGTCCTTGGTGGCAATGGTGCAGGAAAAAGTACGCTCTTCAATATCATTTCTGGCTCGTTGGCCTTATCTAGTGGTGAAGTCGTGTTGGATGATACAGATATCACACGCTATTCGGAAGAAAAAAGAGCCCGCTACCTAGCCCGAGTCTTCCAAGATCCTAAGATGGGAACAGCTCCTCGCATGACTGTCGCTGAGAATTTATTATTAGCCCAATTCCGTGGCCAAAAAAGAGCATTTCGCCTTAGAAATCTGCAAAAACAACGGGACCATTTTTATGCGATGTGTGCCAAAATAGGCAATGGATTAGAAAATCATTTGGATACACCGACAGGAGATCTTTCTGGTGGTCAAAGGCAAGCCTTGAGCTTATTGATGGCTACTATCCGTCGACCAGACGTTTTATTACTTGATGAGCATACAGCAGCACTCGATCCAAAAACGTCAAAACAATTAATGCATTTAACCAATAAAAAGGTGCAAGAAGACAAGTTGACTTGTCTAATGATCACGCATCGCATGGAAGATGCGTTGCGCTATGGTAATCGCTTGATTGTCCTACAGAAAGGAAAAATTGTTCAAGATTTTTCTGAAGAAGAAAAAAGGAAGCTAACAATGGTCGATTTGTTGAGTTTCTTCGAAGACACCTATCCCGCATAAAAGGAAAAAGAAGGTTGACAATTAGATGGCAAGCACCTATACTAGATTCATCTTATCAGGTTGGAGCGATATGTATGAATCAAATGCTAGAACACTCACAACTGAATCGTTACTACTTTAGCTATTTTAGATAGGTTTGTATTCATGAATTTGGATACAAACGAGCAGTTTGTATCTATGATGGCTAGGGAGTTTTTGATATGTTAAGCCGCCACGTAGATGCTTTAAATCTACGGTGGCTATATATAATCGTATTCCATTTTGGAAGGGATGTTCACTGTAGATGAAAATCAACGTGAGCATCCTTTTTTGTGCTAAGGTTCTAGAGAGTTCAATGAGTTGCCCGAATGAAAAGGTTATGTTTAAAAAGAGGAGGATATGGATGGATCAAGCGATAGAAATTAATGGAAAGACGCGTCTTGCTGGCTTCTTTGCTAATCCAGCTAAGCACAGTATTTCCCCATTGATGCACAACACAGCATTTTCACTGCTGGGGATTAACGCTCGTTATCTAGCGTTTGAATTGCCGAGTGATGGATTAAAGCGGGCAATTCAAACCGTGCGTGATTTTGATATGTTAGGCGTTAATATTTCAATGCCGTTCAAGATTGAGGCGATGAGCTATATGGATGAGTTATCCGATTCAGCTCGTTTAAGTGGCTCAATGAATACGGTCGTTAATCTCGAAGGTAAATTAATTGGCTATAACACAGATGGAAGTGGTTTTTTTAAAGACTTGAGTGAGCGAGACATTTCGATTGTCGGGCAAACAATGACTGTGCTGGGTTGTGGTGGCGCAGCTTCAGCTATTGTTGCTCAAGCTGCTCTGGATGGAGCAAAGAAAATTTATGTGTTTAATCGTAAAGGGGCTTCGTTTGATTCATTTCGTCAACGATTAGCACTCATTCATCAAACGACGAATTGTCAGATTGAGTTAGTGCCCATCGATAATTTACAGATGTTAGCGCATGCCATAGATGCTAGTCGCTTATTGGTTAATGCGACATCACTTGGGATGAAACCGCATGAAAATCAGTTGCCGCTCCCTGAGGAAAGCTTGCAACGACTTCAGGCATCAACGGCTGTAGTCGATATTATCTACAATCCTTTTGAAACAAAATTGTTAACTTTAGCTAAGGAAAAAGGATGTCAGACGGCAAACGGATTAGGCATGTTGTTATACCAAGGGGCCGATGCATTTGAATTATGGACGGGTCAAAAAATGCCAACAGAAGAAATTTATCCGCTTGTATTGAAAGAAAAGACCAAAAAATAGGAGGAAAAGAAATGATTATCATTATGAAACCAACGGCAACAGAAAAAGAAATTCAAACGGTTATTGAGCGTGCGAACGACAATGGATTAGAGGTGCAGGTCAATACCGGCAGTGCACAAGTCGTATTAGGATTGATCGGTGATACACGTTCGGTGCAAGATGTGGCTTTCAAGAGTTATGATGGTGTGGAAGATGCCGTAAGAATTACCAATACGTACAAATTAACTTCTCGAGAATTCCATCCAGATGACACGGTGGTAGATGTAGATGGAGTAAAAATTGGCGATGGTAGTTTTGTGACGATGGCAGGACCTTGTTCAATTGAAGGGCTTGATCAAATTCGCATCTGTGCTGAAATGGCGAAAAAAGGGGGCGCAAAAATCTTGCGTGGAGGAGCTTTCAAACCACGGACATCTCCTTATGCGTTCCAAGGATTAGGAGAGGAAGGCTTAAAGCAAATTCGACAAGCTGCGGATGAATATGATATGAAAGTCATTACGGAAGTCATGGATGAGGGGCACATCGACATGGTAGCCGCCTATAGTGACATTATCCAGATTGGTGCCCGCAATATGCAAAACTTCAAATTGCTCTCAGCTGTCGGCAAAACAGGAAAACCAATTGGCTTAAAACGTGGCATTTCAGGTACCATTTCAGAATGGTTGAATGCAGCTGAATACATTGCGGTCGAAGGGAAAAGCCCAATTATTTTCATCGAACGAGGGATTCGGACGTACGAAACAGCGACCAGAAATACCTTTGATTTGAGTGCAGTGCCAATTATCAAAAAATTCAGTCATTTCCCAATTATTGTAGACCCAAGTCACGGTACTGGTGTCTGGGATTTAGTAGGACCGATGGCAAGAGCGGGCGTTGCCAGTGGCGCGGATGGTATGATTGTAGAGATTCATCCAGATCCAAAGAATGCGTGGTCGGATGGTCCTCAGTCACTCAATGAAAAAACGTATGTGCAAATGATGAAAGAAGTTGAAATTTTAGTAGATGCGATGAAAAAAATTCGTCAATTAGAAACAATCTGAAAGAAGGAACAATGATGCTAACAATCAAGACAGCGAATCATGAATATGATATTTTGATTAAAAAAGGAGCCTTAAAAACGATGGGCGAGTGGTTACAATCGCTTTGGGTTCCTCAAAAAATTGCCGTTATCTCTGACTCACGAGTATCTGAACTTTATGCAAAGACCGTTGTCCAACAATTGAAGGCAGCTGGTTTTACAGTAACGTTGATGGTAGTGCCAGAAGGAGAGCAAAGTAAGTCATTGATACAGGCAGCGAAATTATATGAACAACTTGCTGAACAAACATTTACGCGAACAGATGGTATTGTAGCTTTGGGTGGTGGGGTTATCGGTGATTTGGCCGGCTTTGTTGCATCGACTTATATGCGTGGCATTCATTTTGTGCAAGTCCCTACTAGTTTATTGGCGCAAGTCGATTCAAGCATTGGCGGCAAGACAGGTGTAAATACTGCGACTGCGAAAAACTTAGTCGGCACATTTTATCAACCAGATGGTGTGTTAATTGACCCTGAAGTTCTTAGTACACTCGAGCCAAGACGGATTCGTGAAGGAATTGCTGAAATCGTGAAGAGTGCCGCGATTGCCGATGAACCTTTCTGGGAAGAACTAGCAACCTATCGCGATGAATTTGATTTACTGACTCATGCGGAATCTGTCATTGTACAAGCTTTAAAAGTAAAGCAAACTGTCGTCGAAGAAGATGAATTCGATAATGGGTCACGCTTAATATTGAATTTTGGTCACACCATTGGTCACGCGATTGAAAAAACAGCTGGTTATGGCGTTGTCAGCCATGGTGAAGCTGTAGCGATAGGAATGGTTTTAATTAGCCAAGCTGCTGTAAAAAAACAAACAATGCCAGTAGATACCGATAAAAAAATCGCACAAATGTTAGAAAAATTCCATTTACCTATTAGTGTAGAAGGGTTAGAATTAGAAAATAAAACATTAATTCAAGCAATTGCGAACGATAAAAAAACACGAGGCCAAAAAATCAAGATTATTTTGCTTGAAAAAATAGGTAAAGCGAAGATTGTTCCATTAGATCTTGCTGATTTTCGTGATTATGTTCATCTAGAGGGGGAAATTTAACATGCGTTATATTACTGCTGGAGAGTCACACGGACCAGAACTAACAGCAATCATTGAAGGATTACCAGCGGGTATGCCTTTATCAGCTGAAGATATTAATACCGAGCTTGCTCGCCGCCAGACTGGCTACGGAAGAGGCGGTCGGATGTTGATCGAAACTGACCGTGTACGAATTACTTCTGGTGTGAGACATGGAAAGACATTGGGTTCTCCTGTCACATTAGTGGTTGAAAATAAAGATTTTAAAAACTGGACCAAAGTTATGGGGTTAGAGCCAGTATCGGAAAAAGAAGCAAAAATGCGCCGCGTTGCTCGACCTAGACCCGGCCATGCTGACTTGGTTGGTGGGATGAAATACCATCATTCTGATTTGAGAAATGTTTTGGAACGTTCGTCTGCTAGAGAAACGACGATGCGTGTAGCAATTGGCGCGATTGCCAAAAAATTACTTGCTGAACTAGCCATTGATGTAGCTGGTCATGTGGTGAACTTAGGAGGAATTGAGGCAACCATTCCTGACGGCTTGTCTGTTGCACAAGTACGCGAGCAATCAGAAGCATCAGATGTTCGGGTAGTAGATCCTACCGTAGAACAACCAATTCGTGACTTAATTGACCAAACGAAAAAAAATGGCGATACAATTGGCGGAGTTGTCGAAGTCTTGGTTGGCGGCGTACCTGCTGGCTTAGGTAGTTATGTGCAATGGGATAAAAAATTAGATGCAAAAATTGCCCAAGCAGTGGTAAGCATCAATGCATTCAAAGGGGTGGAGTTTGGCGTTGGTTTTGAAGCGGCGAATTTACCTGGTTCAAAAGTTATGGATGAAATTTTATGGGAAGAACAAAAAGGCTATACGCGACGAACCAATCATCTTGGCGGATTTGAAGGTGGGATGACCAATGGAGAAGTCTTGATTGTCCGTGGTGTAATGAAACCAATCCCGACATTATACAAACCATTACAAAGTGTCGATATAGACACGAAAGAACCCTATAAAGCGAGTGTGGAACGCTCTGACAGTACGGCTGTTCCTGCAGCGAGTGTGGTTTGTGAGAGTGTCGTAGCGACAGTGGTTGCCAATGAACTGTTAGAAAAATTCCCAAGTGATTCCTTTGAAGAATTAAAAGAAGCTGTTTTAGCTTATCGTACCTATTTGAAAAACTTTTAAAAAAATAGGGGAGCGATGAAAATGGAGCAAACAGTTTTTATAGTTGGATTAGGATTAATTGGTAGTTCGTTGGCTGTGTGTATAAAAAATGAACATCCAGACATCACATTACTTGGCTACGATGCCCATCAAGAAACAATGGCTATCGCTAAGCAGCAAAGAATAATTGATGACTTTACAGAAGATTTTGAACAGGCTTGTTTAAAAGCGGATATTATTATTTTGGCAGGACCTGTTCACACCACACTTGCTTACTTAAAACAGCTTGCTGGTTATGCATTGAAACCCAATGTTTTAGTCACAGATGTTGGCAGTACTAAATTTGAGATTGTTCGATATGCCGAGCAATTTACGTTTGATTTTATCGGAGGGCATCCGATGGCCGGCTCGCATAAATCAGGCGTCTTAGCAGTCGACAAGCGTTTATTTGAAAATGCGTATTTTCTTTTTACGCCAGCCAGACAAAATGATGACCGAGTCAATGAATTGCAACAACTTTATCAAGGGACAAAGGCCAAGTTTATTGAGCTCTCTCCCACAGAACACGACAGCATTACCGGTATGGTCAGCCATCTGCCGCATATCATAGCATCTAGCTTGGTTAACCAAGCAGACTCTTTTTCAGCTGAACACCCACGTGTCAGACAACTCGCTGCCGGCGGATTTCGTGATGTGACTCGCATTGCTTCTTCTGATCCGACCATGTGGACGGATATCCTTTTAAGTAATCAGACACTATTGGTCGAATTAATTGATGCATGGCAGCAAAATATGGACCAAGTAAAACACTGGATTCAGAACAGTCAAAAAGAGGCTATCTACACGTTTTTTGAAAATGCAAAAGAGACTCGTGATACGTTACCTATTCATCAGCGGGGAGCGATTCCCGGCTTTTATGATTTGTTTGTTAACGTCCCCGACCATCCTGGGGTGATTGCTGAAGTGACTTCACTCATTGCCGAAGCAAAATTATCGCTAGTTAATGTAAAAATTTTAGAAACTCGTGAAGATATCATTGGTATCTTGCAACTAAGCTTTAAAAATGAAGAAGATTTACTCGCTGCTAAAAATGAAATCGAAGCAAAAACATCGTATCATTGTCATATGAAATAGGAGGCGTTCTTTTGAAATTACATCAAGCCAAAAGCTTAAACGGTACACTTGCCGTTCCTGCAGATAAATCCATCTCCCATCGAAGTATTATGTTTGGAGCGATTGCAAAAGGTGAAACAGTCGTTACGAATTTTTTAGAAGCAGAAGATTGCCTGAGTACATTGAAAGCTTTTCAAGATTTGGGTGTCTCTATCGAACGAAGGGGCTCATCATTAAAAATTCAAGGTGCAGGATTCAAAGGATTTTCGCCTGCAAAAGAACCGTTGGATATGGGCAATTCCGGTACAACGACTCGTTTAATCATGGGGATTTTAGCCAATCAACCATTTCAAAGTATTTTAGTAGGTGACGACTCCCTATCTAAAAGGCCCATGAATCGAGTAATCGATCCGTTAAAACAAATGAATGCGAAACTGACAGGGAAAAATGAGTCCGGCTATGCTCCCATAACGATTTCTCCTTCTGAATCGTTACAACCAATCCATTACACGATGCCTGTCGCGAGTGCGCAAGTGAAATCAGCTATTTTATTTGCTGCGTTGCAGGCCGATGGGGAATCCACTATTATCGAAAAAGAGCCATCACGCAACCATACTGAAGAAATGATTAAACAATTTGGTGGAACAATTGAGGTTGAAGGCAAAACCATTAAAATTAGCGGTCCACAGGAGTTGACGGGTCAAACGGTTACAGTACCTGGTGATATTTCATCAGCAGCATTTTTCTTGGTAGCAGGAGCTATTGGGAAAGACAGTCGCTTAGTATTGAAAAATGTTGGCGTAAATCCAACCAGAACAGGAATTTTAGATGTATTAAATAAGATGGGCGCAAGACTGACCATTTTAAATGAAGATACACATAACCAAGCAGCAGATATAGAAATCCGTTCTAGCAAATTAGTAGCGACTGAAATTGGTGGCGAGATTATTCCACGCCTCATTGATGAAATTCCTGTCATTGCGTTATTAGCTACTCAAGCAAAGGGCACGACAATTATTAAAAATGCAGAAGAATTAAAAGTGAAAGAAACCAATCGCATCGATGCCACTGCGAATGAATTACGCAAGCTTGGTGCCAATATTGAGCCAACTGCCGATGGATTGATTATTTATGGACCAACTAAACTCCACGGTGGTCATGTCTCAAGTCATGGTGATCACCGTATTGGAATGATGTTGCAAATTGCTGCCCTTCTGACAGATGAGACGATTGAATTGGAACATCCCGAAGCGGTATCTATCTCTTATCCACAGTTCTTTACTGACTTTGAACGTTTAATTACTGAGGAAGATTAATTATGCAAATAGTGCTAGTAGGATTTATGGGTTCCGGAAAAACGACAATTGGTTCACTTCTAAGCAAGGAGCTAAACCAGTTATTTATCGATACGGATGAGACCATTACAAACAGAATCAATATGAGTGTAAATGAATACTTTACCTTGTACGGTGAACCAAAGTTTCGTCAGTTAGAAACGACGGTTTTAGCTGAATTAACCGAAAACAAAGGTGTTTTATCGACAGGTGGTGGAATTGTTACAAATGAAGCGAATCGCTCCATTTTAAAACAGTTACCTCACGTCGTTTACTTAAAAACAGCCCCCGATGAATTTATTCGCCGTTTAGAGGCAGATAAAACCAACGTACGTCCATTGTTCCTTTCACGGACGACAGATGAAATGATTGCTTTATTCCAAGAACGAGAGTCCTTTTATCATGAGGTAGCTTCTCATATTGTGGAAACAACGAACAAAACTCCAGAAGCGATTGTTTTAGAAATAATGAAAGAGGTAGGAGTGGAATAGTGAAAATTGGTTATTTAGGCCCTAAAAACTCGTTTACTTATCAAGCGACCAATGCAGCATTTCTAAATCAAACGCAACTTGCTTTTTCAACCATTCAAAAGTGCCTAGAAGCAACGATTGCAAAAGAAGTTGATATGGCGGTCATTCCTATCGAGAATTCTTTAGAAGGATCTGTTCATGCTAGTATGGATTATTTGTTTCATTCTAAAGAATTAACCGTGCAGCAAGAAATAATTTTGCCTATCCGTCAACAATTGATGGCGACAAATCCGGGAATACCCGAAGTTATTATGTCCCATCCGCAAGCATTAGCACAATCTCAGGCGTATTTGTCTGCTCATTATCCAGATGTATCTATTGTACAAACACCATCAACGACGTATGCTGCAGAATACGCGACATCGCATCCTCAAGAAAAGGTAGCAGCGATTGCATCCAAGCAAGCAGCCGCTGCCTTTGGTTTGACGATTATCGGTCAGGATATTCAAGACAATGATCAAAATGAGACCAGATTTTGGGTAATCACAAGAAAAGATAAACCGACCGAATCAGCAAGTAAAGTCACTCAAGGTAAATTGTCATTCTTTTTAACATTGCCATCTAATCAACCAGGCGTGCTACATAAGATGCTAGCAGCTTTTGCTTGGCGTGGGATTGATTTGGCAAAAATTGAATCACGTCCATTGAAGACAAGTCTAGGTCAATATTATTTTATTATTGATTTAGCCGTTGAAGATAATGTTGCATTAGCATATTATGCATTTGAGGAAGTGTCCTTATTAGGAGCGAAAATCCGTGTATTAGGCCCCTATGAGATTCGTATCGTAAAATAAAAATAGCCAAATCTAATTTTTGGAAAAAAAGTATTTTTTAAGGAGTGTGATAGAGTTTTGTCACACTCCTGTCTGACTTGTCTTCTTGTTGCCGGAAATTGCGAATTAAGTAATACGACAGCTATGGATTGCTTGATTTATTCAGCAAAAAAAGACGATTAGCTTATGCGGAGATTGTTAATTTTTTCTAATTAGTACTTTCACATTGTTTTATACTAGGTTATCCTATAGTAGAAGATACTGTCACTTAGGGGGAACTGCAATGAGCAAAAGAATGGATCGCCACAAGAATGGTGAAAATGATCTATTCTCAAGAGAGGCTTATCGACGTTCAAAACTGGTAAAACAATTAGACGAACAAGAAGATAACTACCTTGATACAGATTGGTCCGATACTGATGACCTAATAGATATAGCAAACGAATACGATACGCCAGAAGCGTATGAGGAGTATGCTAACTATTATTATGAGCACAAGCAGCCTTCTCGAATGCATGTAAAGAGAAAACAACGAAGAGCCATTTATTATAATACGAATAAAGATACAATCGATCCAGAAGACCATACCGATTCTTTCGATAGTGAACTTGAGGTAGTTGAATCCTCGCAAGTTACTAAATCGCCGAAACAGAAAAAGACCAAGAAAAAGAAAAAACACCGCATCTTAAAATTCATTCTATTGTTACTAGTACTGATCATTAGCTATTGTGCTGGCGGCTTTTACTTAGGTCAAAAAGATGCAAAAAGTGAAGCCTCAACACTAAAATCGCAAACTTTCAATGGAGTAACTTCAGAAGACGGCTCTAAAAATATTTTATTAATCGGTAATGACAGTCGTGACGGTGAAAATGCTCGGGCAGATACCATTATGATTTTAAGTTTTGCCGGCAAGTCTAAAACACCAAAGTTAATATCAATCATGCGTGATTCCTATGTCGATATCCCAGGGTATAATTCTACCAAAATAAATGCTGCTTATGCGTATGGTGGTGCAGAGTTATTAAGAAAGACTATTAAAGAAAACCTTGGTATTGACACGAAGTATTACGTAACAGTAGATTTTCAATCCTTTGAAAAAGTTGTGAATGCATTGTTTCCTGATGGGGTAGCAATTAATGCTGAAAAATCACTCGATCTTGATGGTATCCAAATTGAAAAGGGTCAACAGGTGATGAATGGGTTAAAGTTGCTTCAATATGCTCGGTTTCGACATGATGAAGAGGGGGATTTTGGGCGCATTCGCAGACAACAACAAGTGATGACTGCTATCTTTTCTCAATTAAAATCACCGATGGCTCTTTTACGGTTACCCTATGCAGCTGGAAAAGCACTGGGATATACTGCCAATGATATTCCGATTAGCTACTATGCAAAAATTGGTTTTTCATTAGTCAAGGGTGCATCTTCTTTGCAACGATTATCTGTTCCAGTTGATAGTACATGGGAGTTTGGGACGACAGCAGATGGGGAAAGTGTTATTTATTTTGATAATGATATTGAAACAAAAGCTATTAGCAAGTTTCTTGCACAATAAAGGCGATTTATATTTCAAATAGCAAGTTATTTATGCTATATTATATTTATGTGAAAACTTGTTGAAACGGGGAAATGAAATGAAGTTAGCCATAGTTACTGATAGTACCGCTTTTATACCTGAAAGAGTACGTGGCCATAAAGATTTGTATGTTATACCAATTCCAGTCATTATTGATGGCAAGAGTTATAATGAAGGAATTGATATTGAACCAGATGAATATTATGAGTTATTAAATAATAGCGCCGAATTTCCAACGACATCTCAACCATCATTAGGTGAAACGATAGAAATCTACCGTGATTTGCAGAGAAAAGGATATGATACTGTCATTAGTATTCATCTTTCTTCTGGAATTTCTGGTTTTTATTCTACTTTGTTTACACTTAAAGATGATATCGAAGGATTAGACCTGATCCCTTATGATTCCTTAATTACTAGTATGCCTATGGGTCATATGGTTGAAGCTGCACTTGATGACCTTGATGAAGGATTTGATATACAGGCGATTTTAGCACATCTGGATAAGATTCGTGACCATACGTATGCGTATCTAATTGTTGAAGATTTAAATAATCTAGTTCGTGGTGGTCGCTTAACGAATGGCGCCGCATTAATTGCTGGTTTATTGAAGATTAAGCCAATCTTAACGTTTGATCAAGGCAAAATTGTCTTATTCGAAAAAATTCGTTCGAGTAAAAAAGCATTTAAACGAGCTGAAAAAATTATCGGGCAACGTATAAATGATATTCCATACCCGGTAAAATTATATGTGATTCATGCCAATAATTTAAGTGTGGCACTAGAAGAAAAAGAACATTTGCAAAAAGAATACCCAAATGCAATTATTGAAATTGGTCATTTTGGACCAGTTATTGGCACTCATTTAGGAGAAAAAGCGATTGGTTTAGCTATATCTGCACAATAAACAACAAAAACAAGCATAAATCCTTTGTTATGCTTGTTTTTGTGTATTAAGAAGGGGGCCAATCAATCAATAGAGCCGAAATGAACGACAAGTTTACCATTATTCTTTTCCATATAACTTTGTATAATATATATTATGTAAACTAAAATATAGTAAAATAAAATCACTGCTATTTAATCATTCATTTTGATGCTACACCCTCCTTTTTCGCGTAAATACCTCTCTTTTGACCCGAAAAATTTTGGCTTGGGCTTTATTTTGCTAATTCATAGTAAAGTAATGTATTTATTGCTTTGAAATTCAACGACTGATACAAATTTAGTGCGATTTCATTTGTTTGATCTACTTGTAAAAAAATTGACCTGCAATCAAATTCAATTAGTTTATGAATGGCCCATACTAATAATTCGCGACCTAATTTTTTTCCACGATATTCTTCATAAATTTCCAACCCATAGATTCCACCATAACCAGGCAAAACTTCTAAGCGAACTTCGCCAACCGGTTGCCCATGAAAACTTGCTACATGTCGATGGTTTACTGGATCGGCCTCAGTGACTTCTATACGAAATGGTGAACATTCGAGTAAATTGGGCATTACTTGCAAATACATATCAGATTCTGCATGATGAAAGTTTGTTGGGATTTGTTTGATGAATCGTAAGCCTTCTGCTCCGTTTTTATCGCAAATAAGGAGTATTTTTTGTGTACGTCTTCGCTGAACTTCTTTATCGGCTAAGGAAAAAAGGTGTGTAAAGATTCCTTGTTTGCGATAGTTTGGATCGACCATTCCGTTTACTTCAAGCTCCTCTTCACTAAATGAGCAAATGCCAAGATAACCCACAAGTTTAGTGCCTTGGTAGCAGAGAAATTCATTCAGAGTAGCATCTTCATCAGGAGTTGTAGTTGCTTGTTGTCGCTTGAAATCTAGTTCTAATTTCAATTGAATGTCTTCAAATTCACTACAGCGACTCTCTAGGGAATGGATGTCTTCATATAGAATAGATGTTATAAGTTTAACTGCTTGATAGGTGTACGCTAAATGATCCATTAGTTCCCTCCGATAATGACAGCCATCGTTAAAGGAGTGTAACAACAGTCTGCCACACTCCTTTTTATTTACGATAAGATTTTTACAAAAAATGCAGCCCCAAATTGTTGCAAAAACTGTTGACCAATCATTGGTTGGCTATTAGTATTTTGCTCGGTAAATATGGCAAAGTTGTAGTTGCGTTCCTGATACACGATTCTGCCCACATCATGATAAATACCATCTAATGTGCCATTTTTATTATAAAGTTGTAGTTGTGGGATATCTTTTTCGGTGACGCTAGCAAATATGCCTTCACGAAATTGTTGGTTTGCTAATGAATCTTTCATCAAATCATATACGTGTTGATTTGAGCCAGTTTTTGGTTTGAAAATATCTGCAATCATTCGTGTAGCGTCATGTGCTGAAAGTGTATTTTGTTTATCTGAGTGAAAGTCCATAAAATAGCGTTGCACGTTCGCACTTGGGTATCTATGATGTAGCCAAGATTGCATCGTTGCCATACCATAATAGTCTATTAAGGCATTCGCTGCTGTGTTATCCGAAACAGACAACATTAACTGGATGAGTTCAGCTATTTGCCAAGTGGATTTTTTGGTCAATAAATGGAGTACCCCTGCACCAGCGACACGCGTTTTTAGCGTTACGGTCTTAGAAGTATCGACTTCATGCTCTGCAATATATAGCGCAATTCCTAGCTTAATGGTACTTGCTGCTGGAAATAGTTTTTCTGCTTGGTAGGAAAAAAGTATGTCTTGACCATCTTGTATTAAGATACCCATAGCTAATTGCTCAGCGTAGGTTTCAATCAATCCCTGCCACACATTCACTAAGTCCTCCTCTACTATCATTCCCAATACCTGCGAATCATACAGAGTTCTTTTTGATAGTTCGTATCAATGATATGTGTGATTAATACCTTTGAACCAGGTGTTTGGGAGTGAATCATGAGATTGCTACCTAGATAGACGCCCACGTGATGAATGAATCCTTTTCCCTCTTCATACGCAAAAAATAGTAAATCTCCTGGCAACGCTTCTTCTAAGGTTACTTTTTTACCAGCTAAGGCTTGTTCATGCGCATCCCTTGCAATCAAAATACCGTGTGCTCGATGCAAACTATAAGCAAAACCTGAACAATCAAATCCAGAACCACTAATTCCGCCCCACACATAGCTGAGTCCGCGAAATTGTTTCGCTAGGTGAACAAGATTATTTGCTAAATCTTCTCCGGTAAAGGCGTTTGTTTTTTGGCAATAATACCGATCAATTGTTGCTTGCCCAAGTGGCGTATGAACCAAGTAATTTGTAGGCCATTCTTCGATAATTGGAAAGACACAGCCAAAGGGATACTCGACCTCAGATGCTAACCCATCACAAAATTTTAAAGGTGCATACTGGCGCGTAATGGCTACCTTCTCTACCTCATCTACCTGATAAGTCAGCGGGATAGAATCCTCGGCTTCTATCCACCCTTCATACCCTTTCTCTTCTCCTACTTTCCCTTGTCCAATTGCTGCGATTTTTTTCCAGCCATCTTTTTCTGTTAAGACTTCGACTGGGTCGCCGAAGACTAGCTCTGAATCAACCAAATCAGCATCATGCAACAACAGGGCATCCTTGCCAGTAAGTAAGCCTAATTCTGCACTAATGGATTGATTCATCGTGGTTAAAACAGCATTTTCTTCTGGTCGTTTCCATAAAAAAACATGGCGTTTCTGAATGATTTCTTTCATGCTCGTCCCTCCTCTAACCAAATGCCTACACCTGCTTGATTGGATAAGGTTAAGGTATTTTTACTGATGGTAAAACCCATCTGTTTTTTCGCTTGCTCAGTTAACTTCCACATAAACGGAACATCTAAGTCGTTATACGCGAGTGTGTTCATACCTGCTGCAAAATGAACGGCTGCGGCCATTCCCACATATCCTTCAATCATTGAGCCCATCATGCAAGGGATTTGTTCTTTTTGTGCTAATTGAAAAATTTCTAATGCACCTTGGATGCCTGCCGTTTTCATCAATTTTAGATTAAACATATGACAAGCCTTGTGCTGAATCAATGCTTGTGCATCAGCTAAGTTATAGAGACTTTCATCGGCCATAATGGGAAACGGACTGTTTTTCGTCACAAAAGCTAATCCGTCCAAATCATGTGCTTTCACGGGTTGCTCGATAAATTGAATGGGCAAGCCTTTCCAGGATTGGATAATTTCAACTGCTTCACGGGGTTCCCACCCTTGATTTGCATCAATTCGAAATTGAATCTTCCCATCCAGCGCTTGATTCATTGCTTTTAATTTAGCAACTTCTACTTCGGGATCATCTAGTCCCATTTTGACTTTTAGTTCGGTGAAGCCTTGCTTTACATAGCCTTGTGCATCAGCGACCATTTTTTCCTTTGAGCCGATACTGATGGTGTAATCTGTTTGTAAAGACGCTTGCTTGCCACCAAGGTATTGATAAAGTGGTTGTTGCGCTTGTTTGGCTAGAGCGTCAAAAACAGCGATATCGATCGCTGCTTTTGCACTTGTCGCATGAGGAACAAGTTCTTTTAGTTCAGTTAACATATTTATTGGGTGGCTCAATTCTCGCCCCGATAAATACGGTCGATAACATTGTGTAATATCATGCCAGATGCTTTCTTGCGTGTCACCAGTAATTGCAGGAGTCGGTGCAGCTTCCCCCACACCGACAATCCCATTATCCAGATAGATTTTTACGCGTACAACATCCAATGTCTGCACTTCTCTCAGTGCTGTTTTGAATGGTGTCTTTAGTGCAATTGGAACGAGTTCTGTTTGAACTTCTTTAATCTTCATACGATACGACTCTTTTCATTAATGTTATTTAATATATGCCCATTTGAAATCATATTGCGCACCAGCTGGGTGACTTACGATTCCTTTAAGACTAGATGAACGCAAGTGCGCTTCTTTTGGTTGATACAATGGAACGATACCCATGTCATCATTCAAGATGGTGTCAGCATCGATCATATCTTGCCAACGTTTTGTTTCGTCATTGGCATCTTCATTTGCCGCTGCTGTGACTGCTTTATTGTAATCAGCGTTAATCCATTTGCCGCGGTTATAAGAGCTGTCTTCTAGGAATAAATCCAAGAACGTACTTGGGTCATTGTAGTCAGCTACCCAATTGTTTAAGGCTACTTGGAAATCTCCAGAGTTTACACGATCAAGTCGAACAGTACCAGGTACCGGTGTTAAGTTAACCGTAACGCCTGACAAAGTATCTTCGATTTGAGCTTTCATGTATTGAGTAACTTGTTTCGTTGCATCGGTATCAGATGAAAGGAAATCAAAGCTTAACGATGTAATTCCTAATTCTGATTTTGCTTTTTCCCAGTATTCTTTGGCTTTTGCTTGGTCATAATCCAATGATAGATTCGCATCTTTGGTGAAGTCAGCTTTGGTTTCAGAATTATAAGACATTCCTGATGGCACCAAACCAGTCGATACGACTGAGCCATTACCTAAAATATTGTCAACTAGGCTTGCACGATCGATTGCATATGAAATGGCTTTGCGCAAGTTTGCATTGCGGTATGGTGAATCGCTGGCTGCTTGATTGAATTCCACATAGAAAGTAGCAGCAAGTGGTTCGGCAACGTATTCTTTGTCATCTGCTTTTTGCTTGGCTAGCTCGCCAGTTAGTGAGATATCTTGGGCTTGTCCGTCTTCAAACATATTATAAGCAGTTGACGTCTCTTTGACTACTGAGAAATTAATAGTAGATAATTTAACATTCTTCTTATCCCAATAAGTATCATTTTTTACTAATTTCCATTCTGTGTCGATACCAGGTCCATCGTAACCTTCTAATTTAAATGGTCCATTAAAGATTAAATGGTCACTTGTTGATGCATAGTTTGTACCTTGCTCTTCGATATATTTTTGATTTTGTGGGAAGAATGATGGAAAAGCTAACAGTGATGAAAAATAAGGTGTTGCTTTGTTTAAGGTAATCTCTAATGTATAGTCGTCTACTGCTTTGATCCCAAGTTCAGAGACATCTTTTTTTCCATCGGCTATATCATCAGCATTGACAACATTCGAGAACATAAATGCATATTGTGATGCCGTTTTTGGATCAACAGTTCGTTGCCAACCATAGACATAATCTTTGGCAGTTACTTTATCACCATTGGACCATGTTGCATCTTGACGTAATTTTACTGTATACGTCTTGCCATCAGCCGACACATCTGCTAAACTTTCTGCTCCTGCTGGAACGGCTTGGTTGTCTTCATCTAAACGATACAAGCCTTCATCATAGTTATTAATCATATAAAAGCTTAATGTATCTGTTGCGAGCGATGTATCTGCAGTTGCCAACTCAGAACCGATCAATTGTGTAAATTCTTGCTTTGTTTCACTGGATGTAGAAGTTCCTGTGCTTGATTGATTATTATAACACCCGCCTAATAAGGCTAAACCGAGAATCGAAAAACCGATTCGAGACATACTCCCTTTTTTCATTGCAAATCCCCCTAGATTTTTTTATTTTATTAACTTATTTTCATTAAATTCTAATTAAAAATAACAAAATAGTCAACCAGCACCACCCATTGACAAATTGCTGAAAATGATGCTAGTCCGTTTTCTAGCATCATTTTCGGTCTTTTATTCACAAATCATTCAATAAAAACACTGATATATAAAGGATTTCAACTATTTCATTTTTTATGTAGCGAAATGGGAAACCTCTTTTTTTTTCGTTTTTTTGTTCGTATTTTTCATTATTGATAATAATGTTTTCTTTTTTCTATCTGTCACCTTATTTTATTAGCATTTCTTTCATCTAATTCATCTTTTTTTAATAAAGGTATGTCTATCTCTACTATTCTTTGCTATAATTTGAGAAATAAAATTAAACAGAATGGGGTTAAATTATGAAATTGTGGCAACAGATCCAGCGACTAAGCCTGATTCAACAAATTGTTTGTGGCATTATTATCGGAGCAATTTTAGGGACGTTGGTACCTTCTTGGTCTTTTATAACGATTTTAGGTGATTTATTTATTGGTGCTCTAAAAGCTATCGCACCTCTTTTAGTCTTCTTCTTGATTATTGATTCTTTGGCGAAACACAAAAAAGGGACCAAGACACATATGAAGACCGTTATCGTCTTGTACTTTCTAGCAACATTTATTGCGGCACTGACTGCTGTAGTCGCTAGTTACCTCTTTAAAGTGAGTCTTGTGTTACCTGAAGCTGTAAAAAACCAAACAGCGCCAGATAATTTACAAGAAATTTTAAGCGGCATTTTAACCAATGCAGTAGCCAATCCAATTAGCGCGATTTCAGAAGGTAATTATTTAGCATTGTTATTATGGGGCTGTGTCCTTGGTCTAGGTTTCCGTCATGCAAGTGAAGGGACAAAAAAAGTCTTATCTGATATCTCTGAAGTAATCTCAAAAGCAATCCAAGGCGTCATTTTATTTGCACCATTAGGAATTGTCGGGCTAGTCTTTTCGACTATTTCTGAAATTGGCTTAAGCGGTATGGCTGCTTACTTAAAAATTATTTTGCTTGTCGTGGGTACGATGCTCTTTGTGGCATTTGTTGTTTATCCATTAATGGTGTTTTTACTTCTCAGACAAAATCCATTTCCATTAACTTTTTACACGATGAAAGAAAGTGGCATTCCAGCGTTCTTCACTCGTAGCTCAGCTGTCAATATTCCAATTAATATGGAATTAGCTGAAAAATTAGGTCTTGATCGTCAATCGTACTCAATTTCGATTCCACTTGGAGCAACAGCCAATAGTGGTGGTGCAGCGATTACCATTTCCGTTATGACGTTAGCAGCTGCACATACGCTAGATATGCAAATCCCTATCACATTAGCTTTTCTATTGTGTCTATTATCGGCTATCTCTGCTACAGGTGTCTCAGGTATTGCCGGTGGTAGTCTCCTACTGATTCCTTTGGCATGTAGCTTATTTAATATTCCGAATGATACGGCTATGCAAGTTGTGGGTGTTGGATTTATTATTGGCGTGATTCAAGATTCCGTGGAGACCGCGGTCAATTCAGCAAGTGATTTGTTATTTGCGGCTACGGCTGAATTTTATGATTTAAATAAAGCGGGTAAACCTGTCGACGTGAATAAGCGAGTGAAGATCGCTCAAGCAACTCAATTATCTGATACGAACTTTTCATTAGATAACGATTAAAAATAAGCTCACTATCCGAAACGTGCACTCTCGGATAGTGAGCTTATTTTAGTATTCTTAGTAATTCGAAGGTAATTTTATGGATCGCTGTAATTGTTCCACTATCGACAAACAATGTATCAATTTTTTCTTTCAAAGCAGGATTTTTTTGTAGTTCTTCTTTAAAATAATCCTGTACAAATATTTTTGTAACGGGTTCTTCTCGTTGATAGGAGAAGGTTTTATTCACCCAAGGAATACCCTCTTTTTCAAGCCATTTTTTAAATTTTTCGAAAGGAATGGCTGGGGCAACGTTATTTGACACAAATTGCTCTAATGGCGTGAAGACAGTATCTTGATCGTCAACCACTTGCAATAAAATAAGTTGGTTTTTCGTCATCCGCAACAAATCATTTAGCTGCTGTAGTGTATTCAATGCTGGATTCATCGCCGAAAAGACGAGCTCATATTGATCTGGATTGGAGTTTGCACAAAATGTTTGTTGATCGCATTGGATGTATTGCACGTTATCATTGGTATGGGTAGCTTGCTTTAGCATATTAGCCGAAAAGTCGACTAGCAAGTATTGAGTGACATATGGGGCAATCGCGGGTAAGTATTTGCCATAACCACCTGCAATATCGACAAATAATTGACAAGGTAAACAGTTGGTTTCAAGCAAATATTGCGCGACATCTTCTACAATTGTTGTAAATGATTCTTGTTGGATTTCATAATACTCATCCGCAAACTCATCCCAAAATTGTCGCTGTTCTTCCAAGTAATCCATTATCACCCTCCTTAAACAAGAATATGTGAGCAATCAGTCAGCTTGAGAGAAAAAGTTGGCTGATTGCTCATACATGTCTTGATTAGTTATTGTTCCATCATGAGGCTTTCACAATCAGTGGCACCAAAAAGGGATAATGTGTAAAAAAATCCAGTATTGATCGTTTCCGGGTATTGGAATCAATCGTTAACATGACTGGTGTTTGATTCAAGTCAAAGCTGACAGATTGATTTTGATTTAAGAGAATGGTGTATTTCTGATCCTCATCTTTTTCAAATTCGTAATCAGCGTCTTCCATCGTTGTAATAAAGATTTCATCTAAAATGGACGCACTAATGGTTACTTGAGTAGCAAGGTGCACCAGTAATGCATTCGAGTTATCTAAAAAGTTAGGCAATACTTCAAAGCCAAGCGACTTAAAGTGGGTCAACAAACTGTTCAAATCATAGTTGATGAGTGACAGCTGATTTCTTGAAAAGACCTTTTCTACATGCCAAAGACGGATTAGTTCTAAGACATCTTTTTCTGATACGGTCACTTTCATCGCCTGCGTATCTATGACAATTAATGGCAAGTAGGTTGTTTCAAAACGATTGTCAACAACATTCATTTTAAAGTTTAACACTAATTGGTGCGCATCATTCACACGATAATTCGTTAAAAAATGCTTGGTTTGCCAAGTGTTAAAGGCATCAGATTTTGCCAATTCAATCGTACGCAATGGCTTTAATAGCTCATACGTGAAGTAGTCCAAAAGATTCGCTCTTGCGATCGCTGAAATAGCGGTATCATGAACGATAAATTGATTGTAGCCATCTAATAAAGATTCAAAGTCGGCTTCGATTAATAATTTTCGTAATTTCAAGTCAGCAAGTTCTTCTTCTGCCGATTGAATATATTGCAAAATTTCTTCATGCTCTTGTTCTTTAAACAGATAGTAAGAATCTGCAGTGTCATCAACAGCAGGTTGTTGCGTGGCCTCATACGTCGTTGCATTACTACTTTGTTCATCGACGGTCAAAATTTGTTTTTCGACCACTTCTACTGTCACGTCTGTTTCTTTTTCACTCATCCGCGCACACCCCTCTCATCTAAATAGTCTTTCATAAAGGCTTGAAGTTGCGTACCCATAGAAGAAAATGAGTCAAACTGGCGGTTGATTAAGCGCAATTCTTTGGTAATAATGGCACGCTGTAACCGCAATGCTTGATAATGATTCATTAATTTTTCTTTTTGGTTGGCTAGTTGTTGTTTGTCGTTTACAAACCGTTGCAACTCTTCTTGATGAGCAGTTAACTTTCCGATTTGCTGCGTTAGTTCTGCCACATCCTCATCTGTTTTTGAACGATTAAAAAAGCCTTTTGAAGCTTCTTTCTTTTCTTCAAGTGTTTGTCGCAATGTTTGGAGTTGCTCGTCTACTTCCACTAATTCCGACTCCGCTGTGATTGAGCGAGCAGTCAACGCGTCCATTTGCTTTTCTACAGCTGTTAGCGGATTGTCTACATCTGCCTGTTGCGTTTGCCACTCTTCTTCAATCTCTGGTAAGACAAAAATCTCTGGAATACTGGCATCTAAACCAATTGTTGGACGCTCATGGTAATAATTTCCTAATTGATAGTATTGCACAGTTGGATTGACTTTTTGCGTTAATTTCATAAAAGGAAAGGCTTGTAAAAAGCTGTCATGCAATTTCTTCATCAGCAACCCGTCAATTTCATGATCTTTATTGGCAGTATTTTTCAATTCTTGATGCAAGCGGCCCTTATAAATTCGGTAAATAGCGGGGATATTTTCTGTTCGAATGGCTTCTTCAAACTCGGTTAAATCCTTAAGCATAGACCCAATGTTTTGGGAGGCGACATCTTTAATTGCTTCGAAATTCGTATCGACTGCCGCATCTTCTTTATATTCTCTAGCTTCTTCTTCCGTCATGCTTAGACCTCCTTTATCATTTACCCTTTTATTTTATCATCAAACACGAAAAAAAGGGATTGAAAACAATCCCTTTTCCTTCCTTTATAATGAATGATTGCTTAAGCAGTTACATCGCGTGTCAAAAAATGAATTTGTTTTTGTTCATCTCTTGTTAAACGTGTTTCTTCTTTCAAATACGTAAAGACTAATTCCTGGACATCTGGGTTTTCGAGCATTGTTTCATAGCCTTCAAAGATTGCTTGAATGTAGTTTTTATACGCTTGTTTCTTTTTTTGACGTTTTTTCACTGGGCACCATCCTTTTCTCGTTTATCTTATCAAGTGCATTTGCGATTGACAAGGGGTTTTGGTTAATTTTGCCACTGATAGGCTAACCGTTCACCATCCGGAATCGGAAAGACGACCTCACCACAGCAAACAAAGCCACAAGCTAGGGCGACTTTTTGCATCCTGATATTCAGGCGATGTGTATCGATGCGAATATCTGTGATACCATCAGTAACACATTGTGCAACTAAGTTAGCTAAAAAGCGTTTCCCTAGTCCTTTATTGGCCGTGGTAGACTTGACCGCAAAGCGATGGATCGATACATACGAGTCTGTAGGCATAATCCATCGCCCGTCAATTGCTTCATACACCGGATCGATGCCAGGGATGATTGATGCTACTGCTACGATGGTCTCTTCTTCAAGGACATATGTCCAGCCATGACGAATATCAGCTAGAAATTGTTCTTCTCTTGGGCCATGACCATTTTGCCATTGTGGAGATTGTTGTTGGGCTAGTGCGTGAATACCATCAGCAATAATTGCCATAATGGTTGGCAAATCTTTTTCCGTTGCTTTTCTTAGCTGCATCTTGGTATTCCTCCTAAGAAAGATCTTTTAGTTTTCCTCTAAATTCATCAATAGCCGCGTAGCCTTTTTTCTTCATAATATCAGACAACTCGCGAGCCAGACGATCAAAAATAGTGGGACCTTCTTTGTGTAGTTGGGTTCCGACTTGTAGAACACTTGCGCCACATAGGAGATGCTCAAAGGCATCTTGGCCATTGGTAATACCCCCTGTGCCGATAATTTTGATCTCGCTATTTAAACGCGTTGCAAAAGCACGGACATTGGCTAGTGCAGTCGCTTTAATGAGAGGTCCACCTAGGCCGCCAAAACCATTTTTGGGTTTAATAACGACTTGCTCGAGGTCTGGGTCAATCACAAGGCCGTTTCCGACTGAATTAATCGTATTGACATAAGTTAGCGGGAATTGATTTAAAATGTCAGCCATTTGATCAAAGTGGGCAAAGTCAAAATAAGGCGGCAATTTGACTCCTAGTGGTTTTTGGTAGAGGTCAAATACTTGTGTTAGCAATCGTTCTGTCTGCTCAAAGTCATAGGCTAGCTGAGGCTTACCAGGGACATTCGGACAAGAGAGGTTTAGTTCAGTCACGCCATCAAAGGAGCTAGTTTCAAGTCGGCGCAACATATCTAAATTTTCGGCAGCACTCATCCCAGAGATAGAAAAAAAGCACAATTTACGATACGGTGTGTGAGTGACGTAATCAAGATAATAGTCAAAACCTTTATTCGGCAAGCCCATTGAGTTGATGCTGCCATTTGGTAGATCTATATAGCGTGGTTCGGGATTGCCTGTCCGTTGTAGCGGCGTACAGCTTTTTGTAATAAACGCACCCGCTGAAGAATGATACAGTTCATTCAATTCCTCTGTGGTCATACAATGGACCCCTGACGCATTCATAAATGGATTTTCAAGTTCATGATTGGCAAAAACAGTTTTTAGCATAACAATTCTCCCCCTTAGTTTTTCTAAGTGTAGCTTTTTTACAGCTAGATGGCAATACAAAAAATGGCGGAGCGAATCTGTTCTTTTTTAGACAGATTCGCTCCATCGGCTTTCTAGTTTAAGATTGGACTCTTTTTTTCGCTGTTGATAGCATGAGACGAATGCGATTTAACTGGTTGACAATCGAAACACCTGGATCATAATCAATTGGAGCGATATTGGCTTGAGGATAGCGTGCCCGTAATTCTTTAAGCACCCCTTTGCCTACAATGTGGTTCGGCAGACAGCCAAATGGTTGCAAGCAAACAATGTTATCGACCTCTTCGTCCAGTAGCTCAATCATTTCGGCTGTCAAAAACCATCCTTCCCCCGTCTGGTTCCCAATCGATAAGACCCGACTTGCTTTTGTAGCTAACTCTTCAATCGGAGAAGATGGACAAAAACGAGTTGAATCTTGTAAGGCACGATTTAAAGGCTGTTCGACGACACTTACTAGTTTCAATAAGACTTGCGCTGTCCGCTTGCTCTTTACTGACATTCCAAGGTGTTCTTCTTTCCAGATTTGATTGTATAAGGAATAGTTCATAAACCCTAGTATGTCAGGAACAACGACCTCTGCCCCTTCTAACTCAAGCAAGCGAACAATATTATTATTGGCAATCGGTGAATACTTGACCAAAATTTCGCCGACAACTCCCACTTTTGGCTTTTGGCAGTCCTTGATAGGCAGTTCATCAAAATCATGGATGATTTTTTTAATGGTACGATTAAATTGTGTGAGTGAGCCATTTTGGACATTGGCTGCAACTTTTTCGAGCCATGCTTGGTGTAATTGATCCGTACTACCAGATTTGACTTCATACGGTCGTACTCGATATACCAAGCGTTCAAATAAATCACCATATAAAACAGCTAGTAAGACTCGTTTTATCATCTTGTAGGAATAGGTGAAGCCCGGATTGGTTTCGACTCCTTGATTACCAAAGGAAAGGGAAACGACCGGAACATTCTCAAACCCTGCTTCTTTTAATGCTTTACGTAACAGTGGAATATAATTGGTGGCCCGGCAGCCCCCACCTGTTTGGCTCATCAGCACGCTAACATTATCTAAATCATACTCTCCACTTTGCAAGGCTTTGATTAGTTGACCAATCGAAATAATTGCCGGGTAGCACGCGTCGTTGTTTACATATTGTAAGCCAGTGTCAATCACGCTTTCATCATCGGGGAGCCCCACAATATGGTAGCCCGATGCCCGCATCGCCACGTCAAACAAGCCATTTTGATGGATTGGGCTGAGCATAGGCATAAGCAGCGTATGCTTTTTGCGCATATCTTTCGTAAACACAATTTTTTCCGGTAGGTTCGCTGTATGAGTAGGAGCATGGGGCGTTTTTTCACGAGCATGGAGCGCAGCTTTTAGCGAGCGTACACGAATACGGACTGCTCCTAAGTTTGCGCCTTCGTCAATTTTTAAGACAGTATACAGTTTTCCTGCTTGTTCCATTATTTCAGCTACTTGATCTGTAGTCACTGCGTCAATCCCACAGCCAAATGAATTTAGCTGGACCATCTCTAATTGCGGGCATTTGGCCACGACATGTGCGGCTGCATAGAGACGTGAATGATACATCCACTGGTTCACCACACGTAGAGATTTGACTTCAGCCAAGTGTGCGAGGCTGTCTTCGGTTAAGACGTGAAAGCCTTCTTGTGTAAGTACTTCTGCGATGCCATGATTGATTTCCGGATCAAGGTGATACGGTCTACCAGATAGCACGATGCCATTTTGATTCGTCTGCATTAGCATCGCAATGGTTTCTTCACCTTTCGTTTGAATGTCTTGTTTTGCGGCTGCTAGTTCTGTAAATCCATGCTGCAATGCTTTAGTGATATCTCCTCTTGATAGTTGCAAGTCAGCAAACGTAGCAGTCAAGGTAGCAATCATGGATGATTTATCTGCTAGATTTAAGAAAGGATTGCGGTAATCGACTGAACCAGAGCGAATTTCTTCCACATTCATCCGAATCAAATCAGGGTAGCTTTGGACAATGGGGCAGTTAAAGTGATTATCCGCCGCTTGTCCTTCATTCTGCTCAAAAATAATACTAGGATAAAAAATAATTGGTACTTGTTGCTCAATCAATGTCTGGATATGTCCATGCACCAGTTTAGCTGGGTAACAGACGGTATCGCTAGGGATGGTTTCAATCCCCTTCTCGTAGCATTCTTTGGTCGAATGTGGCGATAAGACGACTCTAAAGCCTAAATCCGTAAAAAACGTGTGCCATAGCGGATAGTTTTCATACATATTTAACACTCGAGGTAAGCCAATTTCTCCGCGAATGGCTTCTTTTTTTCGCAAGGAACGATACTTGAATATCCGCTTTAACTTATAGTCATATAGATTGACTTTGCGGTCTTCACGATTAATTTTGATCCGTGCACCGCGCTCGCAGCGATTCCCTGTGATAAATTGACGACCATCTGAAAATAGCGTAATCGTTAGTAAACAGTTGTTTTCACAGAGACCGCAATGTGTGAGCTCTTTCGTTGCTTCAAAGGTCGCTAATTCATTAGCTGTTAATAAGGTCGTATGCTCCCCTTCTTGATAAGCGCCCTTTGCAATCAATGCCGCACCAAAGGCTCCCATTAATCCAGCGATATTAGGACGGATGACTGTTCGACCAGTCACTAATTCAAATGCGCGTAAGACAGCATCATTGTAAAATGTCCCTCCTTGACAGACGATCCGTTCACCTAATTGCTCAGGTCGACGCACTTTGATTACTTTGTATATAGCATTTTTAATGACGGAATAAGCGAGTCCTGCTGCGATATCGCCGACTGATGCCCCTTCTTTTTGGACTTGCTTCACTTTTGAATTCATAAAGACTGTACAGCGAGAGCCTAAGTCAACTGGATGAGCCGCAACAATCGCACCTTGGACAAATTCTTCTAAAGGATAATGCAAGGATTTAGCGAAGGTCTCAATAAACGACCCACACCCTGAAGAGCAAGCTTCATTTAATTGAATGGCAGATAGTGCGCCATCTTTGATCGTCATAGCCTTCATATCTTGACCGCCAATATCTAAAATAAAATCAACACCTGGCAAGAAGAAATTAGCAGCTTTATAATGCGCCATGGTCTCGACTTCACCAATATCGACTTTTAAGGCATGCTTAATCAAGTGCTCACCGTAGCCCGTGACTGCGGCTTTCGCAATCGTGACCGCTGTAGGGAGCTGTTGGTACAATTCGGTCAAAATCGCAATCGTCGTCTCTAATGGTTGTCCTTCATTGCTACCATACCAAGAGTACAAAAGTGCACCCTGTTCATCAATCAATGCTACTTTCGTGGTAGTTGATCCGGCATCAATTCCTAAAAAGGCGCGTCCTTCATAGGTATCTAATTCGCGTTCTTTTACGGTGGCTTTTTCGTGACGAGCAACAAATGCCTCTCTGGCAGCCTCGTCTGCGAATAAGGGCGCTAAGGTATCACTTTGTTTGGCGCTTTGTGGATTCGTCTCTAACTTGTCTATAAATTCGCTTAATCGCATAGTTTGGTTCTCTTCTTGGGCAAAAAGCGCTGCGCCATACGCGACAAAAAGTTGAGATTGCTCAGGAAAGATGACCTGATCCATCGACAAGGCTAATGTATCAATAAATCGTTGCCTTAACTCTGATAGGAAATAGAGTGGTCCGCCTAGAAAGGCTACATTTCCTTTGATTTTACGACCAGATGCAAGTCCAGCGATTGTCTGATTGACGACCGCTTGGAAAATACTTTTTGCAATATCTTCTTTTGCTGCTCCTTCATTAAGTAAAGGCTGAATATCCGTTTTTGCAAATACGCCGCATCGAGAAGCAATCGGGTATATCGTCGTTGCGTGTTTTGCAAGCTCATTTAGGCCACTTGCATCCGTATCTAATAATGAGGCCATTTGGTCAATGAATGCACCTGTCCCACCAGCGCACGTTCCATTCATCCGTTGTTCCAAGGAGCCTTCAAAAAAAGTAATCTTGGCATCTTCTCCGCCTAGTTCAATCACCACATCGGTTTGAGGAATGAGTTCTTCTACTGTACGCGTACAAGCGATGACTTCTTGGATAAAGGTTAATTCGCAACTCTCCGCAAGCCCAATTCCACCAGATCCTGTAATAGTAAGGGCAACATCTTGGTCACCGATTTCTTCCAAAGCTGCACGAATCATTTTTTTTGTTGCCTTTTTCACATCTGAATAGTGACGTTCATAGCAAGAATACAATTCATTCTTTTCTTGATCGATTACCATCATTTTAACTGTGGTAGAGCCTACATCTATACCAGCATATACGTGCATCGTTGTCACCTACCTTTAAAATTTCCAACAAATGTTGAATATCCAACAGCTCGTTTGTTATACTATTCACGTAAAGTGTAGTGATATTCCTAAAAAATTGCAACAATCAAAGAATAGGAATCTGTGAGATAAACAACAATTTAAAGCGTGTGTCGGAAAAAGGAGGAGAAAAATGATGAAAAAAGTCGATTTACGTGTTAAACGAACGCATAAAATGATTATTGAAGCCTTTATTCGCTTAGTGGAAGAACGTGGCTACGATGATTTGACTGTGCAAGAAATAGCGGATGAGGCCATGATTAATCGAGCAACCTTCTATGCTCACTTCAAAAACAAGCAAGATTTATATGATTCTATTTTTCACTCAACCATGAATGTCTTTGTCTCCGTTCTTGATCCAGATCAAATCGTAAAAGGCAATCGTTTAAAATTAAAACAAGTGGAATTTGTTTTGACAAATATTTATCAACAAATCAAAGAAAACAAAGTCTTTTTCATTACTATTTTAGAGTCTTCTGATGACCAGCGCTTACGCAAACAAATCCAAGCAATTCTAGAAGTCCAGTATGCACATATTTTCTCACGCTTAAAAATTACGGAAAATGATTTAGAAGTCCCAATTGATTTTATTATTGAATATATAACTTCTGTTTTCTTTGCGACGCTTCATTGGTGGATTACTGCGGATACGACTATGGATGCGAATAGTTTAGCCAAATTGGTCATTAAGTTAGTCGGTAATGGACACTTAACCGTTTTAGGAATTGAAGTCGATCATTAAAAAGAGGAATTGACAAACGTGTTTAGCTTCGAGCGATAATCCCAGAAATTTCGAAAAGCATGCGCAACTTGATTACGCTTTTGTAAATCATTTATTCATATTAAAGGAGTGTGACAAATTTTCGTCACACTCCTTTAAATAGATTATCCGTCTTCTTCATCTTCCCAAAGTAGCTTTGGGGTATCGATGCTATACAAATGTACAAGTAAAATACCAATACCAACGCCACCAACTAACACGCCTTCACCAATATTTTCCCTACTAACGACAGAGACAACAGCAAACATCAAACACATGAACACAACAAGTGCAGCTAGTGAAGCAAAAACTAGTTTCATAAGGATTCCCCCAAACCCAGCTATAATGAAAACGCTATCTAATATTATCATAGCACTTTTTTGCACATTTAAAAGCCTTTTATTGCTATTGTTATAAAATCGTCTTATACTAATACTAGTTTCTCGCGGTCATGGCGGAATTGGCAGACGCGCTAGCTTCAGGCGCTAGTGATAGCAATATCGTGGAAGTTCGAGTCTTCTTGGCCGCATACAGGTTCATTAGATGAGCATCATCTTCTCTTCAGAAGGTTGTGTTCGTCTTTTTTTATTTTCTCTTTACAAAAGCGAACATACGTTTGTATAATGGGTATAAGAAATAGATTGGAGGCATAGAACATGAATTTCAAATACGAATTGGAGCCTACAGGAGATTATGCTTTTATCGATATGAAAAGTTTTTATGCCAGCTGTGAATTGGTAGCTCGTGGACTTCATCCTCTAAAGCATCTCTTAATCGTTATGAGTACTACAGATAATACGTCCGGTTTAATCTTAGCGAGCTCTCCGATGGCCAAAAAAAAATTAGGTATCAAAAATGTGACTCGTAGATGGGATTTACCGACAGTTGGGGAGAATCCTGCAATGAAAAATCTGATTATCGCCCCTCCTCGCATGAATTATTACATTCAAGAAAACTTAAAAATTCAGCATGTATTACAAAACTATGCCCCAGATGAAGATATACTCTGGTATTCTATTGATGAAGGTTTGATTGACTTGTCACGTTCATTAAATTACTTTGTCCCGGGTGTATTAGACCGAAAAACAAAACTAGCGATTGTCTGTGATCGCATACAACAAGACATCCAAAAAAAAACAGGGATTTTTTCTACGGTAGGGATGTCCAATAGCAATCCGTTACTCGCCAAATTAGCACTCGATAACGAAGCAAAAACGGCTCCTTCCCTACGAGCATCTTGGAACTATAGTGATGTGGCCGAAAAAGTATGGCAGATACCACAACTAACAGATTTTTGGGGTATCGGGCATCGCACGGCGGCAAGATTGCATCGCTTAGGGATCTCTTCGGTTCATGAATTAGCCAATAGTTCTCCGCAATTGTTGCAGCAAACCTTTGGCGTGATTGGCTTGCAGCTGTATCACCATGCCAATGGAATTGACCGCACCAAGTTGTCCGAACGCTATGTGCCAAAAGAAACAACGATTGGCAATAGCCAAATTTTACCTAAAGATTATACCAGTTCAGAATTGCTTGTTGTTATTCGTGAAATGGCGGAACAAGTCTCGATTCGTATTCGTCGGAAACAGTTAAAAACAACATCCATCCATCTCTTTATCGGCTATAGTCGCGATGAATCTACGAAAGGATTCAGCCGCCAAATGAAAGTTGATGCGACCAACGCTTCTAAGCCATTAGCAGAATCGCTCCTTCATTTATTTTATAAGTTTTACGATGGAACTAGTAAGATTCGCCAAATTGGTGTCAGCTACGGCAAGCTCGTGCCTGCTAACGGTACGCAGTTGACTTTATTTGACGAACCTATCACGCAGCAAAAAGAGGAAGACTTAGAAGTGATTTTGGATCGTATTCGTGAAAAGTATGGTTTTTCAAGCATCATGCGGTCAAGCTCGCTACTACCCGATGCGCGTAGTTTAAAGCGGGCGAATTTAGTTGGTGGTCATGCCGGTGGAGCTGGTGGTCTAGATGGTCTTTCACCACTGAAAAAAGAAGATGTTTCTCATGGCTGAGTCCTTTATGTCGTACCATCCTGATCCCTATGTTCGTTCGTATACCGACCGCGGCACAATGAAGTGGTTAGGCTTTTATTTAAGTGAACATACAGCACAGATGCAACTAGATAAAAATGAACGCACGTCCATCGTCCCTCGCTACCAAGCAATGACGACACAAGATTGTCTTGTTATTTTATTTGAAAGCTACCAACAGCGCCGCCCTGTCCAACTACAACTCAATGTGTTAGTAGCAGAAGGACAAAGTGATTGTTTATTAACAGGAATTGTGATGGGTATCGAGGATAGTAGTCTATTTTTACTGACTGACGCCCAAAAAATGGACATACTTGATGTAACTACTATCAAATATGTCGCTTTCTTATCTGATTCAAAATGGAGTGATCTAAGATGAGCTTAACCAATCGATCATTGTCGTTTGATTATTTCACTAATAATGCAGAGCAATTTACAAAAGACTTTACCAATTATGTTGTGACCGAAATCCCCTTTTTTGCCTTACAAGATGAACTGTTGCATCTAATGGACAAACGACAGATTACGCACTTTAAAATTCCTAGTTACAAATGTATTGATCGTAAGGACCATATCTTTTACTTTCGCATAGATACAATTAATGAGTACAAAGAAATGAAAGTCTATCATTATTTAGGGATGGATTTATATACTTGAGCTTTATGTTTTCTTTCTCTTTTTTAAGTTTGACCTAATGATTGCTTTGTATGATGTTTTTGTGGATGAACTTGGTGTTTCCATACGAATGATTGTGTTTCAGCACAGCACAATCATTTACTAACGTTTCGGTGCAGGTTCGATTCCTGTCATCCACTTACAGAAGTGACGTAATTTGGCTTGTAAGGTATAATGAAGAGGACTAAAAAGGAGGAAAAAGAATGAAAAAAACGAATTTTTTTGTTGTCTTTTGGCTGTTACTTGCCCTTATTTCATTTATTACTTTTCTTATTTTCTTTCATACTCTATGGGATACACTTTCCTATCTTTTGTTTCCAGCAACTGGTGATGAATACATGATGTCTACCAACGAAATCAATCGCTCTTTATTTGCCACCGTACCGATGATTTTACTGGTAGCTGGTGCATTTGCTGTCTCTTTAAAAAATGGACTGAAGCTTTATCATAGCCTTTAAATGATGGCTGTCTTATCCTGTCACTCTTGCTTTGTTTCTCAACGGACAGAGTGTCTCTGCCGATTTTTAATAAGGAAGTGATAAAAATGATGATGAGTATGGGTATTGGTTTAATTTATTACTTGATTGGGGCTTTTGTTTTATACGGTATTATCCGGCTAGGAGTAAAACATGGTATTCAAGATACACAAAAGGACAAACAAAAAAATCAATGGTAGCACATTACTTGAAAGGAACTCTGATAGACGTTCATAAGCTAGAGGCATTTTTAGATTTAGCGCAGTCACTCAATTATACGGAGACCGCTTACCATTGAAGCAGGCTTTGACACCAAAGAAGTTCTTTATTATACAAAAACAGAGCATCCCTAATAAGGACGCTCTGTTTTTGTATAAATGGTTGTTACTCGCTTAATAAGAATACCGCTTGGTTTCGAAGTATTTAGAGAGCAAGGATAACAAATAACAAATAACAAAATAACCCAACGTCAATGCGACGTACATAGGAATAACATAGTTTGAATTTTGACCATAAATAATCTTTGCATTATGCGTAAATTCAGGTAAAGAGATAATGACTGCTAGCGATGTATCTTTTACAAGAGAAATTAACTGACTGACAATCGCTGGCACCATTGAACGAAACGCTTGCGGAATCATAATGGAGAACATCACTTGCAGATAGGTCAATCCTGTAGATAAGCCAGCTTCCATTTGACCTTTAGGCACCGCATTTAGACCGGCACGGAAAATTTCTGAGAGCATCGCGGATTCAAAAATTGTTAAAGCGATGACTGCTGACCAAAAGATGTCAAATTTGATTCCTATCTGTGGCAAAGCAAAGTATGTAAAGAAGATGATCAATAACAACGGTAAATTGCGGATAATATCGACGATTAGACCGACAATTCGTGAAACAAAGGGAATCGCTGAAAAACGAAGTGTCCCCATAATTGCCCCAAATAAGAAACTCAAAATAATTGAAACGAGCGAAACTTCAATGGTTACGATCAAACCGTCCAATAAGAAACGCAAATTAATAAACGAAAAAGCATCGAAAAAACTCATTTGTTCTCCCCCTTTCTACGAGCGCACCGCCCATTTTTTCTCTAAATAGCTCATATAATATGACAATGGCAATGTTAAAATTAGATAGAAAATACCCACAATGATATATGTATCGAAGGTATTAAACGTCGTACTAGCAATCAAATCACCTTGGTACATAATATCTAGCCCTGCAACCATTGCCAAAATAGAAGAATTTTTAATCAAATTAATAAATTGTCCTCCTAGTGGCGGAATCACAATTTTAAATGCTTGTGGTAACACAATGTAGCGCATTGTTTGCCAATAGGTAAATCCCGAAGATAAGCCTGCTTCCATCTGACCTGAGTGGACTGTTTGGATCCCTGAACGAACTGTTTCTGCAATAAACGCCGATGTATAAATCGTTAAACCAATCGTTCCAGCTTGAAACCCATCAAAAGGAACCAAATAAAGAGGAATTACGACATAAAAAATCATCACAATAATTAGCAAAGGCACATTTCTAAAAAATTCAACATACGCTTTGGCTAATCGTCGTATTACATTGTTTGTGGACAATTGTAAAATCGCCATCAATGTTCCGATAATCAAACTTGCAATCAATGCGATGAAGCTTGCAAGAATGGTGTATTTGAATCCATCTATAAATAATGATGCATTGTTTTGAAATAATTCAAGCATGTACGTTTTCCTCCTTATTCAGCTTTCCCACTGTCATCATTAGGGAACCATTTGTCATAGATTTTGTCGTAGGTTCCATTTGTATGCAATGTACGTAATGCATCATTAACTGCATTTAAAAACGATTCTTGTCCTTTATTGATAGCAATTCCATAAGGCTCATTGGTGAACGTACCACCAACTAAAGTATAGTTGTCATTTTCGCTAGCCATCCCTAACAAAATCGCATTATCCGTTGAAACTGCGTCACCTTGTCCTGCCTGCAACGCCGTAAATGCTTCTGAATAATTTTCCATTTCTAATACCTTGGCATCAGGTGCTGCTTTACGAATATTATCAGCGGAAGTCGAGCCTTTCACGACTAATACTGTATCGTTGGCTGTCAAATCTTTAACATTCGTAATCGGGCTTCCTTTGGATACTAAGAGAGATTGCCCTGCATCAAAATAGACATCAGAGAAATCAACCTGCTTTTTCCGTTCATCAGTAATGGTCATCGTAGCAATAATCGCATCAATGTTTCCGTTTTTCAGCAATGGAATCCGTGTCTTCGATGTTACTTCGACGAAGACTGCATTACCATCACGTCCTAAAATTTCTTCAGTAATCGCCTTGGCAATATCAATATCAAACCCCTTCACTTCTCGTGATGAAATATCCATCAAACCAAAAAGTTTGGTATCATTTTTAACTCCCCATACAATTTGATTGGTTTCCTTAGCCGTCGTTAAAATATCTTGTGAAGCGGCACTGGAGCTTTTACAGGCACCCAATGTGATGACTGTGGCTAAGAGGAGTAACATGGTATATATTTTTTTCATTTGAACGCCCTCCTCCTAGTGGTTAATTACCTTGCTAATAAATTGTTGCGCTCTTTCTTCTCTTGGATTAGCAAAGAATCCTTTGACATCACGGCTATCTTCAAGAACTTCGCCTTCAGCCATAAAAATAATCCGATCGGCAACTTCACGCGCAAAGCCCATTTCATGGGTAACAACAATCATCGACATGCCTTCTTTAGCTAATTTTTTCATAACATCAAGAACATCACCAATCATTTCTGGATCTAGCGCTGAAGTCGGTTCATCGAATAATAAGACATCTGGTTTCATGGCTAATCCTCTAGCAATGGCTACCCGTTGTTGTTGACCACCTGATAACATAGATGGATAAGAGTCTTTTTTATCCCACATACCCACTCGTTTTAACAAACGTTCTGCCATTGCATTCGCCTCAGATTCAGACTGTTTTAATACTTTTAATGGTGCTAAAGTAATATTTTCCATTACAGTCTTGTTTGGATATAAATTAAAATGTTGAAAGACCATCCCAATATTTTTACGGATTTCAGTTAATTTTGTTTCCTTACTAAGGATATTAGTTCCATTAATCAACAACTCTCCTGTAGTGATAGTCTCTAGTCCATTAATGGTACGCAGCATCGTGCTCTTTCCTGAACCAGACGGCCCAATGATAACCACGACTTCCCCATCTTCAATCGCTAAATTAATATTTTTTAGTGCATGGAATTTGCCGTAATATTTTTCTACATTCTTAAATTCAATCATTAGAACGCCTCCATTTTTCGTTTCTTAATTTTATTTCAATATTATAATCATAATTTAATCATTTTGTAAATATTTTGTTCAATTGACTAAATAAAATAAGCCTACTTTCAAAAGTGAAATGGTCGTTTTTTTAGTTTTTTATTAGGTAAAAAACTAATTATACCTAATTAAACAAATAATTTCAGCTAATAATGGCAATTTAAATCAAATTGTTTGTTTTCAGTAAATTTTCTGCTTAAACAAAAAAACACCTCGATTAGAGATGTTTTTTTATATGAAAGTAATTGGTAGTTTAGTCGCGTCCACTATATTGTCAAAAATTCAAGAGCATCAAGAACACAATGCTTTGCGGTGTGAACCTAACTGCCCTGACTTTTTCAAGAGAAATCACGCACGATTCTTTATGTCTCTCCTCAGACAAGGTTCATGATGCTAAATGTTATTCGTATGCAATTCTATGCTTCATAATGTGTCCACGCTGAATAAATTTCTACAATTTTTTCGTCTTCATTTACTCGATATACTACTCGATGTTGTCTATTCAATCGTCTTGAATAGCGACCTTCATGGGTAGGTTTTAGTTTCTCGAATGATTGGGTGGGAAGATAAGGATCTTCTTTTAACGTTTGAATTACCTTTTCAAATTGAGCTCTCAAATTTGACTGCTTAATTTTTCTTAAATCTACTTTGGCAGAGTTTTTTATTTGTATAGAGTAGTTACTCATTACAAGTTATCCCAATCAATTTCATCAATATCTGTAAATCCACTATGATCTTTCTCTCGTGCCCGAACAGCATCAAGAGTACCTGTTTGCTCAAGAAAAAGGGTTTCTTGGATTGCTCTCCAATCATCCAATCCAATAAGCACTGCATTATTTTCACTACGGTCACTGATAATCTCAATTTCAGTATGATTCTCATTGACATCTTTCAATAACTTATAAAAATCTTTTCGGGCTGAACTAGGGTTTAAACTTCTGTTTGCCATATTAATTCCCCCTCTACTTATATCATCATTATAACGTACTTAATTAAGTACGTAAACATTTATAGATACAAGCCTGATGCTTACTTGCCTCTTATCATGGTTCAATTGCAACTTTTAATAAGTTCACTTCTACTATTATACTAGGCTCAATTACGCAAGATTCTATATTAATACATGCTGAAAAGGTCAAGCAACGAAAACCGTTGCTTGACCCAAAGGTTCTATTCAAATGATTGTAAGTTTTAACAATACTAGTTGTTAAAGAGTGATAAAACAACACTATTTGAGAAAGAGCCAAAATTTCAGGGCGACAAAAGGGCGAATAAAATATGAAAATTAGATTTTTTTACTAAATATTTTCAAACAAACCCTTGCTATTTCTTCGGTTCATCCTCATCCATTTTCGATTCCGACCACTAGCCTCTAAAGCCCGGTATATCAACATCGAAAATTCAAAAATCGGCTAAAAACGGCTCGTGCCAGTAATTTGACAGCAGTAAATCGCAAAAAAAATTACACTTCAAATTTAGTAAATTCATCTGCTAAAGTTTGGTTGGTATCGGGATAAAGATGCCCATATTTATCTAAAGTTGTCTTAACAGAAGAATGTCCCAAACGCTTTGAAACAGCATAGATATTTTTGTTATGCTCAATCAAAAAAGCTACATGAGAATGACGTAATCCATGTAAGTGAATCGGTTTGACACCAGCTACTTCAGCTAATTTTTTTACTCTACCTAAAAATGTCTTTGGAGATGGCGGCAAACCATCAAAGGTAAAAATAAAGCCCAAGTCATCCCCAATCGTTTTTTGAGATTCTTTCCATTTCCTTAAGTCTTCTATCGTTTGCTTGTCTAGAGTAATCGTTCGGATACTTGAAGTATTTTTAGTATCTGAGAAATCATAATCCGTTCTTGTTCGAATATAGAGTGACTTACTCACACTACAAGTTCTTTTACGAAAATCAATATCTGGCCATTGCAGCGCAAAAAGTTCTTCACTTCTAAGCCCTGTTACAAATAAAAAGCGCATCATTCGTTTATAAAATTCTTCTTGGAAATCACATCGATATGAACAATTGTACACTTTCTTAAATTCATCAACAGTCCAAAATGCCACAACCGATCGTTGGGTTCTAATTTTCCCAATAGTGTCTACCGGATTCTCATCAATGACTTCCAAAACTACCGCACGCTTAAAAATAATCCGTAACTTATTAAAGATCTGTTTAATATAATTGTTCGAAAGCGGACGTATTTTTCCTTCTTTATTTGTGACAGAACATTCTTGAACAAGAAATTGTTGAAACTCTTGAATATGAATCGGACGAATCTTTTCCATTTGCATTTTTCCAAAATAAGCTAAAGCACGTTTTAAAGTCTTATCGGTTTTTACATAGGTTTTCTCAATCGTCCCAAGTTTATACCACGGAAAAAAATACTTCTTATAAAACTCACGAAAAGTAATCCCTTGTAAATAAATTTCTTGAGAATTAGAGTAGTTCTTTTTTAATTCCTCCATCGCATCTTTCGCTTCTTTTTGCGATTTAAATCCCCTTCTAGTGGGTTGAATTCTCTTTCCGAAACGATCATAACCCAAAGTTAATGAAAAATACCACGTTCCTCTCTTCTCGTCTTTGTACACATTTGCAACTCTTCTCATCAGTATTCATCCTCCCAAGAAATGTGTAAGACCTCTTCAATGACACTCACAGGTATCCTTTTAATCTTGCTATTTCGATAAAAAGAATACCCATTAGTGACCAAAAGAGCTTTGCATTCCCTGAAGATCTTGTCAGCGTAATACCGTGAAAATCCCAACTTGATAATATCTTGCCGAGTGGCTGTCTTCATTCTACCGCCTTCTCTTTCCTACGTCAGCGCCTCACGAAAAAACATAAGTTACAAATTATAAAAAACATTTATTTATCTACCAGCTGCTCATGTCAAAAAGCACATAGGATTTCCACCTCTCCCCAGTGATGGCGAGCCAATTTGATTACGGAAGTATCATTATTACATTTGCAGATCATGGCTCGAATTCGACAATTCTTCTCTCAATTATTTATCGCTCCGGTTACTCATCATGGCGAAATTGAGAAATGCTCCCTACAAATGGAAAGTACTGATAGATTTTTGTATTCAATTTTCAAAGGCCATTTTTCTTTACACTAATAAAGACAATTGAGAAGACAAAAAAGCAACTCTCTTTGAAAGAAAGTTGCTTTCTCTAGAAATTTACTAAATAAACCACCACTTTGATTACTCCAATTTCTCAAATGATTGATTTTTATTTTAATACCACTCATCTTTAACGTTAATTACTTTAACTGTAGATCCATTCTTTATAAACTTGTAGCCAATATAATTTTTCTTGTCTTCTTCATGTGTTGACAAAATAATTTGCTTATCTTGAAACTCTCTACGCAAAACATCTACAAATGACGATAAATTGATTTCATCCATAGTTTGAACTGGATCATCTACCAATAGAAATTGATATTGTTCACCATCGTTTACATATAGTTTGTTCATAAGAAGAAGAAAAGTCAATATGAAAGCAGATAATTGACCTGAACTAAATTTGTTCAAAATATCTGGCTGCTTCTCTGATGAAATAAACCTTAATGCATTATCATCAATATACACACCAAGACCGCCTTGATAATTTTGTAACATTTTTGCTGTGTAAACAAGCAAAGGTATACGAATTGCCTCAACAATTGTCTTCTTCAATTTTTTTTCATTAGCCTTAATTATTTGATCAATCTTTCTATACGCTGTAATCATTTTTTCCCATTGCAGCTTCTCTTTTACAAGAGCATTTAATTTAGTCATCAAATCTTGATATTTCGTATTTTCCGAACTTCTTTGTAGAAAAACTAAATAGTCTATTTTTGTATCAATGAGCTTACTATCCGTTTCCTCAATAAAATTAATTAGGCTACCAATTGTATCAATCTCAAGAAATACTCCTAGATCATTAATAACACTTTCTAAATTGAGATCTGCAGCTACCCTTAAAAAATCTTCTTTGGGCTCTTTCCTAAGAGATTTGATCTCTTCAATCCAATTATTATCTGTTTCAATATCTATTCGTTTATCTCTAATAAAATCTAATAATTGATCTAATTGATTAATTTTCGTTTGATCTTCAATATATTTTTCAATGTCAACAAATTTCCAATCAATTACATAATTTTGAGGATCCAGTTGTGAAAAATCGGATTTGATTCTAGAAAAAATTTCACTTATATTCTCCCAATTTTCTTCCAAATCACTATCTTCTTTTACTGAAATTGACTCTAGCACCTGACCAACCCTGCTGATATCTTCTTCTAGCTCTTCAAACGAGTCAAATTTTGAATTACAAAGTGGACAATGAGTTTCATTAATATCAATTAATTGTGTGTAGGATTCCAAATGTTCAATAATATTTTTTCTAGATTGTTCCAGATTCATTTTTTCATTTGAAATTTTATCTTGTAATTCTAAATCGGTTTTCCTTTTCTTCAAAAGAGATGAAAGACTCGAGAAGTCCTGCTCAACATTCTTAGATATATCGATGATTGCATAGTCATTTTCAGAAATAATATTCTTCATATTATCAATTCTTTTTATCAATGTTTCTACTTTATTTATTTTTAGTATTTCTTGACTTAACAATTGCTCTAACTGCTCATATGAACTCACTAATTCCTTAGTCTTGTCATATTTGACTTTAGATTGAGAAATTGTTTTTATTAATTCATCACTATCTTTAATTCCTTCTCGATACATGATAGATACAATTTGATTTCTTTCAGTATCCCTAACTAAATTTCCGATTTTCCTGTTTAAATAATATTGCTTTATTTCGGCAACATATGGGGAAATTATTTTTAATTTCTTCAAAGATGAAATATATGATGAAATAGTTTTATCAGCAACTAACTGATTACTATCCCAATTCAAACTCTTATCAGGAAAAAGCTGTTGATATGTTACAGGCTGTATCTCCTCATCGTAATTGAGAGATCTAATTTCATTAATAATTTCATTTATTCTAGTTTCATCATAACTAAATAGGGCAGCACTCTCCTTAAAAAGATTGTACTTATCTTCAAGAAGTTCCTTCCCAATTAACGGTGACAAAGTATCTTCTCGCTGTCTAATTGGCAATTTGAGTAGATGAGTAGATTCCTCTTGTGAAACATAATAGCACACATTGAAATTATCAATTAAAGGATTTTTCACTTCAATGCCTCTAGTTTCTATATGCTGAATAACATCGGAACTTATAATTTCATTCCAATTTTCAATAATATTTTCATTTTCAATAGCATAGTACGTTATAGTTTTTGCTAATACACTCACAAATTTATGACTTTTTGAGTTACTAATAATTGCAGCATATTGTTTAGTATTATCGCTATCGTCAATGACATCAATACACAAAAAACCTTTTTTCGATGGATCATTTAGCAATAAGTGATTTTCAAATTTTTGATTACCATTTTCTAGCCCATTAAAGCGAGTCATTTCGTGACTAAATATCAGTTCAATAGCATCAAAAATTGTTGTCTTCCCAAAGCCATTTGGACCCGATAAAATGTTTAATTGCTTATCAAAATCCGTATGAGTAATATAGTCACTTGGGAAACCTTTAAAGTTACACATTGAAATTCTTTTTATCCCACTTACCATCTTTAATCACCCTCCGATACAGTTATTTTCTGGGTGATATAATTTTTAATTTCTTCGTCAGTTATTTCTATTCCTTTAGCGACTTGCTCTAAATCTTCTTTAGTCCATTTTTGATCTATATACGTTGAAAAAACGCTCTTAACAGTATCATCTTTTTGATCATTAATTTCTTTTTCAATTTTTTCCAAAGACTCCCCAATTAGAGGTTCAGGTCTAACATTATAACTCGTAAAAGGAATTTTAGCGTAAAGTTTTAACACAAATAAATATAGCGAATCAGATTTGTTTGACTTAGCAGATTTCCTATACTCACCAACATCAGATATAATTACCTCCATCTTTTTTTTCAATGATGTTTTCTCTTCATTTTGTCCTACATTTTTATTCAATAAGTAAACATGATCCTGGCTATATACAAGAACATACTTTTTTAAATAATAAGTTGATTCTTCAATGTCATAAATTAATTTTTGATTTTGCTTTTCAAATTCCAATACATCAGTTGTTTCAACAAAAAAGATAATTGACGTATTCTTTTTACGTGCAGGATCTGACTTATTTTTTGAATAATAATTTTCATCTGAAAAAGAAAGCTCAACTTGATTACTATAATCTCTTAGATTAGTATTATCATCACAAAAACAACAAATATAGTAATCAGCCTTGTTCTGATCAACCAAGCCATACCTCATTTCTGACCCATCTACTTCAGATAACAAACGGTATTCATACTCCAAAAAAATATCATGTACTAGATTCTGCATTTAATAATACCTCCGCTTCTTTTGTTCCAATCACTTTAACGATTGCCGGCCCAGTAAAATCATAAGTAACATCTCTACTCATAAATTTCAGTTTGCTCATTTCATCCGATGTTAAGTCCTCACAAACAATGTCCGTAAATTTTTCATTATTTCCATAATGAAAAGGAGAAAAATACTCCTCACCATGCATATGAAAAAGATAAGATGATTCAAATAATTTTTCAATGAACTTTATATCTTTCGTACCAATTCTGGATATTTTTCTAGCAATTATTGTAGCATTGTCCACTGTGCTCATCTCTGCTATCATTTTTTTTGCTGGTTCAGTAGCTATCAATGCTTCAGGAATACCATCTGCATAATTAAAGTTCTCGTACCTTCCGATATTTTTATAAAAGACTGCCAAAATGTCATCATCTTGAGGTAAATTATTACTATTTCTCAAATCACCATTTTCATTTAAAAATAATCTACTAAAGAAATCTAATAATACTGATCCTCGCTTATCGAAAATTACTTTTAGTTTTCTCATGAATAAACAATTTTCATTCATAGTACAAGAACTGCAACTCTCTGACTCTTCAGGACAGTTAATAATTTCTTCTTCGCGAAAATATAGAGGTATTTCATTTAACACTTGATGTAGCTTATCACTTAAAATATGACTTAAAAGTACAATCTCATCAATTGAATTATCGATAGGACTGCACATGTTATCTAGAAAATCACTAACCGAAATTTGAACCCCTCTCTTCTTTTCTATCTTAGGATTTTCCTGATTTTTCTCGTCTTCTATTTTAGTAAAAAATAATTCCAAATCTAGTAAATCAACTAAATTCCAATAAATATTCTCATTTTCTTTTTCAACCAGTTGGGATAATTCTATTGAATCTGGATGTTTATCTAAAATAATCCCTTTAATTTTTTCGATAATTTGAAGGCAAGTATCTTTAATTGCATCCGAATCACTGATATGCTCACTTGAATAAATCTTCACATTAAGATCATCCCAAGATTCTAGTAAACTATTCAGAGGAGCAATTATGTCACTCTGAACTTTTTGTTTTCGAACAGACTTAGGAAAATCCATAATACCCATTTTTCTTATTAATAATTGAAAACTCGCCTTTTTTGCTCTTCCATCTATATCTTCAATTTTATCTTTGCTAATATCACTTTCATAATTCGTATTTAAAAGATTTTCAAGATGCTTACGTCCTAGTTCTTTTATTTGATCCGCACTATCTAAGTTATGAGTAGAAATCAAATAAACTCCGCTGTCTTCATTTTTATTCGTATCGTTTAATTTATCTTGAGAAAACATCATTTTGAGCATATATGAAGCTACATAGAGATTATAGCAATCAGCTGATTTAAGTTTAGTATTCTTCCCTGCTTTCACTTGGTAAATTTGACGATACTCATTCCTCTCTAGTATAGCGATATCTTCCAAGTTTTCTAATTCCACAAATATCTGACTAAGCTCCTCTTTTAAATCTTCAAAATTGCATTTTTTATTCTTTTCAATTGCCTTATATATTTCATTTAAGATGAAATATACTGTCATTTTTCCTTGAATATCATAACCAGCCCATGAACTCATGGCATCATAGGGAAAATAAAATTTTTCCATTTAAGTATTACTCCTTCTTGAAATAAAAATCTTTCTATTTAAGATAAGCATTATCAATATCTGATATGTATACCAATTTTTAAGTCGCTTTAATTATCTCAAAAGAATTAACCAATGTGAAGTGTAATTTCTGTGTAGTTCATAAACTCGACATAGTCATAAAAAGACACGGTATATTCAATCAATTCTTTTAGGAGATGAAGAAAGGTACTTAAATCAGAGAAATGTAATTTCATTAGATTTCTCTGATTTGGAATCAATATTTTAGAATTTATCATCTATTTCTTTAAATAATAGTAATTAGCTAGCCATTTCCCAAATGAACAAATGTAAATCACGAACTGCATAAATTAAATATTCTTTAGTATTAAATTAAATCCAAAGATTAATAGATATTCTATAAATTATCTTAACTGCACTATTAAAAGCTAGCTATTTCTTCTACCTCATAAATTTCTTTTTCATTACTTGTTCAAAAATCTTTTTTTATAATCACAAGTATTTCTATTTGCCTTTAGGCAATAATACGGTATAATCCATAGGGTATATAAAATTATTCGCGAAAGAAATGTGGGAGATACCTATGGAGCTTTTAACTATAAAAGATATTGCAACTCACCTCAGAGTTAGTGAACAGCATGTCCGGCGACTATGTAGAGAAGGCAAACTTCAAAGCGAGCGTGTTGGTAGACAATGGGTTACAACAGAAGAAAATTTAAATAAATATATTGAAGAATACAACGTAGTCATTGAACCTACAGATCATCCCAGACTTACTAATGATATTCCTGACTTTATAGCACTTAGCTTCTTTAGTGGAGCAATGGGATTAGATATTGGAATGGAGAATGAAGGCATTCATCCTTTATTAGCCTCTGAGATTGACCCTGAAACTAGAAAGACTATTCAAGTAAATCATCCAACTATTGGATTGATTGGAGACATGTCAAAATTCACAGCTGATGAAATCTTTGAGTATGCACGTCTACCAAGAGATACTCAGGTTGATTTAATCTATGGAGGTCCTCCATGCCAGGCCTTCTCAACAGCAGGTGCTAGACGAGGTTTTGAAGATGAGCGAGGAAACGTGTTTCTTGATTTCATTCACTTAATTGGTGAAGTTAAGCCTCGGTATGCTTTGATTGAAAATGTTCGTGGACTACAATCTGCAAAGTACCCAATTGAACCTGGCGGCCCTGTGATTAAAGGCGGAGCATTGTACTATGTAACAAGAATTTTAGAAAACTATGGTTACACAGTGTCTTTCGAACTTTATAACTCGGCCAACTTTGGTGCTCCTCAAATACGAGAGCGAGTCATTATGATCTGCAAACTTGGCGATCAAACAGTTCCCTACCTTACACCAACACACTCAGAGACAGGTATTAATAATCTTGAACCTTGGGTTACTCTAAGAGACGCTCTTCAAGGTTTAGAAGGACAACAACATTATGTACAATTTCCTGAAAAAAGATTACAATATTTTAGAATGTTAAAAGAAGGTCAGAACTGGAGAAATCTTCCAGATGACGTTCAACCCTTAGCTATGGGCAAGTCTTTCGGGCTCGGTGGAGGTAGAACAGGTTTCTTTAGAAGGTTAAGCTTCGATCGACCATCACCAACATTGGTTACAACGCCTACAATGCCAGCAACAGACCTATGTCATCCAGTCGAAAATCGGCCTTTAAGTATTGAAGAGTATAGAAGAATTCAAGGTTTTCCTGATGATTGGATTTTTTGCGGAGAAATTACAGATATTTACAGGCAAATAGGCAACGCAGTCCCTATTAAATTAGGCGAAGCTGTAGCTAGAACAATTCTTGCGGATAACGCAGGTAATGCTCTTCCTCAATATCCTGAATTTAAATATTCACGATATAAAGCTACTGATTATCATTCATTCATGAATAAAGTCGAAGAAGAAAATGAAGAACACAAGCTAAAAAAAAAGAAGGAGAAAAATAATAAGGTTAAGCCTATATCTACAAATTCAGGGCAAGCTAAAGTTAATAGCTCAAGTAAAGCAAAGTATGTTCGTTCAACTGGTAAAGCAAGTGAGTCGAACACTCCTAGTAACAAAACAAACAAAAAGATCTTCGCCGTTTAAAAACGAGGATCTTTTCTTTTGTTTAAAGGTCAATATAGTTTTGCTGAATTTTTCGATGGTATTCATCGCCCAATTCATCAAAGATTTCCAATAATTCATTGTAAGTATTAGGATCTTGGCCTACAGTATTCCAAAAATCACTTCCAATTAAAACTGCGGAGTCATCAGTTGTATTAAAAATCTTATTGATTACATTCCAATTATACGGAGTTCCTTCCCCCGCTGGATTATAGGGTAATGCAAAATAGGTTCTTGCATTTTCTTTAGCAAAAGTCGTTCTCATCATGTCTCGTTTGGCAATTTCTGTTTGATCTAGGTTTGGTTTCACTGTTTTGATGGAGTAGTACTCTTCAGTTCCATCTATGCGTCGAATATATAGATCAAAGCGAATTGGGATTTCAATCACACGATTAGTTCTTAAATTAAGACCTTCATTAATTTCTGCTGTCCAATCCGGATAAACTGGATTATTTCTATCATTATTTCTTTGTCTACTAAGCAAATCGTCAATATAATCTGCTTGCCATGTATTGATTATAACAGTTTCACTGTGTTGATTTTGAGCCGTAGCTCCAGTGTCGATAGCGATTTCATAAGCAATTTGCTCATATACTCCTTGACCAAAAGATGTTACAAAGGATCGTTCGAATTTTGACCCTTTCCAAATCATTTCGGGAACTAAACGCGCGCCAAATGGATTTCTTGTGTATAGTTCCTGCATATCTTCGTTCAATTCTCGAATTCGACGATTTAAAATTCCATTCATCTTATCACGTATTCTTTCCTTGATTCGCTCTCTAGTCTCCTGTTGCATATAGCGCCTCCTAAGTTCACTTGTATGGATACAGCGTACCATCAAACGTACTTTCTAACAATGATTAAGTAATTTTTCTCCTGAATAAATGATTATGAAAAAAGGCTTTAGAAGTCGAAATAGTGATCGATCTAAAAGTATTGTTAACATCCAGAAACTCAGTTCGATGTTACAAAAATATTACCTTTACCTATTAAATCAAGTTTCTTACGGCACTTACTTAATCACTTTCTGATAAATGAGATTGCAAAAATCACAATTATTAATGCAATCTCTATAATGACTGATTTTTCTATTAATTGACATAAAAATTTCTTTACATATTTTATAAAAAACTGCAACTAATCACAAATAACCAGCTTATAAAGAAAAAAATCGTTTCTCCTAAACAAAATCACTAAATATCTTTGTGAGAATTCCTAAAAGCAGATAAAACATTATTACTGTAGCCCCAAAACTACGTAATACTACATACCTTTTATCAAATCACCAAAAATATCCCCAAACTATTAGCATCATTCTGTCATTTTGAAAGCAGTTATTTTTTTGTAAATAGATAAAACTCTAGCTATTGCTTATTTTGAAGAATATAAAAAATTGTAGACATAATTCCACATAAAAAGGCCAAAATATAATTTCTTTGAGAAAGTGCAATCAACATCAATAACACGAATATAAGTTGAAGTCTTTTGAATTTCAATTTACTACTTCTTTTATGTTCCATAGATATTTACCCCAAATTTTTTTCGATATAAAATTCTATACTTTACAAGTTGACATTCAACGTCACTCAAATAACACTGTAAATGAATGCAATAAGGCTTATTAAATTTCCCATCAGTACCAAGCCTAGCATTACTTATTTAGGTGTTTTTTTGATCGCAACATAGCAAAATGTTACAAGTATCAAAACGGTTCCTATTATGACTATCACCATGTTTGCAACATCCTTAGAAAAGGGCGTCAAAAGAGAATATACTACCAATAAAAATAACACACACAAAGCCAGCACAATATATTTTCGTTTCATTTTTACTCCCACCTCTGCAAAATGCGGCTGCCATCCTTACTTATATCCCTGTAAAATCTACTCTCTTCCGGAAGTTACATCGTCATTTTTTCCCGCGGCTAAGCAACTCATTATAATTGCTCCCAGCATACATCCTATAAATAAGCCTAATAAAAACAGAAGCATAATAAAACCTCCCCTAAATTTTTTTTAATATCATTCAAAATCAAAGAAAGGTAGGTCCATAGCTTTGTACCTACCTTTCGGGAATGCTAACAGAAACTGACTACACAATTATCTTTAAAAGTAACTATTCTGTAATATCAATTTTTTTAAGAGCTAAATATAATCTGATCATACACTCTTGATAGCAATCTTCATCAAAGCTCCCATTTCGGCATGACTCTTTAACCAGCAATGGTTTAAAACTGTTCACAATTTGAGAAAACGCCTCTTCATCATCCTTTTGAACAAGAATAACGAGTTCTGCCAATGACTTCATTTCACGCACCCTCCATCATTTTAGCACTGATTTTCAATAGCTAGTACTTCAGGAGGAGCACGAATCATATAGTTTTTTAAAATTAAGGAAGGAGATGTTTTCGAATTTTTCCTAGAATGCGTTGGCGCTTTTTTGTTGCACCTTGCCGTGTCATTGATAGTTGAATAGAAATCTCATAGTCTGAATATCCAAAAATATATTTTTGAATTAGTAGAGATTGATCTTTATCAGACAGTTTTTGGAATTCAGTGGCTAAGTCACAATTAGAGAAATCTAGCGGAAATTTTTCAGATACTACCGTAATAGTTTCTTGTGGATACATTGCTTGCTCCTCGATAAAATAATCTAGTGTCTTTTGTCCAGGAACAAATTCAGTACCTTTTAGTCTGCTATTTTTAGCAAAATAATTAATTGCCGTATTATGAACTGTTTTTTGAATATAGCTAATAATTTGTGCATCATCATTTGCAAAATCAAAATTCTGATTCATCACTGTCACTTCTTCCTTTGAAAATTCGAGAGGAAAAAGATATACGGACAAATTAGGTTTTAAGTCTATATTGCCAATATCCTCTCATAGCACGTTCAACAGGGATTGATTCATCTCGATTAATTTTTGAAAGAATATTATTTACAAAATTGCGATAATCAGGAAAAATTTCATACGATTCTGTCCACTCATGATATATTTGTTTGGCAGATAATGGTTTTCCTGACTCTTTCAAGATTGATGCAATAATAAACCCGTAATCTTTGTAAGATCGATGATGGTTGTCGATTGCTTTTCGCTGAGCAAAGTAATCTTGGAGCTCCTTTTCATTTTCTAAATTCATAGGCTCCAGTTCACGATGTATTGCTTTATCAGAATTTGTCGTGTCTTGATTATCTTCTAAATGAATCAAGTATTCTTTTAAATCAAAATACTGTTTTGAAAGCTCCCTTCTTTCCTCCATCAATAGTCTCAGTTGCTCGTACACTCGACATTTTTCATCACGAATATCCATATTCTTTCTTCCCCTTTCACTACTAAAAACAAAAAGGGAACACGAAACTGGACATTAAATCGAAAATTGTTTTAACAGTGGCAAAAAATATTTATCTTCGGCTTTTTTCTCGCCAGCGCTGCTTCACTTAGATCTTTATAAGCACCAAGATAGTGCCGTTTTCCGCGAAAAGTAATATAGGCTACCCACATTCCCCGACAACGATAAACTCCTTTTACACCACTACTATTGTTTTTTGCCAATTTGGCTTTCAAACATTCGACAATTGTTCCTTTTACACAAGTTCTACTTTCAACTCCTTTCAAACAACCACAACTTTTTGTGTGACCAGATGATAAGTTGCCATAGCTTACTTCACATAAGTGACCACAGCTACACTTACATCTCCATTTTGCCTTCCAATCTAACTTCTTATTTAATGGTTCAATGACGGTCAGGTTACCGAATACTTGTTTTTCAATGTGAAACTGTTTTTCCTTAAGACATCCACAACTCCGGATTTCTTCTCGTTGCAATCGTTTTGCCGATGCCAGTATTTCATTGCCACACGAACAAAGGCATTTCCATACAACGGTTCCTTCGCTACGTTCTTCTGTTGGAGCAAGGGCAACTAGTTCACCAAATTTTTTATTAGATAAATCTTTATATCTATGCCGATTTTTAACATTTCCACACCCACAGCTTTTTGTTCGACCTGATACTAAATTGGAATGATAAACAACTGTTTCTTGTCCACAATCACAAAGGCAGTGATACTTTTTATAACCATTTTGAATTAATTCATCTAAAATAATCAAATGACCATATATTTTTTGCATAACCCATCGCCTCATTACTCATGAAATCTATGTACTGAGATAACCAGGGGACCACCCTAGTTATCTCTACTAAATCACTTCAAATTTGAAGGTCATTTGGATGTTACATTTTGTATTTTGATATTTTCCGTAATATACTCCTTTAATTTGAAATCCACCAACTGCTTGAGAATTTAAAATTCCCAATTCTTGATTTGCAACTGATGGATGTAACTCAATCATCGGAAACTGAAATTCTTCCAATGAACTCAAGCTTAATTTCACTTTTTCATCTTTCCCACTAGGTTCGATATCATTAGCTCGAATGACATCAATCGTTGAACTAGAATCCACTTGCATTTTGGCTAAAGATACTTTGAGCTTAGCAGTTGAATTATTTTTCACTTCTTAACTTGGTGATGATACCTTACCGTTTTGAACATCTGTTGATCCAAAAATTACTTTTTGCGGGATAGTAACATCAATCAAATCTTTGGCATCTAAAATATTAATCGTAATATCTTTCGTAAGATTGCCAAGTTGGATCGTAGCAGTATAGGAGCCAAACTGAGGCTTGACATCATGCTTAATCACTTTAATTTGCTGAGATATTTCATTTCCACTAGAAAGTTCCCACGCTTTAGATTGGCTTTCTTGCAAAATCCATTCTTCCATTTTTGAAGCAGGAACTTAGTTAGAATAGGCAGTGAAATTTTGCGAACTCAAAACATATTGATCATCAAAGATACTATGGTGATCATGTACAAAAACAGGCACAGTCACTTCTGACTTATTCCCATTTTGATCTGATAATTCAACTTTTGCATCCGTCAAACCAATTTTAGATGTATCAGGTATTTTTATATACTTTGCTGTTATTTTTGAAATAGCATCGCTATCTTGCAAGTTTGTTACTACATCAAGTGGGTTGGCTGATATACTGCCGTTGACTGGGATCACTTGTAAAATACCATCCCCAGTAGGTGCAACATTGTCAGGATTAACAGTTAACTTTGCTTGTACTTTGGTAATATTTCCAGATGGATCACTTACTTCCAGATAAACATCTTGAATACCAACTTTCTTATTGTCCGGAGTTGGTTTTGACTTATTAAATGAAAACGAAAATGGTCCATTAATATCATTATCTGATACATGATCGATAAAATCAGCTTCCGTTACAGTACCTCCGTAGTCTATCGTTGCATCCTTACTTATGACTTTTGGAGGAGTTGTATCCTTCACAATCACTGTAGTACTCAAGCTTACGGTATTTCCCAAGTTATCGATTAATTTAACACCAAAATTGTGACTACCTAATCCTAGACTATTTGGGTCCGAGTCTGGACGAATGGTAACGGGTTGTTTTCCATTATCCTTTGGTGGACTTACAAAGAAGTCATTAACATCTGATTTTTGGCCAAGTTCTAATTCTATTGGGTTGATTAATGTCCCTGTTGGAGGTGTGGTGTCAATTACTGTAAATGGAACGGTAACCAGCATTGATTCATTATTATCGGAGAATCGAAACTTACCGGTTGTAACACCTAGTCGGGAATCAATAGGTCGCTCTTCCATACTCCAATTTACTGTTCCAGCGTGTGATAAAACATCAACGTAGTTAAACGGATCATTAAATGTAGCATCAAATAAATTCAATTCAATCGTATTATTTTTCTTTGGAATCACATCTAGTGATCGTTTTGAAACATTTACCATAATCGATTTTGTTTGATGAAAGCTTCCAATTCGATCATTGACTTGGTACCAAATCCCGCCCACTTTTTCTTCTACATAAAATCGCCATTCAAGATTGTATTCAATATCAAGTTGAACAAGCCCTGTATTTCCTTTGCCTCGTGTCAAATTAATGGAATGATCTGTATACGTCGGAATTACCGTATTTGGATCAGAGCTAGTGATTTTTGTTATGACTCGTTTGGCAGGACCCGTAAAATTGTATTCATTCATTTCCCAATTCGTACAGTAAGTCTCAAAGTTTGTGGGATAATCATACGAAACGGATGCACCCTCTTTTTTTGGTATAAGAGCCTGTGTCAAAAAAGTATCAAGCTTATTCCACTCGGCCTCAGTAGCATCTTGTGCAACTCCTGCTGCGGTAGCTCCTGAATCACTTGCAAAGCTATATGTGGGAAATGACAAACTTCCAATAATGCAAACGAAAGCCATAATCAAAGAAATGCTACTTTTTTTCATAAGCGCCCCCCAATAGAAACCTCAGCTCTAAAGCGATAAGCATAAGAACCACTCCAATGAAGGAGAGAAATTTACTATTATCTCCTTCATTGCCTAATTGTGGTAATTTCTCCATCTTATCACTTTGGTTTTCATCAACTACATCAGAATGTTGGTCGTTTCCTTTGCCAATGATTCCTTCAATCGGAATATGATTAAACTGAATACTTGATGACTCAGCGAAGGTCTCGATTGGACAAATAAAAGTTAGAATGATTACTAACGATAGCAATATAAAACCATAGTATTTTTTCATATCAATTCCTATTGAACTTCAAACTTAAGAACTAAATCATATTGTGGATTTAAAGCATTCTTTTCAAAATTAAACCCTGTTGCTACCCCACCACTTAATTTAAATTCAAGCTTGTCTCCAGTTGGATTCAAAGTGCCAATTTCCGCCGGGAATTGAGCAGGATTTTGTGGGTCTGTCGTGTGCAAAGCAATGTCTTTGTTTGCAGTTTTATTGGTTAAATTCAAAGTCAACTTATCACTAATTTTTTCAGCATCCGTTTGACTTCCAGATCCTCCCGGTGTACCACTATCCTTAAAATCGTGAACAGAAATCTTAACTCCTTTTGAGGAAAGATTTTCAATTTCATAAAGTGGAGAAATAATACCTGTAATTACATCCGTTTGACCAAATAAGATTTTTGTTGGAATTTTAACATCAACCCATGCAGGATCTGTTGGATCTGGATCTGGTTGAGTCGGGTCTGTTGGATCTGTTGGGTCAAATTCTTTAAATGTTCCTTCTGCCGGAATAGTAGCAGAATCTTGTTTTTTGACTTCCTGTGGTTGGGTATTCGGATCTGGTTGACCATCTTCATAGGCAAACGCAGCTGATGGCCCTAATAATGCTGCTCCTCCAAATGCGACTACACCGAAAAGTGCTACAAATTGCGTTTTTTTCATTTTTGTTCCTCCATTGTTTCTATTATTTATAACTAGATATTCTAGTTATTCACAGATAATTGCCCTACTACCAGGGTTTCTCCAACCTTTTTTTGTGCCTTATCGTTCTAATAATAGGTGACTAAATTTTGAGTTTTATAAACACCTTTTTTGATGGTAGTGCTTAATTTTCCTTGGGATACATATTGTTTTGGCTTAATGAGACCTGAATCATAAACAACTTTATTCTCTCCATCAATTGTAGTCTGAACGCGTATGGCATATTGATTACTTGCCGGATTTAATATACTGACCTCGCCAACCTCTGATGAAGATTCAAAAACCATATCAGAATTCATTTTCAAACGTACTTCGCTTTTATCAGCCTTTGCTTGAAGAAGCTCTTCAAACTCTTTTTCGCTCATATCCTTAACAAACTCACCTGATTTTCCATCAGCTTCGCCAGCAACTACATTGGGAGCAGTTTGATGAGTTAAAAAATAGTAGTATACACTTCCCACTAACAGAGCTATCAACAAAATTAAAAGGATAACAACTCTTAATCGTTTTTTTCTTTCCATTCTCCTTACCGTCCATTGTTTTTCTTACTCTAATGTTGTTATAATAATTGTAGCTTGTCAGCTTACCTATGTTTCCAACAACGGTGATAACTATAGAACAATAATTCTCATTGAGAAAGTTCATTTTTAATCTAACGTTCGTTAACTATTGGAGGCTCCATATGGAAACATTATTAGAAAAAAACTTACAACGGCACTATCAAATCATTAAATTTCTCATTTATAGAGACTGGGAAAAAATTAGTACTATTTCGAAATTTACCCAAATCTCTGAAAGTACAGTTCGTAAAAGTATTGGGGATATCAACCGATACATCACCCCAGCGAAACTGGAAAGTAGTAAACAACTTGGTGTACGGCTAATTCTCATGCCTAATCAAAATCCTTTTTTTATTTTTTCTGCACTTTACAATCAGTCTGCAAGATTCTCCATACTTGAAGAAATCTTTTTAAGTAGACATACCAACTTGACCTCTTTAGCTGATCATCTTTTCCTCAGCATTTCTACATTAAAAAAAAAGAAAGATAGGAACAAGCAATGAACTTTTAACTCCTTTCGACTTTCACATTGACTGTACCTATATGGACATAATCGGTGATCAGAGAAAAATCTGCTGGTTCTATTTTTGCTACTTAATCGAAAAATATGGACTCATTGAAAAAGTAATTACTGAGAACGATGTTGAATTGATGGATGAGGTCATGCAAGAGTTTATGGATTGTTACCCATTTTTACAAACACCTGCACGCCAAACCTATTCTTATATAAATAAATTTAGAACTATGTTATTTATTAATTTTCTACGCATTCGCAGAGGTTATTTACTTCCAAGCCAATCACAAAATGATCAAAAACATGGTTTTACTTTTTCAGAAGAGTTAACTCAAAAACTTTTTCAACACTACCACACTGAGATAACCTCAAAGAGCATATATCGATTATTTTACATACTTTTCAATGATAAATATGTATGGTCAATGACAGATTTAAATCAAAAATGCTCCTTAAATCCAAAAATTAATCATCTTCGTGTCGCGATAGAAAATACATTAAACTCAATTGTTGAAAAGGAAAATCTAATCCTATCAAATAAAGAAGAACTTATGCTTTATCTATACAACGCAACCACTTATATTTGGGAACCTGCAAAAATCCTTTATAATCCTAATGAAGAATTTTTTATCAATCTCAATAATTATTACGAATGATTCACACAAAGGGTCAAAGAAATTGTATCTCGTTATTTTTTAAATAGTGATTTACCAATTTATGTAGATGATTCCGTTATTAATCGATTACTATTTATGGTGGTCACTTCATGGAACTCATTATCTGATCAATTGGAACAAAAATCGCCAACTATTAAGACTGGACTCTTTTTCAATACGAGCTATGAGCACTGTAATTTTTTGAAAGAAGATATTATGTATCATTTAAAAACGCGAGTGAATGTGGATCTGATTGATGCTACTAGCCTTACCTCAGTTAGAGAAAAAATGTGTAAGTACGATCTTTTGATAACCAATCTTCCATCACTGTTCGTACCAGAGTGTACCGTAGTATCCATTCATTCAAATCCTACTCCAAAAGAATTTGAGAACATACTCACTGTCTACAATGAAATCGTGAATAATAGGCAAGACTTTGATCTGTCCATAGTACAAAAGCAGAACAGTATTTATAAGTATTAAAAAAACGATACTTGAATTTTTATTCAAGTATCGTTTTTCGTTATATAATAAAATGATGATTTACTATTTTCTTGTAATTTTTAATTGTTTGCTTTCCTCTCTTAGCAATTCTACTAAAATTTTTTTATTTTTCTTCAATAAGCTAGAAAGACCATTTGAGTCAGAAAGCTTCTCCAGCACAACCTTAAGTGCAAAAACATCTCTATTAGCATTCATATTATACTGAACAATTCTTTTGCCATCTTTTTCTGTTTCAATTCTGTGAGACACTGGCCATAGTGTAACCCTGCTATAAAAATAATTTAAGTAGCTTTTCGCCCATGCAACAAGATTAATTCCATATTCATTATAAACATGTTTAATAAATTTTTTTGACTTTAAACTTATTTGGTATCTAAAGCTTGATAGACTAGTGTTTTTACTATAAACTCCATAATATTCCTTTGCAAAGGATAATATTTCTAAAGGATATTCACTTAAATAAGCTTGTTTTCTTATCACTTCAGTGAATAGACTATACGATAATTTTTCCCAATCTTTTTCATCTGAAATCAGTAAAAAGTAATCAATATCATCTAACACAATAGAAAGCTTCCGATTAACTTTCACATTATATTGATTAAATAATTTAATCAACCACCGCTGCGTATCTTCACTAAATGAGTCAATCTCATACTGATAATTGACATTTCTTCTCAATTCTTTTAATTGTAGATTTTTCTGGAAACTTTGATCATCCTCTAAGATTTTATAGAAATCAAAAATATACTCTATTAATTTCCGAATGTTATCTTCTTTATTCTTATATTCTGTTTCATCAAATCCTTCATATGTTTTTCTAAGTTTAATATATTCCTCTATCTTCATATGGATTCACAAGCTTGCTTCATATATTTTTCGTAAAGATCTTCCTCAATTGGTGAAATTTGATTATGCCAATAATACATAACCAATATTTCCAAAATTTTCTTTTTTCCCCTGATATATGGCAAAGTTGACAGTTGAGAATATATAGTATCTATATTAAACCTATTTTTCTTAGCCTTAATCGGATTATAGTATTTACCAAAATCTAAATTATCATACGTACCAGCGGTCCACATATGTTCATATTCAGAAAAATTTGATGCATAATTTTCTGCCCAGATAAGTAAATTAACATTATACTTATCATTTGTTTTCTTGATATAATTATTGATTTTTTCATTAAAGTTCATTACTGGCTCATTTTCACCCAAATTATTAGTATTCAAAACTCTATGTTCGTCAACAATATACTCGTAAAGTTGATCTATATAGTTTTCCATAAAGGGATACTTTTTAATTAGCAAGGAATAGCATTTATATGAATATTTTCTGAAACTATCAGGTGAATTGGTTAGTAAAAAAGTATCCATTTTATTTAGCAATCTTGAGATTTGCTGATTCATTTTTTTGTTATAACGAGAATATACCTCTATGAGCCATTTCTGTACATTTGTTGAGTATTTATCGACTTGCTTTTGATATTTTTCCAGTTTTTCATTGTTTTCAATTTGCAAAGATTGAGCTTCATTGATGTTAATATAAGTATTAAAATATTCAAAAACATAGTTTACACAATCCTGTAAATTAACATCTTTCTTTTTTAAGTCAAATAAGTTCTTCTGATCATCTATCAATCTTTTTTCAATAAATTTATCTAATGTAATCATTTAGTCTCACCTCTCATGAATTAAAAGTTGTGTTATTATTATATACCATCAAATTACAAAAGATAAATTTATTATTTTCCAGCTAATAAGCTTCTATGATCTTCCAATTTTCCGACTTTTGTAAAACAAAAGAATACTTGAAATTATCTATTGTTTTTGAAGTATCATCAAGGTACTTTGCTACCACTGAAACTTGATAACTCTCTCCTTTCTGTCGATAAATAGGATTAGTCAAATCTATAAACATCAATGTAGTATTTATTGGTGTGACTTCACTATCTTCTACATAATACTCAAGTTCTTTTTCCGATGCTGTTGGATAAAGCTTGAAAAATGTCTCTAAAAATTCCGTGATTTCTTCCGTTGTTTTGGCATCAATTTCTGAATCACCTTCTACTTGTTTTACTTCATACTCCGCTTTTTCTGGTTTTGCAACCATGGTAGGCAAACTCGTTACAACATGATTCCCATTTTCATCTTCAAAGATCATCGCTCGATAAGCAGAAGAAGCTGATTGTGTCTTTTTCCCCTCTGTAATCTTTTGATCTACTAAAAATGAAACGACAAATTCCTCCGAGCTCTTCTCAACGTCTAAGATTTTTACGGATTGAACTTCGGAACTAGTGGGAATATCTGCCCGGATCATATCTTGGCTCAAAGTGAGACCTTCTTCTGTAAGGTATTGTCTGAGAGTACTCATTCTCTTTTCAATTGCTTCTTTATTATTCTTCCATGAAAAATATTCTTTCGCAAAATCCTCTGTAAAGCTTTCAACGCCAGAAGTATTCACTATCTTCTCTTTTACTACCACTTTTTCATGAGTTGTACGCTGATCAATCGCCGTAAAGCTTTTGTAGATGCCAAAAGTAAGGCTACAAGACAATAAAATCCAAAGGGCAAGCACCAGTTTTCGATGCTTGCCCACTGAAACGGCTCGTTCTTTCTTCTTTTTTGGAATCTTTTCCTTTTGATTTCGTTCAATTTTGATCTTCATTCTTTTTCCTCTTTTCTCTTATTTGTAGCGGCCAGCTCCGATAAGATGCTGCTGCCAATAGTTTTCCGTTAGATTTGTCCAGCCCACTGGATTCCCTGCATGAAACATGCGATTCTCTCCTGCATAAATGCCCACATGGGTCACATAAGTGCCGGCATCATAAGTCGAATGAAAGAAAACCAAATCACCTGGTTTAGCATCTTTTAGATCAATATGGGTCATGGCATCATATTGATCCTGAGCGACCCGAGGAAGCTTCAGACCAACTTTGGCATAACACCATTGGGTCAAGCCACTACAATCAAATCCCGTTTCTGGACTTGAGCCACCAAATACATAAGCCGTCCCTTCATACTTAAACGCCTCGTCAAAAATCTCTTGGACAGTTTTATCATCAAACTGTGTCGTAATTAGGTATTGCTTCACTAATAAGCAATAAAACATGTTGCCATAGTTATAGCGCCACCCACCATTTTCTTTAATTGCGATGGGATTTGGATAGTCTACTTTTTGACCGCCCGATTTTTCCTTTGAAAAGGATTCAGCTAAAGCAAAACTATACTTCTTCCCGTTTTTTGCGACATAATCTAAATACCCGCCACCATAGTTATAGGCCTGAATAATACTATCTTGATCGCACCCTAGTTCTTTGGAACGCTTAACCAAAGACCCAAAATAGAGACACCCTTGTTTAATGGATGCCTCGGTACTCAATGAATTCGGTGGCAACCCGGCTGACTCAGAACTTTGCATAACGTCTTCCATTGTGCCGCCAGATTCCACTTGAATAATCGCCAAAAGAATTGGGACATACTCTGTTATATCCGATTCTTTGGCATATTTTTCCACCATTGCACGGTGTTTCAATACTTCTTCTGAAACACCAATTCCGCCAGGAGAAGTGCCAGAACTACCACTTCCCTCACTGTCTTCACCAAACAACAATCCCACACACATCAAAATACCCATAAAAGAGATGGTCAGAAAAGTTAACGAAATAATACTCAATTTCTTCAAGTTCATTTTTTCTCACCTGACCTTGATTTTGGACGATGGTTCATTCTTTTTTGTACTTTTTGATTGGTCCGTTTTGGCAGAGTGGACCTCTGTTTCACTTGTTGGAAAGAATTTTTTTTACTTGATGATTGGCTTTTCCCTTTTGAAATGATTTCTTGACTAGTTAGTTTTCGTTTGATTTTGGGATTCAGATTTCCCTTCACAATCCGCTTTGGTGCTTCTTTTTTCGGCGTCCTATCTTTCCTAGGTTGGACCTCTGCTTTAATCGGAACATTTTCTCTTCTTTTCCCACGACGATTCCCTACTTCGTTCAATACTTTACGCTTTCCAGCCATTTTTTCATCTCTAAGTTGTCGTTGTTTTTCTCGCAACTCCGCTCGATTTGCTTTTTCTTGGACAAGTCCGCGCTTGAATTCTTCTGGTGCTTTTTTCGTCTTTTCAATTCCTTTATGGAGATTGTATTTCAAGTTGGTCGGTGTATTCCGTACTTGATCTTTTACTTGTTTGGTCTTATCTTTCACCAAAGCTTGGGTATCCAAAACCTTGCCGATTTTTCTCCCGGCCAAATTCATTCGAGACCGTTTCTTGTTATCTGGGATTTGATTGTCCTTATTCAAGTCAGATGCTACCTCGTGATTGTTAGGTAATCGTGAATTCTTCCGTAGAGAAGAATCGGATGGCTTAAATTTGGATTTTGATTGTTCCTTTGCCAACTTATTTCCGACTGCTGCACCACCACCAAAAACCAAAGTTCGCCCCACATTTCGATTGAGTTGCCGTAGTTTTCGATTCATTAACATTTGCGGTTTTCGCATGACATGTTTTCCCATTGATTGGCTATCATTACTTTGAAGATTGAACATACTCATAATGTCGCCCAATTTGAAATAGATACCGGCAAAGGTCACAATTTGTAGAAATGCTACCATAAAGAAGGGATAAGTGGCCGAAATATTGAAAAACATCGTGGAGATACTAAATGCAGTCGTAATCACCAAAGTAACTCCTGCTCGCATCATAATTGTATTAAACAAACGAATAATCGCCTTCTTGCCCAAACTCTCATAAGTCGGCAACATGGACAATAAGAAACTAATCGGTAGAAACATCGCAAAGATAATGAAGAGAATTTGGGAGAACAACATAATCCCTGTCAGAAGAAAAACAAAGAAGGAAATTCCAATATTGAACAACACCAAAAAGACCACGGTTCCTAAGCGGTTCATGGTCTTGGTAATACTTAAATTCGCATTATCATTGTCTTCAATTTCGGCTTTGACCGCTTCTTCCCGATCCTTGCCTTTATTTTCATCTGGACTTACAGATAGGATTTTGTTAACACGATCTTCGCCAATTTCTTCTATATTAGAATCATCAAATTGCAAGAGTAACCAAGGTTGTTGGACTTGAATCGAAAATAAACTATCTCGAATCAAATCCACACTATCCTTTCCTTGGCATTCTGAATTGGGTACAACAATTTCGGTTCCAAGGCTAAGAGCCGCTTCACTAACATCCGAACTAAAGTCATTGATTTTTGTGATATAAGTAGGTGCATAAGCAATGAACGAACCTGAAAGTAGAAAGATCATCACAAAATTAATGACAGCCCGCACGGCTTTGGTGGTTTCTCGTTTTAATAATCCGATATACGCCACATAAACTCCTAGAGCTAAAATCATCAATAATAGAAACCCAAAGTAAAATCCCGAGGTCTGTAATCCGTTTTCGGTAATGCCAGCTAAGGTTTGGATATTCTTCCCAATACTTTCAGCAGTGTCTGAAATGAAGTCCAACTTGTAGGCTTCTTGAACTACATAGCCCGTGGCATTTGATAAATAGAGACTAACCGTCCAAATAAAATTGGTAATGGCATAAAGACCATACATCACGCTCTTCCCTAGACCATCACCCCAATTCCAAGGCAGCCAATCCCAAGAGCTATCCACAAAGAAATCTAGTTGATAATTGTTCAAAGAATATTGAGAGTATATATTTCCCACTTCAACCGTATCATCAACCAGACCTGTTGCCTCGGCCACCGTTCCAATCAGGCTGAGAAGAAGTAAAATAGCGCAGAGACTGATTGCGATCATTCCTGCAATCCGAAAAAGTTTCTTTTTCATCTCCTCACTCCATTCTCTCTTGAACAGGTGGACGAGTATCAAAAGCATGGAAAAGTTCTTCAAAGACTGGATGAACCTGGACCACGCCCACTCGACCATACAAATCTTGCATTAAACATTGACCGTTTTCCAAATCTCGCAGGCGTTTTTGATTGCTTTCATCTTCTTGATCTAATCCAAAGAATTCCAAGGTTTTCTTAATTTCATGAATATCGGTACTGCGAAAAGCAAACTTCAAACCGATATTATTCTTCAAACGTTCATCCAGTAAATCGTCACTGTTTTGCGTAACGAAATAAACCCCGGCATTCATGGCCCGCCCAGCGCGCACTAATTTATTCGCTAAGGTCTTTCCTTGTGCTACTTGAAGAAATGACCAAGCTTCATCTAGGTCCACAATCTTGAAGATTTCTCTGTTGCTATGGATAAAATCTAAGGCAAAAGTGGAAATGACGATTAGCATCGAAACACTCAGCAATTCCATGGTGGTATATTCTTCAAAAGTGGTTTCTGCATCCGGTAAAACCAAATCCGCTACTTGAATGATATTCAACTGCTTGTCTAAGCTAATCGATTGAGTAATTGAACCATCTGAGAAAAGCAAATGGGCAAAATCATAATCGGTAAAAGACTCGATATGATCCGCGATATTTTCTGCGACTGGCGAGCCCTCTTTTCGCAATTCAACGATTACTTGTAATAACCCCCGTTGCTCACTTTGAGTAACGGTTCGAATTGCCTTGCGTAAAACAGGAAATTTCTCCCCATCTCGACTAGAAATTCCTGTTAAGAAGGTCAGAATATCAATTGCTAAACTTTCCGAGTCTTTCTTTTTCTTCATAATCACATACGGATCAAGTAACCCCTGATTTTCTGGCTTACTAGTTAAATTAAGAATATTGATTTCATCCGCGATTTCTGGCAACGTTTCTTTCCATCCACCACGTTCCCCTTTTGGATCGACAATCACGGCTTGCCCACCAAAAAGGATGGCATAGTAGACTAAAAGATTGTTACTAAAGGATTTGCCACCACCGAGTGAACCAAGGAAAGCGGCGGCCAGTGCATTGGTTACTGAACCCTTGACCCCTTGTGAGGCCAATGCCGGTTTCAGGTAAACATTGCGACCTGTATCCACGTTATAGCCAAAGTAAATCCCTTCCAACTCTCCTAACATCTGAGTAGCCCCAAAACCAAGCCCCGCCAGAAAGTCAGACGTCACATACTGGATATAGTCGTTCATGTAGCGTTTGCTTGAGGGTAAGAACTCTTCATGTAAACCCATCATATCGCCAAAGGGCCGGACTAGTTTTACATTGGTATCATCATAAAAATCGAACACTTCATCACAACGGCGTTTTAGTTCATCCACTGATTCCGCACTAACTCGAACCAAATAACTCAATTTGTACATGGATTCTTTCGACTGATCCAAAGTGGTTTCCAATTCGTCTACTGAATCCAAAGCATCTAATACATTGGCATTCGTTTCATTATCGGATTGATAGGCATGGTTGTCTAAATCTTTCAGTTCCTTTTTCTTATTGCGAACGGTAGCAAGTGCTTTCTTATTCGTCACAATCTCTACATTCATTGAAGTATCAATCGGAAAAGTGAATTGTTGTTGCTGGTAATAGAAAAGTTCCGAAGATGGAAACTCCATCTCCCCCACAATCGTATTGATTGTTAAATACGCTACATAAGACTCATGATTTTCGTGTTCCATGCGTAAGTACCGAGGCTTTTCTTCAATCAAGCAACGACTAGGACGCAGTAGGTCATAACGTTTCACCAGTGTTTCTGATTTTAGCTTTTTCTTTGGTAGCTGAAATTCGTATTCTTCAAACGGTGTCCCTTTTTCGCCATAGATATGTTCAATCAAATACGTCAGATCACTCGGTGTGACTCGTCTGACTTTAAATCTTCGGGCCAATTTACTTTCCATTAATTTTTCAAGCTTAGAATAGCGACGAATTTCTTCATTGGATAACGAAACAAAATCGCCCATTAAATGATGGTTCACTCCATAGACAAATTCTTGAAGCCCAGAAAAGAAAGATTTCTTGAGATTCTTTAGATTGACCTCTTCATCTGTCGCAATTAGTTTGAAGCCAATAAAAAAGCGATAATCAATCTGACTATCGCCAATCATGGATACTAAAGCATCTGTCTGAAGGTCAATTCGTTGTAATGCTACTTCTTTGAGTCTACCTGTAATTTCCTTTTTCGATCGCTCTTGTGTGGCACGAATACTACTTTCGGTGGCAATTTGTAAGGCATGGATCTTCCCCTCACGATTCTGTGCAATTAATTGGCGAAAGTTATCGTGTACTTGATACTTCTGTTCAGGCGATAAAAAGGAATAGTTATAGGGCACTAATTCATAGTAGGCAAAACATTCGCCTTCTTGGTTAAAAACAAGATTGTTTTCGATATACTTAATCGGGTACATAGTTCACACTCCTTACAAGAGTAATAGGTTCGTCCCATCGTTTCTTTTGTTCTTTGACTTTCTTCCCTGCAAAAGTGACCTTAAACCGTAAGTGATAGCTGATAAAAGATCGTAAAAATCCTAATGGTTTCTTGCCGTCAAAGGTCTTTTGCGACATGAACCAAGTAACCGCCACCGGAATACCTAAGTATTTTAAAAACGCCCCCTCTATCATAGATAGTGGAGGCACATGGGAAAATACGACGACAAACAACAACGATAAAACAAACCAAGCCATCTGATTAAAGGTCACAGGAAAAGGCAACTGAAAGTCATTAATCGCATAAATGACTTTTTCAACTGCCCAGATACTGGTATAACTTTTTATTTTTTTCATATTTCACCTCAATTTAAAATAAAGAACCACAGTGTACACACTGCAGTTCTTTGTTATTACTTATCTATGAGCATTGAAAGATACTCTTTATTATCTTGATAGTCATTAAAATTCATGAGTTGATACTTGTCATTATTAAGCGTAATAATATTCAGTTCTAAATCATCATCGTACTCATTTCGATTAAACCCTAAAGTTGAAAGAATACACTGAGTATCGGTTTGAATATTTTCAAAAATATACTCAAATAGAGTCTCCTTTTTTTGATCATCAAGCTCACCATGGTTGGGACTGTCCATAATAATTGGAAATTCAATTGCTTCAGGATTGAATTCATTTTTTATTTTTAATAAATTCATATACCAAATTACTGTTGCAATAGGTTTATTACTACCAGAAGCTTTTACATTTTTCTCAACTTTTTCAATGGATGAATCTGGTATTTCTTTCAAGCCAAATTTTACGATATCTTGCTTCATAGATTTATAATAAAAGGCGTTCACTTCTTTTTTCTTTTTTGAATATGCTCTCAACTTCTTGCTTACATCATTATTTTCACTAGAGATTTTTCTATTATATAAGTCTTCCTCCGCCCATTCTAATTCTAACTTAGTCTTAAGATCAGAATATCCCTGTATCTTCAGAATCTCATCATGACTCTCTTTCGTTCCTTTAAGCAGCTTATTGTACCCGTTTAATCTAGAAAGATGTTTACTATAAACATGCTCCTTTTTTTCAATATGCCGATTGGTTTCTGAAATAAGTCGCTGTAGTTCAAGACTTACTTGCGACAAATCTTCGATATTGATATTTTTCACCATACGTACATCTAATGTATCTTCTAAATCCTGCTGACATAATGGACAAGAATGTTTTTCCAATACATGATTTATATCTCTAACCTCATGACGTTTACGCTTATTGACATCCTCCAAGGTTTTAATAATATTCACTTGATTACTTCTAAGGTTTGCCAGTTCATTTTTTACTTTTCTTAAATCATCGTATATAATCCTATATTTCTTTTCCTGCCGATTCAACTCTTCTCGCAATGCCTCTACTTGCTCTGGAACAGCTTCTGGTAGTTCTTGATCAATTTTTTTCAACATATTCCCAATAGTTACGAGTTCATTATCACTTACTTTCAACTTTTCTTTCAACTCATCTTGTTTAAGTCTCAAATCAAAATATTCCCGATTGAACAAACCAAAATGTGTATACAGCAATGCTTCTTGAAATCTTGTAAATTGCCCCAAACCAGAAAAAGATTCAAACTTGCTTCCTTTCATATGATCCTGATCAATAAAATTCAACATATACGCAAATGCCGGCGGAGCAATCATTAACTTTTTATCATCCCTTGATGGTAGATAAACTGAAAAGTCAAACAACGAATACAGCCTCTCAGCCAACTCTGTTCTTATATCCGTACTTAGTAATAGATTTTTTTCAGAATCAAACAACTTGAAAAATTTCCCTAATCGCAACATAGTAAATTCACTATTATTGATCATAAAATCTATAACAAAAGTAACAGAATCTTTTTTTAAATTGTCATCAAAAAAACTATCTGCACCTAAAGTATGAAAAATGCTCTTTAAAATAAGAGATTTCCCTCTCTGATTACCATCTTCCTGATCAGAGGTGACAATATTAATTCCTGAAGTGAAAGATACTTTCTTTGCCATTTGTGATGCTGTTGAGAACAGATATATATTTTTCACAATCAGCGACTTCGTCATCATAAAACCTCCTCCAATTTAATCAAAACTACCAAAGATAACAACTCTATCTCTTCTAAAGAGAATTCAACTGGAAAATCTACATCGGTAATCTCAATGAACTGTCTCACTAAGCTGAACATTTCATCTGCCTCTAAATCACTTGCTTTAGCGATTACATCTTTTTTTATTTTCTCTTCAAGCTCTTGCCAATAATAATCCATTCTTAACCGAGAAATTACATCAGGAATCATAGAAAAATATTTCAACCTTTTCCCCATATTCATCACAGAATCTTGGATATATTTTTTACACTGTTCTGCAATAGAAAAGGATTGCTCTGCATACCGCCCCATAATCAAATTTACTCGATCTGATGAAAGACCTTTTTTATCCAATACTTCTTGACGCGAAGTAATAGAAAATTCATAATTTGCTTTTAACTGTGCCTCTTCCGCTAAAAGATTTAATAATGCTCCAGGTTTAATAGGATCTTCACCAAACATCTGAATGAAAAAAGAATTAACACGACCTACCATCGTATCTTTATATGCAGAAATATTTAAATCACTATTAATAAAAAAAATATCTGATAAATCGATTTCTTCATCAGGAAATTCAGCTCTAATAGCTTTCAGAATTGATTCTCTATTTTTTTCATCCAACAGACTTAATTGAAATTCCGAGTTAGGTAATTTTGAATTACCTGGTACAGCTAAATGTAAGTTAGATACAATAGCTAGTTTAGATTTTGGGTGACCGGCAACATATTCGGTATGTCTTATTTGATATAAGGTACTAATTATTGAATTATTTTTCTTTGAATCTTTCTTTGTAAGGGATCCGATAGTATATGATTTAGCATTCTTTGTTTTAACTTGAAAAAATTCGAACCGATCTGGATGATGAATTTCAATATCACAAACATAATCAAAAACCATTGTGAAATCAGATGAAATAGCTAACTCATGTAGAAATTTATCAATTCCCCAATAAATTTCAAATGAAAAGCGATTTTTTGAACGTGCCCCAGAAACATCTGCTTGGTAATTCAAATACGCCTCATCTATCCCCATAATTGTGCCTCCTTGAAAGTGCTGTTATTATTATAACACCTTCTTTGGAATGCTTGCTATACAGCATAAAAAAATCAGTTTAAACCATATTTAAGATATATATACAACCCGTTAATTTTATTAATTATTTTACTAAAACATCCCCTTTACATATTAGAACACTTGTTCTCCCTTTTAGTCAAGGAAATATATTTGTTATATTATATACAATATTCAAAAACACCACGACTAGTAGTCAAATAATTTCCACCTATTTCCAAGTCTCGGCCATAAGCTTCATAATCAATATAATTTTGTAGGTGTATAGGAACCTCTCCCAAAGCGCCTGTTTCTTCAATCAAATAATACGCCACATCACTCATATCATCGCAGTCCGGATAATAAACAATATCATCCACATGCTCTACCATTTCCTCGAAAGAATTGAAGAAAGCTTGTTGAATCTCTAAAGTTGCTTCACCAACTGGCGTTCCTTCAAGCACCTCTGCTAAGCCACACAACCGATTAATTTCTTCAATTGGTGTATACTCATCAATCTCAAAGGGAAGTTCATAATCATGAATTGCGTACTCTTCGTATTCGTCATTTAATCCAATCCGTTCTTTGACCTCATCAAAATCGACAGGTGGGGTAAACCACGCCCCCACTAACTCACCTTCGTTATATTTCCCGAGGTTCGCAATATAAACGCGCATCTGTTCCATTGTGATTCCCCCTAAGCACCGACAATTCGGTTAAACAAATTAAGTAAGACATCCTTCACCCCAGAAGCATTGAAGACCAGTCCGACCGCAATTAAGGCAATGACCAAGAAGCCAATCAGTTTGGAAAATTCTCGCTTAAATCCTAAAAATAAACCAATGACCACAATTGCCAGTAAGACTAATGATTGGGCATTGGTTAAAAACCATTGATACAAATTTTGTCCGAAATTCATCTTGTCACTTTCCTTTCTTTTCCATTGCTCGGTCTGCTGCTTCACTTGCATGCACCAAGCACATCACAGTAACACCAAGCATACTGCCACCAAATACCAATAACATATCTTTTACAATTCCCACCACAATTCCTCTTTTCATATAATCAAGTTTTCGATTGCCATGCTTTGTTGCTCCAAAATCTTTTTATGTCGGTCTGATAATCGTGCATTCTGTACCATATCCTGAATATAGGTTGTCTGATTCATCCGATCTAACTCCTTAGCCATTTTCCACGTAGGGGCGACTTGTCTTCCAAGCCAATTCAACGTTCGCTCAATGGTATACGGCTTCGGTTCAGAAGTGAGTTGAATCTCTTTCCGATTACGACCAATGAAGCGCCCCCATTGTTCATTCAAGGGCCAGTTGGTTCGTCTCTTTCCTTCCACCTTATCCGCAAATCGCAAATAACGATTGATAATGGAGAACGTAGTACTTTCAATGCTACGACCTTTTAACAAATCTTGAATCGCATGATAAGCACGGTCATTTTTCAGTCGAATCTCAAAACGATTTTTCGTTTCAGTTTGGTCTAATGGAATCCCTAACTTGATATACTGCTCATAATCTTTCTCGTACAAGCAAAAATAAACCTCGCTTTTGAGGCTGCCGATATATAAAGTATTGCCCATACCATCCTTTTCATCAGCTTTCAACAACTCTCCGGAGCGGTAACTTTTAAAGGTACGAAACAAGGAGATACATTCTTCCTTCTGACATTTTTTCGTTAACTCAGGAATATCCAACAAGCCAACTCGATCATTGATTGCCAAATCCAAGCGTTTCATCACGCCACTAGCCTTTAAACAATCTTCGAAAAAATCGTACCAGCTACGCTTTTGAGCGAGTAAAAAAGTTTCAAACTGCCTACAACCTCGCCCTTTTAATTCCAAAAGCACACCTTTATCTTCTTCATGAGATAACATCACCACAATATCGCCCATGACATATTGTTCTTGATAGGAGTAAAAGGCGTAATCTTCATGAAGCATATACTCAAATTTCAGATGGAGAATTCCTTCAATAATCTTCCGGACATCCGTTGTGGGGAAACGAATCCTTACATAGTCAAACAGTAACGTCAAAGGCAAATCGGGATTGAAACTTTCCAGTTGGTCAAAAATTTTCCTCATGGTCTTTGTAGAGGCGGTTACGCCACCGTTTTCTATCTGATTTAAATAGGGACGGCTAAGCCCGCAAGCCGTAGCCAATTTATTTTGTGAAACACCATATTCATTGCGTCGTTCTTTTAATAACCGATAATCTAAATTCCGTTGTGTCAAGTTCTCACCTCCAAGTTCAAGGTGTTAACTTTTTCAAATGAGTTAACACCTATGCAAATTGCTTAATATCCTTGATACAACAAGCATTTTTAATGGTTGCTTGCTTATTTTTTGTGTTTTTGTACCCCCCTGTTAGATACGGGGGGTGAGACATCATGGCCGGCTGGCGCCGACCATGAACAGGCACAGCACCACGGAGGATTTCTGCTTCGCAAATCCCCCGTGGTCAGCGCCTATCAGTTGGGTTTAGCTGTTATTCATCTGTAATCCCATCTGCTTCCAACTCTGCTTTCATTTCGAGCAAGTATTGCTGAATCTCTGGCTCTTTCGCAAGGTCGGCAATCCGTTCAAATTCTGCGATTACTTGATTCACTTCAATACGCGCATCGGTTTCCTCGTCCATTACATACGGATCACCCGGGACTTTCACCCCATTTTTGCGAATCTCAAAATTGAGCCGTCGTAATTCTTCTTCTAGTTCCGGATCTGACTGAATTTTGCCGATCACCCAATAAATTTCCCCAATCAACTCATCATAAATCATGCTTCTCCACCTCCTTTAATCTTCTGGCAATATCAAAAATGACCGGAACTGTCACAGAGTTTCCGGCCTGTTTGTACAACTGACTATCTGAATTGACTTGAGCTGCCCGATCAAAAGCCCAATCAGGAAAGCCTTGAAGCCGCCAGCACTCTCTTGGCGTAAGCTTACGAATCTGGTACTGATCCGTGACGACTGCTTGTTGGTCTCCTGTTAATAAGGTATGCACACTTTGTTTGCCAAGGCGCCCCCGCCGACTTGTGGAATGAGGAAAAGCCAGGTTCACACTGTCCCCTGGCTTCACCTCTTGGTATTCAGTTTCATTTTTCCGAATCATAATCTTCGTTCCACCTTGTTTCGTTGACAAGGTGGGTGCTGTTCCAGTTACCTCATAAACCCGATTGCCTTGTTCAAAATTCCCCGGCAACACCCCCGCCACCGATATGCCTTCTTTGGCTGGTAACGCGATTTTGATTCCTTCATCTCCTGTTAAGGTTGGTGCCACGCCATCTGGACCGTAGACTTGTCCACCCATCCCACGATTAGATGGATTGATATTTAACACGTTTCTGATGTTTTGATCAGATGCCGCAGACGATCCAATGATAGGAAATACTTGTTCGGTACATGCGTCTCGATAATGTCCGATAAGGAAAACCCGCTCGCGGCTTTGGGGAACGTAGGCCTTTGAGTTAAGCACTTGCCACTCCAAGTCATACCCCAATCCATCCAACGTTCGGAGGATTGTCTCGAACGTAGCCCCTCCTTCGTGATTGAGCAATCCCCGGACGTTCTCAAGGAATAAAAACTTAGGTCGGAGAAGAGCGGCGAACCGAGCGATTTCAAAGAATAAAGTACCTCGAGTATCGGAAAATCCTTGCCGCTTTCCCGCAATTGAAAAAGCTTGGCACGGAAATCCGCCGCAAATGATGTCCACTGGTCCGAGGAATTGAACAAATTCGTCTGATACACTTGTGATGTCATGCATTTCCACCTCCTCTCTGGTATCATGAATTGCCTTATAACTCCGCCGAGCAAATTCATCAATCTCACAAAAGCCGATACACTGGTGGCCTGCTTGTTCCATGCCTAAGCGAAAGCCACCGATACCGGCAAATAAATCTAAAAATTTCATAAATCACCTCATTCATTGCATAGAAAAAAGCCAAGAACATTTTTG
>NZ_JAMRVB010000001.1:939774-987198 GCF_023743875.1 Enterococcus italicus
CATTTTTGCTCTTGGCTCGCACGTTATTAAATTGTCTTACTATTTTTTATCCAGTCCAACTAATTTTCGTTGTTTTTCGTTAGCTTGATCGGCAACATACTTAATCACCGTTTTAAATTCTTTTGCAGTCGCATTTTCCGATAAATCCGCAATACTCTTATTGTATTTATTTACAATTTTTGTTACTTGTTCTTTCTCAGTCATGTAATTGAACCTCCAATTTTGCAAAAAACAGGTTTAAAGCTTGAATCATTCTAAAGCAGTATAGAATTAATTTTTCAACTAAAAGAAGCTTTATTACGAAAATCATCTATATCTACAATTCTAGCATCACTAAAGTAATCCTTTTTCATTTCTAAATACTGATCAAAAAAATGTTCTTCTAAACTAAATAAATTAGAAAGAAAAGTAGGTAAGATATTAAGTTGATTCAATAAAAGGGGTAAGTTGATTACATTTTTTTCAAGTACAAATTTAAGAAGTGAGCGAATTTTACCTGGTCTTACTGGAGGAATTTCATCGTCTAAAGGCTCAAATAACTTATATCCTTTTTTAGTTAGTTGTCCCCAAAAATATCGATTTTCTTGATAAGTCATCAATCCTAAACCATAGGCTCTCATTTCCAAAGCCGAAATCGAAACTAAATATTTTCTTTTTAAATCAATATAATAATCAGGATTCGATTTCCTTTTTAGTTCTAAGAAATCATTTGTAAACTCTTCTTCTGGCAATAGAAATATAGAAGCAAACAAATGTGCTTCCTTTTCAATAATTTTTAATTCTGCAGGAGTTAATATATCCATATCTATATCAGCATGTAATAAAAGGTGTCCTAATTCATGAACTAAATCAAAATTTCTTCTAACTGCAGATTTCTTAACAGTGCCTAAAATTATATATAATCGTCCATCATTTGTAACTGTACTATAAGCATCAATTTTGGATCCTAAATTCTTTTCTACAATATAAACCCCGCTATTTTCCAAAGTATACATTAGATTTTTATTGTCTTTTAAAGATAGTTCCGATCTAGCAAATTCCGCAACTTTTTTAATTATCTCTTTTCTTTCTAAATGGCTTTCTTTGATAAATTTCAAACTTTTTTCTCTAATATCTATTATAGGTGCCTTTGGAATTAACAGTTTCTGCTCAAAACAATTAATATAATAATCAATATAATTCAAAAAAGTAAGTTCAAGTTTTGTCTTTTTTCTAGATTCTCTATCTTCCGCTCTATATGCAATTTTTTCTTCACTAACCTTATTAGTAAGATAGCTAGATGAGAAAAAATATTTCGTCTCTACACAAAATAAACTGCGCAATTGATTTAATATCTCAATACGAGGCAGTATGGAATCATTTTCGTATTGCCATACTGCCTGCTCAGTTATTTTCAATTGATCCGCTAGTTCTTTTCTGGAGAGACCGTTTAATTCTCTTAAATTACTTAGCTTCTCTCCGTAAAACATAGAAATCATCCCAACTCTCTATTTAATTTGCTTCTTTTTTTGTATCGTCTTGATCTTTTGCAGCAACCCCATAACCAAATGACTGATTTTCATCCGCATAGATGCTTTCAGGAATTTTATCTCCCTTAACAATCTCAAGCTCTTCATCACTAATCGAATAGATACTTTTTTCTATCAACGGTGTTAAGTCTGCAACTTCAACCAAACTCATTTCATATTGATTTGGTAGCGTCAAAGCAATTTTGCTAATCATTTTGGATTGGGAATCAAATTCATATGTTACCACATAAAAACGATTGTATCCTTCTGGGGCCTTCATGGCAACATTTTTATTTATTGCTTCCATTTCAGGCAAAGAAAGTTCCAATTGAACTACTTTCTCAGATACTACCGACTGTAAAGATTCGCTATCAATGAGTGGGTTGTTGATGCCAGCATATTCATATAAATAATTTTCCTTTTTGTTACTATCCACTTTTCCGTTAAAAGTCTTTGTAATTCCTCGACTATTTTTTACAATTACTAGATACTTTTCTTGCGTATCTTCCAGAACGAACTGAAGATATTCCCAAGTATATCCTGCTTTCTCAATCGAACTTTGAACTTGATTGTAATTCGAACATGCTTCATCCACACTAGAATCTATATGATTCCCTTTAACCCAGGCATACGCAGCACTGACTTTTAAATCTTTTTGAGCTTGTCTTCTTACGTCAAGATACTCTTTGTATCCCTTCAAAATACCATCTACGATTGATTGACTCAACTCATTTGCTAAAGAAAACTTGTTCACACACTCCACCTCATATCCTTCTATTTGAAACTAATTATACTTTATTTATTAAAAAAAGAAAGTATTTTTCTTGTTTTTTTTAAAGTATAAAACAAGAGAAATCTGTCGTACGTTTTGAGAGTGTAAAATATTTTGTGTAAATAGAAAAAAGGAAGTCCCTTCTGTAGAATAGAGTTACCACAACATATTCACAGAAAAGAGGACTTCCATATGAACGATTTTACTACAGAAATTCTAAAGACTCTAGCGAACAAAGGCGATTTGAATGAATTATTCCTTGTCCATTTGGAAAAAGCTGTCAATACGCTTCTCAAAACGGAGTTAACGGCTTTCCTCGATTACGAAAAGTACGATCGCATTGGTTTTAACACGGGTAATTCTCGTAACGGCTCCTATGACCGTACGGTCAAGACCGAGTACGGGGAACTTCATCTCCAGATTCCGCGCGACCGCAACGGCGAGTTCAAGCAACAGACTGTTCCTGCTTATAGACGGACGAATGATACCTTAGAGGAGACCGTCATTCACCTCTTCCGAAAAGGTATTACCATGTCGGAAATCGCAGACTTGATTGAGAAAATGTATGGGCATCACTACGCGCCCCAAACCATGTCCAACATGACTAAAGTGCTGACTGAAGAAGTAAATGCATTTAAAGTTAGAACTCTAAATGATAAGTATGTCGCTATTTTCACGGATGCTACTTATATTCCTTTAAAACGGCAAACCGTCTCCAAAGAAGCAATCTATATTGCCATTGGTATACGAGAAGACGGCACTAAAGAAGTACTAAGTTATGCGATTGCTCCGACTGAATCGACCTACGTTTGGAATGAGTTGTTACAGGACATTTACTCCAGAGGGGTTCATGATGTCTTACTGTTTATTACCGATGGCTTAAAAGGCATGAAAGATACGATTCACCAGATTTATCCTAAAGCTAAATACCAACATTGCTGTGTTCACGTTTCCCGTAATATTGCTCATAAAGTACGTGTCAAAGATCGAAAAGAAATCTGTGATGATTTTAAGGCTGTTTATCAAGCTAGCTCAAAGGAAGAGGCAAATACCTTTTTAGGGAGTATGATTGAGAAGTGGCAGAAAACTTATCCTAAAGTGACGCAGTCACTGATAAAAAATCAAGATTTATTGACTTTTTATGAGTTTCCGCCTGGTATCTGCCGAAGCATTTACTCAACTAATTTAATCGAATCTTTCAATAAACAAATCAAGAAATACAGCCGCAGAAAAGAGCAGTTTCAAAATGAAGAATCACTAGAGCGTTTCCTAGTATCCATCTTTGATACATACAATCAAAAATTCTTAAATAGAAGCCATAAAGGCTTCCAACAAGTGACGGATACATTAGCTTCAATGTTTACTGAGTAACCCATTATTTTGCAGAAGGACGAGTTATTTACACAAAATTATTGACGCTCCCACGTTTTCCAAAGAACTATTTCACAATACCCCTTTATCACAATAAATATTAGAAATTTCCTTTAAAAAATCATATCCTTTTGGCACTAAAGGCGTGTAAAACTCACTAATCACACTCCCACCTGTATCTACATAACCCCTACCTTTAATTCGCTTCATAAAGAAGTTTTTATCGACCTCGCCAAACATCATAGAATACCCAAGTTCACTCATTCGCCCCAAAGCAACCCGGAAATTAAACTGATCGCGAATCCCATCTCCCAGATATTTCGCATCCGGTCTTTGACAAGCTAGAATCAAAAAGAAGCCAGACTGACGACCTAACATCACAATTTGTTTGAGCTTGTTCAAAATTACCGCACTTTCCTTCGTCGTTAACATTTCCATATACGCGACATATTCGTCAAAAATCAAAAAGTTTGGCGGAAGACCAAGATAGGCATAATTCTCTCCTGTTTTGTAGTCTGGCATTTCTTTCATCAACCGACTACGAGCCATCATGCGTTCATAGAAATCCTCCACACACGCAGAAATTTCTTCCTTTTGTGTATATACCTGGGGCATCACCGTACTTAAATCTGCCAGGTCCGCATTCTTTGGATCAAGGACAAACAATTCTGCGTCTGACTTCAATAGTGCTTGGATAATGGTGAGGAGGAAATAGGTCTTGCCTCCACCGGTACCGCCAGCGATTAACATATGCGGCAAGGAATCATAGGCCCACACTTGATTTTTCATCAATCGCAAAGCACCGTTTTCTGCCACCACCTCCTCAATCCCAATCCGATTGGCAATCATATCGTAAAGTAGTGTATATTCCACATAAGAATCTTTGAGTTCCTTTTCCACCAGCTCGCAATACAACCCACTTTCCAATTTCTTTTCCAACTTCAAGAGCTGATCCTGATATTTTCCCAGTGAAATTTGGACGCGAATCGAAAGCAAACCGTCCTTCATACGGTAATAAATTTTTGGGAAATAACTGACAGTCTCTTGGGTTCGATTCCTGTCAAGATCTTTGAAAAAGCCTTCACTTTTAGTTTGTTTCACTTCATACCAATGGTTTTCTAGAATCATTCGAGCTAGCTTCTGACGGTGCCACAAACTCCGCCAATGATTGTGGAAAAATTGAATATAAAGCAAGAACATACTTCCCGATAGCGCAAAACTTCCAAGCACGCGGACTAAATCTTTCATAGACCAAGTGATTTCAATTGTGGCAAGGGATAGACTAGAAAAATCCAGCTGCCCAAGCTCTTGAAAATAAAAGGCGCCCATCCATCCGATGAATAAGGTAATGAGCCAGCCAAGAACAAAGTGATAAACCAAGTGTTGATTGCCTGCTCGTATACGATGCCCTTTGTACAGTCTGATGTTTTCCACCTCCAATCGAGAGAAGCCCAATGTAATTTATTGGGCCAATTTCATTGATCATCCCTAATCTTTTCCCACAATAGGAAGTTGCTTGGTTTCTACTAGTTGCTTTAAAAAGCCTTCAATGGCATCCGGCATCTCAACGCCAAGGTCTTCCAAGGCGGATTCAGCTTCCCGACACAAACATTCATTTACTTCCACAACCATAAAGAATGACTCTTCTTCTCCTAGCCAATCCAGCACATCAAAGTCTTCTTCGCTATCGGTATCTACTCCCAGTGAACCTTGATGCATAATCAGGAACAGTTTTTCATCGTATGTCAAAGCTTTCGTGAGTTGTTCTTCGGTCAACTCTCCTTTACCATATTGATCGAGACAATCTAAAATATGCTCAACATTTATTTCCATAATCTTCACCTATTTCTTCCCTTCATTTTGGTTAGTAGGATTCCCTTGATTTTGCGGGCGTTTTAGCACCAAGTCATCCGCCTTGATAAACCAGTTGACCGTGGTTCCTTCTCGGAAAACATAATTGGCCACCGTATCCACAATTGGATTGACCAATTCAACTTCTGCGTCATAGGTAAACTCGCGTAAAGGAACATTCGATGGAATACTGACTTGAATCATTCGACCTTGTGCCGAGGATTTTAAATTATAGGTACGTTCTTTCACCTCGTTACTAACGGTTCCATCCTCATTTTGTTTCCGTACTTCCCGGCGTAATGCGGAAAATCGCAACTTACCAAATGTTAATCCTGAATCTACGACAATACCTTCTGTTAATCTCATCCTTTTTCCTCCTATGCTTTCACTAAATCATCGACATACAACACGTAATCCGTAAAACCACGGTTCTCGATTTCATAGCCTTTGGCAACCAATTGGGGATTCACGGCTTTTAGCGGTTGGTCTTGATCAAAATCCTTTTCACCGGCTTCCGCTGCCACCACCACTTCGATATCATCAGCTCGTTGTTTACTAGAATATAAATGGTAACTCCGACCAATTACGGTGGTATTTCGACCGTATCCTTCTGTGAGGATTTCTCCTTCACCGGCATAACTTATCTTTCCAAATGTTTCGGCCATATCTGGTACAACAAATTTCAATTCCATATTCTTTTCCTCTTTTCGTTTTAGTTTTAGATACAAAAATAGCGCGACCACTTTTTTAGGAGGCGGTCGCGCACGTTGGTTCTTAGGATTTACTTGTTTCATCTCATCACCTTAGTTTCGACGATTCCAGAAGTAATACCCAGCCGTCGCAAAGATCAAGGTGAAGCCAATGAACAGGAGAACATTGGAATTTTTCTCTCCAGTTTGAGGGAATGTCTTCACTGTAGGACTGGATTCTGGAGTGTCACTTGAAACAGTTGGTGTCTCCGGTTGTTCTGGCGTACTAGGTGTTGTCGGAACTTCTTTCGGTGTTAAAGTTTGGGATTTTTCTTTCAAATCCTCATTGTGTTTTCCATTGATGTTTCCATCTTTGTCATAATTGCTTTCCGCAAAGGTAAACTTGGTTTCTTCTGGATAGTTGCTGGTGTCGACTTTTTCTGCAAGTACGGTTTTGGTAAATTCTTTGTCATTGACTTCATACTCAATTTTACCAGATTTCCAAATTTCTTTGTTCGTACCATCTGGTAATAAAGCATACAGGATGGTTTCAAAAGCTTCCTTTGAACCATCCTGTACATCATGGGTAATAGACACATCATCGAACATATCCACCACATCCCCATGAGTGAAAGTCTGCGAACCATCTTCTAGGTGGGCTTTGGTTTGGATCGAAACATGCCGGTCAATCTCACTTTTGACAGTTTGGGCTTGATTGTTCAAGCTGGCATCTTTTGCGACTGGTTCATCGCCTGCTTCATAGGCTGCCTTGTTTTCATACACATAGTTGAATAAGACAATCGTTTTATCCAAGACTTGTTCAGTCGTCAATTTATGCAGAATTTCCCAGGTTCCTGTTTTCTCTTTATTCGCCAATATTGCGGTTGTTTCTGCAATCACGACTGGTTTTGCCTTCTCGTCTTTTTCTTGGGCAGCTTTTGTGGCTTCCACATCGATTGCTTGGGCCACAACATACCAATCGTCTTTGATTTCATGCAAGTTGTAACTCAATTTGTCGACTAATTCTGTAGATTCCAAGCTGGTTAGTTCTTTGTTTCCGTCTTTCCAAGTCGCAAGAGAAGTTAAACTGTCCTCTTCCTCAGGCAAATCATAAAGCATCAAACGGTTCAGACTGACAGAGAAATTCGTATTTGTTAGCTTCTCATAAGGAACTTTCACTGTTTTAATTGGCTGTTTTTGCCCTTTTTCGGTTATGGTAAAGACATACTCGCTTTTGGTGTAATCTTCTTTGTTTTCTTTAAAAGTAGAACGAATTTCTAGTGGCGTAATCTTTTGGAATCCTTCTGGTGCTTCTACTTCCTCCAATAAATAATCCCCATAAGGCAGATTTTCAAATTTGCCATAACCATCAAAACCTAGTTGTTCATTATAAGCTGTGGTGGCTTCATCTTTAGCACCCGTAATTTCCGCGGTTCCTTCCAATGGTGTTACCTTAAAGGTTAAGTCATTAAAGCCCGTTTCGGTAGTTCCGGTAGCTGATCCGGCAAACTTGAAGAAATCAAAGCCGAAACGGATTACTTGTTCTTTGGCAGTCATATCTCGGGTAATTACCGCATTCTCTGCGCTATCATCCACTTTTTTGATAGACACCGGATATTTTGTTTCATCCAAGGTATAGCCTTCTGTCGCTTTGGTTTCTTGCCAATAGTATTCATTAATGGCTAGATGCTTCACGGCTACTTGATTCTTCTCATCCAAAGTCAAGGTGACCGTTTCATCAGAAGCTTTGGTGCCTTTTACCAATTCTGGTTTAAAAGCCTCACTCCATTTAACAGCTTTTCCATCCTTAGCGGTAAACAAGGTGTACTCGGCTTCCGTAAATTCGGCTTTTCCTTGTGTCTGATCACCCGTATCTTTGTCTTCTTTTGTCAAAGTGGTTTCGCCAGTGATTTCTTGGTTCTGACCTTTTACATTGCTAGTAACCAACGCCACGGTTTGGTTGGCATAGTTCAATTCAACTTTTACTGGTTTGAAAGTATTCACGAAGCCATTACTCGCTTTGGTTTCTGTCACGTAATAGGTGCCTAATTCCAACGCATTGGCGATTTCTTTTGGTGTTTCCCCATGACCTTTTTCGTCAGTCGTGATTTCTTGGACGATTTCACCAGTTGGACTGTCTTTGCGAATGGCAAACGTATTGCCAGCTAAGGAATAATTCTCATTCCAAAGATCCGTCCCTGACTCAACTCCAGTTTTATCCAAAATGATTTGGCCTTTTTCTCGAGTGTTTTTTGAAGTTACAGAAATGGTCTCTCCGGCTTTAATGGTTGCGGTCAGTGGTGTGGTATCAATCGTATAAGGCGCCGGCACCGATTTTTCAGTAATCGTTACTTTCGTGCCATGGGGAATTCCATCCAATGTCGCCACTCCCTCTTTATCCGTAGTGACATCTTTTGTAGGTAACATTTTTCCGAAATCCAAATGGAAAACCGTTCCTGGTACAACACCACCTGATTCTTTATCAACTTTCTTGATTTTTAAAGAACCCTCCGTTTCTACATCAATTTTAACCGTGTAGCTATTCGGTTTATCAATTGCCCCCGCCATCAAAGTTTGTTGGCCGGCTTTTTTGTATGCCACAGGTGTTCCGGTGCCGGCGGATTTCTTTAGGGTTAACACACCGCTCTCTTTTGAGTTGGCATTAGGTGTAATCACCAATTGGTTGCCATTCACGCGATAATCAATATTGGCGGTATTGTCGACAACCTCATCAAATTCCGATAAATTCAGACCATTTGTATTGGTCACAGTTGTCGATTGGCCTAACACGGTTTTCACTGTGGAATTGTGAAAGCTTGGTTCCTTCTGATAATCCGTGATGGCCTGATTGATTTTTGCTTCAATGGCGGTAATATTTACTGCACTGCCATCGGAACGTTTAATGGAGTGAAGCGTGTAGCCATTGACTTCTTGCCAGATCATCTTTTGGGCCACAATATGGGTATCCACATCCGTGCCGGCATTCTTCCATAAAACAGAAACTAGTTTTGCTTTTTCCGGCATAGATGGCAGTGGATTCTTCTCATAACCTGGCGTGAATTCATTGTAAATCGGCACTCCTGGTTCAATACAGAAAATGTCTTGTTTTACACCATTATAGACAGCATAGTGCGGGACGGTGACTTCTGACATGGGCCGGCCGTCACTAAAAGTACCTTCGACCGCATATTGGTGCGCCAAATCCAGTTCCACCGTTACCGTTTGCGGATGGATAATTTCCTCGGCAAAGGCAATCGTTGGGCTAAGAGAGCCACCAATTGTTTGACCTAATAGAGCTAATGCCGCAAACAAGCGCCAATTCTTAAATCTTGGCTTTTTCATAAAATAAATCTCCTTTCATTTTTGGATAATAAAAAAGAGACATCCACGTTTGAATGCCTCAAGTGTTTAAAAACTATTCTTTTCAATAATCATCAGATGCCATATATCAAAAATTCCAAAGAGACTTTTCCGATATAAGCATATTGAATAATGCGATCTGTGTTCGGAATATCTTTTCCATTCTCGTATCTATCCATCGACCATTTCGTGATAGGTGGTGAAAAAAACTTTCCAAAGTCTTCTCTTTCTAAACGATAATCCCTTCGAATTTTCCGAAATCTTAATCCCATTCGGAATGGATCCAACTTTTCAAATTGGTTAATCTTATTTCCTTTCTTCAACATCTTGCCGAAAGTATCTCCATACAAGATATAAGGAACTGTCACTTTACCTAAGTAAGCAACATTCATTATTCTTTCAATATCAGGGATGTTTATCCCCTTTTCCCACCTAGTTACAACATTCTTTCCAGCAGGTCGAGTGAATTTCTTCCCAAATTTTTCTAATGTCTCACCTCTATTTTTCCGAATCTCTTGCATTCGGTTGCCCATTGCGTCCCTATCAACAACGGGTAATTTAAAAGAACCATCATCTTGTTTGATATCCATCAAAATTTCTTTTCCGTCGTTAGTTAACAGCTGAGTGATCTTTTGAACTGCATTTTTGGATAATGGGCGACTTTTATTCAAAAACTTATTAAGAAGAGAAATTTCAATATCTAGTTGTTTAGACAATTCCTCTCGAGAAAAATTATTGATGCTTTGATATTTTTCTAAATCTTTCAGGATTTGCCAATTTTTTTCGTCTAAATGTTTGATAAAGGAATCCACACCAAGAACTTCACTTAAAATTTTGTCACTCTTTTTCGATATGCTACGTAAGCCATTTTCATATTTTACAATTGTAGCTTGTGAGATATTTGATATTTTTGCTAGTTCTTCTTGGGTTAATTGTTTAGATACTCTAACTTCTTTTAAATGATTTCCCATTTTGATTAACTCATCTTTATTTGTTTGCATGAAAAAAGCACCTCCTTATGAGATGCTTTCATCATACGCTGACAAGTAAAAATCCTCAAGGGAAATATTCCTTTTTTGTCCTTTTTTATTGGTCTGTGACAACCGTATGACAGTTTAAACTTTTTTAAACGGGTAAATCACGGATTTTCCGCCACTCGAAAAGACTGATTTAACAGTGTTTTCAGTTGATAACAAGCTATTTCGCGTTATCCTGGTCATCCATTTTCAAAACAGCCATGAAGGCTTCTTGAGGTACTTCGACCGAACCAATTTGTTTCATGCGTTTTTTTCCTTCTTTTTGTTTCTCTAATAGTTTTCGTTTACGGGAAACATCGCCACCGTAGCATTTGGCTAGGACATTTTTCCGCAAGGCTTTGATATCTGAACGAGCGACAATTTTTTGGCCAATTGCAGCTTGGATAGGCACTTCAAATTGCTGGCGTGGGATCAATTTTTTTAGCTTTTCAACGATAGCTTTGCCACGTTCAAAGGCAAATTCTTTATGGACAATGAAGCCTAAAGCATCGACTTTTTCAGCATTCAAAAGAATATCCATTTTCACGAGTTTGCTTTGACGGTAGCCAGACATTTCATAATCTAGTGAGGCGTATCCTTTTGTACTTGATTTTAATTTGTCAAAGAAGTCAAAAATAATCTCTGACAAGGGAATTTCATAGACCACATTTACGCGATAATCATCGAGATAATCCATGGTTACAAAGTCGCCGCGTTTGCGTTGGGATAGCTCCATTACGGCACCTACGTAATCATTAGGAACCATGATTGTCGCTTTTACATAAGGTTCTTCTACATTTAAAATAGAGACTTGATCTGGAAAATCAGCTGGATTATCTACAGTCAGCTGGGTACCATCTGTCTTATTCACGTGATAGATAACTGATGGCGCCGTTGTAATTAAATCTAAATTAAATTCACGTTCTAATCGTTCTTGCACCACGTCCATATGCAACAATCCTAAGAAGCCACAGCGGAAACCAAAGCCTAATGCTTGAGAGGTTTCTGGTTCAAACTGTAAAGCTGCATCATTTAATTGTAGTTTTTCTAATGCTTCACGTAGATCATTGTATCGTGATGTGTCGATTGGATACAGGCCACAATAAACCATGGGATTCATATGACGGTATCCTTCCAGTGCTTCGGTCGCTGGATTGTCTGCTAAAGTAACCGTATCCCCGACACGAGTATCTTGGACCGTCTTGATTGCTGCAGTGATGTAGCCTACATCACCCACCATCAAGTAATCACGCTTGATACTCTTTGGAGAAAAGACCCCGACTTCCGTTACTTCAAATGTTTTGCCGTTGCTCATTAATTGAATACGGTCCCCAGGCTTTACGACACCATCCATAACCCGTATATTTAAGACAACTCCACGATAGGCATCATATACAGAATCAAAGATCAGTGCTTTCAAAGGTGCTTCAAGCTCACCTGTTGGTTCAGGTACATAAGCTACGATTTGCTCTAAAATTTCTTCAATTCCGATCCCTGCTTTGGCACTCGCTAGGACGGCTTCGCTTGCATCAATCCCAATTACATCCTCAATTTCTTTGCGTACGCGCTCAGGATCGGCGGCTGGTAAGTCAATTTTATTGATGACTGGTAAGATTTCTAAGTCATTGTCCAGTGCTAAGTACACATTCGCTAGGGTCTGCGCTTCAATCCCTTGCGCGGCATCGACGACCAGTACAGCTCCTTCACAGGCAGCAAGACTTCGCGATACTTCATACGTAAAGTCGACGTGTCCAGGAGTGTCAATTAAATGGAAGATATACGTATTGCCATCTTGAGCAGTGTAGTTCAATTCGACAGCATTTAATTTAATGGTAATTCCGCGCTCTCTTTCTAAATCCATGGAATCAAGTAATTGAGCTTGCATTTCACGGGAGGATACGGTATTGGTTTTTTCAAGAATACGATCGGCTAAGGTCGACTTGCCATGATCGATATGAGCGATGATTGAAAAGTTTCGAATCATCTTTTGACGCTTTTTCATTTCTTCAACTGTATGCATAGGTACTCCTTCATTTCTTTTAATCAGCTTTTCTTATTATACCAACGCAAGCAAGAGATTCAAAGTCTTTTCTATTCAACTAGCTAAACAATCCGCAAGATGTCTGTTATACTTTGTCTATAAATTGAAGTATTGGAGTTGGAACGATGGAATTTGATTCAAGTCACCAGTTAGAAATTCGGCCAGTGGAAGAAAAAGATGTCGATCAATTTAATGAATTGTTGAGCTACGTCTTCCAAATCACTGAATCAGATATTGAAGAAAGTGGATTTGAGAGCAAGCGTGAAATGATTAAATCCAAAAAACCAATTTTAGAATTATCCAAAGTGTTTGGTTGGTTTAATAAAGAGCAGCTCGTTTCACAAATTGCAATCTATCCTTGCGAGGTCAATATTCACGGAACAATCTACAAAATGGGCGGCGTGACTGGTGTAGGCACCTATCCTGAGTATGCCGGTCATGGCTTAATGCAAGGCTTAATTCGCTTAGCGTTGGAGCACATGCGTAAGGACAAGCAATGGATATCTTATCTCTATCCTTACAATATTCCATACTATCGTCGCAAAGGCTGGGAAATTATGTCCGACAAAATTTCCTTTAAAATTCGTGACACACAATTGCCTAAAACGATTGCTGTGCCGGGGATGGTCGAACGACGCGATGTCGACCATGAAGATGTCTACAGAGTCTATGACCTCTTTGCCAAAGAAAACCACGGAGCACTGCAGCGCATCTCGTTTCACTGGGAAGAATATTGGCGCTACGAGAATGAAGATCAGCGAACGGCGGCTATTTACTACGATGAACATGGTCAACCGACAGGCGTTTTGTTTTATTGGGTAGCCGAAGAAGTCTTTCACATTAAAGAAATGTTTTACCTCAACCAAGAGGCGCGTAATGGCTTATGGAACTTTGTGTCTGCACATTTTTCGATGGTGTACTGGGTAAAGGGTGACATTTATAAAAATGAACCTCTTGCCTTTTTACTGGAAGATAGTCAGATCAAAGAAGAAATTGAGCCGTACTATATGGCCCGTATTGTTGATGTAGAAGAATTTTTAAAGAGTTTCCCTTTCAAGTCCTTCAGCCGCCCGTTTCATTTTCAGATTCATGACCCGATTGCCGAGTGGAACAATGGTGTTTTTAGTTTAAGCTATGACGAAGACACGCAGTCAACCCGGATCTCGAGTGAACCAATTGGTCATGCCGTTTCGATTGACATTCAGACCCTGACTTGCTTACTCATGAATTACCGCCGTGCTTCTTATCTTTCACGCATTGAGCGTTTAACGACAGATAAAGAGACTTTACGGACATTGGAACGAATCATCCCAGACATGGAAGCGTACTTTAGTGATTATTTCTAAAAGGAGGAAATCGGAATGCATCTTTATTTTGCTGCCCCTTTATTTTCAGAAAGTGATGTTCTTTTTAATGCACAGTTAGCAAAAGCCATTCGCGAGAAATATCCAGAGCATACAATCTATTTGCCACAAGAAAATGCGGCAATTAACGACAAGCAAGCGTACGCTGACAGCAAGATGATTGCCTTAGCAGATACAGCTGAAGTGCAAAAAAGCCAGCTGATGATTGCTTTATTGGATGGGTTGACGATTGATCCAGGTGTTGCGTCTGAGATTGGTATCGCCTATGCGTCAGGGATTCCTGTCGTTGCGCTTTACACCGATAGCCGGCAACAAGGTGCGATGAATCAACAAAAACTGACGGCTTTGCAAACGATTGGTGAAAATCAATTCCATTACGCGAATCTATATACGATAGGCTTGATTAAACTAAATGGTGCAATCTACGCTTCGACAAGTGAGCTACTTCTTGGCTTAGACCAGTATTTAAAGGAGCGTGACGTGTAATTGTCTACTTATCATAAAGTACGGTGGAGTTTGCTTGCATTTTCATTTCTCACCCTACTTGCGACCATTCGCGAGTGGTTTCTTAGCCCGGCTTCTGGAATGGTTGTTGTCATTGAATGTTTGGCTGGTATTGCGTTGATTTTTGCACCTGATATGATTCGTAAGGTACTCCATCTCTACTTTCCGAAAGCAACGATCTATTTTTATTGGTTCTTTCTCTTTATGTCTGTCTTTTTAGGCAGTTGTCTGCATCTGATGGATTTGATTCCATTTTGGGATAAAATTCTTCATGGCACGAGCCCGATGTTGCTTTCTATGATTGGCTATGGCATCATTACCAATGGCTTACAACAAGTTCCTACGAAGAACATTCCAGTCTGGGTTTTTCTTTTATCTGGTTTTGGCTTTGCAGGTATTTGTGGTGTATTTTGGGAGTTTTGGGAATTCACTTGCGATACTTTCGCCAATTTGAATCTCCAACGGTATCAAACACTTGCTGGTGTCCCCTATGTCGGCCGAGCAGCACTAATGGATACATTGGGTGACTTAGCTGTCAATACCATTGGTGCCATACTGATTGCAATCTATTCTTACATTCAAGCTCATGGTTCGGGTGATTATTTTATCATCTATCGCATCATTAAAAGCAAACATGGTAAACCCGAAAATGATGATTATCTCGCTCTGTAGAATGAACTGTGACATTAAAAAAAGACCAGCAAATCCAAAAGTTATTTTTTAAACTTCTGGGTTTGCTGGTCTTTTTGATGAACAATGCTGCCTCATGTTCTTAAAAGGTGTTCTAAATTGTCCATTTACTCTTCTATGATTGGTTCATTTTGAAAAACTAAGTGATCGTCTAGCAAAGAAATAATAACTCGAGTCTTAGGCATCACCCTACCTGAGATAATTTCTTTGGCTAATGGTGTTTCGACTTCTCGGGTCACAAATCGTTTCAATGGTCGTGCACCATATGCAGGCTCATACCCATTTTCAGCAATCCAATCTTTTGCTTCGTCTGATAGTTCAAGATAGATTTCTTGTGCGTCTAAGCGCCGTGCAACTTGTGCAACAATCTTATCAACGATACCTTTGACATTATCTAGACTTAGTGGGGTAAATAAAATGGTGTCATCAATCCGATTTAAAAATTCTGGCTTAAAGCTTCCTCTTAACAATCCTAATACTTGTTCTTTGACCGCTTCAGGAATCGTGCCATCTTGGGTAACCCCTTCTAGCAACAAGTTTGATCCGATGTTACTCGTCATAATCATCACTGTATTTTTAAAATCAACGACGCGACCTTTCGAATCTGTCAGACGTCCATCATCCAATACTTGCAACAAAATATTAAAGACATCCGGATGAGCTTTTTCAATTTCATCTAATAAGACAATGGTATAAGGATTTCTACGGACAGCTTCTGTCAATTGTCCACCTTCTTCATAGCCGACATAGCCAGGAGGCGCTCCGACTAATCGTGAAACAGAATGTTTTTCCATATATTCACTCATATCAATCCGAACCATATGATCTTCAGAATCAAAGAGATTTTCAGCGAGTGCTTTCGCTAATTCGGTCTTCCCCACACCTGTCGGACCTAAAAATAGAAATGATCCTAATGGTCGATGTGGATCTTGCAGTCCAGCTCTTGAGCGGAGAACCGCATCACTAACAGCATCTACAGCTTCATCTTGGCCAATCACTCGTTGATGTAAGGTTTCATTGAGCTTCATGAGTTTTTCACGTTCACCTTCGACCAACTTCGTAACAGGAATGCCTGTCAGACGTCCAACAACCGTGGCAATTTCATTTTCTGTCACCGATTCTTGTACCATCCGGCCTAATTCAGTACTGTTTTTTTCTTCTAATTCTTGTAATTCCTTCGTTAATTGTGGAATCGTGCCATGACGCAACACAGCAGCTCGCTCTAAGTCATAATTGTTTTCAGCATCTTCTAGTTCATGCTTGGCTTGATCGATTTCAGCTCGCTTAGTCGAAACCGCGTTGACTTCTTCTTTTTCTGTCTCCCATTGCATCTTCATCGCATTGGCCTCTTCACGCAAATCTGCTAATTCTTCTTGCAAGTTTGCTAGGCGTTTTTTCGAGGCATCGTCATTTTCTTTTTTCAATGCCGCTTCTTCGATTTCTAATTGCATAAGCCGTCTCGTTACTTGGTCAAGCTCAGTCGGCATTGAATTCATTTCGACACGGATAGTTGCACAAGCTTCATCTACTAAGTCAATCGCTTTATCCGGCAAGAAGCGATCAGTGATATAGCGGTCAGACAGTGTAGCCGCTGCGACTAGTGCATTGTCATGAATATTCACGCCATGGTGAATTTCAAAACGTTCTTTTAAGCCCCTTAAAATAGAGATTGTATCTTCGACTGTCGGTTCTTTGACTAGTACCTTTTGGAAACGACGCTCTAAGGCTTTATCTTTTTCCATGTATTGACGGTATTCATCTAGTGTTGTCGCACCAATTGTGTGCAGCTCACCACGTGCAAGCATAGGTTTAAGCAGATTGCCTGCGTCCATACTACCTTCTGTTTTACCTGCACCGACAATATTATGAATTTCATCGATGAATAAAATAATATGGCCATCTGACTTTTTAACTTCTTGTAAAACGGCTTTTAACCGTTCCTCAAATTCGCCTCGGAACTTGGCTCCAGCGATTAATGCCCCCATATCCAATGAAAAGATGGTTTTATCTTTTAAATTTTCTGGGACATCTTTGCGAACAATTCGTTGTGCTAATCCTTCGACAATAGCCGTTTTACCGACACCAGGTTCTCCAATTAATACGGGATTATTTTTGGTTTTCCGAGACAAAATACGCACAACATCACGAATTTCTTCATCTCGTCCGATAATTGGGTCCATTTTGCCATTTTTTACTTGTTGGATTAAGTCTACACCATACTTTTCCAGTGCTTTGTATGTTTCTTCTTGATTTTGTGAAGTCACTCGATCCCCACCTCGCATTTCTTCAATCGTTGTTTTTAATTGCTTTTCAGTCAACTGTTGGTTTGTTAGATATCGTGTGAGTACATGATTTTTTAGTTTCATAAGCGCCAGGACAACCATTTCAGTTGCTAAATAGTCATCTTGAAATTCTACTCTTAATTTATCTGCTTCAGTCAATAAGTGAAAAAGATTTTGGCTCATTGTTTGACCATAATTTACTTGACTACCTTCGACAACTGGTAATTCGTCTAATAAACGATCCACTTCTTGTTCAAATGCATCCACATCAAGGCCGGCATCTTTGTAAAGATTACGTGCAAAATGGTTCGGTTGCAAAAAAATCTTCCAAAGATGAACAATATCAATCTCTTGATGATGGCGAGTTATCGCCACTTGTTGTGCTTCGGCCAGAGAACTTTGCATCGTGGTCGTCATTTTTTCCATTTCCATTTGCTATTCCTCCCATCAGGTAAGAATATTTTCTTACAAACCCTATTATATCTATTTAGTCAGTAAAGGTCAAAAGAAACGCCTCAACGATTATGAATCTTTTTCCTCACTTTTCAATAGATGAATTTCCTGTTGGATTTGACGTCTTTTTTCGACTAATACATAAAAAAATCCTAATAAAAATGGGAGCAGATATGTCGCCAAACGATACAATAACAGCGTTGATACAGCTACGACGGTCCCAGCAACTGGTTGAAAGAGATACGAAAAAACAAATTCAAATGAGCCAACGCCAGCTGGTGCTGGTAGCACACCTGCTAAAACAGTTGAGAAACTAATAAGAGAAAATGACTGAAACCAGGTAATGTCTACGCCAAACCCATTAAAAAGAATGTATGGCAGTGAATACCAACACAAAAATTTTAACAAACTAATTCCTAACAATTGTACTGCCAGCAAAGGACTCGATAGAACTCGACTCATCGTCAGACGTAAGGCATCGATTGACTCAGAAAATGAATCAAGCTGGTCACGCCATTTTTCACGTCGGATATGCCGTTTGGCAACGTTTAGTAGCCATTCTTGTAATCGATGATTCATCACAAAACAAAGCAGCGTTACTACAATCGCCAACGTAGCCGTACATCCACTGACAATGAGCCAAAACAAGGATTGCTGTTCCTGCCATAAATAGGTTGCTTGAAAGAGCAAGCAGCTGAAGGCGTAGAAAAAGGCGGTTAGCTTATACAAAATAATTCGTAAACTTGCAATACCCATACTTTCTGAATAACTAATATCACGCTGATGGTAAAACGAAACCTCCGAAAGCAACGTCCCAACCCCAAATGTGACTAAGCGGAAAAAAGCAGTATACCCACTCAACCAAAACCCATCACGAAAAGAAAAGTTTGGCTGAATCGGCGCAATGAGTGTGCGAATCAATTTACCTTCAAGCACTTGATAGCTACTTCCACATATAAATGTAGCGGCTAATAATAAGGGGCTCGTAGCAAGCATTTGACTGAGAATATCTTTTAGCGAATGGCTTAATAAATAATAAGCAACCCCAATTAAGAGTGCCAGTATGAGACAATTGCCAATAATACGATAGGTTGCTTTTTGATTCATATGGTCCTCCTCTTAATGATAAAAAAGAATCAACAAGCAATCCACCACAATCCCAATCACAAATGCAATAAGAAATTTTTGCTTTCTCGTCTTATGATGAAATAGACGGCTAGCTAGCAAACCTCCCGCACCACCACCGATGCCACTTATAAATAGAAGATTTGCTTCTGGAACACGCCACTTGTGTCGAATTGCTTGTCGCTTGTCATACCCCATTAATCCAAAAGTGTAGAGGTTGACAATGAGTAAATAAAACCAAATAGGATTACGAACAAATTCATTCCATAGATACTTCACTCAATCTGCTCCTCCTTTTTTGGTACTAGGACGGTCATCCCTTTTGGTACAACTTCTAATTCGACTGGTAGATAGGCAGTCGGGTCACCGTCTGTTCGTGTTTGTACTTTATGCTCTTTGGCACGAATGGTGAGTTTTTGACTTGAAAAATAGACGATATCACGGATTTTATCGACATGCCCTAAAATGATATAAGGCAATAATCGAAATGTTTTCCAAAGTGATAGCGTTTCTAAAATCGTGACGTGCATTTGACCATCATCAGGCGTTGCATTTTCATCAAAGTGAACATAGCCACCTGCTGAATTGGTCATCGTGATAGTCAACAATGCTACTTTGCCTTGCCATACTTTATCATCTGTTTGAATGGTTAGATGGTAGCGTTTCTTTTTGATCCACAATTTTAAAAATCGCTTCATAAAGGCAAATGGTCCGAAAGTTTGTTTTTCTTTCTGGCTGACCCGAGCAGCTGTGTCCGCTAGAATACCGATCGTCAAGGTGGAGATGATGACGTCTTCTTGATTGATTAAGGAATAGTCTACTTCTTTAGGTTGCCCATCGGTAATTAGCGCAAAGGATTCTTCATTGATCAATGGAATTTCCAAAGACCGAGCAAAGTTATTCACGGTTCCTCCTGGAATGATACCGATAGTATATTGATCCAATTGATCTTTAAAGGTCTTTACTAAATGATGGATGGTCCCATCCCCACCGATAAAGACTAAGCGACTTGCTTGAAAGTCTTCTGCCTTTTGACGAATGGTAGCTGCAGAAATGTCGGTATTTGATTGTTGTAGCTCTACCAACCAGTTCTCTTTTTTTGTGGCAATAAACGATTTTAGCTGCAACGCAATTTTTTTGCCTGCATTTTTCCCTGAAGACTCATTATAAAGTAGTAAGACTCGTTCCATCTGTGTCCTCTCCTAAAAAAACAGACGAGTAGCATTGTCACATACCCGTCCGTCCTTCCTTTTGCTTATTTTGTTTCGTTTGCGTTTAGCTCAATAATTTTCACAATGACATCAGTCGCTTTTTCCATGCTTTCAACTGCAACAAATTCATAACGACCATGCATATTTTCACCACCAGCAAAAATATTTGGTGTTGGAATACCCATAAATGAAATTTTTGAGCCATCTGTTCCTCCACGGACAGGCTCAATAATCGGCTCGATTGCTAGTTGTTCCATAGCACCTTTGGCTAACTCAATAATTGAAAGGTCCTTTTCGATGACTTCTTTCATATTGTAGTATTGGTCGTACATATCAATGACCACACGCTCTTGATTAAATGCCGCATTCATTTTTTCTTGAATCGCTAAAAGATTTTTTTTGCGGTTTTCAAAGGATTCGCGGTCATGGTCACGGATGATGTAACTCATACTAGCTTCTTCCGGTGTACCTGAAAAGCCCATCAAGTGATAAAAACCTTGTGTGCCGTCTGTTTTCTCAGGAACTTCTTCGCCCGGTAGTTGATTATGAAAGTCAATTGCCAGTTGCAACGCATTGATCATCGTATTTTTTGCGCTCCCTGGATGGACATTCTTACCTAGAAATTGGATAGTAGCTTGTGCAGCATTGAAAGTTTCATATTGCAATTCACCAACTGGTCCGCCATCCATTGTATAAGCAAAATCAACGTTAAAATCATTGACATCAAATTTATCTGCGCCAACTCCAATTTCTTCATCTGGACCAAAGGCAACTCTCACTTCACCGTGCTCAATCTCAGGATGTGCCAATAAAAATTCCATGGCACTCATAATTTCAGCGATTCCTGATTTGTCATCAGACCCTAGTAAAGTTGAGCCATCCGTTGTGATGAGGGTTTGGCCTTGATAATTTTTTAAGAATGGAAAGTCTGTTGTATTTAAAGTATATTTTCCTTCTGCATCTAGAGTGATTGTTGATTCACCGTCATAGTTTTCGACAATTTGCGGTTGGACATTGTCCGCAGAGAAGTCAGCCGTATCCATATGTGAGATGAAGCCGATTGAGCGGACATTTTTAGTCGTATTAGCTGGTAAAGTAGCAAGCACAAAGCCATTCTTAGCGTAATATTGTACATCGCTCATGCCGATTGCTGTCAGTTCTTTTGCTAGTTCGTGAGCAAAAGCGATTTGCGTTTCTGTTGAAGGAGTGGTTTGACTTTCTGGATTTGAGCGTGTTTCTGTTTTGACATAGCGTAAGAAACGTGGGACTAAATTTTCATATTTTGACATTTCAATAAACTCCTATCTAAATTCAAATGGATTGGTATTGACTTCTGATGGAATAATATCCACGTCCCAATCTAATTCTTTTTTCCATTGTAGCATTTTTTCTACAAATTTTGAGATACAAAGGACTTCTATATAATGACCTGGATCGATCACTGTTAAGCCATTGGTTTGCATATCGTGGGCTGTATGATAATAGACATCACCCGTAATGTAGACATCCGCATGTTTCCGTAAAGCATCGGTATAAAGATTGCCACCTGTTCCTCCACAGATTGCCACTATCTGAATGACTTCTTTCGCAGGGGTTGGTTGGATTAGCCGTAAGCCATCTAATTGAAACGTTTGCTTGACCTTTTGGACAAACTCTTCTGTCTTCATTGGTTTTTTCAGCTGACCTACTCGCCCGATACCATAAGTCTTAGGTGGATTTCCTAAAGAAAGAATATCATATGCCACTTTTTCATATGGGTGGGCTTCTTTCATTGCCAAAAGAATGTCTGCTTCTAGCGTCTCTAAATATAAGACTTCCACGCGCTCTTCTTTGACTTCTTGTGCTTGGTTTCGTTCACCAATCACAGGATTCGCGCCATCAAGTGGTGTAAAGCGTCCGACACCCACTGAAGAAAAACTCGTCGCTTGATAATTTCCTTGCTGCCCTGCACCAGCTTTTGCCAAGGCTTTTCGCACATCCGCAGCAGCATCTGTCGGGACATAGACTACTAATTTTTTCCATTGTACTCGGTGCGTCTCTTTTAAATAATCTTGAACCTCAATATCGAGCTGCTCACAAAACCAATCATTTAAGCCGTCCCAAATAATATCCATATTAGTGTGGGCAGCATAGACCGCAATATCGTGTTTCACTAAGTCCATATACATCTTGGTCTGCAAATCGCTCGGTACAAGTCGTTGAATCGGTCTAAAAATAGGCGGATGCTTGGCAACAATCAAATCGACACCCTTCTTAATGGCTTCTTCAACGACTTCTGGTCGTACATCCAATGTCATCATAATGCGCTGAATCGGCTTGGCTAACGTACCAATATGTAAGCCAACTGGATCACCTTCTTCCGCCAGCCAAAGTGGACAGTACGTTTCAAACTTCTGAATAAATGTTTGCCCATCGATACTCATACAAACAACTCCTTAATTAGTGCCAGCTCTTCTTGAATTTGAGCAAGCTTTTCAGTAGGTACGGTTTGCGCCTGTTGCAAGTTCGCCAATACACGCTCTTTTTGTGTTTGTTCGTGTTGCCATTTCTTTAAAAATACCGGTGTAGGCTGTTGCATCAAAAATGGCCCGAATAAGCGTTCTTTTTTGGTGTAATGGACTGGAGATGCTGTAGGCTCAGCGACCATTACTTCATAGATTTTCCCTTGTTCTTCAATTATTTCTTCGGCAATAAGCTGATAATGGTGCGCCATTAACCAGCTGCGTAACCCCTCTTCGCCGATATTGGGTTGCAGTACAAGTCGACTAACACCAACTAGTTTGCCAGTTGCTCGCCCTTCTTCTAAGATGGATGCGATTAACGAGCCACCCATTCCGGCGATAGTGATTACTTGAATCCCATCTTCTGGCGTAATTGCTTGTAAGCCATTCGCTAGGCGGACATCGATCCGATTAGCAAGCCCTTGGCGTTGTACTTGATTTTTTGCAGATTGATACGGTCCAGGGGCTACCTCTCCGGCAATCGCATAGGATATTTTCTCATTTAACATCAGATACACTGGAAGATAGGCATGATCTGATCCAATATCGGCAATTCGAGCCTGATTAGGGACATAGCTACCCACGCAAGCTAGTCTTTTTGAAAGGAAATGCTCATTCACTTTCTTTCATTCCTTTCTTATCTCATAGTCATTTTTTAAGGACGTTCTCGTCTGTTTCGACCAGACATACTCACTTCCTGTGATAAATAACGGATTCGTTCCATAATTCGTTTTGCCTTTAATGGCTCTATTTCTCCTCTTTGGGTAACGCTTAGGTGCTCTTCTAATTCATCCATTGAAAAATTAGAAGAGAAAAAAGTCGGCAAATGCTCTTGCATTCGGTACTGCAAAATGACGCCTAACACTTCATCCCTAATCCAACTACTCAAAGAATCTGCCCCAATATCATCAATCATTAAGATTGGTGCTTGCTTCACTCTAGTCAGCTCGGGGCCGACAGTTTCTTTACCAATTGCTTGTTTCATTTCAACGGCAAACGTCGGAAAGTGAAGGAGAGTCGTCATGTAGCCAGCTTCAGCCAAGTCACGTGCGATCGCGCCAAGTAAATACGTCTTACCCACACCAAAACTCCCCACAAAGTATAATCCTTTATGAAAATCCTTGGGTGCAGCTGTATAGGCATCGACAAATTCAAATGCACTGATCCATGCATCTCCTCGACCCGATGTGCGTTCATACTCTTTTAAGGATGCATTTTGGATGTCTTTTGGCATACTAATCGTTTGAATGCGACTCGCTACTTCTTGCCGGTGTTCCTTCTCTAGCAATGCTTTTGTCGGGACATAGGTGACATCGATAAAATGATAATTCAGTGTCAGCGTAGGCTCATAGCCAGGTGCAATCATAGCTGGATCATTTTGAATAAATTTTCGCTTCTCTTGTACAAACTCATACAGTTTTGCAAAACTCTTCTCGATGTCTTGTTGGGTAATAGCAGACTGGTGCTCAACTAGAAATTGTTTGACTTCTTCATTTTGTAAAATTTCTTGTTTCATTTCCTCGTAGCGCATACGATAATTTTTTTTGTTCATCAGTTGGTCTAAATTTTTTCCTACATCCTCCATCACTATTCACCTTCTTTTCGCTTTAAGTACGCTTGGAAGCGTTCATTCATTTCATCCGTCAAAGCAACTTCGGAATCTTCTACTTGTTCATTGCTTACTTTTTTGGCTTCTTGCTCGACTAACCATTTGGGTAGTTGCTCTTTTCTGGTCACTTTATTTGGAGTATAGCGGGATTGATTAGTTCGTTGTTGTTTGGCTGTCTGAGCTTCTTTGGCTAACGTTCGAACGAGCTGGATAGCGGCCTCGGGTGTCCCGACTTTTTTCTCAGACCAATCTGCCGATATTTTGTCGACGAGTTTTTGTGGCAATACACTGTTATTTTTCACAACTAAAGCATAATGTAACAATACATTGATGACACTTTTCGGTAATGGGCTACGTTCTACTAAGTCGCGGACAATCCATTCTTCTAACTTCGTCGGATAACTATTTTTCTCCAATTTAATTGCTGCCAAGTAATCAGCGGGCGATATTTGTTCACTTTCTTTAATAATCTGAATATCCAAATCAGAAAAACCTGTCAGTTTTAAGGTATTAAAACGGCGAATCTCTGCATCCTCTGTCTCTTTATTGACGGAAGATTCTTTGAAACGTGTCGTTCTTCGGCTAGCGACAATCCGTTTTTCTAGCTCATCACTTTCTACCATGCCAGTCGCAATATTAACAACATCAGCCATATATTGCACCAGATCCATTTCATCTAAGCCATAATACTGATGATATAATGACAATTTTTTGGAGAATTCATCCGTGAAGTTTTTCGCTGAAATTTGTTTTTTCTGCGCATGAAACTTCAAAAATGACCAATCTAGCTGATCGTCAAGCACTACAGCGGGTTCTGATTCCTTTGAAAAATGGCTAGCGATTTGTTCTAATTTGGCTTGGTCTCGCTGGTAATCAGCTAGTTGAAATGAATAGACATCTGTAAAGTTTTTTGTGATATTTGTGTAAGCTGACCATGTGTAGCGAGGAATCATGTAACGTTTGGCTAGTAACTGGAATCGTCGCTCGCCTACCATATTCTTCAATAAAAAAGAATAAGTCGAATCAGCAAAAAAGCGTACCGGTGACAAGGGTTCTTGCAATTCATACGCATACAATAAGCCGAACTCACTTAAATTTTTTTGGTAGCTCGTAAGTAATCCGATTCCTTCTAAATGGTACCGTGCATCTAAGAAGCGCTGCATACCAAAATTTAATTGATTTAATAAATCCAAATGCGTATACTCAGCGGTGCTGGCATCATTTGCTAAAGCGAAATATAGCGTCAGTGCATCAGATCCGATAATGGGCTGATAGAGTGCTGTTAGTGCCTGTACGCCATCATCGGATAATGGGACAGCTTTGTATGCTTGATACAGGCTATTTGGTTGTATTTCTGACATGTATTCTGTCCCCTTTTCTGTCCCCTTTATAGTTTGCATTTATTTTTTATTGGCTTTGTCTACGATATCTTGCAATTCTTTTAAAAAGACTGACATATCCTTGAATTGACGATAGACACTTGCAAAGCGTATGTAGGAAATTTCATCCAAATTTACGAGTTCTTCCATCACAAATTCACCAATTTGGTTGGTTGATACTTCTTTATCTCCCATTTCGCGTACGCGAGCCTCTACATGGTCAACGACACTTTCCATCTGTTCCATCGCGACTGGACGTTTTTCTGCCGAACGGATCAAGCCCCGTAAAATTTTCTCTCGACTAAATTCTTCTCGATCACCATTTTTTTTCACGACAAGTAGGGGTGTTTCTTCAAGCCGCTCAAACGTCGTAAAACGAAAACCACAATTTTCACACTCACGACGACGACGGATGGCACGCCCGTCATCAGCTTGACGACTATCAATAACACGGGAACTATTATAATGGCACTTTGGACAATGCATAACACTCACCTCATTATTTCAATCTATTCTCAAGTTTGATGTTTTCTACACCAATCTTTTATTTCATATATTATAACACGAAAGTTCTTTTTGCTAATACTACAATAACCAAATTTCTAAGTGAATCCTCACTCAAATCAACCAAAATATCCATTCAGACTGAAACACAATAAAGAAAACGCAATGAACTGTACCAAAACAATCCACTACGTTTTCTTTAAAATGCTATAAATTCTTGAAGTGCTGTTCTAGCCAGCTAGCCACTTGCTCTTGTGTATGGGCTTTTGACTGAGAATTATCAAAAATAAAATCAGCTAGTTTGCGCTTTTGTTCTAAAGGCATTTGGCTTTCAATGCGTTGGCGCGCCATTTCTTCGGTCAGCTGATCACGGTTCATTAGTCGGTGTACCTGTTGCTGCTCATCTACATTCACGACCGCAACACCATCCATCAAATTTTGATAGCCCGCTTCAAATAGCAACGGTAAATCCACGACAATTAACGCATTGCCTTGTTGCGCAAAGTGCGTGATAGCGCAAGAAATTGCTTCACGCAAAAAAGGATCCAATAAAGCATCTAATTTTTGCCTCTTTGTCGCATCTGAAAAAATAAGTGCACCTAATTTTTTTCGGATAAGCTGACCGTTAGCATCCACCATCTCTGGTCCAAACTCTTGGATAATTTCCTCTAATGCAGGTTGCCCTTTTTCAACAATCTGTCTAGCAATTACGTCCCCATCGACAACAGGTATTTGCTTTCTTTTTAAGTAGTTCGTGACTGTAGACTTCCCAGAAGCAATCCCACCTGTAATTCCTAATACATACGTCATCTATTAACCTTCTACTTTCTGACAATTGGGACAAAAATGCGTACCACGTTGTGCAACTTTCGTTTTGACAATCAGTGTGCCACAACGGCTGCAAGGTTTTCCTTGCTGACCATACGCATGCAAAGCAACTTGGAACGTGCCAGCCTCACCCAGTGCATTATGATAGGTGCGAATCGTTGTCCCCCCGGCGATGACAGCTTTGCCCAAGACGTCAATTATAGCTTGATGCAGCGCAATACTTTCGTCAGTTGTTAAGGTACAAGCAAGTCTTTCTGGATGGATTTTAGCTTGCCAGAGTGCCTCGTCAACATAGATATTCCCTAGTCCAGTCACAAGTTTTTGTTCCAATAACAATGGCTTAACGGCTTTTTTTGATTTTGCCAATCCTTGCTGGAAAGCACCTAGTAAAAACTGATCATTCGTAGGCTCCGGTCCCAATTTGGCAATACCGGCGTATTCTGCGCTCTTTCCTTTAGCCACTAACGCAAACCGACCAAACTTACGCACATCCTGATAATGCAACTCCGAGCCATCAGTAAAGTGAAAAATGACATGGGTATGCTTACTCGGTGGTGTCTCTTGAGGGAAAAATTCATATTTCCCTTCCATTCGTAAATGAGAAATCAAGTCATTTGCAGTGTAGCGGAAAATTAAAAACTTTCCTCGACGTTGAATCGCTTCAACAGTCTGACCTACTAATTCAAAGGCCACTTTCTCTTTATCACCACCTTCAATCATTCGATCCCAATAGACGCTTACCGATTGGATAGTTTTACCGATAACTAATTGCTCTAAACCTCGGCGAACAGTCTCAACTTCTGGTAATTCTGGCATTTCTTCACTTCCTTATCTACTTCGCATCGTACCACGTTTCCCCCCAATTACTATCTGTAACGAGTGGAATCGCTAAAGTAACCGCATGCTCCATCACTTCTTTTACAAGCTGATCGACATGAGCTAATTCTTCTTCAGGAACTTCAAAGACTAGCTCATCATGAACTTGTAAGAGCATTGTAGCTGCTAGTTTTTCTTCTTTTAGACGCTTGTTCATTTCAATCATGGCAATTTTTAATATATCTGCCGCACTCCCTTGGATAGGTGAGTTAATCGCTGTTCGCTCGGCAAAAGAACGAATATTATAGTTTTTAGCATAAAGGTCAGGTAAGTATCTTCTCCGATGATACAACGTTTCAACATAGCCATCTTTTTTCGCTTGCTCTACGACATTTTCCATATAGGCTTTGACCCCTGGATACCGTTCAAAGTACGTGTCTATGTATTGTTGAGCTTGCTTTCTGGTAATACCTAGATTTTGCGAAAGGCCATAATCCGAAATACCATAAACAATCCCAAAGTTCACTGCCTTTGCTTGCCGGCGCATATTCGGGGTCACATCTTCAGCACTCTCCAAGCCAAAGACACGCATCGCCGTACTTGTATGGATATCTTGCCCTTCTATGAATGCTGCCTGTAAGTGTTCATCTTTTGAGATATGGGCCAAAACACGCAACTCAATTTGCGAGTAATCTGATGAATAAATTACCCAATTTTTGTTTCTTGGAACAAAAGCTTGACGAATTTTTCGCCCTTCTTCTAAGCGAATTGGGATATTTTGTAGATTCGGATCAACCGAGCTTAGGCGACCGGTTTGTGTCAAGGTTTGGACATATCGGGTGTGTACCTTGCCATCTGATTGGATCATTCTAAGCAATCCTTCGACATAGGTCGACTGAATTTTTGCAATTTGACGATACGTCAAAATATCTTCGACAATCGGCGCTTGCACTTTTAGTTGCTCCAATACATCGACAGCTGTTGAATAACCAGTTTTGGTTTTCTTAATCACAGGGAGACCCATCTTTTCAAATAAAATTACTCCTAGCTGCTTGGGTGAATTCAAGTTAAAGCGCTCGTTTGCTTGCGCGTATATTTTTTCTTCAATGTCATGAAGCTTGGTCGCAAACTCACTTTTCATAGCAATCAAGCGTTGGGCATCGACATGAATACCTGTAATTTCCATTTCAGCTAGGATAAATGACAACGGTAGTTCCATCTCTTTGTATAGTGTCCATTGTCCTTTTTCGACTAACTCATCCGATAATTTTGTGTCCAATTTTTGCATAGTCGCAACTTTACGTGCCAAATGACTATAAAATCGTTCGTTATCTTCAGGAAGCCCTTTTTTAGCCCCTTTTCCATACACTGCTTCGTCTGTTTCGATTTCTGTTAGGCCGTAGCGATGAGCAACAAGTGCTAAGTCATTTGATGAATCATTTGTATCCAACAGATAACAAGCCAGTAAGCTATCAAACTGGATACCATTTGGGCTACCAACATAGCGATGAAGCGCGACCGTCGTCCGTTTGGCATCAAAGACCGATTTGGTTCGTTTGGCATCAAACAACCAATCCTGCAATGCGTTATCTTCTAAAAGCGAAAGATTGTCTGTCACATAAATACGATTGCCATTTGACCAAGCAAAGCCAACAATCTCACTAATATGATAATTATCATCAAGCATTTCCACATAAAGATGTCCCGAATCACCAAACATAGCTGGTTGGACTTCTGTCACATAGTCAAACGAAATATCAGCCAAACTTTTATCCGCATCTGATACGCTTAGTTTCGATAAAAACGATTGGAAATTCATCTCTTGATAAAAAGCGACCAACTTCTCAGTATGTTGTCCTTTGTAAACCAACTGCTCGATAGTCAAATCGACCGGCGCATCCGTATTGATGGTGGCTAAGGTCTTAGATAAAAAGGCCTGATCTTTATCATTAATCAGATTTTCTTTCATCTTACCTGGTTTTAATTCATCTAGGTGTTCGTAAATCCCTTCAACACTTCCAAATTGATTTAGTAATTTGATGGCCGTTTTCTCACCAATTTTTGTCACACCAGGAATATTATCTGAAGAATCACCAGCTAAGCCTTTCATGTCAATAATTTGCTTTGGTACAAGTCCTTGGTATTTTTCGGCGATTGATTCAGGTGTATACGCCTCAATTTCACTCACACCTTTGACAGTAATATCCACTTTTATATGCTCATCTGCTAATTGCGTCAAATCTCGGTCACCTGTCAAAATCACAACATCAAATGATTCCTTGTCTGCACGTTGCGCAAACGTTCCAATAATATCATCTGCTTCGTAATTGGGTAGTTCATAATGCTTAACACCAAACGCATCTAATAACTCTCTTAAGTAAGGTAATTGCTCCTTAAACTCAGTTGGTGTTTTCGCCCGCCCACCTTTATACTCTGCGTACATCTGTGTCCGAAAGGTTGTTTTACCTGCATCAAATGCCACCAAGATATGGGTAGGTTTTTCTTTTTCCATAACTTTTGTAAACATATTATGAAACGCATATAACGCATTGGTATGTAAGCCATTTGCATTTTTGAAACGGTCTAACGATTGATGCAACGCAAAAAAGGCGCGAAAAGCGACACTATTTCCATCAACCAATAATAATTTATTTTTCGGCATGTTTCATTCCTCCAGCCATTATCCTATTCTCCTCATTTTAACAAAGATATACTAGTAAAGCGATTGATTTGAAAGATTAGTTTCGTCATAAAAATTCGAAGACAGAACGGTTCAATTACAACAAAAAAAATCAGCCAACCCCAAAGTTATTTTTAAAACCTTTGGATTGGCTGATTTTTTCAAGTATTTATTTCCTCGAATTTCGCTTTAGCAGTATAAAAATAGTTTAATCTCTAGAGAAAATGCGCAGTAATGCTAAGAAAAGGTTAATAAAATCAAGGTACAGCTGCAATGCCATAAAAGCAGCTAACCCTGTTTGATTTTGACCTTGTGAAGCAGCATAAAGTTTGCGAATTTGTTGATTATCATAAGCAGTCAATCCGATAAAAATCAAGACTGTCACATAAGAAAGGAAATAGTTAACGGCCGAGCTTGCTAAAAAGAAATTTAACAGCGTCGCAATAATTACCCCCCATAACAATCCAATGGCCAATTGACCGACTCTACTTAGATCACGCTTTGTAAACATACCATATAGGGACATACCAATGAAGGTTAATGTCGCAGTAGCAAACGCTAAAGCGATACTTGCTTGTGAATACAGCATCAACGTAACCGATAACGTAAAGCCATTTAACAAGGCATAGACGATAAAGCCAGCGATGGTTAACGAAGGATTTTTTTGTGCTTTTGCACTAACGACAATGACTAAAATAAATTCAACGATCCATACACCGGTAATTCCCAGTGGAAAGTTTTGCAAAAAGCCAAAGACTTGTTCACGAAACATATTAATGGACAGATATGCCGCGATGGCACTAATTGCAAGCCCCATGGCAAAAAAGCCATAAACCTTGCCATAAAAACGATTTAAACTAGTTGTTTCCGTATACGTATTATTCATGAATTTCCTCACTTTCTAATTTTGTAATGACTGGCGGCTGAACCATGACTACGGCATCTAAGACACGTTGTTTTTCATTGTTGACTGCTTCGACTGATATGGTCACCACATCTTTTCGATTATCAACTTTAATCACTTCAAAATCAAATGTGAGTGTTTCGTAATGAAAAACGGGTGCAACAAAGTTAACCGAAAAATTCACCACATGGGAACCTGGACCTGGTAAGTGCTTAGATATCGCGCTTGTAACAATACCCATTAACATAATCGATGGTACAATCGGACGCTCATAACTCGTCTTCTGTGCATAATCATGCTGGATGTACAGCGGATTTGCATCATTCGTTAAACCTAAATAAAGCAATAATTGATTATCCTCTATTGATTCTGTTAACGAAAGCGAGTCACCTTCCTCGATTTGATCAATCGTTTTCCCAAGTTTTCTCGGTTTGCCAATATTCAAAATAAATTCCTCCAATTCTTATTTATTCTATTCTATCAAAAGGCTGAAAAAGTGCAAGTTCGGCTCATCGAAAAAAACTGTTTTCCCTCTCAATAGAAATTGTATCACCATTAAAGATGGAATTTTTTACAATGACATAGTCGACTTTACGAATGGCTTCAATATCGGTGCCACCAGCATAAGAGATCGATGATTGTAAATCTTGTTGCATTTCTACTAAGGTATCTTTTAATGATCCTTTGTGTTGGATCCAGATTTTTTTGCCTTCAACATTTTTCTTTTCGCCTTTTTGAAACTCTGATGCTGACCCAAAGTATTCTTTGTAGACAACACCATTTTCCACTTTTGTCTCACCTGGAGATTCTTCATGACCAGCGAATAGTGACCCGATCATCACCATTGTCGCACCGAAACGAAGTGACTTAGCGATGTCACCATGTGTTCGAATGCCACCATCTGCAATGATGGGTTTCCGAGCAGCCTTTGCACACCAACGAACAGCAGCTAGCTGCCAACCACCCGTCCCAAAACCGGTTTTGATTTTTGTGATACACACTTTCCCTGGTCCAATGCCGACTTTTGTTGCATCAGCACCTGCATTTTCTAATTCTCTTACGGCCTCGGGTGTGCCGACATTCCCCGCAATAACAAATGCCTCGGGTAATTTTTCTTTAATATATTGAATCATTTGAATAACGGAATTTGAATGACCGTGTGCAATATCAATTGTAATATAGTCAGGCGTTAATGTTTGTTTAGCTAATTCATCAATAAATACATACTCGTCTTGTTTGACACCGACACTGATTGATGCGATGTACCCTAAAGACTGCATACGTTTAACAAAAGCAATTCTGCCTTCTTCATCGAAGCGATGCATAATGTAAAAGTAGCCATTTGCTGCTAAAAATTCTGCAATGGATTCGTCAATAATGGTCTGCATATTAGCTGGCACGACCGGCATTTTAAATGAATGCTTACCCAGTATTACCGTCGTATCACACTCTGAACGACTATTTACAACACATTTATTTGGAACCAATTGTACATCTTCATAGTCAAAAACTTTCATATCAAACATCGAAATCCCTCACTTATTATAGAGCAAATGGAATCTGCTCAAAATGTAATGCCCATAATAACTTATAAGATTTCCGACAGATATTCAAGTGAATACAATCTTTATTTTTAAAAAACATTTTCAATGTTCGTATTTCACTTAATTCTATACCCGATATCTGCTCTAAAATGCCAATCATCGGATGAAATTTGAGCCAGTTCATGATAGAGTGTTTCTTTCGCTTCATCGAAAGTATTGGCAGTTTTTTGTACTAAAAATACACGGCCACCATTGGAGACAAATCGGTTTTCACGTTTCGATACACCACTATAGTACACATCTACATCTTTGATATCCGACAAGTCAGGTAACGGTCTTGGTTCTTTCGCTGCAATCGGATACCCTTCTCTGGCAACGACAACACCCAAGCTAACTTGGTTTAGCCAAACAATCTCAAGTGGTTCGTGACGCAATAGCTGATCCATAATATTCACTAGCTTAGAAGACAGTAGTGGTAAAACAACTTGCGCTTCCGGATCACCAAATCGGGCATTAAATTCAATGACTTTCGGGCCTTCTGCTGTAACGATTAGACCAGCGTATAAAATACCGGTGTATGGCGTACCTTGTTGTTTCATGTAGGATGCTACTGGTTGAAGAATATTTTTTATACTCGCTTCAATTATTTGCGGACTAATTTGTGGGACTGGGGCATACGCGCCCATACCGCCAGTATTGGGACCTTTATCGCCAGCGAATACTCGTTTATGATCTTGAGCTGGAATCATCGGGTAGACTGCATCGCCATCCACAAACGCCATCAACGTAAACTCTTCACCTTCTAAAAATTCTTCAATAATGATTTTCGAGCCGCTTTCTCCAAAAATTTGCTCTTTCATTAGCTGCTCGACAGTTGTTAGTGCCTCATCTTTAGACTGTGCAATAATTACTCCCTTACCAGCGGCTAATCCATCAGCCTTAATGACAATTGGATATTTTTCTTGTTCACCCAAAAATAAGATTGCTTCTTCAAACTTATCAAAGGCTTGATAAGATGCTGTGGGTACATTGGCTGATAGCATCACTTCTTTTGCAAATGATTTGGATCCTTCAAGCAAGGCAGCTTCCTGCGTTGGCCCAAAAATTTTTAAACCAGCTGCTTGAAAGTGATTGACGATACCCTCGAGTAATGGTTGTTCAGGCCCTACTATGGTCAAATCAATTTCTTTTTCCTTGGCAAACGTGACTAACGCTGAAAAATCAGAAGCATCCAATGAACAAACTTGAATGCCGTCGACTTCCATCCCAGGATTTCCCGGACAACAGTACACTGCATCTTCAGGAGTATCTTGTTTTATCTTTTTGGCTATCGCGTGCTCTCTGCCACCACTACCAATCACTAGAATATTCATGCGCTTCTCCTTAATGACGAAAATGTCTTATATTCGTGAAAATCATCGTTACATCGTATTGATCTGCCATATCAATCGATTCTTGGTCTTTGATACTTCCCCCCGGCTGAATAATCGCTTTAATGCCGTTTTTGGCTGCGAGTTCAACGCTATCAGACATTGGAAAGAAGGCATCACTTGCCAATACCGCATCGGTTATTGCATTATTTGCTTTAGCTTGCTCAAGCGCAATTGCTACTGATCCCACACGATTCATTTGACCAGCACCAATGCCAACTGTTTGTTGTTTATTGGCTAGTACAATCGCGTTTGATTTGACATGTTTCACTGCCTTCCACGCAAAAGCTAGTGCTTCAATTTCATCGGTAGTTGGTTTTCTTTTGGTCACCACTTGCCACGTCGTTTCATCTTCAATCAGGTCATCTTTACTTTGAATTAACAAGCCACCTCCGACCGAGATAGACGTCCATGCTTTGGGTTGCTTCTCTAAAGATTCTGAAACGGAAAGCAAGCGAATGTTTTTCTTTTTCGTCAATAGTTGCAGCGCATCTTGATCAAACGCTGGTGCGATGATAACTTCTAAAAACATTGAACTCATTTTTTCAGCAACTGCTAAGCTGATTTTTTGATTACTGGCAATGATCCCTCCAAAAATCGAAACCGGATCGGCAGCATACGCCGCGTCAAAAGCTTGTTCAATCGATATGCCTGAACCAATTCCACACGGATTCATGTGTTTGACTGCTACAATTGTTGGTTTTGTATATTCAGCTAAAATACCAAGCGCCGCATCTGTATCACGAATATTGTTGTAAGATAACTCTTTGCCGTGTAGCTGGTTAGCGCTAGCAATCGTACCACTTGGCGCCGGACTTTGGACATAAAAAGCTGCTTCTTGGTGTGGATTTTCTCCATATCGTAATACTTGTTTTTTCTCGTATTGAAGCACCAATTCATCTGGAAATACCGTTTGTTCTACTTTTTCAGCTAAATAACTAGCAATCAATGCGTCGTATGCGGCTGTGTGTTGAAAGACTTTTAGGGCAAGTTTTTTTCTAGTTGTTAGCTTTGTTTCGCCTTTTTCTGCTAATTCACTAAGGATGACTGGATAATCTTGGCTGTCGACAACCACTGTCACCGAAGCGAAGTTTTTTGCAGCAGAGCGCAACATGCTGGGACCACCGATATCAATTTGTTCAATGGCCTCCGCTTCAGTGATTGCTGTCTTTTGAATGGTTTCTTTAAAAGGATACAAATTAACGACCACGAGCGAAATCGGATCGATGTTGTGTTCGTTTAATGTAGCCACATGCTCCGGGTTATCAAGTTTTGCTAAAAGCCCTCCGTGAATCCGCGGATGCAACGTCTTCACGCGGCCATCTAGCATTTCAGGGAATCCTGTAATTTCCTCAATCGCAAGAGTTTTCACTCCTGCGTCAGTCAATGCTTTTCTGGTGCCGCCTGTGGATATAATTTCATAGCCATTCTCAACTAATTCCTTTGCAAATGGGACAATCCCAGTTTTATCCGATACACTAATTAAGGCTCTTTTTTTCATTAGAAGCTCCTTCTTGAAATATTTTTTCGAGCACCATTGGATAAATGGTGTGTTCAACCGCATGCATCCGCTCGGTAAAGGTAGCGAACGTATCTGTCTTCAATATCGGTACGGCTTTTTGATAAATAATTGGGCCAGTATCGATGCCTTCATCAATATAATGAATGGTGATACCACTTTCCGACACGCCAGCATCAAAGGCATCGGCGATACTGGTTCGCCCAGGAAAAGCGGGTAGGAGTGACGGATGAATATTAATGATTCGGTTTTTGTAAGGTTCGAGGAGTGTCGGGCCTATCAAACGCATATACCCCGCCAAGACGATGAATTCAGTTTCATGAAGAATCAACGCTTCTTTCACCTGCTCTTCATAGGCCGTTTTAGTAGCAAAATCACTTGGTTTTAAGCAGACAATCGGGATTCGTTCCGCTTCTGCTCGCTTCAGTACCAATGCATCCGGTTGGTCACAGACGAGCAATTCGATAGTCGCAGCTAATTGTCCTTGCTTTATCGCTTGGACGAGTGCGGTAAAATTCGATCCGGTTCCTGAGGCAAACACAGCTATCTTCATTCAGCTTCCTCTTTCATGACGACCGAATCACCATTCCGTTTTTTCACCACGCCAATTTGATAAAATGGTGTGTTCGCTTTCGCAAACAATGCCTCTACATGTTCCAGGTTTTCTTTGCGAATAGCTAGCACGAGACCAATACCCATATTAAAAATGCCAAACATTTGTTGCGATGTATACCCTCCGAGTTCTTGCATCAAAGAAAATACCGGCAAGACCGGCCAAGTACCGTTATGGATTTCTGCTTGCAAGTGTTCCGGCAACATTCTCGGGATATTTTCATAAAATCCGCCACCAGTAATATGTGCAACACCCTGAATCAGATGATCCGCAAGTAAAGGCAAGACATCATTAACGTAAATTTTGGTCGGCGTCAGTAAAGTAGTACCAAGATGATCAATACCATAGTCTGAAAATGATGCATCTAACGAAAAAGTGTATTTTTTAAAAAATAATGAACGCACCAACGAAAAGCCATTGGAATGAATACCAGTCGATGGCAACCCGATCAATAGGTCGCCTTCTTGGATTGAATCAGCTTGGATTAACTGACTTTTCTCAGCAACACCGACCGTAAAACCAGCTAGATCATACTCGTTCTCAGCATACAAATCCGGCATTTCAGCAGTCTCTCCGCCTACCAGTGCCGCACCAGCTTGGACACAGCCTTCCGCAACACCGGCTACGATTTGTTCAACAACAATTGGGTCTAATTTTCCAGTAGCAATGTAATCTAAAAACAAGATAGGTTTAGCTCCTTGGGCAAGGACATCATTGACACACATTGCCACACAGTCAATGCCAATCGTTTCATGTTGGTTCATTTCCTGAGCCAATAGTAGCTTCGTACCGACACCATCTGTGCCCGCCACTAATACTGGCTCAGCTAATTCGTACACACTTAAATCAACCATGCCACCAAAGCCACCGATTGCTCCCATGACACCTCTGTTTGCCGTTTTACGGACATGCTTTTTCATTCGTTCGACTGCATCGTAGCCAGCCTCGATATTCACACCAGCTTCTTGATACGGATTTGTCACTTGAATACCTCCTCGTTCATTTGCACCACTTTTTCACCCTGTAAAGATGCCAAATACTCTTCTTCATAATCATACAATGGCGTCGGATAATCGCCATTAAAATAAGCCATACAAAGACCGCTATAAGGTGCATCGAATGGTAAACCAATCGAATCAATCACCCCTTGCTCACTCAAAAATTCTAAAGAATCCGCACCAATGATAGTACACATCTCTTCTTTAGTATGATTGGCAGCAATTAACTCTTTTCTTGTCTGGATATCAATCCCATAAAAACAAGGATATTTCAACGCTGGCGAGCCAATCCGCAAATGAACTTCTGACGCACCCGCTTCTTTTAGCAAACTCACTATGCGTTGACTGGTTGTCCCGCGCACGATTGAATCATCGACCAGGATCACACGTTTTCCTTCGACTACTTTTTTGACAGCCGAAAGCTTCATCCGCACACCTTGCTCACGAAGCTCTTGTGTAGGTTGAATAAACGTCCGCGCGATGTATTGATTTTTAATTAACCCTAGTTCATACGGAATATTCGCTTCTTCTGCGTAGCCACTTGCGGCCGACAAAGAAGAATTTGGCACTCCCACCACAATATCGGCGTCTACCGGTGCTTCTTGCGCTAGTCGCTTACCCATTGTTTTACGTGCAGTGTGAACATTAACACCGTATATGTTTGAGTCAGGTCGAGCAAAATATATAAATTCCATGGAGCAAATCGAAAGTTGCGTATCTGTGGTATAGGGGATAATTTCCATTCCCTTATCAGATATCCAGACCATCTCTCCAGGATTGACATCCCGAACAAAGCTAGCACCAATCGTATCTAGCGCACATGTTTCCGAAGCTACTACATAGCCACCATTATTCAATCTGCCAATGGCGAGCGGTCGGAATCCATTTGGATCCAAAGCTGCAATCATCGCATCAGATGTTAGCAAAAGATACGCAAAGCCACCTTTGACTGTATTCAGTGATTCCATAATTTTTTCTTTCAATGTACTTTTGGTACTTCGACGAATGAGATGCATCAAAATTTCCGTATCTGAACTAGAATGGAAAATGGCACCTTCCTTTTCTAACGACCGACGCAAACGTTTTGCATTGGTCAAATTACCATTGTGCGCTAGAGCGATTTGTTCCTGATCGAATTGAAAAAGAAAGGGCTGAATATTGGCAAGATTCCTTCTACCAGCTGTGGCATATCGGACGTGTCCAATCGCAGCATCACCTTCAAGTCGGTCCAAAATCGCTTCATTTGAAAAAACATCCGAAAGCAATCCCAGGTCACGATGGCCAGAAAGTTCCGATTCGCCTTTAGCGACAATTCCTGCTCCTTCTTGTCCTCGGTGCTGCAACGCATGCAGACCAAAATACGTAAGGCGCGCAGCATCTTCACATTGCCAGACACCGAAAACACCACATTCTTCATTCAAGCTTTTTACTTCATAAGGCATGGAATGGCTTCCTCCCATATTCGCTTTGCATTGAGTCCATCAATTATTACTTGCTCATTTTCTGATTTGATCACATATGTTGGTTCTTCCGTTACCACGCCAAGATAAGTCGCGTTTGCGCCAAATTGTTCTTCAAAGCGCGCTTGATTTTCTAGAGAAACACTTAATACAAATCGTGATTGCGTTTCAGAGAAGAGCTGTGCATTTGTTCCTTGCCAATCAATTGAAAAACCAAAATTATGATCGAAGGCTGATTCCGCTAAAGCTACTAATAATCCACCTTCCGCACAATCATGCGCACTTTGAATCAATCCTTCTTTGATCGCTGCTAAAACCAGTGTTTGATTGTTCTTTTCGTCTTCTAATGAAAAACTGATTGTGCCCGCAATTTCACCAGTTTGTTGCTTTTGAATTTCACTCCCAGCAAAGTCATCCTTCGTTTCTCCAATAACATAAATCAGGTCGCCACTTTTCTTGAAGGACTGAGTTGTTACGTGTTGTACATCTTCAATCAGTCCAACCATCCCAATCATTGGCGTAGGATAAATCGCTTGGCCATTGGTTTCGTTGTACAACGAAACATTACCTGAGATGACTGGCGTTCCTAACGCTAGGCACGCAGCAGAAATGCCATCTGCTGACTGTGCCAATTCCCAAAAGACTTCTGGCTTCTCAGGTGAGCCGTAATTCAAACAATCGGTAATAGCTAATGGTTGGCCACCGCTGGCCACAATATTTCTGGCGGCTTCGGCAACAGCAATTTGACCACCAAGTTCTGGATCAAGGTATAAATAGCGCGCATTGCAATCCGTCGTCATCGCCAAAGCTTTCTTCGTTCCTTTGATCCGCACGACAGCAGCATCACTTCCCGGACGTACGACTGTGTTCGTCAAGACTTGTGAATCATAGGTCTCATAGACCGACTTCTTAGATGCAATTGTCGGTTGAGCAAGTAAATCAGTCAACGTTTCTTCAACAGAGTATAGTACCGGTTCAAAAGGTTGCATTTGTTTAAATGCTTCTAGTCTCTTCGGAACAGCTTGTTCTTTGTAATAGACAGGCGCTTCACTCGCCAATGCATCGACCGGCAAGTCAGCAACCAATTTCCCTTTGTGATACAAGCGATATTGACCGTCGTTAGTGACTGAACCGATATTAACAGCGGCAAGCTCATATTTTGCAAAAAGGTTGCAAACGGTTTGTTCATGGCCTTTTTGGACACAGATTAACATACGCTCTTGTGATTCAGAGAGCATCATCTCATAAGGGGTCATATTGGTTTCACGTTGAGGGACATCATCTAGATTAAGCTTTAATCCAGATCCTGCTTTTGATGCCATTTCCGAACTTGATGAAACCAACCCAGCTGCGCCCATATCTTGAATCCCAACAACTGCTTCAGGATGCTCTTGAATCAATTCTAAACACGCCTCAAGTAATAATTTTTCCATAAATGGATCGCCCACTTGAACCGCCGAGCGATTTTGTTCTTTTTCATCCTCAAATTCTTCTGAGGCAAATGTCGCACCATGGATTCCATCGCGACCAGTTTTTGCACCGACATAAAAGATTGGATTGCCGATCCCTTTCGCTTGGCCTTTTTGAATGTGGCGATGCTCGATAACACCCACACACATCGCATTGACCAACGGATTCCCTTCATAACACGCGTCAAAGGAAATTTCACCACCCACTGTCGGGATACCGATACAATTACCATATCCGCTAATGCCAGCGACGATTTCTTCAAATAAATACTTCGTCCTTGAATTGGTCAATTCACCAAATCGCAACGAATCCAATATAGCAATCGGTCGAGCGCCCATACTAAAGATATCTCGGATAATTCCGCCTACGCCAGTCGCTGCCCCTTCATATGGCTCCACCGCTGATGGATGATTGTGGCTTTCTGCTTTAAAAACAACTGCCAAGTCATCGCCAATATCAACAATTCCCGCTCCTTCACCGGGACCTTGTAACACGTGAGAACCGCTTGATGGAAATTTTTTAAGAATCGGTTTTGAATTTTTATAAGAGCAGTGCTCACTCCACATAACAGCAAATAAGCCCGTTTCGGTATAGTTGGGTTGACGATGTAAAATTGCCACTACTTTATCATATTCTTCGTCTGTTAATCCCCATTGCCGATAAATTTTTTCGTGTTGGATTGTTTCCGCTGTTGGCTCAAGACTCACCTTATTTGACATGATTGCTCTCCTTTACAAAGTTTGTCAGCATTGATTCAAAAAAAGGACGACCATCAGTTGACCCTAATAATGCTTCGACTGCTCGCTCCGGATGCGGCATCATGCCGACTACATTGCCTGCTAGATTGCTAATGCCCGCGATATTTGCGACACTCCCGTTCACCTTGTCAGCATATCGAAATAAGATTTGATTATTGGCTTCTAGTTCAGCTAATGTTTCCTCATCACAGTAATAATTTCCTTCGCCATGCGCAATCGGTAGCTCAATAGTTGCATTTGCTTGATACTGATTCGTAAATGGATGCTTGTTTGTTTCGACAACGATTGGGACTACTTTACTGATAAATTTCAACGATTCATTTTTTCGTAAACCACCCGGTAACAGACCTAGTTCTGTTAACATCTGAAACCCATTGCACGTTCCAAAAACCGGCTTACCTTCCTGTGCAAAACGCACCACCTCAGTCATAATTGGTGCAAAACGGGCAATCGCTCCACACCGTAAGTAATCACCATAAGAAAACCCGCCCGGAAGCAACACGCCATCATACCCCATCAATGAGCGTTCATCATGGCGTACTGCTGTCGCTTGCATACCATCAAAAAGATTCACAGCCCATATCATATCTTGATCGCAATTAGAGCCTGGGAAAACAATAACTGCAAATTTCATTGTTGCACCTCGTCTACTAATTCATAGCGATAGCTTTCCATCGTCACATTTGCCAATAACTCTTGACACATCTTTTCAATTTCAGCTTCCGGGTCAACAGACTCTGCTAATTGAATTTCGAAGTATTTACCCATCCGGACATCTTTTACTTCTTTATGGTCAAGTCGCAGCAATGCATTTTTTACTGCCTCACCTTGAGGATCAAGGATCGATTCTTTGTACATTACGATTACTTTAGCAAGTGTCATCTAATTTTCCTCCTTAAGTGCATCAAGTCGATTGGTAACTTCACGATAAACCGTTAGTAAATCCCCTGTTTTCTTACGATAGACATCTTTATCAAGTGATTGCTTGCTTGTTTTATCCCATAAGCGACACGTATCAGGTGAAATTTCATCTGCCAAAAGAATTTTCCCATCCGAGGTTCTTCCCACTTCAATTTTAAAATCAACCAACGTCAAATCAATTTGGTCAAACAACTCAATCAATTTTTCATTAAGCATCAATGTTAGCTGACGAATACTCTTTAATTCACCTTCAGTCGCAATTGAAAAATAATCGACATGAGCATCATTTATAAATGGATCATCCAATTCGTCAGCTTTGTAATAAAATTCAATAATCGGTCTAGTTAATACTGTGCCTTGTGCAACAGCAAACCGTTTGGAAAAACTACCAGCCGCCACATTTCTTAAAACAATTTCTAGTGGAATCATTTCTAGCTTTTTGATTAATTGTTCGGTTTTTCCCTCTTTTGATACAAAATGGTTTTCAATGCCATTTTTTTTTAACCATGTGAAAATAAAAGATGAAATGGTATTGTTTAACTCAGCTTTCCCAACCATTTCATCTTTTCTTGCGCCATTTAATGCTGTAACTTGATCCAAATATTCTACGAGAACAATGGATTCATCTTCTGTCCGATACATTTTCTTCGCTTTTCCCTCATAGATTACATCGCACGTATTCATGATTCACCTCATTAATTTATTGGTTATTTCTTGCTTTCATTTTAAACCTAACAAAAAAAGATAGTCAAATAATTATTTATAATTTAATTACAAAAAGCAATAAATGTTCGTATTTAAAGAATAGAAAAATAAAGATAAGCGTTTACATAAATATGTGTTTGTGATATAGTTTCATTGATAATATGACTTTGGAGGAAGAACAAATGAAAGAGCAACTCAGACATGATGCACGTATTTTCTATGATTCATTATCCGTAGAAACGCAAGAGTCACTCCTCAATGATATCCGACAGCTTTTATATTCTGAAAAATTTGGAATAGATTCACAAATAGCTCCTTTTTTAAAAGCGGTTTTTGAGAACAAATTGACAACTATTAGTCATCGAAATGTCTATCAATATCAAAACCAAAAAAATCAAGAGTTAATTATCCAAGCTATTGAAGCCTCTTATCTCTTTAAAAGCTACCATCTTTTAAAAGTTTTTTATAATTTTCGTGAAGTTTCATTAGAGTTTTTGTCTGAAATCCTTGAGTATAGCCATAGCCGCATCAGTTTGACTCAATGAAAACAAAAAAGCCATAAAATCCAAAAGTTTGGAAAATAACTTCTGGATTTTATGGCTTTTGCTTATTATTGACCAATTCTGTCTTAATCTCTAGTCTCTATCAGTGAAACAAATTTGTCTTACTAATTTGTTTGTGTCACATCTGTATCGTAATATTTTTCAAAAAGTGGCTAACTTGTTCTTGAAATTTTGGGTTGAATCATAGCAAACTCAAAAAGGTAGGTCAACTTATTTGTCAAACGACTGTATAAAAGGAGGGATAACAGTTTAAACTGTCATACCTCCGTAAATGATTTACTCTAAACCGACTCTTTTAAAAATCGTATCCACTTGTTTTAGATGGTAACGATAATCAAATGCATCATCTAATTCTTCTTTTGATAAAATACTCATAATTTTCGCGTCTTGCTCTAGCAATGGTCGAAACTGTGTTTGTTCATCCCAAGCAATTGCAGTTTTTGGTTGTACCAAATCATAGGCTTCTTCTCTTGTCATACCGTGATCGATCAATTTGAGTAAGACACGTTGGCTATAAATTAAACCAAACGTCGCATCCATATTGCGCTTCATGTTTTCAGGGAAGACAGTCAATTGTTCAACAATCGTCGCAAAACGATTCAACATATAGTTAAGTAAAATCGTTGTATCAGGTAAAATAATACGTTCAGCGGAAGAATGAGAAATATCTCGCTCATGCCATAAAGTGACATCTTCATACGCTGTTACGACATGCCCGCGAATCACTCGCGCTAGACCAGTCATGTTCTCAGAGCCGATTGGGTTACGCTTATGCGGCATTGCGGATGAGCCTTTTTGCCCTTTCGCGAAAAATTCTTCCACCTCACGAGTTTCTGATTTTTGCAATGAACGGATTTCAGTAGCAAATTTTTCAATACTAGTCGCAATTAATGCCATGGTTGCGATGTATTCTGCGTGCAAATCTCTTGGTAGCACCTGGGTAGAAATTTCTTGGGCGCGAATACCTAGTTTGTCACAGACAAACGCTTCAACAAAAGGTGGGATATTGGCAAATGTCCCCACTGCGCCACTAATTTTACCAGCCTCAACGCCAGCTGCAGCGTGTTCAAATCGTTCAATATTTCGCTTCATTTCTGAGTACCATAAGGCTAGCTTCAGCCCAAACGTAGTCGGCTCCGCATGAACTCCATGCGTGCGTCCCATCATTACGGTATGCTTGTAGGCTTTGGCTTTCTCACCGATTACTTCAGTTAAACGTTGAATATCTTTTCTTAAGATATCATTGGCTTGTTTCACGAGATAGCCATATGCCGTATCAACGACATCAGTGGAAGTAAGACCATAATGAACCCATTTGCGCTCCTCACCCAAACTTTCAGAGACAGCTCGTGTAAACGCTACGACGTCATGTCGCGTTTCTTGTTCAATTTCTAAAATACGTGCGGTATCAAAGGCTGCTTTTTCGCGGATTTTTTTGACATCTTCTTTCGGTATTTCACCAAGCTCAGACCAAGCCTCGGTGGCAAGGATTTCTACTTCTAACCAAGCTCGATAGCGGTTTTCATCAGTCCAAATATTTCCCATTTCTGGTCGTGTATAGCGTTCTAGCATGTTTGTCTCCTTTGAAAATCTATTTTTATTCCCAAATACGTGTTTGTGCTATTTCTTCAAGTGTTTTTTCAATATCTTTCGTCAAGATGGTAATGTGTCCCATTTTTCGATTGACTTTGGCTTTTTCTTTCCCATAATAATGAAAATGCCAATTCGGTTCTTGTCCAATCATCCGATACGTTCGCTGCAATTCAATCCCTAAAATATTGATCATAACCGCTGGACTAAGTGACTCCACTTGGGCAAGTGGCCAACCACAAATACCTCGAATATGTGCATCAAATTGACTCATCGAACAAGATTCAATCGTATGATGACCGGAATTATGCGGTCTTGGCGCCAGTTCATTGACATAAATACTGCCAGACTCAGTGAGAAACATCTCAACAGTCAATACACCGCGCAATTGCAATGCTTCTGCAATATCGATGGCCACACGCTTCGCTTCTTCAGCTACCTCGTCGGCAATTCGAGCTGGCGAAATTGTTTGATACAAAATATTGTTGCGGTGAATATTTTCCGCTACAGGAAACGTTACATACTCTGTGCCATTACCTGCAACAATCACAGATAATTCTTTTTCAAATGGTATCCACGCCTCTAATTCACACGTGCCTTCCCTAAGCAACGTCATCGCCTCTGCTAAGTCCGCTCGGCTTTTCAAGACATGCTGTCCTTTACCATCATAACCGCCGCGCGTTGTTTTCAAAACACATGGATAGCCTAAACTATCAATAGCATCCTGAATATCAGTAGGGCTGATAATCGTAGCATAAGGAGCAATCACGATATTATTTGCCTCTAAGAATGATTTTTCTAATAAGCGGTCTTGCGTAATCGCCAATAAATCGGTCCCTTGAGGAATATTAGCCTCGGGTAATAAATTATTTAACGCTTCAACACTCACGTTTTCAAATTCATACGTAATAACATCGCTTCGTTTTGCCAACTCCATCAATGCAAGAGTATCATCATAAGCCGAAACAATGTGCCAATCTGCCACTTGTGCTGCAGGGCAATCATTCGTCGGGTCTAAAATCCCTACACGGAATCCCATATATTTGGCGCTAATTGCCATCATTCTACCAAGCTGTCCACCGCCAACAATTCCAATCGTTGAACCAGGCATTAAAAGACTAGTCAAGTTGATCACTACTTTCTTCAGAAACTATGCGTATTTCTTCGCGATAGCTTGCCAATTTTTCTTCTATTCCCTTATCATATATGGAAAGTATTTGAGTAGCAAGTAAAGCCGCGTTAATTGCGCCAGATTTTCCGATGGCAGTCGTTGCAACAGGAATCCCACCTGGCATTTGAACAATCGATAAGAGCGAGTCTAACCCATGTAAAGCTTTCGTTTGGATAGGGACTCCAATGACGGGTAATGTCGTTTGCGAGGCAATCATACCCGGTAGATGGGCAGCCCCACCCGCACCGGCAATAATTACTGCATGATCTTTGCGCGCTTGTTTGGCAAATTCAAACATCTTATCTGGATTGCGATGCGCGGAGACAACTTGTTTCGTATAAGGTATGTTAAATTTTTCTAAAATCAAACAGCTTTCTTTCATCGTTTCCCAATCTGAAATACTTCCCATCACGATGGCTACACGTTTCATAAGGCGGCTCCAATCTTATTTTATTTATGATTCGTCTGATAATTGTTTATGGTGGAACAATGTATTTAGTAACACAGCGGTCAAACTGCTCATAACAATTCCGTTTTCGGTAAACATTTGAATCGTAGCTGGAAGCTTACTAAACAGTCCAGGCATTAAATTAAATCCCAAACCAAAGCCAATGGACAACGCAACAGTTAGCAAATTGCGATCATCCGTAAAGTCGACTTTCGCCAACATACGCATCCCCGCTACTGCAACCATTCCAAACATTACGAGCATCCCACCGCCTAATACAGCATCAGGAATGACTTGCGCCATTGCACCAATTTTGGGAAATAGCCCTAGAATAATTAGAAAAATAGCAGAAAAATAAAGTGGACGTTTTGTTTTTATGCCTGATAATTGAACCAAGCCGACATTTTGCGAGAAGCCGGTATGTGGAAATGTATTGACCAAACCACCCAGTAAAATCGCTAGACCCTCTGTTCGATAGCCACGTTTCAGATCATCTTCAGTCAATGTTTTGTCTGTAATCTCAGCTAGGGCAAAGTAGACACCCGTTGATTCAACCATACAGACAATGACAATAATGCACATTAAGATGATTGAGACTGGATCAAATGATGGTTTACCAAAATAAAATAGCTGTGGCAGTTGAAACCAAGAGGCTTGCTCAAAGGCTTTTGTTGATACGTCCCCCATCAGTGCGGCGACGAGCGTACCGCCAATTAACCCAACAAGCACTGCAATCGATCGGAAAAAGCCTTTTGCGTAGACTTGGGTCAATAATA
>NZ_JAMRVB010000001.1:987298-1073405 GCF_023743875.1 Enterococcus italicus
TAGAAATTGAAAGGAAAAACAGTCTACAGCACCAATCGCTAACGATCGCTTTTTGTTGTTTTGCTTAAGAGTTCTTCGTATGCACGTTCAAATTTTTGTACATCGCCCGCTCCCATGAAGATGACTACAGCATCTTTGTAATCAAGCAATGGCGAAACATTATCCTCAGAAAGGACTGTCCCACCTTTATGGATTTTCGCCCCTAAATCTTCAATTTTTACATTTCCTTTTGTTTCACGGGCCGAACCAAAGATATCACACAGATAGACTTCATCTGCTAAGTCTAATGCTTGGGCAAAATCATCTAATAACGCAATGGTTCTTGTAAACGTGTGTGGTTGGAAAACGGCAATGATTTTTTGATTTGGGTATTTTTGTCTTGCGCCATCAATCGTCGCACGAATTTCAGCAGGATGATGCGCATAGTCGTCTACAATAATCATATCAGCAACTTTCTTTTCAGTGAAACGACGCTTCACACCAGCGAATGTTTGCATTTCTCTGGCAACTTCTTCCATATCGAAGTCTTCTAAGTATGCTGTCGCAATAACTCCTAGTGCATTGTTAATATTGTGCTGACCAAATGCTGGCAGAACAAAGTGACCAACAAGCTTGTCATGGAAATAAACATCAAATGCTGAACCAGTCGTCGTGCGTTCGATATTGCGTGCTTGCACGTCATCATTTTCATTAATACCATAGTAGTAGATTGGTACATCGGCCTCTAATTTTCGCAAATAGTCGTCATCACCAAATGCAAAGATTGCTTTTTTCACTTGATGAGCCATCGTTTGGAAGGCATCATAAACGTCTTCGATACTCTTATAGTAGTCAGGATGATCAAAGTCAATATTCGTCATAATGGCATAGTCAGGAGAATATGCTAAGAAATGACGTCGGTATTCACATGCTTCAAATGCAAAAAACTCAGCTTGAGGGTCGCCATGTCCAGTACCATCGCCGATTAAGTAGCTTGTTGGACGAATGCCACACAAAACATGAGCCAACATCCCAGTCGTACTAGTCTTACCGTGCGAACCAGTCACTGCGATGCTCGTAAAGTTTTGAATGAATTGGCCAATAAAATCATGGTAACGAATCACTTCTAAACCTAGTTCTTTTGCTCGAACAATTTCTTCATGGCTATCAGGAAATGCATTCCCTGCAATAACCGTCATACCTTCTTTAATATTATTTGCGTCAAAGTTAAAAATTGGGATACCTGCTTTTTCTAGGTCTCGCTGTGTAAAGAAGTAAGTTGGTACATCTGACCCTTGCACGTGATAGCCTTTTTCGTGTAAAACGAGCGCCAATGAACTCATTCCTGACCCTTTGATTCCGACAAAATGATACAATGTTTCTTGATCTTTCATGCTAAAATATCCTCTCTTTAAGAAAATCCTTTCAATCACCAAATGCGTCAAATGAAAACTACGTATATGGTGCAACCGTTGCTTATTATCTAACAGATTAAAAAAAATAGCAACGAGTTTTCCTCATGAATTATAAAACAACATGTATGTTTAAACTTGCTCTACCAGTTTTCCGCGACACTTGCCGCAGCAAAACCGCTGCGTATTGATAGCCTTTTGACGCAGGTATATTTGATGGCAATTCAAGCATTCATAGACTATCCTCTTTTTTGGGGCAAAAGTCAGTGGCGAGTAGCGTAATCCCTCAACTGAATGAAGTAATTGCTTAAAATCTTGGTCGCGATGACGATAGCCGCCACCCACTAAATGCAAATGGTAATGACACAATTCATGCTTGATTACACCTATTAAATATTGCTGGTACTCAGGTTCCATTAACTTGGGATTAACATCAATGTGATGGTCAGCCAAATGATAACGACCACCCGTTGTCTTAAGGCGCGCATTAAAACACGCATGGTGGCGAAACGCTTTATTGAAATGGTCAAGCGACACTTGTTCGATGAGCGCTTGTAGTTGCTCATTGGTCATACTTTAGCCGCTTGTCGTGGTTGAATCATGGTTAGACTGACACGTTCTCTGGCTAAGTCGACTTGTTCCACCCACACTGAAACAATGTCTCCCACTGCGACGATTTCACTTGCTTTTTTGACAAACTTTTCACTTAATTTTGAGACATGGACTAGTCCATCATGTTTGACGCCGATATCGACAAATGCACCAAAATCGACAACGTTTCTTACCGTCCCCTTCAGCTCCATACCTGCTGATAAGTCAGTGATTGTTAAGACATCTTTACGCAAAAGTGGCGCCGGCATCGCATCGCGCATGTCTCTGCCTGGTTGAATAAGCCCTTGAATGATATCTTGTAGTGTCACGACTGCGATTCCCCATTGATCAGCCAACTTTTCTTGACTGACTTGCTTTAACAAAGCAGTTGTCTCTTCAGATCCGACAGAAGATTCAGGCATGTGAATGTATTCTAATATTTTTTTGGCAAGTGGATAGCTTTCTGGATGGATGCTGGTTGAATCAAAGATCGATTTTCCTTTTGGAATCCGTAGAAATCCGATTGCTTGTTCATACGCTTTTGGCCCTAGGCGTGGGACTTTTTTTAATTCTTTCCGTTCGGTAAAGCTTCCTACTTCTTGACGAAGTGTCACAATATTTTGCGCCGTCGTTTTATTAATACCGGACACGTATCCTAAGAGTTGTGCACTCGCCGTATTGACATCCACACCCACTTGGTTCACAGCCGTTTCAACAACAAAGGACAATTCATCAGCTAGTCTTTTTTGTGAAACATCATGTTGATATTGGCCAACACCCACAGCTTTTGGTTCAATTTTAACTAGCTCTGCTAATGGATCTTGCAATCTACGACCGATACTAATGGCACTACGCTGTTCTACTTGTAATTTTGGAAATTCCTCACGAGCGACTGGACTGGCTGAATAGACCGATGCACCAGCCTCGCTGACAATGACATAATATACGTCATTATCCACTAGCTTCAACTGCTTTGCTACAAATTGTTCCGATTCCCTACTTGCCGTTCCATTACCGATAGCAACCATTTCTACTTGGTAGTCTTGAATTAATTGCCTGAACTGCTGACCACTTGCTTGTCTTTTTGCTGCAGGAGCGGGGGCATGCGGATAGATGACATCGATGGCCAGTAACGCACCTGTGGCATCAATAATCGCTAATTTACACCCTGTTCGATACGCAGGGTCAAATCCCATGACTACTTTCCCTTTCAATGGCGCTTGTAATAAAAGATTTCTAAGATTCTCGCCAAAAACCTGGATCGCTTGCTCATCAGCTTTTGTTGTTAATTCACTACGCAAATCCCTTTCAATCGCAGGTTGAATAAATCGTTTGTATGCATCAATAGCAGCGTCGATCAGTACTTGATTGTTATTCGATTGTTTCCCCTTGAGAACAGTTCTTTCCAAATATGAAAAAATAGCCCCCTCATCCACTGTGATACCGGCTTTTAACACACCTTCTTTTTCACCACGATTGGCCGCTAATATTCGATGTGAAACCATTTTAAGATACGGCTCTGAAAAATTATAGTACATCTCATAAATTCGTTTTTCATCGGCCTCTTCATCTTTTACGCGGCTATAAAACTGACCATGCTTCATTGTATAGGAACGAATCCATTTTCTAATTTCTGCGTTGTCGCCTATTTCTTCCGCTAAAATTTCATGAACACCGCTAAGAGCATCTTCTATCGATAGGATGGCATCATTTAAAAACTGACTTGCTTTTTCCTCAAGTGACGGCTTGTTTGGAAATGTCTTTAACCACTTTGCAAATGGTTCTAAGCCATTTTCTTTGGCAATTGTAGCTTTTGTCCGCCGTTTTTGCTTGAATGGTCGGTAGTAGTCTTCCAATAATTGCAATGTATCAGCTTGCTCAATCGCCTGTTTCAATGATGGTGACAACTGATCCAAGCTCTCAATTTTCGTCAAAATTTCTTGTCTTCTTTTTTCTAAGTTGTCAATATAGGTTGCACGATCTTCAATTTCTTTGATTTGCACTTCATCAAGAGAACCAGTTATCTCTTTACGATATCGTGCAATAAATGGCACTGTATTGCCGTCCGCTAGTAGATTTAACACCGCTCGGATTTGTTTTGGCTTGTACTGCCCTAACGCTTTGATTATTACTTCTTCGTGATTCGTCATAGTCATTCATTTCCTTCCTTCGCACGTGTTCACACAATCATAGCAAGTCTTCCCAATATGAATCAACCATTCTTTCCTTCTCCAGTAAAGAACAGACGGATAAGGTGCTTTTAAAAATCTTTTAAAAAACTTTTTCAGCAGAACTCTTTAAATGGAATATATAAAGTTTTTTAAAAGTTTTTATATATTTCTTTATTTTCATAAGTGTATAAATGTAAAAAGCAATAAATCAGATTCGATTTATTGCTCATTTCTTGTGCTATATACTTTTGATTGCGTAATAGTTACCATCTGGATCAGCAAAATTTAAAATCTTACTATCTTCAAGCTGAATGAGTTCGCCAACAGTTGTATTTAAGGTTAATAATTTATTATAAAAACCTTCGATGTCCTTTGTTTGGAACATGATCGATGGGGAGTTGGTCGCCACTTCTGGTGAATAGGTTTCGATAAATGTACGATCATATAAAACAAAGTGAATTTCAGCCGTTTCATTAGGGGCCATCTCAACGATTTTTGTTTCCTCTAGATTCTGAACAGTAATTGTTTGGAAGCCCAGAGATTCCCAAAACTCTTGGGCACGAGGAACATCGTCAACATATAACATAATTTCCATTTGATTTGAAATCATCATTTTTTCTCCTTACTCATTATCTTGAGAATTAAAGTTTAAGTCGACGCCGGGTTCATCCGTGACGATTTCTGTAACCTCGTAGCTCAATCTTTTAACAATATCAAATAAAGGTGCTACTAACTCATCTGCTTCTGCACGTGAAATATCTTCCGTTTTCGTGACTGATTGATTCACGATATGATTTATTTGTCCCACTGCTCCAGATAGGACATACTCAGGAAAAGCAATTGTAAACTCCAAGCGAGCTCCAATGATACTATTCTCTTTTGGATAGTCTTTATCAGGAGGGGTGAGAGGCATAAACCCTACATTTAACTTTGTCTCAACTTGTTCTTCTGGTTTTTTCATATCAAAATGATAATTTTCTACGATTGGTTTTTGTCTGCGTATTTCCAATTAACTCACTCCTTCTGCCTTATTTACCTATTTTACCATACGATTTGTGCAAAGAAAGTAAATTAAGAATCTTGTAAGCCATTTAGATAATCGATAGCATCTTTCAATGTTTTGACTGGTACAATTTTCATAGTTGTATTTAGTTTCTTAGCAGCAGCCTTAGCTTCTTCGTAATTCGTTTGAATAGTTGGATCTGCTTTTTTCTCTGCATCCGTGATTTCATCATCTGGAGCAAAAAAGATTTCTACTCCCTCGTTGCTTGCGCTCGCTACTTTTTTATCAATACCACCAATTCGGCCGACTGTACCTGTTTCGTCAATCGTACCAGTGCCGGCAATCACTTTGCCATGACGCAAGTCTTTCCCAGTCAATTGTTGGTAAATTTCTAAGGTAAACATTAATCCAGCAGAAGGGCCACCAATATTTTCTACATGAAAATCAATGGCTTGGTCGGATTCAATTTCAGTATGATCCACTAGTGAGATACCAATGCCAGCTTTTTTTGTTGTCGATAGCTCAATCAGCTTGCCTGATGCCGTTTTTGTTTCATTATTATGCGTATAAGAGACCGTCATCGTTTGACCAACTTTTTGCGACTGTACGTAGGACATAAATGCTTGGCTACTTTCAAAGCTCTTGCCATCGACGCCTGTCACCGTATCACCAATTTGAATGACACCATAAAAACTGGAATTCTTTTCAACTGACATGACATAGACACCTTTATACTTCATCGAATAATCCATACCGGCTAATTTAAGTGCTTGTTCGGCTGCATTATTTTGAGCTGATTGCATATAATATTGTTGAATTTGATTGTATTCTTCACTTGAGGCCGAACCCATCAGATCTTTTTCTGAAAGAAGTTCGTCAAAGGCAGAGAATTTGGAGATTAGTGCCGTGGCGACAGTCGCACGACGTATTCCAACAGAAGTTAACGAAAAGGAACCTGCTTGTGTGTCCTCTTTATTATTGACCGTAATTAAATCTTTTAGATTGATTGTCGAGCCAGGTTGTTCTATGTAATACGGGATTGGTACGACAACGATACCTAAAACAACGAGTAACGTTGCAAAAAATAGACTAACTTTTAACCAAGTTTTTTTTTTCACTTCTCATTCACTTCTTTTCAATGTATTGATTCACAACATCTGGCAAAAAGGCTGTAACATCGCCACCAAAAGTCAAAATCTCTTTTAACATGCTAGAGCTAACATGTTCATATTTAGGGTTCGCTATAAGAAAAACTGTTTCAATTGAATCGTCCAAGTGTTGATTTAGTGCATATATATCTTTCTCATATTCAAAGTCTTTACTATTACGAATACCACGGATCAAAAAATCGGCGCCAATTTTTTTGGCATAGGTCACTGTCAGTTCCTCTTCTTGGGAAACAACGCTAACATTTTCATATTGTTCTAGACTTTTTTTTACTAGAAGCATTTTTTCCTCTTTAGTAAACAGTGACTTCTTCGTTGTATTTTGAAAAACGCCCACATATAAATGATCGAATAACTGTGACGCCCGCTCAATCAAATCAATATGGCCAAGCGTAATCGGATCAAAGCTTCCAGGAAATAGGGCAATTTTTTTGTTCATCTTTCTGCCTCATCCTTTCGATATATGGTCACTTTACTAGCGCCGTATGTTTGTTGTCTAATTGCGCTAAATCCCGCAATTTTTTCGGGTAAATCAATCGCCTTATCCGTTTCACAAACAATTTTGGCATATTCAGCTGTAAGATTGAGCTGAGACATCTGCTCGATTTGGTCCACGATTTCTTGCTTTGCATACGGAGGATCAAAAAGAATCAAATCAAACTTCATTTCTTCGCCAGATAATTTTTTTAGGGCAGCATTGGCATCCATTTTTAACACGACAAATTTTTCAGGTTCCTTCGTTATTTGAATATTTTCCTTAATAATTGAGATAGCTTGGTAATTTTTGTCCACACAGACCGCTTTGTCCATTCCTCTTGAGATCGCCTCGATAGCCAGCCCACCACTACCAGAGAATAAATCAAGTACTTTCCCACCATCAAAATAAGGCCCAAGCATATTATAGATGGCACCCTTTACTTTATCAGTAGTTGGTCGTGTATTCGTACCAGGAAGGCTTTTTAGCTTCCTACCTCCATACGTTCCTGCAATAATTCGCACTATGTATCCTCCCTTTTACATGAAAAAGCCATTAGTCAAGAATAGCAGTTTTACAGCAAAATTGCCTTCTTTCAAAACTTGTGCTGCTACTATTTGACTGATGGCTTGTCTATTTAAACATTTTCGGCTAAACGAATTTTGGTACTCTTCTCTTCCACCTCATACCCATCATCTACAGGTTGAAATGCTCGTTTAGTGCCGATTTTGTCAGCAAAATTCATTTCGATATCTGGTCGATAAGAACGTTCTATTTTTCGCACAAAATGCAACCGTTCGATCTTTTCACTGCTTGCGTCAAAGTCTTCCTCATTGAGGTACACAAGCGCATACTTCATCCGTTTTGAAATATATAGAACCGAACCATACCGACGTAAATTACGGATTTGGCGCAAAGAATACATCCAAACGACGAGACTTCTTCTTGTTGGTACTTCCAATTCATGATGTACTTCAACTTGCATGACAGCTTCCTCCACATCCTGAGTGACTACTAAAAAACGGATTACCAGCATCAACTTTGATATCATCTGAAATTGTTTCCGCTATCGCTAGACAGATTTCATCCAAAACAGTTTGAAGTTGCGTTTCTTGATAGCGAAATTCACTCACATCTTCTTGCAAATCAAGCGTCCGCTTTGCAAGACGTAATTCTCGTCGTTTTTTATTAAAATCGGGCGCATATTTTCCGTATTGCTCAACTTGCTCATAAGATTCCTTCGATTGTAGGAAGGCTAATTGAAGCTGCTTAACTTCTTTCGAATCCTGAACTCTTCGTTTAGATTGCAAATAATTAAGAAAAAGTGGACTATTGATAAGGTCAGAAGTTAAGTGCTCTATTTGCGTTTCAATTTGGTAAAATGATTGGTTATAAATCATGGCTCATTACTTTCCTTTGATGTAGTTTGTTTTTCTTGTAATAAGACTAACATAGTTTCTTTTGAAAATGCAACGCCTAATGATTCTTCTTTCTCTTGCATATATTTTTGGTGTAAAAAAGAATTACTGTACCAAGATAAAATGGTAAAAGTCGGGTCAATTACTGGAATTTCTAGGTAACCACTTGATTGCGTAAGAGCGTTCGCTTGAAGAAGGCCTGAAATCTCCTCATCCGTCAAAATAAAGTGATCAGACTCTTGTCCCGCAATACTTCGCTGCATAAGCTGAACACGTTGCGTCGTCAATGTGTCTTCGGGATGAGTCAAAAATTCTGCTAAGATATGATTCGCTTTCGCTTGCAATGTCGTATTTGGCTGGTAAACGGTTAGTTTTTCTCTTTTCCTTAAAATTTTTAGCGTATTACTAGCGAGGTCTACTTTTTGATGGTCAATTGTTGTCCAGTCCACATTATGTTGCTCAACAAAATCAGGCAACACTTCACCTGTCATTGTATATGGTACCAATTTTAAAAGGAGTTCTTCTGATAGATACATCATACTATATAATTTACTCGAACTTTGGTCGAAAAATAAGATTAAGAAGGTCCCGTTTTCAAAACCAATTAACGGTCGATAGTTCATATCTTCTTCCGAAAGTTCAATATCTACATATTGATTTTCATATTTCAATTGAAAATTAGGATATATCATCGTGATTTTTGTTAATTGACTCATTGTCATACCATTTGAAAAAGGCGCCACTGCATCATTTTTAGGATCAATTACTTTTATTCCGACTATTTTTTGATCTATCGTACTCACTTCCATGTAACTGGATGACTCAGTTGCTCGAAAAATTGAGATGGTATACGAGTAGCCAGTAGAAATTGTTTCTACTGGCTCTCCATACACTGCTTGGATTGCTTCAAGCTTTTTGCCAATATAATTTGCAAAGCCTGAAGTTGGGATTGTTTCATATGTGAGGTTCGTTGATTTAATAGATTGAGTTGCAGGAGCTTTAAGCGGGGATGAATACATTGGATAAGCAATTGGTTGCCCGTATACAATGACAAAGGCTACAATGAGTATCCCTAAAAAAATGAATTTTTGGTATTTCATCCCATTTCCTCCTACTTTATTTTTCCGATACCTCGATGAGTAAATCTCCCGAAACAATCGTGTCACCCGCATCGACATAAATATGTTCCACGGTACCATCAAATCTCGCTTCAATCGACGTTTCCATTTTCATCGCTTCGGTCACAATCAAGCTATCTCCTTTTTTCACTCGGTCCCCTTTTTTCACTAATACTTGTAAGACTGAACCAGACATTGTTGCACCGATTTGTTCTTTGTTCGTTGGTTCAACTTTTCTACGTTTTTTCACAGCACTAAGAATAGATGCATCATGAACCACTACTTCTCGTCGTTGTCCATTTAAGTTAAAGAAGAGGGTTCTATTTCCTTCAATATCCGGCTCACCAATTTCGTCCAAACGTATAATTAATACTTTGCCTTTTTCAATTTGAACATTGATCCGTTCGCCTAAGCGCATTCCTTCAAAGAATGTAGGCGTATCTAAGACTTTAATATCTGCAAATTGTTCGTAAGCCTTACGATAATCTAAAAAGACTTGCGGATACATGATATAGCTCAACACTTCTTCTTGTGAAGGTTCATAACCAATTTTTTCAGCCAAGCTTACTTTTACTTCATTAAAGTCAACAGACGGTGCTAATTTCCCTGGTCGCTCAATGAGTGGTTCTCGATTTTTTAAAATAATTTTTTGCAATCGTTTTGGAAACCCTCCAACCGGTTGCCCCAAATCACCTAGGAAAAATTGGATAACGGAATCAGGGAAACTTAGCTCGTCCCCTTTTTCATAAATATCATCTTCTGTATAGTTATTTTGAACCATGAACAGAGCCATATCTCCAACTACTTTTGACGATGGTGTTACTTTGACGATATCTCCAAACATCAGATTTACATGATGGTACATTTCTTTGATATCATCCCAACGATCGCCTAAACCAACTGCTTTCGCTTGTTGTTGCAGATTTGAGTATTGTCCGCCCGGCATTTCATGCATGTATACTTCTGTTTGAGGTGCGCTCACACCATTTTCGAAAGCATGGTAGTAAGTGCGCACATCTTCCCAATAATGGTTTACTTGCTGAATATTTTCGATTTTTACGTCAGGGACACGTTGATCATCGACTAATGCATAGTACAAGCTACTCATGCTTGGTTGACTCGTACTGCTACTCATAGCACTCATTGCCACATCAACAATGTCTACGCCCGCATTCACTGCCTCTGAATACGTCATGATGCCATTACCACTTGTATCATGAGTATGCAAATGAATTGGGATAGAAACAGCATCTTTTAACTCACTAATTAAGCGATAGGCAGCTTTAGGTTTTAGTAACCCTGCCATATCCTTAATTGCTATGATGTGCGCACCTAGTTGTTCAAGCTCTTTTGCAAGCTCTTTATAGTATGCCACACTGTATTTCGCGCGTTTTGCATCATTAATGTCACCTGTATAACAAATCGTCGCTTCTGCAATTTTCCCTGCATCTCGGACAGCCAAAATACTTTGCTCCATTTGAGGAACCCAATTAAGGCTATCAAAAATACGAAACACATCAATGCCTTGTCTTGCAGACTCTTTGATAAATTCACGAATCACATTATCAGGATAGTTACTATAGCCGACAGCATTAGATCCTCTAAATAGCATCTGCAATAGTGTATTGGGCATGGTTTTACGAATCAAACGTAGTCTTTCCCAAGGGTCTTCATTTAAGAAACGATAGGCTACGTCAAAGGTCGCTCCACCCCACATTTCGCTTGAGAACAATTGAGGGATACTTTCTTCCGTTTGCTTGGCAATACTTACAATATCTCTAGTCCGTACACGCGTAGCAAGCAAACTTTGATGCGCATCTCTAAACGTAGTATCTGTCAAAAGTACAGCTTTCTGACCACTAACCCAACGACTGACAGCATCAGCACCTTGTTGATCTAATATGCTTTTTGGTGTGACTTCAGGTAGAGATGGTAAAATTTTCTTTGGTTTTCGTGGATCTGGGTAGTATCGTTTTTCTTGGCGCTCAATTCCTGGATAGCCATTCACTGTAATTTCACCAATGTATTTCATTGTTTTATTTCCACGATCGCGTACGTCTGAAAATAAAAATAACTCTGGTGTTGTATCGATAAAGGTCGTTTTTAGTTTACCGGAACGAAAAGCTGGGTGTTTAATGACATTAATCATAAATGGAATATTTGTTTTTACCCCACGGATCCGAAACTCACGAAGGCAACGCTCCATTTTGTGAATCGCAGCCTCAAAGGTACTTGCGTGGGTACAAACTTTAACCAAAAGTGAATCAAAGTAAGGTGTTACGACAGCACCAGCATAGGCATTTCCTGTATCCAATCGTACACCTGACCCACCTGGGGATCGATACGTGTCAATTTTACCAGTATCAGGTAAAAAATCATGCAATGGATCCTCAGTAGTAATCCGACATTGAATTGCCGCCCCACGGTAGGTGATTGCTTCTTGCTTCGGAATACCGATTTCTTTATGAAGATCCTTGCCTTGCGCAATCAATAGCTGAGTCGTTACAATATCTACATCTGTAATTAACTCAGTAATTGTATGCTCTACTTGAACACGAGGATTTACTTCAATAAAATAAAAATCGTCGCCCTCAACTAAAAATTCAACCGTCCCGGCATTAATATAGCCTACATGCTTCATTAATTGTACGGCTGCAGAGCAAATTTTCTCCCTTTGTTCGTCATTCATCGAGACGCAAGGAGCTACTTCGACAACTTTTTGATGACGTCTTTGCACCGAGCAATCTCGTTCAAATAAATGAATAACATTGCCATATTGGTCACCTAAAATTTGAACTTCAATGTGTTTTGGATCTTGGATATACTTTTCAACATAAATCTCATCGTTTCCAAAAGCGGCTTTGGCTTCACTTTTCGCCCGTTGAAACCCTTCAACTGCTTCTTTAGCATTATGGGCAACGCGCATTCCACGTCCACCACCACCTAGGGCAGCTTTAATCATAATTGGATAACCATATTGTTCGCCAAATGCTTGCACATCATCGACTGATTCTACTGGCCCATCCGTACCCGGAATAGACTGAATACCCGCATCAATCGCTGCTTCTTTGGCCTTTATCTTATCACCAAAGATATCTAAATGGTGGACAGAAGGCCCAATAAAAATGATACCTTCTTCTTCACAGCGTTTTGCAAAGGCTAAATTCTCAGATAAAAATCCATAGCCTGGATGGATTGCTTCTGCTCCAGCATCTTTTGCAATTTGGATAATTCCTTCAATGTCTAAATAGGCGTCAATCGGTTTTTTTCCGACACCAACCACATATGCTTCATCCGCTTTAAAGCGATGCATAGAAAACTCATCTTCAGTCGCGTAGATTCCGACTGTCTGAATGCCTAATTCAGCACATGCGCGAAAGACCCGCACTGCAATTTCTCCTCGATTTGCCACTAGAACCTTTTTCATGAAAACCTCTCCTTTTGAATAACCAATTCTTTTATAGCTGAAGTTTTTTCTTTTTCTCATCTGCACTTATATTTAATGTAAATGCTATTGCTACGGAAAATACCAACAAACTCGATCCACCTTGACTGATGAATGGAAATGTAATTCCAGTTAGAGGTATTAAGCCTGTAATTCCACCTAGATTGACAAATATTGAAATCAAGAACAGAGAACCAATACCGATACACATCAACGAGTTAAATGTATCCGTCGATCGAATACCTACTAAAATAACCCGAGCAGCCATATACAATAATAGTGTAAGAATTGCAAGTGCCATGAGTAATCCCAGTTCTTCAACGACAATTGCAAATGCATAGTCGGTTTGCGCTTCACTTAAGAAGCCTTTCTTTTGAATACTGTTACCCAATCCTCTACCAAACCATCCACCATTAAACATCGCGTAATAGCCATGAATTGCTTGGTGACCAGTGCCATATTCATCCAAAAATGGATTTTGAAAGATTTTAAATCGAGAAACGACATGGGCTGGCAAAAACTTACTTCCAACTGTAGGGACTAATTTGATTGCTAAAGCCGCTAGTGCCATCAATCCAGCTCCTGCTACAAATGTATAGAGATAATTAATACCACTAGCTAGTAACAATACAAGAATTACTAAACAAATAACAATCATATTTCCCCAGTCAGGGTAAAACAATAATAAACTGGTAGGGATTAAAGTCATCCACGTTATTCGAACCACAGTCGCAATTGGTTGCTTTTCAAACTGTAAGATATCATCTTTCCGATTGGTAATCTGAATCGCTAGGTACCAAATGACAATAAATTTCAAAAATTCAGCAGGTTGCAACGTTCCCACTCCAGGGATTTGAATCCAGCCATAGGAACCATTGACTGGTTTAAAAGCAAATACTAGAAACATTGCCGGTATAATGACTGCCAACGCACCATACGTCGCATATTTGTTTTTTAAAACAATTGTTTTAACCCGATAGATAACTGCCATCAAAATCAGGCTAATCACCCAAAAGATAAACTGCAAAATCGCCTGTCTCGCTGGGTTTTGATTTTCTTCTAATAGATCATAAGACGTTGTACTGTAAACCATCATTAATCCAATGACACATAACGTTATATAAGGTAAAAAAATATGTAAGTCGAGCAAATGCCTTTTTAAGATTTTTTTAGGCAAAATTTAAACCTCCTTGCCCTCAGTAATCTTTTGGTCTTCATATACTTCGGTATACAAATGATTCAAATCCCGCTCTAAGCTACTCAAAATTTGATGACCCACTTCGGGTTGAATAATACCAAGTTGAATGGCGAATGCCACCTGGCGAGACAAGCCATACATTTGCGTATCGACTACCTCTTCAAATGCTTTACATTGTGAAATACATTGGCTATTTTTTTGATTTTTAATTAATAAACGAATACGATTTGCTTCATTCAGTAGCAATGAATTCGCCATTTCCGGAGTCACTGTTTCCATGGTATCTCCTCCTATCTAATTCCAATATTATAGCATATTTTTTTAAAAAGAAAGACTTGTCTTTTCAATTTTCAAAAGGATTATTGTTTTTAAAACAAAGAAACCTTATTTCAGATGAAATAAGGTTTCTTTAACTATCTATTAACGATTATTTTTTCTTCTTTTGTGATTTTTCGCGTTCATTTTTATTAAGAATTTGTTTTCTTAAACGAATATTTTCTGGTGTTACTTCGCAGAATTCATCATCATTTAAGAATTCCAAAGATTCTTCAAGTGTCAAAATTCTTGGTTTTTTAATCACAGAAGTTTGGTCTTTTGTTGCAGAACGAACGTTAGTCATTTGTTTTGCTTTCGTAATATTAACAGTAAGGTCATTATCACGAGAGTTTTCACCAATAATCATACCTTCGTATACTTCAGTCGTTGGTTCAACAAAGACTGTTCCACGTTCTTCAATGTTCATGATTGAGTAAGTTGTAGCTTTCCCTGTATCAATTGATACCAACGCACCATGATGACGGCCACCAATTTGTCCAGAAATCATCGGTAAGTATTGATCGAATGTGTGGTGCATAATACCATATCCACGAGTCATTGATAAGAACTCTGTTGTATATCCAATCAATCCACGAGCAGGTGCTAAGAAGATTATACGTACTTGTCCGTTACCTGTATGGATCATGTCTTGCATTTCAGCTTTACGCATGCCCAATGATTCAATGATTGATCCCATATATTCTTCAGGAGTATCAATTTGAACACGCTCAAATGGTTCACATTTCACACCATCTACTTCACGTTCAATAACTTCTGGACGTGATACTTGTAATTCAAAGCCTTCACGACGCATGTTTTCAATTAAGATAGACAAATGCAATTCACCACGACCTGAAACGATCCAAGAGTCAGGACCAATTGGATCAACTCTTAACGATACGTCCGTTTGTAATTCGGCCATTAGGCGTTCTTCAATCTTACGTGCAGTTACCCATTTTCCTTCACGACCAGCAAATGGTGAGTTGTTCACTAGGAACGTCATTTGTAGTGTTGGTTCGTCAATGTGTAAAATTGGTAGTGCTTCTTGATGATCAGAAGGTGTCACTGTTTCACCTACGAAGATATCTTCCATCCCAGATACAGCAATTAAGTCACCAGCTTTGGCTTCTTGAATTTCTTCTCTTTGTAAACCAAAGAATCCAAAAATTTTGGTTACACGGAATTTTTTAACTTCGCCGTCTAATTTCATCAATGCCACTTGGTCTCCTACGCGAATCGTTCCGCGGAATACGCGACCAATTCCGATACGTCCAACATAGTCATTGTAATCAAGTAAGGATACTTGGAATTGTAATGGTTCTTCGCTATTGTCAACTGGTGCTGGAATATGCTCAATGATCGTATCAAAGATAGGTGCCATTGTCTTTTCTTGATCAGCAGGATTGTCAGATAAGCTAGAAGTTCCATTTAAAGCAGATGCATAAATAACTGGGAAATCCAATTGTTCGTCGTCTGCGCCTAATTCGATAAATAATTCTAATACTTCATCTACTACGTGCTCGGGACGTGCAGAAGGTTTGTCGATTTTATTTACAACAACGATTGGCGTAACGTTTTGTTCTAAAGCTTTCTTTAATACAAAACGAGTTTGAGGCATTGTTCCTTCATACGCATCTACGACTAGGACAACACCATCTACCATTTTCATGATACGTTCAACTTCTCCACCAAAATCCGCGTGACCCGGTGTATCTAAGATGTTAATTCTTGTACCGTTGTATTCAACAGCAGTATTTTTTGCTAGAATCGTAATTCCACGTTCTTTTTCAATGGCATTTGAATCCATCGCACGTTCTTGTAATTGCGTTCTTGCGTTTAACGTATGCGATTGTTTTAATAGTTCATCAACTAGAGTTGTTTTCCCGTGGTCGACATGGGCAATAATCGCAACATTTCGAATATCATTTCTATACTTCAATGTAATTGCTCCTTTAATTTTGGCTTTGACTCAACGAGTTATTATACCAGAAAAAAAAGGTGAAACATAGTAGAAAGTTTTCAATTAACTTACTTTTTCATCTTTTTGCAACAATCTCGTCATTTCTTCATATGCTTTTGGCGTTCCAGCAACAAAAAACTCACGATCGCTTAAATTCAAGGCATCACCACTAATGTTGCTCATCTTTAAGCCTAATGTTTGAAGTAAAACGCCTCCTGCTGCATAATCCCAAGGAGAAAGGTTTGATATATAGCCAATTCTTTTTCCTAAAATTAAGGCAATCAGCTCTACTCCAGCACAGCCTGACATTCGCACACCAAGAGCCATATTACCAATTTCGCGCACATGTGCAAAATTTGTCCCATACATGCCAGCATTCACGCCTAGCAATCCTTCTGCTACCCCTTTGTTGGCAGGCGCATCAATGCGCTCATCATTACGATAGACACCAATTGAAGGGCCTCCCCATAATAGAACATCTTTTACGACATCGTAAATAAAACCTAAGCTCGGTTTCGCCTCTTCATACACAGCAATCATTAAACAAAAATTTTCTTGTTCTAAAACAAAATTCATAGTCCCATCGATCGGATCGACAATAAATACTGTTCCTGAAAAATCTGTCAAATGGTTTTGATTGTTTTCTTCACCCAAAACTTTTGCAGTTGGATCAAAATTTTTGATTTTGGTCATCAAAAAGTCTTGTGTCTCTTTATCAATATTGGTAACTAAATCAGTTCGATCAGATTTTGTGCACACCGTCAGTTGATTGCTTGCAATGGATGCTCTAATTCGTTCGGATGCTTCATATATCCAGCTCTTGATTTCATGAACAATTTCTTGCATTAGTCGTCACTCCTCATTTTGAGAACACCCTTTTGTTTTTCTTTTGCATTCTTGATTGTCCGATAAAGTGAATAGGAACTACTGCTTTCAAACTGCTTACCAAGTTGTTTTTCTTCACCAATCGAAGGAACAACCTTTTTAAAGTCTTGGTAGGCCGTAAGAAGATCGCTAATCTGAACCCCTTTTTCATACGCCTTTTCGACAGCATTCCACATAGCAATGACTGCAACCATCTCCTCGGTATTCCAATCCAAATTTAATGGGTATTCATAATTTTGATTCATAAAGTTCCTCTGTTCTTTCTTTTTTATTTAACTATAAATTTTTTAGAGCAAAAATGCAAAAAAATACCAGTTAACTTTTACGCAAACTGGTACTTTTAGTATTTCTATCGATTTATTACGCGTGAATTGGTAGTCCTAAAGCTAATTCGGAAGCGTCCATCACGATTTCACCTAAAGATGGATGTGGATGGATTGTTAATGAAATATCCTCTGCATTCATACCTGACTCAATAGCTAAAGCTAATTCAGATACGATATCAGATGCGCTAACACCGGCAATTTGAGCACCGATTAAAACATTGTCTTCAACCGTTGTTACTAAACGGATAAAGCCTTCAGTTTTACCTAATGAAAGGGCACGACCATTCCCAGCAAATGGGAATTTGAATGCTTTCGCTTCAAGGCCAGCATCTTTTGCTTCTGCAATTGTCATACCGACAGTTGCCAATTCAGGATCTGTGAAGGCAACTGCTGGCATTGCTTTGTAGTCAACCGCTACTTTTTTGCCAGAAATAGCTTCAGCAGCAATTTTTGCTTCGTAGCTAGCTTTATGAGCTAAAGCTGCGCCAGGAACGATATCGCCAATTGCAAAAATATTTTTCACATTCGTACGACCTTGTTTGTCGACTGTGATTAAGCCGCGTTCGCCGATTTCAACTCCCGCTTGCTCTAATCCCATATCGTTTGTGTTTGGACGACGACCAACAGTAACCATTACATAGTCAGCTGTGACAGACTCTTCCTTACCATCAACTTCGTATTTTACTGTTACACTGTCGCCATTATCCACTGCTTCTTTAGCCATTGCTTTTGTGACAACTTGGATGCCTTTATTTTTAAATTCAGTTTCAACAAGCTTAACCATATCTTTTTCATAAGTAGGTAAGATTTGTGGAGAACCTTCTAAAATAGTTACTTCAGATCCTAAGTTCGCATATGCGCCACCTAATTCAGCACCGATGACTCCGCCACCAATGATAACGAATTTTTTCGGAACTTCTTTCAAGTTTAATCCGCCAGTAGAATCTAATACACGGCCACCAAATTTGAAACCTTTGATTTCAATTGGATGAGAACCAGTAGCAATGATTGCATTGTTAAAAGAGTAAGTTTGAGCAGAATCTGGATGCATTACGCGAAGAGTATGATCATCAACGAAGAATGCTTCCCCTTCTAAAACTTCAACTTTATTCTTTTTCAATAACATTGAGATTCCTGATGTTAATTTGTTAACAACACCATTGTCTTTCCATTCTTGTGTTTTCGTGAAATCTAGAGAAACATTCTCAGCAGTCACACCAAACATAGTAGAATCTAATGATTCTTGGAAGTGGTGTCCAGCAGAAATCAATGCTTTAGAAGGGATACAACCAACGTTTAAACAAACGCCTCCGATGTATTCACGCTCTACTATCGCTACTTTTTGTCCCAATTGCGCAGCACGGATGGCAGCTACATAGCCACCAGGTCCCGCACCAATAACAACTGTGTCTAACTCAATTGCAAAATCTCCAACTACCATTTGTTTATCATCCTTCCATTAATAGCAATTCTGGATCAGCTAACAGACGTTTAATGTTATTCATTGCTTTTTGAGCAGTCGCTCCATCAACAATACGGTGGTCAAAGCTGAATGATAATTTCATCATACGACCAACAACAATTTCACCTTCAGCGTTCACGATTGGTTGTTGAACGATTGTTCCAACACCTAAAATAGCTACTTCAGGGTAATTAATAACCGGAGTAAACCACATACCACCCACAGAACCGATATTACTAATTGTAATTGATCCATTGCGCATGTCATCAGCTGAAAGTTTGCCTTCGTGTGCTAGAGCAGCTTTGCTATTGATTTCATCAGCGATAGCAAACAAGCCTTTACGGTCTGCATCTTTCACGTTAGGTACATACAATCCATGATCTGTATCTGTTGCGATACCAATATTGTAGTAATGTTTGTAAACAATTTCTTGTGATGCATCATCGATTGACGCATTAAGAATTGGGTATTTTTTCACTGTAGCAGTCAATGCTTTAACAACATATGGTAAGAATGTTAATTTCGTGCCATTTGCTGCAGCGACTTCTTTAAATTTCTTACGTTGATCCCAAAGTTTTGATACTTCAACTTCATCGTGTAAGGTCACGTGTGGCGCTGTATGTTTGCTATTGACCATAGCTTTTGCAATTGCGCGACGTGTAGGTGTCATTTTTTCACGTGTTTCAGCTTCTGCTAAGTTAGAAGAGAATGGTTTTGCTGGAGCAGCTTTTGCTTCAGCTGGTGCTGCTGCACTTGCTGATGCTTCTGGAGCTTTCGCCTGTGCTTTTGCTTCATTTACTGTTGATCCACCAGCCAAGAATGCTTCAACGTCAGCTTTGGTAGTACGTCCACCTTTGCCTGTGGCAGGAACTTGAGTAATATCAACATCTTTTTCACGTGCAAATTGGCGTACCGATGGCATAGCTAATACACGTTTGTTTGGATCTGCTGCTTCTACGACAGTTGTGCTACCAGCTTTAGCAGGTTCCGCAGTTGCAGCTGCTGCGCCAGTTGCAGGAGCTGCTGAAGGTGCTGAGTTATGACCAGGTGCATCAATCTCAACTAAAACGTCACCAACATTGGCTACTGTTCCTTCTGGGACAATGATATTTTTTACAGTACCAGTAACTGGTGAAGGAATTTCTTCCACTGACTTATCATTTTGTACTTCTAATAAAGTATCGTCTTCATTAATTGTATCGCCAGCTTTAACGAACCATTTAACGATCTCGCCTTCTGCAATCCCTTCACCGATATCTGGTAATTTGAATTGGAATACACCTTCACTTGCATCAGCTTCAGGTAAAGCAGCTGGTGCAGCTGGAGTTTGTTCTTGAGCAGGTGCTTCGGTTGATCCTTCGTCCTCATGACCAGGTGCATCAATCTCAACTAAAACATCACCAACGTTTGCTACTGTTCCTTCTGGGACAATGATATTTTTTACAGTACCAGTAACTGGTGATGGAATTTCTTCCACTGACTTATCATTTTGTACTTCTAATAATGTATCGTCTTCGTTAATTGTGTCGCCTGGTTTTACAAACCATTTAACGATTTCGCCTTCTGCGATACCTTCGCCGATATCTGGTAATTTAAATTGAAATGCCATTTTTTTTCGTCCTTTCTGACTACGTTAGAAGTTTACGATTTCTTTCACTTTTTCTTCAATGTCTGCTGCGTTTGGCAACCACACATTTTCAGCTTGACCAAATGGGAATACAGTATCAGGAGCTGATACACGTCCGATTGGTGCTTCTAATGAAAGAATAGCTCTTTCAGCAATTTCAGAAGCAATTTGCGCACCAACGCCTGCTTGTTTTTGTGCTTCTTGAACAACTACAACACGACCTGTTTTTTCAACAGAAGTAATAATTGTTTCGATATCCAAAGGAGCAACAGTACGTAAGTCAATGATTTCAACTGAAACATTTTCTTTAGCTAAATTATCAGCAGCTTTTATTGCTTCACGAACCATTGCACCGTAAGTAATGATAGAAACATCTTTTCCTTCACGAGTAACAGCTGCTTTATCTAAAGGTACTTCATAGGCTTCTTCTGGAACTTCTTCACGGAAAGAACGGTATAATTTCATGTGTTCTAAGAAAACAACTGGATCGTTGCTACGGATTGATGAAATTAATAGTCCTTTTGCATCGTAAGGATTTGAAGGGATAACTACACGAATACCTGGTGATTGCGCAATTAGTCCTTCTAAGTTATCTGAGTGTAATTCTGGTGTATGAACGCCACCACCAAATGGTGAACGAACAACGATTGGCAAGTTACGAGTGCCACCCATGCGGTAGCGCGTACGAGCCATTTGAGCAACAACTTCGTCCATTGCTTCAAATACGAAACCAAAGAATTGTAATTCTGGAACCGGACGGAAGCCTTCTAAAGCTAAACCAAACGCTAAACCAGCAATTCCGGATTCCGCTAATGGTGTATCGAATACTCGATCTTCACCAAATTTTTCTTGTAATCCTTCAGTTGCACGGAATACCCCACCGTTTTTACCAACATCTTCACCAAAAACTAGGACGTTTTCATCGTTGGCTAACTCAAGAGCAAGGGCATCTGTGATTGCTTGAATCATTGTTTTTTGTGCCATCTTTATTTCGACTCCTTCGCTTCATAGAATGCAATTTGTTCTTTAATTGATTGAGGTTGAACTTCAAACATATTTTTCAAGAAATCAGATACTTTTTGTTTTGGAACTTTATCTGCTTCAGCGATTGCTGCTTTAATTTCTTCTTTTGTTTGTTCAATCACTTGTTCTTCTTTTTCTTCTGACCATAAACCTTTTGCTTCAAGGTATTTACGGAACCGAATCAATGGATCTTTTTGTAGCCACTCGTCATCCATATCTTTCGAACGGTAACGAGTTGGATCATCACCAGATAGTGTATGTGGACCATAACGGTAAGTTAATGTTTCAATTAAAACTGGACCATTTCCAGCAATTGACCATTCACGAGCCAATTTAGATACAGTGTAAACTGCTAATGGATCCATACCATCTACTTGGATACCAGGAATTCCGGCAGCTACTGCTTTTTGAGCAAGTGTAGCAGCGGCAGATTGTTGTTCACGAGGTGTTGAAATAGCAAAGCCGTTATTTTGGATGTAGAATACTCCATTTGCTTTGTATGCTCCTGCGAAGTTAATTGCTTCATAGAAGTCACCTTGTGATGAACCGCCATCACCTGTATAAGTAAATACAACATTTTTCTTGTTGCGTTTTTTCAAACCTAATGCCACACCAGCAGCTTGGACATACTGTGCTCCGATAATAATTTGTGGTGGTAGAGCTTTCAGTTCTTCAGGGTAATAGTTCCCTGCTACGTGTCCTCTTGACCATAAAAATGCTTCTTTTAATGGTAATCCATGACGGATTAATTGAGGTACATCACGATATCCTGGTAAAAGAACATCTTCTTTTTCAAATGCAAAATGACTAGCTAATTGGCTCGCTTCTTGTCCAGCTGTTGGAGCGAAGAAACCAAGACGTCCTTGACGATTCAATGCGGTTGAACGTTCATTAAGGACCCGAGACCAGACCATTTGAGTCATCAACTCAACTAATTCCTCATCACTTAAATCGGGTACTAACGCTTCATTTACAACATTTCCATCTTTATCCAAAGCTTGATAAGTTGGAAAATCAGCATTGATATCTTTTAACAAAGCTTCAAAGTCAATTGTTTTTTTCTTTGCCATCTTGTCACACTTTCCTCTCTGAAATTCTTTTTGCGATTCTCTATCAGTATGTATAACAGAAATTGATACTGTATTACTACATTTCTGACTCACAGGTATAACCTATCATTTTTGAGAGAGAAAAACAAGCAAAATGTTTTCGCATTCATAATCTTTTAATTGAAATATCCGCGAGATTCTTTTTGAAAATGGTGAACTGTTTCACATTTTAATTTATAGCTATATAACAACGAAATTATCTTTTCATAACAGAATCATTTTGTTGGTATGTGAGTAAAATCCATTTAAAAGATTTCAATTTCATCCGATTTTTAATTCAAAAAAAAATCTATCTATTTTTCGAACTATTGTTACAATTCATTATTGATTGAATGCGTAACGTATGTTATCATTTATTTTGTACTGTCACAATCAGATTACTATTATATAACAGATTTAGGAGTTGATTTAAATGAAACCGATTTCTTCTATTTTGACACACGCTATATCCGATTATCTAGCTATTTTAAACCAGATTCAATTTGAACCTTCAGTCTATTCAATCTCCCAACTAGCAAACCACATTAGTATTAGCGGTGAATTGTTAAAAAAACGACTCGCTACAATGAACGCATTAAGTACTCCCCCTCTTTTTTATTTATCTCCCACTTCCATCACCTTGAATCGCAGTAATCCTAGGTTAATATTCGATCTATACGAACAGATATTTAAAGAAATCCCTGAGTTAATTATTTTAGATGAAGTTCTTTTCCAAAGGAAACGGACTTTACTAACCATTTCTCAAGATCAGCCTTTCGCTCCATCCACTCTATCAAAAGCAAAACACAAGATCCTCTCATTTCAAAAGGACCAGCTAATTTCCGACAATAGACCTGTTTGTACAATAAAAAAGAACCTTCTCTTTTATTTTAGTATTTGTCTGGAACGTACACTAGTCAAGTTGTATCGAGAGAGACTAGAAGTCATGTGGACACTCAGCTATCCTATCTTTTTTACAAACGCAATAGAAATTACGACTAAGAAAGAACCATTTTTAGCATGTTACCCAACTTATCGCTTCAAAAAAAATCAATATACCAATCCACTCTCGCTTCTGTCTGAATTATGTAGCGAGCATCCATTTGATTGTACACCCTTTAATTTTTATTTTCAGACTTTTTTAAACACGAATCAGATAAATAGCCCCCACGAAAGATCTTTTGCATTATATTGTGTCTATAATTTGCTACTTTGGTACCACCATCTTCCACCCTACCAATTAGTTAACTTTGCGCAAAATCCAGAATTTTGTTCCTCTGACACCAAAATAAATCGTATGAAAGTACAGTTATTACAACAAAACCTATCTTTACCAAATGATGAGTATTATCAAAACTTATTCGTATCTCTCATTCAACGCTATCAGTTTGAACAACAAATTTTGGCGAAATAACAACAGAGTGAGGAGCTACGACCAAATAGACCATACGAACTAGAAGCTTGAGAAACAACTTTCGGTTCGTATGGTCTTTTTTTTAATTCTGTTTATTTTTGAATTGGCTAGCACAATGATGGCTATCTCGATGTTAAGTTAGATTGTATCACCATATTAAAAAAATCGTCACAAATGCTTGAATCAAGGATCCAGTCGAACCAAATGTAGTGGCACTTTGATCGCCACCACCCATTTTTTCAATCGCAACTGGGATCAAAGTTAAACCAATTGTTGTAATAACTGTTCCGGTCACTATCGGCGGGAAAAACCGTTTGATTTTTGAAAAGATTCCCGCACAGAGCAGTAATAAAGCACCAGCAAAAATTACTGAACCAAAAATTGCGCCGAGCCCTGATTGTTTTCCAATCAGAATCGCTGGACCAACACCTTGAATCGCACAGCCTAAAACAACTGGTAGACCAACACCAAAATATTTCCCCGCCGTTAATTGAAGCAGTGTCGCGATACCACACATAAAAATATCAATGGAGATCAAGTATGTTAACTGACTATTAGACAGCCCTAATCCAGCACCTATTAATAAAGGAACGGCGACAGCTCCTGCATACATCGCAAGTAAATGCTGCATGCCGATCACTGCTGATTGAGCATTCGATGGTTGCTTCACGATTAGTCCTCCTCAACAAAGTTCACTTGATTTTCTGATAATGATTTGATTCTTGCTAATGAGTAGACTGGCACACCCATGTCTACAATCAACTGATGACCAGGTTGGAAGGCCTTTTCAATCACGATTCCGACACCTACAACAGATGCACCTGCTTGTTGGCACAATTCAATTAAGCCTTTCGCTGCTTGACCATTAGCTAAAAAATCATCAATAATCAGCACGCGATCGTCCTCATTTAGAAATTTTTTTGAAATCGAAATTTGATTGGTTTGTTGTTTGGTGAAAGAATAAACAGAAGAAGTCAATAATTCCTCATTCATAGTCAAACTTTTCGTTTTACGGGCAAAAATCATCGGCACATTCATCGCTTGTGCGGCAAAAATTGCGGGAGCGATCCCTGATGATTCCAATGTCACAACTTTTGTCACGCCCTCATCGGCAAATAATGTCGCAAACTCTGTGCCAATCGCGGCCATTAAATGCGGATCCACTTGGTGTGTTAAAAATCGATCGACTTTTAGAACATCCTCATTTAATACCCGGCCGTCCTTTTTGATTCGTTCTGTCAATTCTTTCATTGTTCCACTCCTTATTTTCAGTCATTCTAATAAAAAAGGCGTCTTCTCTGCAAAAAATGCAAAAAAGACGCACGAAAAAAAGCCTTTTTTACTTATAGTCCGATATTTGCGGTATCAGGTAGAAACTGTCGACCAATTACGACGATATATAAGTAACTCTAATTATGAAAAACTCACTAACTATTATGTCGATTCGTTGTGAAAAATACAAGAAGAAATATTCTCATTCTTTCTCTTTTTTCTCTAATGTTCGGATTCATATCGTTCTTTTTCAGTTTCCCGATACTTTTCCATCTTTTTACTAAATAATTGGCCATTTGTCGGTGGTGTATAGGTAATTGCATTGGCTCCGGCCTCGATTGTCTCCCGAATGAGTTCTTCAGTCGGTCCACCTGTAGCGATAATTGGTAAATCAGGATATTTGGCCCGAAAATGACGAACGGTATTCGCCGTCTCTTTGCCGGCACTAATATTGATCATCTTTACCCCTGCTGCCAATTTCTCATCTAGCTCTGTATAAATACTTGTGACAGTACTAATAACTGGAATATCGACAACTTTGCAGACGGCTTGGACTGTTTCTATCGGTGTCGGGCCGTTCAAGACCACTCCAAGCGAGCCTTGCGATTCTGCAAATAGACTCATATACACCGAACGCTGACCTTGTGTCAAGCCACCTCCTACACCTGAGAAGACTGGGATGTTTGCTGCTTCAATAATGCTTTTGGTAATGCCTGGATGCGGGGTAAATGGGTACACAGCGATGACTGCATCAGCATTGGTATTATAGATAATGGCAATATCCGTTGAAAATAAAATTGATTTTATTCGTTTCCCAAAGACACGAATGCCACTCGCATCTTTGATGACTTCCGGCACTTTTACGATATCTTGTCTTAGAACTGATGTTACTTCAGGTACAAACTTATTTCCCACTTTCTTCCGCTCCTTATTGATCGTATTTTGTTAAATGATACGACTCGATCACCGATTCTATTTTTGTCGCATAGTCAGGATCTGTTGCATAGCCTGCTTCTTGCAAGGCAAGAGCCGCCTCTTTATATGAATTTGCCGTCAATACCTTTTCATACTTTTGAGGATTCCAAGAGACACCATTAACTAGTAATTGCGTATGTTCATCCAATGACTCATCCCACGACTCATACACTCGAAAATTTCCCTTAATCGTAATCCATTGTTCATTAACAAATTCTTTTGTATCTAAACGAATGGCCTTTTGACTGCCATATGCCTTTACCCCAAATAAATTATAATACTCTGCTGCTAATTGGCTAGTTCCCCAATTTGATTCAAGAATAGCTTGACCGAGGATGATACTTGGCAAAATACCGTATCCCTGTTGCAATTCTTGAGCATGAGGAGCGATAGTATCTAGAAATTCCTGTCTCGTCACTTTTGAAGGATTTTCAACATTGATTGTTGTCGGTGTGATTTGATCTGAAAGCTGGCGAATAGAAAAAATAAATGACCCACATATAATAAAAAAACCACTAATAATGAGTACCCAATTTGGTTGATTTCTTTTTCTTTTTTTCATAAACCCTCTTTATTTCTGCTATTTTCTTCATTTACTGATCGATCGACTCACCCATCCATTCGAGTAACGCTTGCTTTTCGCCGGATAAGGCATGTTGTAGGACCGCTGGTACGCGAAACGTCAAGACATCATCAAAGCCCCACTCACCGTATGCAATGGTTACTTTTAAATTAATCCATTGCTTGCCGTCTAGTTCTTGTTCTTGTTGAATGACTTCTACTTGACCCAATTGATGTTCAATCCAATCTTTGGCGATAACTAGTTTCATTTTACGGTATTCAGTTAGTGCCAACAAGCGTTTTTCTGGATAAATAATTGTTTGCCTTAATACCTTTTGTACGAGCATCCATTCGTAATCACTAAATAAATGATTGATTTTTTGGTTTACTTCTGGTGGTAAAGCTGTGTGATTTTCCTTCCACGCCTCCCATTTAGCCCAGTCAATACCTAAAGTATTACTGACAAAGCTCGCTTCCGATCCGTATTTTTCTTTAATTTCTTGACACACAATCTCAACATAGATAGTATGCATACTCCATTCCTCCCATTAATTCTTTGCATTTTTTGAAAATGGATTGACATTTGAAAACTCTGATTTTAATTCAATAAACGATTGAAATGATTGCAAGAATTGAAACAATCTTGCACGATTCTCAAATTCTTTGCGATTGTCAGGTAATTGTAATGCCTGATAAAACATATAGATAGCATCTAAATCTTCCAAAAGCTGAGTACCATCATTTTCCTCATCAAAACTCAGTGCAGTCTTTTCTAACAACAGTTGCATCTGCTTAGTGTACTTTGCATCTAGACTAATTTTTGCTTGTAAGTCAATCATATCTTTCAATATTCTGACTTGTGAACCACGCATCAAAAAATACTCTTCAAAATACGGATTTACATCAAAGTAACGATCTTTGCTCAGTAGTTTGGCTTTTGTCTGTGCTGAACGAATGGTTTTCATTAATTTTTCACAATCGGCAGATAACTGGGTATTATCGAGTTGCTGAAAGGACTTTGATAGATCCCAGATAAGCTTGCGGAAAAGATCCTCCACTACGATTTGCTCTTCCTTGACCATTTTTTCGCGATTGGGCATATAGCTATTTAACAACAGCGCTGCACCAACTCCAATCGTCAGCAATAAAAATTCATTTGTCAACAATTGTACGCTAAAGGATTGTTCAACTAAATAGTGCGTCACCAAAACCGAATTGACGACAATCCCTTCTGTCACCTTTAACTTAACCGCAAGTGGAATAAAGAGTAACAAATAGATACCAAATGCAAAGGGATTGTACCCGATAATATGGAAGCACACAAATGCTACCACTGTTGCCAATCCTAATGAAAAAATTCTCCCCAAGCCAGTATACAAAGAATCTTTTTTGGTATTCCCTAAACTTAGTATCGCGATGACACCCGCTGCCGTAGGATAATTTAACTGTAAAAATTCTGCTATCATCATAGCTATTACGCTTGCTATAGCCGTTTTTATCGTACGTAACCCAATTCGCATAAATCCTCCACTAGTAGTTATTCATTTGCTTTTAACGCATCTAACATATTTATTTTTTGCAATTGGTGGTGCATTACAACTCCTACAACTAATGTAAAAAGAAACGTAATGCTCCCCGCATAAAGATAGCTCTGCCAATGCATTGTTTGTACAAACAATGTCGTATCCATTTCGACCGTTTGAATGACAAAATGATGCAAGAAAATGCCAGCGAATAAACCAAACATAATGCCAAAAAGCGAAAGTACAATATTTTCTCGAAAGACATACAAAGTCACTTCTTTAGAGAAAAAACCTAGGACCTTCATTGTTGAAAGCTCTCGAATTCGTTCGGCAATATTCATGGAATTTAGATTGTAAAGAACAATAAATGCCAGCATACCAGCAGCGATGATGAGAATCCAAACGACAATTGTTAACACAGCAAAAGAAGTTTCCAAGTTTTCTTTTGTCTCATCCAGCTGCGTGATAGTGATAATATTGTCATCTTTTTGCCATTTTTTTACAAATGCTTCACTAGCTGCTTGATTATCTTTTTGAAAGGAAAGTAAAAAGGTCCGATAAACGGGTGACTCACCTGTCAATTCTTCATAATAGGCATTTGATAAAAACAGGGCATGGCCGACATAATTTTTGATGATTCCAGCAATTTTCACTTTTGATGAATGCGTATCTGTTAATCGTACCCTCAATGTATCACCGACCTTTAAATGATACAAGGATGCAAGTTTTTCAGATACCAAAGCTCCACTTTTAGGAACAGCCACTATTTTTTCTGACGTGCTCGACTGCAATAATTGGACTTCACTTAATTCTTTGTTTACTTTTGGCACCGTAACAGTCACCTTTTGGTTTTGATAGCCAGCTTTTGAAGCAGTTCGCTCACTAGTAGCGACGTTGACCACTGTGTCCACCTCTTTAGAAAAAGCATCTGCCAGTGTGGAATCCGGTTGTTTTACTATTACTACCAGTTGATACTTCCATATTTTATCAAATTGAAGTGGAACGATATCACCAATCGAATCTTTCAAGCCAAAGCCTGTCAAAATCATCGCCGTGCAACTAGCTATACCGATAATTGTCATCCACATCCGCCCTTTGTAACGAAATAGATTGCGAAACAAAACCTTGTAATGAAAATTCAGTCTACGCCAAAATGGTTGCCAACGTTCAAGTAAAATTCGTCGTCCAGCTTGAGGTGCTTTTGGTCGCATTAATTCAGCAGGACGTTGCCTTACTTCGAGCATTAAAACGCCAACCGCGACACCGATTGTACACAGAATCGCTACAGTGGTCGAAAGGACGATTAAGTTGGGGTGCCAAATCAATTGATACCCTTTAATACTATAGACTTGATTATAAGCTTCAATGATAATTTTCGGAAATAAAGTGAAGCCAACCACCAAACCAAACCCAACACCTAATAAACAGGCTGAACCAATATACAAGAGAAATTTACTCATGATTTCCGTTGGTCGATACCCTAATGCATAGAATAAGCCGACTTCTGATCGTTTTTCGTCTACCATACGTCTGACAGTGGTAAAACTAATCAAACAGGCAATTAAAAAGAATATGGTCGGAAAGACCGTCGCTAATGAATCAATCCGATTGGCATTTTGCTTATACTCTGTATAGCCTGATAAGTCTTCTCTAGTCGTAACGGTCGTTTGTTGATCAACGATAGACGTCAATTTACTTGTAAATTGTGTCACTTTCTTCTGGTATGCAGTGGAATAGGTCTGGTAGTTCGTATAACTAGCATCTAGCTGAATTACTAAGCTAGTAGGTAGTTGTTGAACAAAATTATCCTTCATTATGAAGCCATAGTATGCGACCGACCCACTACCGATAAATGATGTGCCACGGTTGCTTTTATCAAGATAGACAGGGCTTTGAATAAACCCTATCACTTTATAGGTCAGTCTCCGCAACTGATTACTCTCATCCAGTTGAATCGTATCACCAATAGTAATATTTAGCTCACTTTTTATCGATTGGTCCAAGATAATCTCAGATGCTGCTTGCGGATAACGTCCTTCAAGCAGTGTCAACTGATTCAAAGCGGCTGATGCTTGATAGCCAGTCAGTCGTAACACATCACCATTGGCTGTAAGTGTAGTATCGGCACTGATTTGTGTGTCGATTTCTTTCACACCATTTAATTTCGCTATTGTATCAATCTGGCTTTGCGTAACCCCTTCTGCGTTTGTCAGCGTTACATCGGCAAGGTAAGTTTGGCGAAAATACTCGTCTGCTGATTGTTTCATATCTGGTGCTGTAGCCTTAATTCCTACAAAAAATGCAACGCCTAAAAAAATAATACTGACTAAGGCAAGAAAACGCGCCGGTGTCTGACGAATATCGCGCCATGTCGAGAGAAAGAATTGCTTATTCATCCGATTCACCTACCATTCTAGTGACTGTATGGATATAGGATTTTTCTGATCATAAATCTGTTGTACTTTTCCATCATTCATACGAATCACACGATTAGCCATCGGAGCCAGCTGACTATTATGCGTGATTATGACTACTGTGGTGCCATCTTTTCTAGCAGCGTCCTCAAGTAATTGCAAAATTTGTTTACCCGTTTCATAGTCCAATGCGCCAGTCGGTTCGTCCGCTAATAACAACTTTGGTTTTTTTGCCAAAGCGCGAGCAATCGTTACCCTCTGCTGCTCTCCACCAGATAATTGTGCGGGAAAATTAGCCAGCCGATGCCCGAGACCAACTTTTTCTAGCATCTCTTTGGCATCGTATGCATTGGGTACGAGCTGGCTTGCAAGCTCAACATTTTCTATAGCTGTCAGATTCGGGACCAAGTTATAAAATTGAAAAATAAACCCAACATCCACTCGGCGATAATGTGTCAGTTGCTTATTCGAAAATTGAGCGATATCCGTCTCGTCGACAATCACGCGACCACTCGTCGGGACATCCATACCACCTAATATATTCAGTACAGTTGATTTTCCCGCACCACTCGGGCCAAGGATGATCGTAATACTACCTGATTCTATCTCAAAAGAAACATTCTCATTCGCTTGAACAAGTGTACTACCCATCTGGTAATGCTTAGATTCATTATGTAATTCAATCAACGCCATGACGTTCCCCTCTTCCAATCCTTTACATGTAGTTTACCATAGAAGGCCACCTTCAAGGAATGACCCTTACCTATGATTAAACGCGAAAAAATGGTGTAAAGAAGTATTCCTATTCTGAAAAATATGTAAAAAGGCACGAACGAATTAGCTACTATTGACAAAAGGTTAGAACATCCAAAAGTTCGAAAAACAATCTCTAGATGTTCTAGTCTTTTTATAATTTTACAATTCTGTCTCAACCTTGATAAATAGTGTGGCAAAACAGCTCACTCGACAAGCCAAACATTCCGTATATTTGAAAAAATTTACGTATATTTGTTGATCGAAGCGAGTGTTACACAGCCTATTCTCTTATTGAGCTGTGTAACGCTTGCTTCCATCTAGATAGGTTGCATATAGATCCATTTGCGGCGTCAAAACAATAAAGTCCGCTGCGCGTCCTTTTTTGATTGAACCACAAACATCATCAATTTTGCAACTCATTGCCGGAACCAGACTTCCCATCATAATTGCTTCCTCAGGTGTCGCTAATCCCCACGCCACGACATTTTTAATGGCTTCTTTCAATTTTAAAATACTACCTGCTAAATTACCTTCCGATAAGCGAGCCGTACCATCTTTTACGACAACAGGAAATTCACCTAATTGATAATTTCCATCTGGCATTCCACCTGCCATCATACAATCAGTAATCAATGCTATATGGTCAGCGCCGACTTTATCAATAAGCAACTCACATGCTTTAGGGTGTACATGATGCCCATCACAAATTAATTCTGAATAGACATGCTGCAACGTTAGCAGCGCACCGACCATGCCTGGTTCACGATGATTCAGACCGCGCATGCCATTATACGCATGGACGAAGACACTTGCACCCGCTTCGACAGCGGCTTGGGCTTGCGTCAATGTCGCGTCACTATGTCCAAGTGAAACGACAACCCCTTCATCCGTCACGGTCTTGACAAATTCTTTTACCCCTTGACGTTCAGGTGCCAAAGCAATTTTTTTTATTAACCCTTCTGCTGCTTTTTGCCAATCATGAAAGACATCAAGATCTGGATCGCCAAAATAGCTTGGATTTTGAGCTCCTTTGTGTTCTTCTGTAAAAAAAGGCCCTTCGAAGTAAATCCCTTGAATTTTGGCTCCAGTAACATCCGCTTTGACGCTAGCAATGGTCGCAGCGACCTCTTTCAGCCGTTCTTGACTTGAAGTGAGTGTCGTTGGTAAAAAGGATGTAACACCACAAGACAATAATTTTTCCGACATGATTTTTAGCCCATCCGCATCATTATCCATCACATCATGGTTGGCATAGCCGTGAATGTGGGTATCCACCAAGCCAGGTGCAATCCACTTTCCCGTATAATCGATCACTTCTCCAGAAAACTTTTCAGGTAACTCTGCAGAATACTCACCAAACAAGCCATCCACAAGTTCTAAATAGCCCGGCCCTTTTGTTCCCGAAGTGAAAAAGAACTTGTCCGCATAAATATAGTCTTTCACGATAATCGCTCCTTTAAACAATTTATACGATAAACGTACTCTTTTTTGGTTCGAAAATCAAGAAAGGTATACACCATTTTCAAACTTTGCGAACATCTGAACTGACTGCGCTTTCTCATACATAAATTGTGCGCGCTCATACTCTTGCAATTTTTCATAGGCAGCACCCGTAATTTGCAATAATTCTTCAACATAATAATAGCTCATTTTACTAATGGCCCATTGAACTCCTTTCAGGGCGCTATCAATCGTCCCTAAAAAATCAGCTTGTAAAAATAAAAAGCGGCTATGATGATAAAAGATTTTAGAGAGTTCAAAATTCGCATGCTCCTTTGGCAAATCCATGGTCAACTGAATACTTAGCGATAAATAATGTTCTGCGTTTTTCAACTGATTCGTATCTGCATAAATCCGGCCAAGACAGCCCAAAATTTGAATCTCAATCGGTGAAATATTGCTTTTCTTGTTCTCTGTATACGTCAACAACAAGCTATGCTTCAACGAATTGATCGCTCGATCAGGATTTTGATCGATAAAAAATTGGACAGTGCCCAGATAATAAAAATACAGCTGCATATCGGTATCTAAATAAATTTGATTGGCAATCTGAGCATTGCGTAGTAGTGCATTCATTTGTTCGTAGTCTTGATGAATCAACGCATTATTCACCTTTTCAAAGAATCGTTGCATTCGATGAATTTCATTAAATTCAGCAAACATCATTTGATCCATGGTAATACCCAGCCGCACACAGATTTTTTTCAATACGAGTACATTGGGAATTTCTAAATCATTCTCTATTCGACTTAGTACGCTTTGTGAGCAGATACCATCAGCCAGCATTTTTTGTGTCAATTTTCGTGTTTTCCTCAGTCTTTTTATTTTTTCTCCGAGACTACTTTTTTCGTTTGTCATAAGCCCTCACCAAATATGCGAATTCGCATTTTCTATTTTATTCATTTTAGCACATACTATCAAAAAAGAAAGCGTATTTATTTTTTTTAGATGAAAAAAGGGAGTGATTGGGATGAGTCAGCAGACAGTAATTAGCTTTACATGGGAAAATGCAGTGTATAATGGTATCGTGGAGAAAGAATACGAAAACTCTTACTTGATTAGTGTGAGTAATCCGAATCAAGAATTGACTGAAAAATACAATGGTCGCATCGTCATCAGTAAAAAGAATTGTAGCGACCTTAATGACTAAAAAAAGAATCCAGCTCATTCATTTCAAAGCCAATTGGGAAAAGGTTTTGCTAGAATGAGCGTGGATTCTATTTATTTTTGACGATACGTTGCTAAAAATTGACGCATGGACGTCGCAGTCGTTCTTAACTCTTCTAAGTTTGGCAAGTAGACGATACGGAAATGGTCCGGTTGTTGCCAGTTAAAACCTCCCCCATGTACCAATAAGATATGATGCTCGTGGAGAAAATCCAGAACGAACTGTTCGTCATTGGTAATATTGAATCGTTTGACATCAATCTTTGGAAACATATAAAAGGCTGCTTTAGGCTTAACGGCACTTAAACCAGGTATGTCATTAATCGCATTATAGATGTACTCCCTTTGCTCATAAATTCGACCACCAGGAAGCAAGAGCTTATCCACACTTTGATAGCCCCCTAATGCGGTTTGAACGATTTGTTGCGAGAGGACATTCGAGCATAGACGCATTGAGGACAACATGTTTAATCCTTCGATATAGTCTTTCGCATTCTTTTTATTGCCGCTTAGCACCATCCAACCAACACGGAATCCCGCAACTCGATGTGATTTTGATAATCCGCTAAATGTCACGACAAAACGATCAGGTGCTAATGTCGCGATTGGTACATGCTTAAGGCCATCCATCAACAAGCGATCATAAATTTCATCAGAAAAAATAATTAAATCAAACTCACGGGCAATTTCAACGATTGCTAATAAAATTTCTTTTGGATAGACCGCGCCAGTCGGATTGTTAGGATTAATTAATACAATCGCCTTCGTCTTAGGAGTTACTTTTGAGCGAATATCCTCAATATCTGGATACCATTCACTTTGCTCATCACAAATATAATGAACAGGCTTGCCACCAGCGAGTGAAACAGATGCTGTCCACAACGGATAATCAGGCATCGGAACTAACACCTCATCGCCATTGTTGCATAGTCCTTGCATACTCATTGTGATCAATTCACTTACACCATTACCTGTATAAATATCATTGATTGTCACATTTGGAAAATTAGCCAATTGACAATATTGCTCGATGGCTTTGCGAGCAGAAAAAATTCCCTTCGAATCAGAATACCCTTCTGAAGCTCTTACGTTCATAATTAAATCGCGAATGATTTCATTTGGTGCCTCAAAGCCAAATGTCGCTGGATTACCGGTGTTTAATTTTAAAATGCTTACGCCTTCTTCTTGCATTCGCTCTGCTTCTTCTAATACTGGACCACGAACATCATAGCTTACGCCTTCTAGTTTTGATGATTTTTCAAAGTTTCTCATAGCAGATCCTCTTTTCAGAATTAATGGTTTGTTTCAACTTTAAGGCATCTTCTTAAAAATTGCAATTTGTATTGAAAAATATTTTTAAGTAATCTTTCCTATTCACATTGACAAACTTTAAAAAAAACGATACCATTTCTAAGTCGTAACATTTGCGGATATGGCGGAATTGGCAGACGCGTACGCTTGAGGGGCGTATGGCCTTAGGTCGTGTGGGTTCGAGTCCCATTGTCCGCATTAGTAGCACCACGCTTCCTATAGGCGTGGTGTTTTTTTACACAACTAAAAGTTTACATAACATTATTATTGAAATAAAAAAAGAGTGTAATAAATTTCCGTCACACTCTCGTAAACTGTGAAAAGCAGCATCATGGCAATTCTGACTATCTCAATAGCCCCTTTTCTCACATTTTTTTACTTCTTTGTTGGTTTAAAATACCCATTTTCTTTAAATTGACTTTCTCCATCTTGAATTAAGCCATTTAATGAATGATCCAAAATACTGCGTTTTTTATCTTTAGACTTGATTGCAGCTTTGTATTCATTTCTTGTCATTGTGATTTGCTCCGTTTTTTTGAAGCGTTTAACAGATGGATCCCCCGGTTTTTTCTCTTGATAATCTGCATTTATATCAAACAATAAATAATTCCCTTGTTCTTTTTTCATCGAAGCGTATAGTGTCGCTGGAGCAATTTTTTGCTCAGGATCATCAGGAATTAGTGATGCGGGGACAAATTTCGGTACAAAGTAAGAACGACCACCTGAATATTCCTTTTTAACAGTTGAAACTGGCTGCTTCTTTTGTCCTTCACGGGGTGCTACATATTGTTTGGCTGACTGCTCATGATTTGTTCTTTGGTGATCGAAAAGTACTTTTTTTCCTGTCTTCTTCGTTTCACTGACTGCATGCTGACGATAAGTCGGTAGTGCTCTTTTGAAACGTTCAAGGGTTTCTTGCTCTTGATTATGGAATGCACTTTGAGCAGATTCGCCGCTTGGCTGACGACGATAGTTTTTTTCTTCAACTATCATTTTTGGTTTTTCTACTAGCGATTCTGTTTGTTGTTCGGTAATAATCCAGCTATCATCGGATGCAAAGCGTGTCAACGAGTCTTCGTTCGACCGTCTTTTCACACCTTCTTCATCAGAAAAAGCCGGAAATCTTTCTTTCTTTCGCTTAATGTCAGAATAGTGTGCCATTGACTTGCTCCTTCCAAAGTATCATTTTTCTTCACTATCATAGCATGAATAGCAAAAATTTGCTGAAATTTTCTTATTAATTATAGTCTCGTGGCATACTGATAGTCGCCTTGTTCGACGATTGAATAGGCCCCTTCCTCAAAAAATTGCCAGAGCTGACCTAAAATGCTCCGCTGTTCAAATTGTGAACAATCCACTAGTATCTCATCCTCTTGAGATGGAGCACCTGTTTTACTTGGAGAACTAGCAACAAGCTGACAGTCTTCTGTCAAAAAGCCGAAATCAACTAGACTTTTTAAAAAGATCGACGGACGTATTCGTTTGGGATTGGTACGCAATTTTTCAAATAAAACTGCTACTTGATCTAAGTAATATGATGGATCAACATCGCCCAGATAAGAAAACTGCTCATAGCGATTCTCTGCCCCGCTTCTCATAGCTGTAAAATAGGCTGGCATCGTCTTATCATACTCTTCATCAGATAGTTCATAGACCTTAAGCTGTTCATGAATTAGGTCTCGAAAGACGAATAGCGGGCTGTTACTGTCTGTCAGATATAGTTGCGGATGAGTCGCTAGTTGTTGTCCTTGGTAGAAAAACCACGCTCTTCTTTTCTCTTTCGGCCATGGCGCGATCATCACCTTTGCTTGCTCAAATTTCGATCGGATTACATCATCCGTTTCAGCTTGCAGATATATGGGTACCAGTAATTTATATCGCCGCTCTGACCTAGCAATCAGACCGAGACGAATGTAATTTTCCATCGCGCGATCGACTTTCACAGTAGGAAAGGCTTGTTTAATATCACGCAATGTCGGCAATTGCTCTGCTTTATTGATTAAATAGTTAACGAGTTGTTCAAAAAAAAGACGATCGATAAGTTTCTGATCAGTTTGCCAATGATCCTCTACTATTAATTTCATTCGGACACCTCCAGTTCATTCATAAAAAAAGCGTGAGAATCAATCACAGTAAGCAAACGCTTAGATTGATTCATCACACCCGATTAAACTATCGTATTCACTCAATTAAATCTATTAAAATGTTTCAGTCAATTGTGGAACGATTTGTTTTTTACGAGAAACTACACCTGGTAAAAAGGCCCGATTGTTATTTAGTGTCACACCAAATGCTTCTTCCACGTTAGCTTTGGGTTCGCCGACAACAAGCAATTCTGAATCGCTATCTAAAATATTGGTAATGACTAACAAGAACAAGTCGTACCCGTTACGTCCATTTTCAGCCGCCATGACTTGTTCAAATTCTGCTTGACGCTCTAATACTTCTGCGATGTCTACCGTATTCACCTGCGCGATACGAACCTTTTTATCGCCCATTGGGAAGCTTTTTGCATCAAGCTCTAATAATGTATCGACGGATTTCGTACTTAAATTCGTACCCGCTTTTAACATGTCTAAGCCATAGCTTTCTACATTGACAGCCGCAATTTCTGCTAATTCTTTTGCAGCAGCAACGTCTTCTGGCGTACAAGTTGGTGATTTAAATAATAATGTATCTGACACGATAGCCGATAGCATGATTCCTGCGATTTCTTTAGGGATAGAAACATTGGCTTCTTTGTATAGTTTCAAGACAATCGTACTTGTGCATCCAACTGGTTCAGCACGATAGTATAAAGGATTGGCTGTTTCAAAGTTAGAAATTCTGTGATGATCCACAACAGATAAAATAGCAACATCAGCGATATCGACTGCACTTTGTTGAAATTCATTGTGGTCAACTAGCATCACGCTATCGGCCTCTGGTTTCACACTTGTAATCACACGAGGTGCTTCTAGTCCAAATGTTGATAATGCAAATTGTGTTTCTTCATTAGGTGTTCCTAATGCGACAGCTTCAACATCCTTTCCTAGTGCATTTTGTAAATGGGCAAAAGCAATTGCCGCTCCGATTGCATCGGTATCTGGATTTTGGTGCCCGAAGACTAAAGTTTTTGACATGACGATCTCTCCATTCTTTCTTATCGCTTTTAATGATAGCAAAAAAAACAAGATAAGAAAATAGCATTTCTTATCTTGTTGCACTTTATCTTGTTAAATATCCTTGATAGTCATTCACATGGAGCAAATTTTTCGCATTTTGGACACGATCATCAGTAGGAGGTTCAATTCCTTCCAATGGATACTTTAACCCCATTTCATCCCACTTGAATTTTCCCATCGTATGATACGGTAAAATTTCTACCTTATCAACATTGTTCAACGTCTTAATAAAGGTATCCAAACGAATTAAAAATTCATCGTAATCACTTCGAAAAGGAACTAGGACATGGCGAATCCAGACTGGTTTGTTGATTTCTGATAAATATTTCGCCATTTCGAGAATATTTTCATTACCTAGCGAAGTTAATCTTTTGTGCGCTTCGTTATCGATATGTTTAATATCAAACAAAAGCAAGTCAGTATAATTCATTAGCTCTTCAAATTTACTAAAAAATGGTTCTTCCCTTGTAAACGGTTTGCCGCAAGTGTCGATGGTCGTATGAATTCCCTTTACTTTCGCCTTTTTAAATAAATCAAGGAGGAAATCCAGTTGCAACAAAGGTTCACCCCCACTGACTGTGATGCCGCCTTTTTCACCCCAATAGGACTGATACTTTAGCGCTTCAGCTAACACATCATCCGCAGATCGCAGTGAAGCTTTTGGATCATCTATCTTCCATGTGTCTGGATTGTGGCAAAACTGGCAACGCATGCGACACCCTTGCGAGAAGATCACAAATCTTACTCCTGGTCCATCTACCGTCCCAAAATTTTCAGTTGAATGAATTCTACCTTTCACTTCGGTAGTCATAAAAATCCCTCTTCTCTAAAAAAGAAGGTGACAATCAACAAGACTGACACCCCGCCTTTTCTTACATATGATCATGAGATGTTCTTGAAATAACATCTGCTTGTTGTTCAGGTGTTAAGTCACGGAACTTCACAGCATATCCTGAAACTCGAATAGTCAAGTTTGGATATTTTTCTGGATGTTTTTGTGCATCTAATAATAATTCATTTGTAAATACGTTCACGTTGATATGGTAACCACCTTTATCAAAGTAGCCATCTAAAACGTTACGTAAGTTGTTAATACGAGTTGTATCATCTTTACCTAAACCATTAGGATTAATTGTTTGAGTATTAGAGATACCATCGCGTGCGTGTTCATATTCTAAGCGCGCAGTTGAGTTTAATGATGCTAATAAACCATTCTTTTCACCTAAGAATTTGCCATCTTGGTAACTTGGGTTTGCACCTGGTGCTAATGGTTTACCTGCACGACGGCCGTCAGGAGTATTACCTGTAGCTTTACCATAAACAACATTTGAAGTAATTGTCAATAATGAAGTTGTAGGTGTTGAGTTACGGTAAGTATGTTGACGTTTGATTTGAGTCATGAAGTAATCAAGAATCCAGTTAGCCATTGCATCTGCTTCTTCATTATCATTTCCGTAAGTTGGGAACTCATTTTGTGGTACATAGTCAACAGCCATGCCGTCTTCGTCGCGGATCACTTTCACGTTACCGTGTTTGATTGCCATGATGCTATCTGTCGCATGAGAAATACCTGCAATACCTGTAGCAAATGTCCGTTTCAAATCAGTATCCATTAAAGCTAATTGTGCAGCTTCATATGCATATTTATCATGCATGTAGTGAATAATATTTAATGTGTTCACATAAAGTTCTGCTAACCAGTCTAATGTTTGTTTGTAGTTTTCCATGAATTCATCGAAATCAAGGGTTTCACCTTCCATACGACGGAAACGTGGACCAACTTGCATTTTTGTTTTTTCATCTTGGCAACCATTAATTGCATAAAGAACAGCTTTCACTAAGTTTGCACGGGCACCGAAGAATTGCATATCTTTACCAACCACTGTTGCAGATACACAACAAGCGATGGCGCAATCATCAGATCCCCAATTCGCACGAAGCAAATCATCATTTTCAAATTGGATTGAAGAACTTTCTTTCGCAATTTTTGCTGCGTAAGTACGGAACCCTTCAGGTAAATGTGAAGAATACAATACTGTTAAGTTTGGTTCTGGAGAAGGCCCCATATTTGTCAATGTATGAAGGATACGGAAATCATTTTTTGTCACTAATGAACGTCCATCGATACCCATACCAGCGATTGATAATGTAGCCCAAATTGGGTAGCCAGAGAATAATGAGTTGTATTCTGGTGTACGCGCAAATTTCACCATACGTAATTTCATAATTAAATGGTCAACTAATTCTTGCGCTTCAAATTCAGTAATGTCACCGCGTTCTAAGTCACGTTGAATATAAATATCTAAGAAGGCTGAGATACGACCGATAGACATTGCCGCACCGTTTTGAGCTTTGATTGCACCAAGGTAACCGAAGTATAACCATTGAACAGCTTCTTGAGCATTTTCAGCTGGACGTGAAATATCAAATCCATAAGAAGCAGCCATTTTTTTCAAATCAGCTAAGGCACGGTATTGTTCAGAAATTTCTTCACGAAGACGAATAACGTCGTCTAACATGACTTTGTTTCCACAATTGTCATGATCTTTTTTCTTTTGTTCCATCAAGAAATCAATTCCGTATAGAGCAATACGACGATAATCACCAATAATACGACCACGGCCATAAGCATCTGGTAGTCCAGTAATAATTTTGTTTTTACGGGCTAAACGCATTTCAGGAGTGTAGGCATCAAATACACCTTGGTTATGTGTTTTGCGCCATTCAGTGAAAACTTTTGTCATGTTTTCATCAACTTCATAACCATTTGAAGTCAACGCATTGTTTGCCATTTTAATACCACCAAATGGTTGGAATGCTTGTTTCAAAGGTTTGTCAGTTTGTAGACCGACAATTTTTTCTTCTTCTTTGATTAAGTAACCAGGACCATGAGAAGTAAGGGTTGAAGGGATATTATTATCCATATCATAAACACCATTTTGTTCATGTTCTACTTCGAATAATTCTTGCAGTTTCGTCCATAATTTTTCTGTACTTGGTGCGATTGGTTCTAAGAAACTATCGTCACCTCTGTACTCTGTGTAGTTCTTTTGGATAAAATCTCGTGTGTTAATTTCATTTTGCCAATGTCCGCCTGTAAAACCATCCCATGCTTTGTTTGTTGCTTTTACATTAGTTGTTTCGACTGCCATTTTCTGGTCCTCCTTATAACTGTTTTTGTGTAACAGCTTTTACGTGATTAGTATAACACATAACCCCTTTTTTGCAAGTGTTTTCAACGTGATTTTTTAACATTTTAAGGCTTTTTTTATAGTTTATTTTTAGAAACCCTTATTTATCAGCGTTTATGATTGTGAAATACTTATTTAAAAACAAGAAAAATACACGTGAATCAATCACAATATGAGAAAAACACTAGCAATCTGTTTTGCAACAGTTTGCTAGTGTTTCGTTATTTTTTATAACAGTTTATTTGGTAGCTCATCGACAGAAACGATAGTGCCACCTGATTTTTCATCAAGTACGAATGAGCCATTAGACGTTCGATCAGCAATTGGGAACTGATTGGCCTGTACTTCTTTTTTGTCGCCTTTTTGATTGGTCAAGAGTAATTCTGTTTCATCACCAAGGCCCATATAGATAATCCGATGCGGATGATTTTTAAGTTCCCTTAAAACCATTATCCCTCTTTGCGCACGCGATGTTTGAGGCAATTCTTGTGCTAACATGCGTTTCGCTGCACCTCTTTGGGTAATAATCACGACAGGTGTATCACCGTCTGTATGTACTAAAATAGCTTGTACGACACTGGCATCGTCTTCTTTCAAATTCATCGCTTTCACACCGGCAGCTTTCGGTCCAACTACCGGTACATCAGTTACAGCATATCGCAAGCCATACGCCCGATTGGATACCATAAAGATATCCTGTGTAGCGATTTCTTGTGGTTCAATCACCATGACCGAAATAACTTTATCCTCTTCTTGTTTTAAGGTGATAAAAGGCAGTGGTCGTGTTTTGTACGTCCGCCAAGGGGTGAACTCGCTTAATTTCGTGCGCTTAATCATCCCTGCTTGAGTTAAAATAAGTAATTCTTGTGTTGTACTTAATTGTTTGTATGGTAGAACTGTCAAAATATTTTCTTCAATTTTTAATGTAGTCAGAGCTTGCGATAGGTGCTCCCCTACATCTTTCCATCGCAAATCAGGCAATTCATGAACTGGCCGATAGATCATATTGCCTTTGTCGGTGACAAGTAACAAGTGATCTAAGGTATTTAATTGCCCCTTATAGACAACGACATCCGACTCTTTCATCCCGGCTTCTTCATTGTTTGATGCACTATATGAGCGCAGACTACTACGTTTCACATAGCCCTCACGCGTAACGACCACCATCACATCTTCTTGAGCGACCAATATTTCGGTGTCAATCGTCAGTTCAGTTACTTCTGCTTCGATAACGGTCAAGCGCTCTGACTGATATTGTTTCTTCACTTCTCGTAATTCTTTTTTCATCACTTTGAACAATTCAGTTGAATCTTGGATAATTTTTTGCAATTCAGCAATCGTAGCTAATAATTCTTCCGCTTCTTGCTGCAATTGTGTAATATCTGTATTTGTTAAACGGTAGAGCTGTAAAGTAACGATGGCTTCAGCCTGCTCTTGTGTAAAGGCATGCGCCAAAATCAAATTGTTTTTGGCATCTCGTTTGTCTTTACTTTTACGGATTGTTTTAATCACTTCATCTAAGATCGATAACGCTTTGATCAAGCCGTCGACAATATGTTGACGTGCAAGAGCTTTCTTTAAATCATACTCACTACGACGCAAGATGACTGATTGCCGATGGGCGACGTAGCTACTTAGCATTTGCTTTAAGCCGACTTGTTTGGGCCGCATCTGATCAATCGCGACCATATTAAAGTTATAGTTCACTTGTAGATCAGTATTTTTAAACAAATAATTCAAAATGCCTTCTGCATTTACTTCTTTTTTTAGTTCTACAACGATTTGAAGACCGGTGCGATCACTTTCATCCCGCACTTCGGCAATTCCTTCAATTTTTTTATTGATGCGAATTTCATCCATACGTTTGACAAGATTGGCTTTATTCACTTCATAAGGAATTTCAGAGATGACGATTTGTTGTTTGCCGCCTTTTAGCTCTTCAATTCGTGTCTTAGAACGCAAAATAACTTTCCCTTTACCAGTTTGATACGCTTTTTTAATCTCATCGGCACCTTGTAAAATACCACCTGTCGGAAAATCAGGTCCAGGAATAAAGGTCATTAGTTTTTCCAATGAGGCATCGGGATGATCAATAAGGTAAATCGTCCCATCGATGACTTCACCTAGATTATGAGTCGGTATTTCCGTGGCATACCCTGCAGAAATACCTGTCGAGCCATTGACCAATAAATTAGGGAACATTGATGGCAAAACAGTCGGCTCTTTTTCGGTATCGTCAAAATTCCAGACAAATTCGACTGTTTCTTTGTCAATATCTCGTAATAGCTCGCTACTTACCTTTGATAGCCGTGCTTCCGTGTACCTCATCGCAGCCGGCGGATCACCATCCATACTTCCGTTGTTTCCATGCATTTCGATTAACACATTGCGCAATTTCCAATCTTGACTCATTCGGACCATTGCTTCATAAATACTACTATCACCATGAGGATGGTAATTCCCCATAATATTTCCGACTGATTTAGCTGATTTCCGAAAGCTCTTTTCAGCAGTATTGCCGTCTTGATGCATCGCAAACAAAATTCTGCGTTGGACTGGTTTTAAGCCATCGCGAATATCAGGTAATGCACGCTCTTGAATAATATATTTTGAATAGCGACCGAAACGATCACCCATCACTTCTTCTAATGTTAATTCTTGAATGCTGTGTTTTTTTTCCAAAAAATCAGCTCCTATCCTTCAAATAAACTTATATCCTCAACAGAATCTGCTGACCGATTTACTGGTTTTTCTTCGACCGAGTCAAGGAGACTGCCGTCCTCTTCTAAAGAAAATTGCACATGACTTTCGATCCATTTTCTTCGTGGTTCGACTTTATCACCCATCAAAGTAGTCACGCGTCGTTCAGCTTGAGCCGGATCATCAATTCTGACTTGCACCAATGTCCGCGTCTCAGGATCCATCGTCGTCTCCCACAACTGATCTGCATTCATTTCTCCAAGACCTTTGTAGCGTTGTAACATATAGCCACGACCGACTTTTTCTGTAACTGTCTGCAACTCTTCATCCGTCCACGCGTATTCAATGACTTCTTTTTTGCCAGTGCCTTTAGATACTTTGTACAATGGTGGCAAGGCGATGTAGACTTTTCCAGCTTCAATTAATGGCTTCATGTAGCGATAGAAGAACGTCAATAACAAGACTTGAATGTGCGCTCCATCGGTATCAGCATCCGTCATGATAATAATTTTGTCATAGTTACAATCCTCAATGGAGAACTCTGGCCCGACACCTGCACCAATTGTATAGATCATCGTATTGATTTCTTCATTTTTCAAGATATCTTGCATTTTCGCTTTTTCGGTATTGATTACTTTTCCTCGCAGTGGCAGAATCGCTTGGAACTTGCGATCACGGCCTTGTTTTGCCGATCCGCCCGCAGAGTCTCCTTCGACCAAATACAATTCATTTTTCTTTGGATTTTTGGACTGTGCTGGCGTCAATTTTCCTGAAAGTAAAGATTCACCTTTTTTCTTTTTCTTGCCATTACGACTTTCTTCCCGCGCCTTACGTGCTGCTTCGCGAGCCTCGCGAGCTTTGATTGCTTTACGGACCAATAATTGACTAGTTTCGTTATTTTCTTGTAAATAGAAGCCTAGCTGCTCGCTAATAGCATTGTCCACAGCTGTTCTAGCAGCAGGTGTTCCTAATTTTTCTTTGGTTTGACCTTCAAACTGCAACAAATGCTCCGGAACGCGGATCGATAACACACTTGCCAAGCCTTCTCTAAAATCACTACCTTCTAAGTTACGGTCTTTTTCCTTTAAAAGACCGACCTTTCTGGCATATTCATTTAAGGCTTTGGTTAAAGCAGCTTTCATCCCCGCTTCATGCGTTCCGCCATCTTTTGTGCGGACATTATTAACAAACGATAAAATCGTTTCCGAAAAACCATCGTTGTACTGAAGCGCCACTTCAACTTCAATCATTTCTTTTTCGCCAGAAAAATAAATAATTGGCGTCAAAACATCCTTCTCTTCATTTAAATATTCGACAAATTCTTTAATGCCTTCTTCGTAATGAAACACATCTTCTTTATCGTCTTCGCGTAAATCAGTAAAAGAAATTTTTACTCCCCGTAGTAAAAAGGCCGACTCTCTTAATCGCTCTGCTAGCGTATCATAAGAAAATTTCGTCGTTGAAAAAATCCCTTTATCAGGTAGAAAGCGCACAGTCGTCCCATTTTTTTCTTTGGTCTTACCGATTTTTTCTAATGTCCCTTCTGGATGACCACCATTAACAAAGCGCTGGCGATACTCTATTCCATCGCGGACAATTCGCACTTCAAGCCATTCGGACAGGGCATTTACGACACTGGCACCCACACCATGCAGACCACCTGATGTCTTGTAGCCACCTTGACCAAATTTCCCACCAGCATGTAGGACGGTGAAAATCACTTCGACCGTCGGTATGCCTGAAGTATGCATTCCGACCGGCATCCCTCGACCAAAATCTTGGACACTGATACTACCATCTTTATGTATGATTACTTTAATTTCATCGCCATATCCAGAGAGGGCTTCATCCACTGCGTTATCTACGACTTCATATACTAAATGATGTAAGCCGCGCGCATCTGTCGACCCGATATACATACCTGGTCTTTTACGAACTGCTTCTAACCCCTCTAATACTTGGATTGAAGCATCATTATATTCATTGGATTTTTTTACCAAAGTCAGCTCTCCTTTATCGTTTAAAATTTCGCAACATCTCCTATCATACTCTATCTAAATTAAAAAAAAAAGCCATACCCTACTTGTCCTATGAGTTTCAAATGAATTTATGAGAAGCTTGTAGGAAAAATTGTTAGAAACATGAATTCATGATAAAATTTGACTTAGAGATAAGGAGCGAAGTTATGTTTAAAATTCTATTATTATTTATTGGTGCGTACTTATTAGGATCAATTCCATCAGGTGTTTGGATTGGGAAACTTTTTTATAAAAAAGATATCCGCCAATTTGGTAGCGGCAATACTGGTACCACAAATACCTTCCGTGTGCTAGGAAAGCAAGCAGGGATTATTGTCTTAATTATGGATATCTCCAAAGGAACATTGGCCACTTTACTACCGGTATTGTTTCATAGTACAGTGATTAATCCACTATGGTTTGGTGTGTTCGCCATTATCGGCCATACCTTCCCTATTTTTGCTCATTTTAAAGGTGGAAAAGCGGTCGCGACGAGTGCAGGGATGTTACTGGCGTACAATCCGCTATTTTTTCTTTATTCGTCAGCAATTTTTGTTATCTTCCTTTTTCTAACGAGCACGGTCAGTCTGACAAGCATGATTGCGGCCGTCTTGATTACGCTATCGACCATCATTTTACCCTATTGGGTGCCTGCTATTTTGCCAACACATAATTGGTTATTAACAATTATTGCCATTGGGGTATCAGCATTCATTTTTTACCGTCACAAAGAAAACATTGCCCGCATCAAAAATGGTACAGAAAGCAAAGTCTCATTTGGCCTCCAAGCCGCTAAAAAGAAAGAATAAATCCGGACACCAATCCCTATTTACAACACGGCTTGGTCCGGATTTTTTTCTAAATAGCTTCCCACTTATTCAACGGAAATAGTATATTCTGCATGGAAATCTTCAGTTGGTTCTAATCGACAGATACCCAACTTATCTTCTAATTTACTCGTTGTCGTTAAAGCATCTGCTACACCATACCAAGGCTCAATGCAGACAAATTCCGCCTGTTTTGGATACGCCGACCATAGACCCACATAAGGAAATCCTTCATACGAGAGGGTGATTTTATGCGGTGATTTTTCTGACTCGATGGTCCATTCATTGTGGCCTTTTGTCTCAAATATTAACGCATCATTTTTAAATAATTCATGCGTCAAATCAATGGGCGCATTGGTTTGGCCTAGTGTACGATTGGCATAATCTACTAAATTTCCTGCTAACGGGATCATGGTTCTTGACTTAGCAGGGTACGCAGTAAAAAAGTAATCCGAAAAATCTAAATCCTGCTCCAATGGCACACGAAATGCTGGGTGCGCACCGATTGAAAAATAGCATGTGTCCTCGCCTGAATTTTGAACATGGTAGTGTACTGTCAACTGATTGCCCCCAAGTGTGTAGGTTACATCCAATTGGAAAGCAAACGGGTATACAATGCGTGTCTCTTTGTCATCTATCAGTCGGAAAGTAGCTGCCGTTTGCGTTTGTGTAACGAGTTGAAACTCATGATCTCTAGCAAAGCCATGCCTAGGAAGTGTATAGCTCTTATCTTGATACTGATATTGATCGTTTTTTAATGCTCCGACAATCGGAAATAAGATTGGCGCATGTCGCCCCCATTTATCAGGATCTGCTTGCCAAATGTATTCCATCCCTGTTTTCTTTGCGATAAAATGCTGTAATTCTGCCCCTTTTGTTGCAAATTCTGCCCGATACTGTTCATTTTCTAAGATAAACATCACTGCTACTCCCCCTAACGATTCAAATTTTTCTTATCTATACTTTTTCAAGTTCCTCTTTAAAGCGTTGGTTTAATATTTTCAAGTACGTGCCTTTCATTCCAAGTGAACGTGATTCAATAATACCAGCAGACTCTAATTTACGTAGAGCATTGACAATCACTGAACGGGTAATTCCTATCTTATCTGCTACGTTTGAAGCAGTTAGTCGACCTTCATCGCCATCAAGAGCCTCAAAAATAGCTTGAACCGCTTTTAGCTCACTATAAGATAAGGTACCAATAGCCATTTGTACAGCTGTCAGACTACGGACATCCTCTTCGATTGAACGAGACTGTTGATAAAGAAATTGCATACCAACTACGGTCGCACTATATTCCGCAAGTACCAGATCATCGTCGCTAAATGTTTCTTCAATCCGTGAAAGGATAATTGTACCCAGACGTTCTCCTGCTCCATAAATTGGAACAACTGTTGTCAAGCCATTAGGATACAGTTCACGGCTTTCAATTGGAAAGGCCGTCATATCATTGCTAATCGGAATATTGGCTAATGTGCTACCTAAATGATCCACCATATCGGTGTATGTCTTCGGAAATTGTTTTTCGACAAGCATGTTTTTCACTCGGTCATTATTGACGTCATGTTTTTCATTTAGCCCAAGTAAATTCCCATTACTACTAATAATATACGCATTGCTATCCAAAATGTCCCCTAAAATTAAAGCCATTTGATTATAAGGAAGCTCAGATTTCATATTAAACGTGTTCTTTTGTTGCAATAACTCATTGATTTGTCTTGTTTTTTCTAATAATGTACGCATGGTACTCCTCCTTATAAAATATAGCGACTTAAGTCTTCATCTTGGGCGATATCATTTAGTTTTTCGTTTACATAGGCTTCCGTAATGGTGATTTCAGCCATTTGCATATCTGCTGCTTCAAATAATAAATCTTCCAATAATTTTTCCAAAATAGTATGTAGTCTTCTAGCTCCGATGTTGTCGGTTTCTTGGTTCACTTGGAAGGCGATTTGAGCAATTCGCTCAATGGCTTCTTGCGTGAAAATAACCGAGACGTGCTCTGTTCCTAGTAGAGCAATATATTGTTTGATTAGAGCATTGTTGGGTTCAGTCAAAATTTTAACAAAATCCTCTGCCGTCAAATCATCTAACTCTACGCGAATTGGAAAACGACCTTGTAGTTCAGGAATCAAATCGCTTGGTTTTGATAAATGGAATGCGCCGGATGCGACAAATAAGATGTGATCCGTTTGCAGCGTGCCGTATTTAGTATTTACTTGTGAGCCTTCTACGATTGGGAGAATATCACGCTGTACCCCTTCTCTAGAAACTTCACCAGAGTTACTTTGAGATTTTGAGGTGATTTTGTCAATTTCATCAATAAAAATAATCCCACTCGCTTCAGCAAGTTTTAAGGCGGCGCTATGGATATCGGCATCATTCACTAACTTAGATGATTCTTCTTGTACCAATAGCTCACGAGCTTCTTTGACTGTGACTGTGCGTTCGATTTTTTTCTTGGGTTTTAATGCACCCAATGTTTCATTTAAATCAATCCCCATTTGCTCTAGTCCATTGTTCATTGGAGCAGCTTGGGCTTTGGGCTCGTCAATTTTAATTGTTACTTCACGGTTATCTAGGACACCGCGTTCCAGCTGCTCAAAAATCGCTTGCCGATTCGAGCGGATTTCATCCGTTAATTCTTCTTTTGGTTCTTCGACTGGCTGATTGGCTGTATTAAGGATACTCATCATTTGCTCGTAAGGATTGGTGCTTTGCTTTTGCTCCTTTTTGATTCCTGGAACAAGTGCTTTGACTAAGCGGCGATTGGCCTTTTTTACCGCTTGTTGGTAGACGCTGCTGTATTGTTCCTTACGAACGATTTGAATGGCATTCTCAACCAAATCGCGGACCATCGATTCGACATCCCGCCCCACATAGCCGACTTCAGTAAACTTTGTCGCTTCGACCTTGATAAAAGGCGCAGAGACAACTTTTGCCAAACGGCGTGCGATTTCAGTCTTGCCGACTCCCGTTGGACCAATCATTAGGATGTTTTTGGGTGTTACTTCATGTTGCATCTTTTCATCTAATTGCAAACGGCGGTAACGATTACGCAAGGCCACAGCAACAGATTTTTTCGCCTTTTCTTGGCCAATAATATATTGATCTAGTTCTTGCACAATTTCTTTTGGTGTTTTTTCTTGATTCATCTTAAAACTCCTCAACGATAATATTATGATTGGTAAATACACAGATGTCCGCTGCGATGTTTAGCGCATTTTCGGCAATTTCTTTCGCGCTAAGTGCTGGACTGTAAGCTTTCATTGCTCTAGCCGCAGAAAGGGCATAATTTCCACCCGAACCAATCGCTAATATGCCATCATCAGGTGCAATCACTTCACCCGTACCAGAGACGAGCAACATCTCTTTTTCATTCATCACGATTAACATCGCTTCTAATTTTTGCATGGATTGCTGTGTGCGCCATTCTTGCGCTAATTCCACAGCTGCTCTAGTTAAGTTGCCGTTGTATTCATTGAGTTTTCCTTCAAACTTTTCCTCTAAGGTAAAGGCATCCGCAACACTACCGGCAAAGCCGACAACTACTTGATTATTATAAATGCGGCGTACTTTTCTAGCTGTCCCTTTCATGACGATTTGTTCGCCCATCGTCACCTGACCGTCCCCCGCCATTGCGAATTTGCCATCTTTTTCAACCGCACAGATTGTTGTTGAATGAAACATTGATTCCATTTAATGATCCTCCTCTTTCATGCTCTAGGATGAAATTTTCGATAATTTTTTTGTAATGATTCTTTTGTCACATGGGCATAGATTTGAGTCGTGGATAGATTCGCATGCCCCAATAATTCTTGCACCGTCCGCATATCTGCACCATTGTTTAACAAATGTGTGGCAAATGTATGGCGCAACTTATGAGGATGAATCTCACTATCCAACTGACTTCTCTTTAATAGTTGGTTTAAGATATATTCGATACCTGTCGCCGTCACTGGTGACCCTAAATGATTCACAAATAAGTAGTCGTGTTCCTTTTTAAACTGCGTAAGTAATTCTTTACGACCATTTTTTATATAGTGGATCATTGCTTTATTTGCATGCTCATTAAATGGAACAATCCGCTCTTTGCTTCCTTTCCCATACACAAGTAAAATCTGATGTTCCCAATCAATCGATGTTAGTGTAATCGCGGCGCATTCGCTCACCCGCAACCCACACCCATACAAAATCTCTAGTAACGCCAGATTCCTTTGCTCAAGTGGCTCGGTGCCTTTGACACTGTCAAAAAGCTGTTGCAACTCGTCTTCATAAAAAAAGCGTGGTAATTTTTGATTTTTCTTTTTTAAATGCACATAGGCAAATGGATTTTCAGTCAATACCATCCGCTTCAATAAATATTGATAAAATGAACGCAAGCTAGCTACCTTGCGACTAATGCTGTTGCGACTATACTTTTGATCATTTAAAAAGCTTAAATAAATTCGCACATCTCGATAATCAATCGCTAAAAAATCGCGACTACCTGACTGTTCAAGAAAGTCTAAAAACTGAAAAAAATCCTCCGCATATGCGGCTTGTGTTTTTTCAGAATAGCCTCGCTCGACGATTAGGTATTGCGAAAATTCATCAAACCATTGAATTGACGGAGTGTTTTCTTGTTCATCAAATGACTCTTTATTCATCACACCTCATCCACTCTTGTTGTTATTCTTTCTGACATCTTGTTGAGAGATATCCGATTGTTTAGAATGTAGCATACGGTTTCAAAAAAAACAAATAAATTGTCAGAATTTAATAAATTGTTCACCATTTGCTTACAATTTAAAAAAATACGCTAAGAACTACATGAAAAAAATCTAATAATAAAAGCAGATCGAGCGCGGTTAGCTCTCAAGCGATAAGCTCTTTTTTTGATGAGTGTCTTTTACTCAGCATAAAAAAGTCTTAGCGTTGCAGAGGGTTCGGCTGCTATTTGCCAGTTTACTATCAGATTTATGAAAAAAGAGTGTGACAACCGTTCGTCACACTCTCTTACTATAAATGATTCGATAATCAGTTAAACCGCTTATTTTTGGACTCAACTGTTTTTATCGCGTTTCTTGCTCTTGTTTTACCTCAGGAGCAGTTGCTTGATGCTCTTTGACAGCTTCAACTAACTCTTTATTTCCCTTATTAACGGCCATTGAATCATTAATCAATGAAACTAAATCTAGACCAGTCGTTTCTTTGATTGTATCAAACGTTCGCGCCAAACCAGCTTGTCCCATTTCATGCACGCCATCTCCATTACCAAAACTTACAATCTTATCAATGTTGCTAATTGGTGCATTGACTTCTTTTGCAATCGCTGGTAAGACTTTGATAAATTCAATTAATACCCCAGCTTCGTTCAGTTTTTGTAAGGCGACAGCCATTTTTTCTTGGCTTTCTGCTTCGGCCAAACCGACTTTGATGATTTTTTCAGATTCTGCTTCCCCAATTTTGGCAATTCGCTCTGCTTCGGCTTGGGCTGCTAAGCGGACTTTTTCTGCTTCGGCTTCGGCCTGGGCAATTTCTCGTGCTTTACTTGCCAAAGCTTGTTGTTCGACGACATATTTGTCAGCTTCGGCTTGTTTTCTGACGGTAGCTGTCAATTCTTTTTCAGTCAATTCTGCTTGTTTCGATTGAATTTCGATATTTTTATCTTGTTCAATTAAGTTTACTTTCATTTTTTCGACGACGGCAATTTGCTCTGCTTTCGCATCGGCCACTTCACGCTCTTGCTTGTACTGTGCTTCTTTTAGCGCCATGTCTTTATTGGCTTCGGCGATTTCTGTCCGACGGCGAATTTCTTCTTGTTGTGCTAACTGCTCATTTGCCGCTTGTTTGATCCGTGTTTCTCTTAGCGCATTTGACTCAGCTACCTCTGCATTTTTCTTTACTTCAGCAATCTGAGGGCGACCTAAAGCTTCTAAGTAACCATTCGGATCACTCACGTCTTTAATCGTAAACGAGACAATTTCAAGTCCCATTTTTCTCAAGTCAGTAGAGGCGACTTCTTGGACTTGTTCAGCAAAGTCATCACGGTTTTTGTAGATAGCTTCAACGGTCATTGTCCCTAGAATCGCGCGCAAATGACCCTCTAATACCTCTTGGGCTTCATCTTCTAATTCGGCTGTGGATTTCCCTAAGTATTGTTCAGCAGCCGTTTTAATTGCTTCGACACTGTTGCCAATTTTTACTAGCACAGTAGCACTTGCTTTAATCGGTACGCCTTGTTCCGTATAAACTTCCGGTGTACCAATCTCTAATTTGTGAGTCAATAGACTCAGTGTATGAGCCTTTTGCACGATTGGAATCACGAAGGTTCCACTATTTTTTAAAATTTTAATGCCATCTTTCCCCAAAAATGACCCCGTCACAATTAATGCTTCATCCGGCTTCCCAATCCGATAGCGAATCATTAAAAATGCGACAATTGCTAAAACAAGTAACACTACCCAAAAAATCGGACTTTCTAACAAATCAAATACCATGTACTTTCATCTCCCTTAATAATTAGTTGCTTTTACTACCAATGCCACACCAGCTTGATCAAAATCAATAATTAGTACTTTGGTTCCAACTGGCAAGCCTTGTTGCTTTTGTCGATCTTCTTCTCTATAGAATCGTGCTGGATAGACACTCGATGCATCCCCACTTCCGATTTCACGTACTTCCCCAAAGGAATCTCCACTAATTCTTTCCGTCAATTCCCCAATAACATAATCTTTTTGCGCCAACACATTCGATTGATTTTTGTCGGTCAGCCGATTGTAAAGATACATAAACGGCATCAATATGAGCGAAAAAAGTATCAAAGCGGTCACTAGCAAAATAGCATACGCACCATATCTCGCAGTATCAGTCAGTTGGTTAAGCGAATTCATTAGTTGTTCGATCATCGTGCATCCCAGTCCTCTCTATATAGTCATCATAGCTTAAGCCACGTTCCATGACAAGGAGTATCAAAAAATAAAAAATAACCACAGGAAGCGATTCCTGTGGTTATTTTTGAATTTAAAACAATTCCTGTAGTGATGAACGATACTAGTTTCCTTTGTGGTCAAACCTTTTAGTCACCAAAAACTTTTTGGAGCCAAATCTGTGATGTTCGTATAAGAAATACCACGAACAAAAGCATCGATATGCGTCACTGTATTGCCTGTATCTTCTTCTACCCAAGTAATCAAATACAACGTATCTTGTAAATGGGTGATTTGTGGCTTAAAGTGATTCACCGTTCGTGCAGCATAATTCGCATCTTCTACAACTGTCACAGTTAACTCGTCTTCATTCTCAAAATGTAATTGATACTTTGCGTTTTCTCCAAAATCAAATAAATAATCTTGACCGATAAAATCAAGTTTTGTCATTGTTCTACACTCCTATTGTCATGCATTGCTCAAGCAGGATTTGTAGCCGTTGTTTCTTTTGTTACTTCTTCCAACGCAGTCAATGCCCGATTAGCCAATGCTTCATAACGACCTTTTTTGTCGCGAATCCGCTCTGGTAATTCAGGAAATAGACCAAAGTTGGCATTCATTGGTTGGAAGTGTTTGCCAGAAGCATGTGTAATGTAATACGCCATTGAACCAATTGCTGTCTCTTGTGGGAAAATAATTGGCTCTTGCCCTTTAGCAAGGCGAGCAGCATTCATCCCAGCTACTAGTCCGCTCGCTGCACTTTCGACATATCCTTCGACTCCTGTCATTTGACCAGCAAAGAACAAGTCATCCCGCAAACGAGATTGATACGTTTGTTGTAGCAATTCAGGCGCGTTCATAAAGCTATTGCGATGCATCACACCATAGCGAACGATTTCGGCATTTTCTAAGCCCGGAATCATGCGAAAGACCCGCTTTTGTTCACCCCATTTCAGGTGTGTTTGGAAGCCAACGATATTATACAGTGAAGCCACCGCATTATCTTGTCGTAATTGAATGACAGCATATGGCCGTTTGCCTGTCTTAGGATCTTCCAATCCAACCGGTTTCATTGGTCCAAATAACATTGTTTTCGGACCACGGTTAGCCATCACTTCGATTGGCATACAGCCTTCAAAATATTTTTCCTTTTCAAATTCTTTTAAAGGTGCCACTTCCGCATGAATGAGTTCCTCACGAAAAGCCTCGAACTCTTCTTTGGTCATTGGACAATTTAAGTAAGCAGCTTCCCCTTTATCATATCTTGACTTCAAGTAGACTTTATTCATGTCGATGGAGTTTTTGTCTATGATAGGTGCCGCCGCATCATAAAAATAAAATCCATCCGATCCGTTAAACTCACGAATTGCTTGGGCTAGTGGTGCTGAAGTTAGTGGGCCAGTCGCGATAATCGTTAAGCCTGCTGGAATCTCAGTAATTTCCTCACTAATGACGGTCACTAGCGGATGATCTTTGACGCGTTTAGTAATCAATTCAGAAAATGAATCGCGGTCCACAGCTAACGCTCCGCCAGCTGGCACAGCTGTTTGATCGGCTGAAGTAATTACGACCGAATGTAAACGACGCATCTCTTCTTTCAAAACACCGACCGCATTTGCTAGGCTATTGCCACGTAAAGAATTGGAACAAACCAATTCCGCAAAATTTGCTGTATGATGAGCCTCTGTTGACTTCACTGGGCGCATTTCATATAAGCGCACAGGTACACCTGCTTGGGCTACTTGCCATGCAGCTTCACTTCCAGCCAGTCCGGCTCCAATAACATTTACACTTTCCATAGATAACTCCTCATACTTTCTATTTTTGGACTGCTTCTTCATAATCCCCTTCAGGACAGATGACTTGCTTGCCGCCCTTCACTTTTTTCTCAACTAAATAATGGTCACATTTTGGACAAGAACGCCCCACTGGTTTATCCCATGACGTAAATTCACACGTCGGGTAATTGCTACAACCATAGAAAATTCGGTTCTTCTTAGATTTCCGCTCAACTACTTGACCTTGGTGACAGACTGGACATTCCACTCCAATCTCTTTGATGATTGGTTTTGTATTACGGCAATCTGGGAAATTACTACAAGCGTAAAATTTACCATATTTGCCTAATTTAATGACCATCGGATGCCCACATAGTTCACAGTCAAATCCTGCCGGTTCATCCTTGATCTGAATTTTTTCAATACCTTCTTCGGCTTTGGTTAACTCTGTCTCAAACGGTCGATAGAAACGATCTACAACTTTGATCCATTGCTCCTTGCCTTCTTCCACACTATCTAAGTCTTTTTCCATCTCAGCCGTAAAATGACTGTCTACAATACGTGGGAAAAATTCCTCAATTAGCCCATTTACAATTTCGCCAAGTTCAGTTGGTTCAAAGCGCTTTTGAGCTAATTTGACATAGTAACGTCGTTGAATGGTATCCAAAGTTGGTGCATAGGTCGATGGTCGACCGACACCATTTTCTTCCAATGTACGAATCAATGTCGCTTCACTAAATCGGGCCGGTGGTTGGGTAAAGTGTTGTTTTGGCTCGATATCAACAGATTGAACCTTGTCTCCTTCGAGCAACTCTGGCAAAATATTTTCTTTGTCTTCTTTGCCATCGTCTCGTCCTTCGACATAGACTTTCATAAATCCGTGGAATTTTATTTTAGAACCATTGGCAATAAACGTCACACCATTTTGAACAAGCGTCACCTTCATTGTGTCCAAAATTGCTGGTTTCATTTGACTAGCCACAAAACGTGACCAAATTAACCGATATAATTTCATTTGATCCTTGTCTAAATATGTTTCCATTTGCTCAGGTGTCCGGAGTGCGCTTGTTGGTCGAATAGCTTCATGGGCATCTTGTGCACCTTGCGCATTTTTGATCGCCTTATTTGAGTGTGCTGCGTATTCACTGCCATACGTTTCTTCAATAAAAGTCGCTGCTTCTTGTTTCGCTGAGTCCGCGATACGCTTAGAATCGGTACGCATATAAGTAATCAAGCCGACAGTCCCTTGTTTTCCTAATGCAATTCCTTCATAGAGTTGTTGTGCTACCATCATGGTCTTTCTCGTCCGGAAATTCAACTTACGAGCTGCTTCTTGTTGCATACTACTTGTCGTAAACGGTGCTGCTGGATTGCGTTTGCGCTCTTGTTTTTCAACTTTGGTAACGTCGTAGTCTTTAGAGGTGATTTTTTGCGTCACTTCTTTCACATCCGCAGCTGTGCTTAGTTTACGCTTCTTGCCATCCACACCCCAAAAGTTCGCTTTAAATTTTTTCTTTTCTTTTTTAAAATTACCGTCAATGCTCCAATATTCTTCTGGTTCAAATTTCCGAATCTCTTTCTCGCGGTCGATAATCATTTTTAACGCTACAGACTGTACCCGACCAGCACTCAAGCCTTTTTTGACTTTTTTCCATAAGATTGGGCTAATTGAATACCCTACCAAACGATCCAGCACCCGACGCGCTTGTTGTGCGTCAACAAGATTTAAATTTATGGAGCGAGGCTCTTTAAAGGCTGCTTTTACAGCATCTTTCGTAATTTCATTGAATACTACCCGATTTTTATCATTCAAATCCAAGCCGAGCAAAAACGCCAAATGCCAAGCAATGGCTTCCCCTTCTCTATCCGGGTCACTTGCGAGATAGACTTTTTGTGCTTTTTTAGCTGCGCTTCGCAGATTTTTGATGATATCTCCCTTACCACGAATCGAAATGTAATGAGGCTCGTAGTTGTTCTCCACATCAATCCCCATTTTACTTTTAGGTAAGTCACGAATATGTCCGACACTAGCTACGACTTTATAGTTTCTACCGAGATATTTTTCGATTGTTTTGGCTTTAGCTGGTGATTCTACAATGACTAAGTACTTATATGCCATAAAAAAATGGCTCCTTCCCATAAAAAATTTCTACTATATAATGGACCACTTGCTCATAGCGATAAATCGTAGCCTATCATATCCATTAGAAATCTGTTTGTCAAGAATAGCGCCATTGTTTTTTTCTGTTCATTCTGCTTTTTCTCGGAAAAATCGGACTTCATCGAGCAGCATTTTACTATCTGTCATACAAACCGCACCATCTAAAATTAGTTGATGACAGCCTTGTGATTGGCCCGATAAAATATCTCCTGGCACAGCAAAGACATCACGACCAAATTCCATCGCCAATTGAGCAGTAATAAGTGCGCCACTGCGTTCTTTTGCTTCAATAACTACTACGGCATCTGCTAATCCAGCAATGATCCGATTACGCATTGGAAAATGATGTTTTCTTGGTGGTGTACCGACAGGGTATTCACTGATGACTAAATGATGCTTTTTCATCTCTGAAAAGATCGGAAATGCCTCTCTAGGATAACAGTAATCTAAACCTGTACCAATCACGCCGATTGTATGTCCTCCGCCAGCAATTGTCGCTTGATGGCTCCATTGATCCACACCTTTAGCTAAGCCACTCACAATGACATTATTGGCATCAATCAACGGCGGTAATAAGGAGTGGACCACTTTATACGCATAGGAAGTGGCTGCACGTGCACCGACAAATCCCAGTAAACGCTGATGATTCAACAGGTCCAAACGTCCTTCATAAAACAAAACTTGTGGCGGATACGCCATTTGTTTCAGTTGATTTGGGTACACATTATCAAGAATAGTAATAAAGGGCTGGTTGCGTGCTTGTTCGTCCACCCACTCATCTGTTAGTCGCGACCAGCTTGCCTGGAATGTTTGCTTGCTTTTTGTCAGTTGCGCTATTTGACATAATTCTTGTATCGTAAACTCTGTCGTCTCTAATTCTTGAGCTATATTAAAAATCCGACTCTTTCCTACTAATCCAATCCCTTCACACAAAGCCAACTTAAATAATAATTTTCTTTCAAGCGAAAGTGTCCGTTTCATCAAAAAAACTCCTTTTCACATAATTATTCATAAATAACTACGCAAAATGGAGAATGTTAACAATAATTTTTGACTGGTGCGAAGCTTTTACGATGGATTGGCGTAATCCCATTAGCTTTTAATCCTGCAAGATGTTTCGCGGTGCCATAGCCAGCATTATGCTCAAAGTCATAGCCTGGATACTCGATAGCGTATTGCTTCATCATCCGGTCACGCGTGACTTTAGCGATGATACTGGCTGCTGCGATTGAATTTGAGCGTGCATCGCCTTTAATTAACTTCTCTTGAGGAAGATTGATTGGCAGTGTCATGGCATCAATTAACAAGTAATCAGCAGGAGTTGACAAGTGTTCAATCGCCTCCATCATCGCTAACTTACTTGCTTCATAAATATTCACTTCATCTATGCACTGTGGGGAAATAATACCAATGCCAATCGCAATCGCTTGCTCGCTAATTGCTTGAAAGAGTGCTTCACGTTGCGCTTCTGGCACTTGCTTTGAGTCATTTAGCCCTAAGAATTGCCTAGCTGGCGGTAAGATCACAGCAGCAGCGACGACTGGCCCAGCTAATGGTCCCCGACCTACCTCATCAATCCCTGCCACCGCTTGGGCACCTTTGCTCCAAGCGATTTTTTCAAATTCCGACATCCGCTCGAAGCGATCAACTAGTGCTTGCTTTTTAGCTTGTTCTTTATTATAACGAGAAAGAAGTGTTTGAACACCTTTGCGTTCATCGTTTGCGAGTTCAGCTAGCTTATCATCAGTAAGTAACGGATGATCTTGAAAGTATTGTTTGATTTGCTCAATCGATTGCTTCATCATGGGACTCACTTTCTTGTTCATCTGCTCGATCTAGCGTAAATCGACCCAGCTTCCCTTGACGAACTTCTAATAAAAAGCGCTCACTCGCCCGTTCATAATCTTCTCTTAAGCCCATTTTCTTTGTCACACTCATCAGTAAGTCTGGTACCGGCAATTGCTCATCCTCTATCTTCAAACCATAGCGTTGACTAATACGGCCAGGATAGTAGGTAGTAAAGAACTCCAGCCCATATAAGGCTATATCATCTAGATGGAGCAATTGATCTTTAATCGCACCTGTTAACGCTAATTTTTTACCGATTTCTTGGTCCTCAAATTTAGGCCATAATATCCCTGGGGTATCCAATAACTCCAATTCATTACCGACCCTTAGCCATTGCTGCCCTTTGGTGACCCCTGGCTTGTTACCAGTTTGGGCAATCTTTTTCCCTACCAAGCGATTCATGATCGTCGATTTCCCTACGTTAGGAATACCCAATACCATCGCTCGAATGGCGCGTGCTTGGATGCCTCGCTCCAAATCACGTGCTCGTTTTTCTTTTAATGTCCGTTTGGCTTTCGCCAAGACTGCTTTGGTGGTATTGGTTTCTTTGGCATTACAAGCCAATGTTTCATACCCTAGTGATTCAAAATACGCCTGCCATTTTCTTGTCTGACTCTCATCTGCTAAGTCAGCCTTATTTAATAGAACAACGCGTGGTTTGTGTTGCACAATTTGATCGAGCATTGGGTTTCGAGATGAAAGTGGTAAACGAGCATCCACCAATTCAAATACCAAATCAACAAACTTTATTTTTTCTCCTACTTCTCTTCTGGCTTTGGCCATATGCCCTGGAAACCATTGAATTGCCATGTATGTTCCTCCTAATGTACCCATTTTATATCAGGGAGTGGATAATAGACAAAGACTGCCTTGCCAATAATATCGTCAGCAGACACAGCGCCAAATGAGCGACTGTCTTTGGAAACTCGCCGATTATCCCCCATCACAAAATAACTGTCTTTTCCTAATTTTTTCACATCTAATAAATCGTTCAACGAAAAGTTATTCGTATAAGGATTTTGATCGTGAATCTTTTCTTGATTTTCTGCTAAGTAAGGTTCGTCTATCTTTTTCCCATCGACATACAGTTGATCATCGACATAGGCAATCGATTCACCCGGTAAACCTATCACGCGCTTAATATACGTATCTCCATCAGCTAAGCGAAAGACTACAATATCAAAGCGGTGAATCGTCGTAACATTTTCTACGACCGCCCAGTCATTTTTTTTAAGCGTCAACTGCATGGACTTCCCTTCAACTTGAATCGGAATGAGTAAGAATCCTCTGATAACAAGCGCAATGGCTAATGCTAACAAACTAAATTTAAAATAGAACCAAAACCGATCTACTTTCACTGGCCATTTCATTATCAGATTCTCCTTTCTATTCGTTCTTTAATACGTCAATCGCTTTGTTCATCATGTCATCGTTTGTTTTTAATTGATCCGCTGCAGCTTGTGAGATTGCTTCGGCTGTTTTCTTGTCCACGATGCCGGTCACTGTCAGTTGCTTTTTCTTCTGAATGTCTTTTACAGCCGCTTGGGTTTCCTCTGTATACTTGTCGCCTCTCGTTTTGTAACCCAATCCAGCTAAATACGTATTTAAGCTTTTTACATTGCTGGACTCAAGCCCTAATGCCATCTCTATATCTGTCGGTAATGGTGTAGCATAGACATAGGCCGGATAATCGACTTCATAGTTCGGGGTAATACCTTTTTCATGAATCCATTCTTTCTTAGGTGTCAGCCATTTCTTGATGGTTAGTTTGACTTCACTACCATCAGAATATTGACTAATGGTTTGGACTGTTCCTTTACCAAAAGTCTTCGTTCCAACCAGTGGGATGTCCGCCGATTCACTTACGGCCCCGGCAAAGATCTCAGAGGCTGAAGCACTCCCTTTGTCGACTAACACAACAGACGGCTCTGTCACTTTAAATCCTTCATCGAGTTCACTTGAAGCGACTACTTTTTCACTAGTTCCAGAACGATCCTCAAGCTGTAAAATGACAGCTTGATCTTTTAAAAACATACTTGCCATTTGTTCCACTTGATCGAGTAGTCCGCCTGGATTTTGTCTTAAATCAATCACAAATTGTGTCGCGCCTTGTTTTCTCAACGCAATAATGGCTTCTTTGAATTCTGAGGCTGTTTTTTCTGCAAAGGTGCTGACAAACAGCTTGCCGATCGTTGGGTTTTTTGTATCGATAGAGCTTGTGACCGTCGTCATCGGAATCGTATCTCTGGTTAAGGTCGCGGTGTATTGCTCGGTATCTCGTTGTAAAACCAAAACAACATCGGTCCCTTTTTTCCCACGAATACTGCTAACGACCTCGGTCAGTGTTTGGCCCGAGGTGGACTTGCCATCCACTGAAAGAATGAAATCGCCGGCTTGAAGGCCGCCTTCTTCAGCTGGACTGCCCTTAATCGGTGCCTGTGCAATCTGCGGTACCCCATCCACCAATGTCAACGTCGCACCAATTCCTTCAAAACTATCCGCTAAAGACTGCGATAAATCTTTGGCATCTGATTTTTCTAGATATGTGGTATAAGGATCATCCAATGAATCGGTCATCCCTTTTAATGCACCGTCAATTAAGGCCGTAGTGTCGACCTTTTGATAATAGCTCGTCTGCAATAACTCATACAGTGCCTGCACCTTTGAAAGCTCCCCTTGACTTTCAGTCGTGACTTGCGTTTGCTCAGCCTGGTTATCCATATAAACATACATCCCACCCGCAGACAATCCTGCCGTTGCGACCAACGATCCTAAAAACACCCGATAAGATACCTTCTTAACCATACCATTCACTCTCCCAACACCAGACTTCTTTACTATACTACCACGCGTGAAACAAAAGAAAAAGAGAACTTCTTATCTGTCTGTTGTCATTTGCCACGAAACAGATAAAAAGTTCTCGACTTGTTTCATCGTTTAGCGAAACGAATTTCTCTTAGCCTTACGTTTGATTATGATCAAGGTATAGCTCCCATGACTGATCAAAGATAGTCATCGTTGACAAATAATCAGCATTCATCTCCAAGTAACTAGAAATTTCATGGTACTCCTCACTCTGCTTGGGAAATTGTTGATCACAAGCAATGTCATGGGCAAGCACTTGAAGCGCATCGTCTGGATTATTTCCACGCAACGTAAGAATATAATGGTAAAAACTTCTAGTCATGGCCCCAAATTCCTTCTAAGTACTGCGCACGTAAGGCATGGTTGCGTGCAAAATTCGCTGGATTTTTTTTGTAATACGCTTGATGATACATCTCAGCTGGATAAAAAGGTGCAGCTGGTTCAATCGTAGTCACGATTGGCTGGCTATAACGTCCACTCGCTTGTAGCTCTTGTTTGCTTCTTTCAGCGATAACTCGTTGCTCTTCATTTAAATAAAAAATAACTGGGCGGTAGTTGTCACCACGATCTTGAAATTGACCGAATGCATCGGTCGGATCCGTTTGCTGCCAATAAATCGTCACAAGCTCCTCATAGCTAATAACTGCTGGGTCAAATACAATCTCGACAGCTTCTGTATGACCTGTCGTATGTGTGCAGACTTGCTCATAGGTAGGATTAGGTACGTGTCCTCCTGTGTAACCTGATACGACTGAATAAATTCCTGGGTGTTCATCAAATGGCTTCACCATACACCAAAAACAGCCACCCGCAAATATTGCTTGTTCCATTGTTCATTCCTCCTATTTTTCATCCGATGCTGGTAAGTATAAACTTGCCTTTATTTCATCGTCAACTAAATCAATTTTTTCAGCTTTGATAAACAAGCCATTTTGCATGCGAAATTGATCCAATCGAATCAATACCGTGCCATCTGACGGCTTGATTTCAATCCATGAAGGCAATTTGTAGCTACGCTTAACCAATTTCATGACTTCTTTAATTGGCACGCCTAACGTCCCAATCGATAGACTTTTCGCCTTTAGTTGGACATTACCATTCTCCATGACATAAGGGTCAAAATACAAATAAAAGTTCACCGGCATCCCTAACACTTTGAATTGCCCATTCAGCAACGCTTGGTTTTCCAAAGTGAAAGTGTAGTCTAAACCAGATTTTTCACTGTAATCTTGAAGGTAAAAGGCGATAAGTTCGTTCACTTGTTGTTTCGTACTTTCAATCGTGACCACGGGACTGCCATCGCGTTCGACTAATTTGGCTGAGTTGCTCGTAAGCACCTCTCTAGGCTCTAATACGCGGTTGGCAACCACAATTCCTGATCCTACTACGACACCTAAAAGAACGAAAAAAGCGACCATCCAGCCATTGATTTTTTTAAATGAAAATGATTTACTCGTCGTTTGATTCTTATTGGTTTGACTGATTCTTGTTTTCTTCATCGGTTACTCCTTTATTAGCCAATGGGACTTCGTTTTCACTAATTCATCCTTCACAACTTTGGCCATCAGTTGATAGCCAATCGCATTCGGATGAAACTTATCCCCTTCATATAAGGCGTTGTTTTCCACTGTACCACTCGTTTCATCACTGGTCGTCTCACTAGTTGATGAAGTCTCTGAGTCACTGGTCTTGGTAATGCCGACTTTATTATCCACACCCTTATATAAAAGATCATTGATTGGAATAAAGTACATATTGCTTTGATCATCAACAACCTCCTCTATGGCATCGTTCCAATTATCGACGACGGTCTGTAGGTCTGTGATTTCCGGAAAATTCAAATAAAATGGATTGTAAATACCTAAGATATAGACTGGTGCGGTCGGATTTAATTCCCGAATGCGCTCAAGTAACGCTAGGCTATTCTTTTGATAACTAGCCTCGGAATTTTCAATCGTTTTCACTGAAAGAGAAAGGATATTTTTTTGAATTACTTTTAACAAGTCATTGCCGCCAAAAGTCGCGGTAATAAAATCAGCCTCGCTAATTTCTTTTTGCAATGCTTCATCTTGATTGATCCGCTTTAAAATTTGATCACTACGCTCGCCAGCGACACCTTCATTTTGAGCATGGACGGTCGCTAGGTCATACTGATCCTTTAGTTTATCGGCCACTAATGAAACAAAACCACCCTGTTGTGTCTCATCACCTACACCTTGCGTCAAAGAATCACCAATTGCTACATATTGAATACTCGTCTTTTGATTGCTTGCTTGGACTTTTTCAGCTGTCGCCTGTTCAAGTTTCGTTGATTCCTTTGGTAACAACCAAGTCGTAGCTAAAAAAGCCACCACTGTAACAAAGACGAAAAAAAACAACCATCCAAAGAGAGATTTTTTCTTACTCATACGCTCACCTCTGTTTCCTTACATTACCAAAATTGCTAGAGATTGCAAGTGATGTGACTACTCTGCCTGAATGCATATTTTCAACAAAAAAAGTGTATACGAATATACACTTTTTACTTTCACATCAAAAATAATCTCACGTTGTTACTCTCCACTGTAGTACATAACAGCAAACGCACCTTCACCAGTATGGGTTGCAATAATCGGCGTTGTTTGCAGCAAGGGTATATGCATCGCTGGGAACATTTGTTTTAGTTCATCGCGGAATTTCAAGACTTGCTCATATCCGCCTGCATAGGAGATTCCGATTTGCTTCACATTTGGCACACTTTTTAACTCGTCTTTTAATTCATCGAACCATTTACTAAAGGTCTTCGCCCCTCGCCCTTTGATGACAGGCACCAATTCAGAATTGCGAAATTCCATCACCACGCGCATATTCAATAAATTCGATAAAATCCCAGTTGCTCGACTGATTCTACCACCTTTTACAAGATTTTCAAGGGTAGAAAGCCCAATAAACAAATGCGTATGCTTCAAGACATTTTCCATTTCCGCATAGACTTCTTCTAAGGATTTGCCTTCTTTAGCCAGTTGTGCCGCTCGGATAACTGGAAATGACAAGCCTTGGTCAGTCATATTCGTCTCGACCACAGTCACTTTGCTTTTAGAAAGATTACTAGCCTGTCTAGCCGCTTCGACCGTACCGCTAAGACCTGTCGTCATATGAATCGACAAGATTTCACTACCGTCCTCACCTAGTTCATCGTATAATTCAACGAATTTTCCGATTGGCGGTTGACTCGTTTTTGGTAATTCTTTGGCTTCTTTCATCATGCTCATAAATTTTTCGCCAGATAAACGATCGTCATCTGTATACAATACGCCATCAATCATTACCGATAACGGAACAACATGAATTTCTAATTCATCGCGCGTCGTTTTTTCCATCGTGCAAGATGAATCAGTTACAATTTTAACTTTTCGCATCTAAGTTCACTCTCTCTTTAAAAAAAGCCTATTTTCGTGTACACTACAGATAGGCACTATATAAAAACAGTATAACAGACAACTATTGTTTTTTCACCTATTTTATTACGATCTACGAAGAGGATGGTTTTATGCAATCACCAAAATATTCCCGAACTTATCTGATCTTAAATGAAGTTTTGAATGCTTGCACGCATGGTATCGGCTTAGGATTGAGCATTGCCGGACTTGTGATCCTATTAATCAAAGGAGCCCATGCGCACTCTGCTATGCATGTCGTTTCATACGCCTTATATGGCGCGATGATGATTTTACTCTTTTTGTTCTCGACGCTTTTTCATAGCTTGATTTTCACCAAAGCCAAAAAAGTTTTTCAAGTTTTCGATCATGCTTCGATCTATCTCTTGATTGCCGGAAGCTACACTCCCTACTGCTTATTAAGTATTGGCGGTTGGCGTGGTTGGACGCTCTTTTCAATTATTTGGTTGATGGCGATAGTAGGCATCGTCTATAAGTCCCTCACCCTCCATAAGCAACAGACCGTTTCAAAAGTATCGACCCTGATTTATATTGTGATGGGATGGCTGTGCGTGTTTGCAGCACCTCAACTCATCCATTCACTTGGAACAACGGGAACCTTATTGTTATTTTTCGGTGGCGTCTCGTATACGTTAGGAGCTTTCTTTTACAGTCTGAAAAATATCCGCTTTATGCACGTGATTTGGCATCTCTTTGTCATGACAGGTGCTGGCTTTATTTATTTTTCCATTTTATTTTTTACTTGATTCAAAAGCTGAGAGCATTCCGTTTCTTTATATTTTTTTCTGTTAAGCTTGACTAAAAGCAGCGCGATTAATTGATCCACTACACCAAAAAGACCCTCACATCCAAAAGTTTGAGAAATAACTTCTGAATGTGAGGGTCTTTTTTTAAAGCTGAAAAATTTTCTCAGCCTCTTTGAATTCTCACATCCGCTTTTTTATTTAGTTCGTTGATAAAATTCAAAACGGTGCGGATAGGGATTCGCTTCGTCTACTTTTCCTTCAATGACTTTCGTCCGTGTCCAGTCATTCCAATCAATCGCATGCTCCGGAAAATAGACATCCCCAGAAAAACGATGGTCAATCCACGTTCGATAGAGATCCGTACACTCACTTAACAAGCTTTCAAATACACCAGATCCGCCGATTAAAAAGACTGGCTCGTTCGTTTTTGCTACATAATCCAATACCTCTTGGCGAGTATGCATCACGATGACGCCAGCCGGAGCTTGATAGGCCTTGTCACTTGTCAAGACGATCGATGTTCGTTTTGGCAAGACTTTGCCATCCATTCCTTCAAAAGTTTTTCTCCCCATGACAATCGTGTGATTTATTGTTTGTTCTTTAAAAAATTTCAAATCATTTGGCAAGTGCCACGGTAACGTACCTTGGTTACCAATCAACCCATCTGCATCTTGTGCCCATAAAGCTACTAACATGATAATACTTCCTTTCTATACTGCAATCGGTGCTTTAATTGTCGGATGTGGGTCATATCCCTCAAGTGTAATATCAGCAACATCAAAATCAAAAATTGATTGCTTCTCTGGGTTTAATACTAACTTCGGTGCTGGTCTGACTGAACGAGTCAGTTGCTCTGTCATTTGGTCAAAGTGATTCGTATACAGATGAGCATCACCCAGTGTATGGACGAATTCGCCCACTTGTAAGTTTGTCTCATGGGCAATAAGATGCGTCAACAATGCGTAGCTAGCAATATTAAATGGCACGCCCAAAAAGACATCTGCGCTACGTTGATACAACTGACAACTCAATTTCCCCTCATGAACATAAAATTGAAACATCGTGTGACAGGGTGGCAGAGCCATACTTGGGACATCTTCTGGATTCCAAGCAGATACAATCATGCGTCTAGAATCTGGTGTATGCTTAATTTGGTGAATCACATCTTGCAATTGATCAATAAAGCCACCTTGCGCTGTGTCCCAATGGCGCCACTGATACCCATAGATATGCCCCAAATCTCCAAATTCATCAGCAAATCGCTCATCGTTAACAATTCGCTCACAAAACTGAGCCAATTCGTTTTGGTACACTTCGTTGAAGGCATCGTCCTCTAAGCTTCTTCGGCCAAAATTCGTCATATCAGGTCCATGATAAGAATCACTCGCTACATATTTTTCAAATGCCCATTCGTCCCAAATATGGTTATTATGCTGCAATAGGTAGCGGATATTGGTATCCCCTTTAATAAACCAGAGCAATTCACTTTTGATTAAACCAAATGGCACTCGCTTCGTTGTCAATAGAGGAAAACCTTCTGACAAATCAAAACGCATCTGATGACCGAAAATACTTTTTGTACCAGTACCAGTTCGATCTGATTTGCTGTTTCCCTCGGTTAAAATTTTACGACCTAAGTCTAAGTATGCTTGTTCCATATTGGTCTCCTTTTTAGTTAACTAAACTCACTCAAATATTCCCAACGAGCGTATTTTTCTTCCAGCTGCTCTGAAGATTGATCAATTGTCACTTGAATCGTTTGTAGCTTAGTAAAATCTGATCCTTGATGCAACATTTCTTCTTTTAATTGCTCAATGGTCTCTTCTAGCCTAGCAATATCTTCTTCAATGGTCTCCCACTCTTTTTGTTCCAGATACGTTAACTTTTTCTTTTCTTTCGTTATTGGTTCTGCTACTGCTTTGACAGTCTTCGTCGCTTGCACTTCTGCAGCGTCACTTTTTTGCTTGTCGATATATTCTCTGATTGAGCCATAATACGTATCAATCTTTGCTTGTCCATTAAAAATCAACAGCTTTTCGGCTACTTTATCAAGGAAGTAGCGATCATGAGAAACTGTAATGACCGCCCCAGCAAAGGTAGCTAAGTAATCTTCAAGCACCGTCAATGTATCTATGTCTAAGTCATTGGTCGGCTCATCAAGTAAAAGAACGTTTGGTTGCTCAATTAATAAACGCAAGAGATACAGCCGTCGTCGTTCACCACCAGATAACTTACCAATTTTCGTACCGTGCATGTATCGCGGAAACAGAAATTGTTCCAAAATTTCGGTCACACTAATTGACGTGCCATCCGTCCGTCGTACTTGTTCGGCCACTTCTTGTAAATAGGCAATCATCCGTTTATCAGGATCCATCTCGCCACCTTGTTGTTGATAATAAGCTAAGCGGACGGTCTCACCAATCGACACGACACCACTTTGCGGTTCAATAGCGCCACTCATAATGGCAAGCAATGTCGACTTACCTGCACCATTTTCCCCAGTAATACCTAGCCGCTCTTTCGACTGTATAAGGAGTGAAAAATCATGTAAAATAGCTTTGTTTTCATAAGAGAAGTCGACATCTTTTAATTCTATAACCTTTTTCCCCAATCGTTTGGTTTCAAGGTCAATCGCGATCGACTCCTTCGACTGAACTTGATGCAGATTCTCCTCTAAATTCTCAAAACGCTGAATGCGTGCTTGTTGCTTAGTTGAGCGCGCCTTCGCACCCGCTCTCATCCAAGCGAGTTCTTGTTTATAAAGCTGAACGCGCTTGGTCTCTTGCTCTTGAGCCACCCGATCACGCTCGGCTCGTTGTGCAACATAGGCTTCATAATTTCCTATATACTCCGTCAGCGTACCATTACTAAGTTCAAACATCCGATTGGCAACTCGATCAAGAAAATAACGATCATGGGTCACCATCATCAAAGCTCCCTTGTATTGTGCCAAATAACTTTCCAACCACGTGATGGCTTCATAGTCCAGATGGTTAGTCGGTTCATCTAAGAGCAATAAGTCCGGCTCATCGATTAATACTTGTGCGAGTCCAAGCCGCTTCTTTTGACCACCAGATAATTCAGACACGCGTTGCTGTAGTTCATGTAAGCCTAGCTGATGCAAAATACTCTTGGCATTCGTATCGGCAAGCCACGCATCTTTTTCATTCATGACTTGTTCCGCCCGAGCATAATTGGCCTGGATCGTCGGATTTTCACCCTCTTCACTTAATGCCAGTAATGCTTGTTCATACGCACGGACTGTCTGCACCAATTCACTTTCCCCATGAAACACTGCATCCAGTACAGTCAACGACGGATCAATGACTGTCTCCTGCGCCAAAAAACCAATGCGATAATCTTTCGCTGCAAAAATGGTCTGTTGATCGCCATCACCCGCATCGATTCCTGCCAATATACGTAGCAAGCTGGACTTCCCTGTTCCATTGACACCTATCAAACCCACGCGATCCTTTTCATGAATCAAAAACGATAAGTCTTGAAAAAGAGTCTTTTCGCCAAATGTTTTGTTTAAGTTACTCACTTTTAATTCCTTCAAAGAGTTCCCTCCCTATCTTGGCTATTTTAACACACAAAAAAAATCGTTTCACTATCAAAAGAAAGCGAACGATTTTTTTACACATCTTGTAACTGTCTTAACGCATATGATTCTAATAGATTCACTTTTTGACGGTATTCATTGGCCGCAAACATCGATACCCGATCTGCAACTTCGTATTCCTCAATAATTTTACGCTCTAGGTAATACCCTCGTAAAATTTTTTTCGCATAAGCTGGCTCTTGCTGAACCATAAATGAAAATGGCAAGTCAACATGATGAATTTGCTTTTTCATATCTTCTCGTCTACGAGAAAAATATTGCACGATTGTCGGATCATATAAATCCTCCAAAGTTTTCAAACTTTGCTGAACCAAAATATTATTTTGCAAAAAGACTTTTTGCACATCATGTATATCTCGACGGATAATCGTCACACGACTATCTTGGCGCGTACTTTGCCAAAAACGCTTAGGATGCATCGTAATTCTTAACATTCTTCGCCAAAAAAGTAACCAAAAGCTAATGAACGAAAAAATTTGCCGACGAATCGATGTTTCATAACGCTTTAAAAAGCGTGTATACAGACGATACCCATTCATCGAAATTTCACCTTTACGATACGCCTCATCTAAGCCATCTTGCTCGATTGATAGAATCAGTGATTGAATCTCTTGAACTTCTTGTTGCTCGGACTCAGTCATTGACTCTGTGTACAATTCCCACACTCGTGAATGATAATGATCAATCACAGCCTCAATGGCTATCTCCTCTTGTTCAGACATGGATTGCGTCTCAATATCCAAATATAGATTTTCGATTACTTCATTAAGAATGGCCACCTCAGTGCGGTCAATTGGTTTCTCTGCTTCCCCCTCGGATAAGAAAGGCAAGGCAATCATCCCACCAAGCAAACTCACCATAATGACACAAGCTGTCAAAAATAACAACAAGGGGCGCTGACTAAACTCTACACCGTTAATCGTCACTGGTAAAATAAAAATCGCAGCTAAACTGACCGTCCCTTTGACCCCACCGAACGTTAAGATCAAAATTTCTTTAAACGCAGTTGGCAATTTCTTAAATCCTTTTGATACACCAAAGAAGAATGAAATACCGACTAAACGAATAACAAATAAAATAATCGCGATGCAAAGAATGGTAAAAATCAAGTGCATATTTGCATACTCTTGACTCAGCCAAATCGGCGAAAATACCACTGAAAGTTCAATTCCTAAAAATAGAAATACCAGGGAATTCAACGTAAAACTAATCGTCTTCCATGTACTCTCAGAAACATTTGCTAATTCTGCATCAAATAAAGTGATTTTTCGATAACCCATCGATTGCAAGATACCTGCTACCACCGCAGCAATAATTCCTGAACAGTGGAATACTTCGGCTAATAGATAGGCCACAAAAGGCAACAATAATTCAATTAAAAGATAGACGATAACATCCTGGGCCGAGGCACGCTCAATCATACGAATCACTTTTTTCTTCACCCAGACGACCACAAAACCTGCCAGCGCACCCCCAAGACTAGAGATGACTAAACTGACCGATGCATGAAACAACGAAAACGAGCCAGTAACCAGTGCCGCAACGGCAAACTGGAAGGCTGTTACACCAGAAGCATCATTTAGTAACCCTTCACCCTCTAAGATATGAAGGACTCGTGGCGGAATTTTAAGCCGCTTAGCCAGTGACCCTACAGCGACTGCATCTGTCGGCCCCAACGCCGCTCCAAAAGCAAAGCAAGCAGCAAGTGGAATGGATGGAATCAAGGTCTTTAAGGTCAACCCAACACCGACCAGTGTAGCAATCACTAAGCCAAATGCTAAAAATAGAATCATTGAGAAGTTTTTAAGAATTTCTGGTACATCCGCCGCTTCCCCTTCACGAAAGAGCAACGGTGCGATAATCATAATTAAAAAAATTTCTGGCTGGAATGAAATAAGTTCTGCAAATTTTGTCATACCTAACAAGACACCCAAAATAATTTGGGCAATAAAGATGGGAATGGTCGGTACCACTTTACTAAATACATTTGAGAAAGTAATGGCTATGGCAATAATGACCAATAGCTCAATGATTTCCATTGCATCATCTCCTACTCTCTTTTTGTTTCACTTCATTTAATAATTTGAAGAAGGCCTCTTTCTTTTCTAATACTCTTTTCTCAACTTCAGCTAACTCTTGATAATGAGTAGGATCTAATTCAAGTTGGCAACGTTTGGTTTCCAAACGTAATATATCATGCTTTAGATTTTCCGTTTTTCTAAAAGTTAGAGGATAACGTTTTTTCAAACACTCCTTCATCGCTTTACGTTCTTCTAAAGTCAAATTACCATATTGCTCATGAAGCATTTTTAGCTTCAATTCGAATTCTGTTGTCATTTTTCGTTTACTCCTTATAAACACAATTCAAGTTCTCACAAATACAAAAGTATACCCTAATTAAGAAAAAAAGCAACAAAAAAAAGCCACTGATTTATATATACCAAATTACTTGAATCTGGTCAATTATCAGTGGCTTAGAAAATCATTTTGCCATATACATATCGTAATAGGCATCCATAATCTGCTTAGAAATGACTAAGTTGGGATAAGTGGTATCTGTTTGTTTGATTTTTGGTACCATTACTGCGATGGCAATCTCTGGATCATCCGTAGGTCCGTAAACAACTGCATTGTGATTATTTAGCTCGACTAGTTGACCCGATTCAGTCGTAATACTTGTTTCGGCAGTACCAGTCTTAGCCGATACGGTCATTTTGGTACTTGCTAAAGGTCTCGCTGTCGTATATGCATCCGTTCCATGAACTACATCATATAATCCATCTTTTAATATTTGCAATTCATCGGAAGTAATATCAATTTTATTTAACACTTTTGTTGCGATGCTTTCTTTTAATGTACCTAAATTCCCATTTTCGTCATTATCGTAGACTCCTTCTACAAAATGAGGCTCTACTCGCTCACCGCCATTAGCAATAGCAGAAATGTATTGTACCATTTGCAAAGGTGTATACGTGTCAAACTGACCAAACGCTAAATCGAGGATTTTTGCGCCATCGCCATTTGATTCTGATAAGGTTGATACATCCGGACTTTCACCAGTCTGCTCATTCGGAATATCAACTCCTGTCTTCACACCCAAACCATATTGAGCAAAACCAGCTCGTAGTTCTTCATACGCTTTTGTTTGATCACTAATTGCTGGAATACTGATATAACCACCTTGATAGTTAATACCCATTAATTTCAATGCAATCTGAATCATGTATGAGTTTGAAGAAATTTCTAATGCTTTAGCGGCATTAATGTATCGGTTATTCGATCCTGTTGGGTTAAAAATTGAGGCTTTTGCAGCTGAACCTTGTAAATAGATGGGCTGATCTAAAATGACTTGATTTCCATTAATCACTTTATTGTCCCATCCTGTCGTGATTGTCGCTGCCTTAATAGCCGAACCAGGTACCACCGCAGCCTGAAAGACGCCAATAGCATTTTGTTGAATTTCTTTCGAATTAGCCTGATGGTAGTATCCAGATATACCTAAAATCGCACCCGTTTTGGGATTCATAGCTACTGCATATATTCCGTCTGAGTATTGTGCAGCTCCCGAATTAATTAATTGTTGGTAATTAGTTTTAACAATTGAATCCAATTTTTCTTGAAAAGCTGAATCAATTGTCAATTTTAAATTGCTGCCTTTACTTCCGGCAGATACTTCTTTGGTACTCTCGATTGTCCCTTTGTTATTCATCGTGATTTCGTATTCGGACTTAGTTCCCTGTAAGACGGATTCATATTGTTTTTCCAAATAACTCGTTCCAACACGGTCGTTACTAAAATAACCTTTTTTCAAGTACTCCTCCGCATCTTCAGCTGGCAACCCTTGTGCAGATGTAGAGACTGTTCCGATAATACTCTTTAAAGCTGCACTCGTCGTGTTCACTTGACGAGACCAATCCGTACCAGTAGACACTCCAGCAAGCTCAGAAGCATGCTCTGCTACAGTCGCCAGTTCTTCGTCAGTTACGTCTTCATTTTTTACATAAGTGGTTTTTAAATTCTCACCTGCATTTAATTTAGTAAAAATCGTCGCAATTTTTAATTGCTCCTCATTAAAATTCAACTGATCTTCAGATACATCTTCAATCATTTTACTGTACTGTTCACTACTAGATAATAATTGCTCTTTGGCACTTAATTTTTTTTGTGCTGCTTCAAGATTTTTTGTATGAGCTAAGTAAAAATCCTTTAAATCACGCTCTGTTAAACGATCATCAACAGAAACATCGATATATTTATTCAATTTAGTTGCAGTAGCTAATAGATCTTCCGCGCTCATAGAGGATGTTCTCGTAAATGTAATCGCCGCATTGGCTTGATTTCCCGCTAGTAAGTTCCCTTTTGCATCATAAATGGACCCCCGTGGCGTACTTTGTTTAATCGTTGTTACAGTCCCAGATGTAATTTCTTCTGACCACTTCTCACTGTTTACGATTTGGAGATTACCTAATCTAATGATTAAAATTACAAATAACAAAAAAATAACAAGAAACAAGAAATTTAAGCGAAATGGAATATGACCTTTTCGTATCAATGGTCCGTTTTTTGCCTGGAGTAATTTTTCTTTCATTGAAGATGACTGTTGTTTTTTCTTGCCCTTTTTCATTTGATAATTCCTTCCTTACTTTCGTCATTTTTCATTTTAGCAGAAAAAAAAGAATATGGAGGGAAAATAGTATTTTTTAAGAAATCTTCATAGAATTTTCTTGTATATGTTTCACGAGAAAATAGACCTTACGCTCCACCTGTTTAGAAAATAGCATAAACATTGATTTTTTCGTAAAAATTCTTCACTCCACTGTGAAACATTTTTTTAGCAAATTTTTATGTGGAAAAGTAAAAAGTGCTTGAACGAATTCAAACACTTTTTTATTATTGATTCGTATTATCTACTACTTCTTCAGAATCTTGCGATGTTGAATCAGAGGTTGCTGTCGTTGAGTTGTTAGAAGACTTATCTCCAAATTCATACGGGTATTCCGAGGCACTAGTATAATCAGTATCATCGTAGAACTGATCGCCTAAAAGTCCGTTTGTAGAATAGTAAAAATCTTGATTGATGACTAGCTTCGCACTTTCAGTCAAATTCAATTGCTTTTTCAATGTGTTTTGAATTGAAAGCAATTCATTAACACCAAGTATTTGATAGTAAACATCATTAATTGTTTGACTTTCACCCTGCAGCTGATAACTCTTTACAGAATCAAATGCAGCAGTATAATTTTTTCCTATCGTCAACATTTCATTAAATGATAAATCTGTGAGTACATTACTCTTAACCGCTTTTAGTATTTTTTGGTAATTTGTTACACTATCCATACTAAGAACTTTTCGCAAAATCTTCTCAACAACTTCGCGCTGCCTCTTTTGTCGACCAATGTCCCCATCAGGATCTTCATGGCGCATTCGCGCATAAGCAAGCCCAGTTTCCCCGTTCAATGTTTGTTTTCCGATTGGTACATGAACGCCATCTAATGTAAAGTCTATTTTATTATCAACCTCGATACCACCTACAGCATCTATTAAATCGCTTAAGCCTTCCATATTTATGGAAACATAATGATCTAACGGTATATCAAGCAGTGTTTCTATTGTATCCATCGCCATATCTACACTTCCAAAGGCATAGGCATGATTTAACTTGTCAAAATAGGCAGTACCATTTGGTTCATAGCCAACAATGTTTGTTAAAATATCACGATCTAGGCTCACTATAGTTGATTGCTTGGTTTTGGGATTAACAGTAACAACCATCATACTATCAGAACGACCTTGCTCTGTCCTACCTAATGCTCCAGTATCAATACCCATGAGCAGAATAGAAAATGGTTCACTATCCGCAATACTGACATCCTCACTTCGCATATCAGACTTACGACCTGACGTAATTTCATCAAACGTATCCGAGGTTGTCTGAAATAAGTGAGCCGCATATACTGTTCCTGCAGTCACAATCACTATACCGAAAGCAAATACACCTACCAAAATTTTTCGAAAGATTTGCATTTTGCACCTCAATTCATTTTATCTCGCACAGTAAAGATTTTGCCATAACAAAATGACATGTGCAATTCAATCTGGAAGAATTCGGTTAATTTAATCATTTTGTAACATACTAGATTCCATTTCTAAGTGAAAAATTGCCCGCTGTTCTAGTCAAATTAGGATTGTAGAATGGATCATTGGCAATATAGTGCGCCCACTTGTCTTGCATATATTGTGTCTCTTCCTCGAATCTCGCTTGCTTTTCTGGTGTATTTTCATACCCTCTAGACTGTGATTCAAAATGATACAATTCGACGCCATGAAGGAAAACATTGTTTTTTCCTAACTCATAAATTTTTAAGCAAAGATCAACATCATTAAATGCAACTGTTAGTTCTTCATTAAAGCCACCTACCTGCTTAAAGTCTGATGTTTTGACCATCATACAGGCCGCTGTTACAGCTAAATAATCTACGTTGATTTCTAGTTTACCAAAGTAACCAAAATCTCCTTGTGGATACGTATGATGCGGATGTCCTGCCGCACCGCCTAATCCTAAGACAACACCCGCATGTTGAATAGTATGATTAGGATAGTATAATTTAGCTCCGACACAACCTATACGTTGAAATTGACAAAATGAGACCATTTTTTCCAGCCAATCAGATGAAATAACTTCTGTATCGTTATTCAAGAACAATAGATAGCTTCCGTTGGCTTCTTCCGCTGCCAAATTATTTATTCTAGAATAATTGAAAGGTATCGGTAGTGAGATAACGTTAAATGTATGCTTTAATTTTTCTTGGTATTCTTGAAATAACCGTTTTACTTTTGGATCATCACTTCCATTATCTGCTATGATAATTTCATAATTAGTGTAACTGGTCTTCTCAACTATTGAAGACAAGCAACGACTCAAATCTTCATAGCCATTTTTTGTCGGAATGATAATACTAACTAGTTCATTTTTTAAGATTTCATAGTTAACATCATATAGTCCATTCCCTGAAGCGTGGGATGCTTTTCCTTTAATATTTCTACGAGTGAGTGCATCTTGAACGGCCTTTAGACCAGCTTCGAAAGCATACCCTTTTGTTGATTGATCTGCGGCTGTGGAAGTCGGTAAAATTCTCCAATAATACAAGACTTTAGGAATATGTGCAATCTTATTTGCTGTTGTTTTTTCCACAAATCGTAAGACTAAATCGTAGTCTTGTGCTCCTTCATAGCCGACTCTAAACCCACCAATACTTCGTAGAATTTCCGTTCTATAAACACCTAGGTGAGAAATATAGTTCGTTCCCAATAGTAAATCCGGCGAAAAATCAGGCTTAAATGCCGGATCAAATCGACGACCATCCATATCGATTTTGTCCTCATCACTATAAATCAAGTCTAAGGTGGCATCTTCATTTAACTTTTTAACCACTTCATACAATGCAATTGGTGCTAGTTCATCGTCATTATCTAAAAGAGCACAGAAATCTCCTGTAGCAATCTCTAGTGCTGAGTTTGTTGCTCTAGAAATGTGGCCATTTTGCTCTCTGAAAACTACCTTAATTCGCTCATCTTTTGATTGGTAGTATGTCAGTAGTTTTTTAACTTGTGGGTCTGTAGATGCATCATCGCTCATACACAATTCCCAATTTGGGTATACTTGTTCCAACACTGACTGAACACATTTGTCTAACCATTTTTTTTCAACGTTATAGACCGGCATTAAAATACTAATTTTAGGTTGGTAATCGAAGTTCTTTATTTCTTGAGAAATTTGATCATAATCCCATTTTTCATGAACTTCGATAAATTTGAGGTATTCTTCATTGGTATTTTTTTTCTGTTCAAGTTTGAATCTACGCCATGTGGCTAAAAGTCCATTTCTCTTGATATATCCTAATACTTTTCTATTCTTTTTGATAGCTTTACTTAGTCCACTCTCAGTTTCAGGAATAAATGGATAAGTCTCCTGTACATCAATTGGCTCAATTTTTTCTGCATTATCCGTCGAAAACTTAAGTCTTAAGTCAATATTTTGTTTTGCTTCAACTTCAACGGTAAAACCAACTTTTACATCGCCACTTATTTTTTTTGCCATTGCCACATCACTTCGATTTGTTTGTTTTCTTTCTATAATAGTGGCAGAATCATTACAGCTTATCTTGGGAATGGATTTTGAACGAAAATCATATGCCCATCCTTGAATAACTAGGTGCTTATTTTTTTTATTTCGCATAATGCTATCAATATATACTTCTAATCCTTCATCCATTAATTAAGCTCCTTTCTTACAATACATTTGGATTTTTATACGGATCATTTATAGATGAAAAACGATCATTCCAGTTAATTTCTTCAAAAGGATTGCTTTTTTTATTCAACCAAATCATTTCACTATAAGGATTAAAAATCACCTTTTTCTTTAGCTTCATATACATATCTTGCCCCAAAAGTGCGCCTTGAATAACTTCAGATTCCTCGTTGAAATCTGACATTAATGCGATACAATCTTCTCTACTCAACGCAACGAAGTCAGTTGTAACACTATATATTTCACGAGGCAACACAGATCTAAAATAATAACCAATCGAACTTTCTGGAGTACCTAAATCATCAAAGATAACACTTTTTTCTTCATTATTAATAGTTGTACCAACATTTAAAACTTCTAGCGAGTTAGAAATTATTTTCCCAGTAACTAGGCCAACAGTTGGTTTCATTAGATAATTGAGCATTTCTTTTAACCACGATGCTTGTTTTGGAGATAGCCATTCATTCATCAATACAAGGTATTCACCTGTAGCTTTTTCAACTAGTTCTTGAAATGACTCACCTGGGACGAATGTCACCCTTTGATCACTTATCGGGAAAGCTTGCTTAAATTTCAAAGGAAGCACTACCTCAAAATTACTATACAAGGTGTTATCCAAAATATCTGTGACCCACAAACTAACTCTTTCATAATTGCCGATAGGAACTATGGATACAGTCGGTGTGTCGTCATAATCGTAATCAACTTTATAAGCACCATAGTTTTTTGTCATAGAAACCTTACCTGAAATACCTCTTCGCTTAAGAGCAGCTACAATCGCCTCTTTACCAGCGATATAAGCATATTCTTTACTAGCAGGATCAAATGCCACAGAGGTTTCGACCGTGCGCCAATGATAGCAAATAACCGGAATGTGGAAAATCACATTCGCTGCCTCAGTTGCTCGCAAAACAAAATCATAATCTTGACTGCCATTAAAATCTGACCTTAATCCACCAATCTGGTTAATAATTTTTTTACTTACTACAACAAAGTGCGTGATATAGTTATGACCCAATAACAACTCTTCATTCCAATTTGGTTTGAAAAAAGGATCGAATCTCTTGCCACTTGTTGTCATCTTGTCTTCATCAGTATAAATAAAGTCTCGTTCTTGATTTTCGTTAATTGCTTTTACAACTTCAAAAAGAGCGTGAGGTGCTAATTCATCGTCGTTGTCTAAAAAGCCAATGTAATCGCCTGTTGCCAGTCCAATAGCAGAGTTTGTTGCTTCGGAAATATGACCATTTTCAGGTCGGAACACAGCCTTAATTCTATTATCCGAATGCACATACTCTTCAATTAATGGTCGAATTTCTGGATTTGTGGAAGCATCATCTGCTAAACAAAGTTCCCAATTTTGATAATACTGTCCTAAAAGGGAAGAAATACATGCATCCAACCATTTTTTTTCAACATTATAGACAGGAACTACCAAAGATATTTTAGGTTGCACATCAAATTGATTTATTTGAGATCTGACCGCTTCAAGGTTATAGTGTTCGTTTTCACTTATCCAAGTTTGATACGCATCTTCATTAATTAATCTATTTCTTCGATTTTTCAATGTTGTTACTAATCCTTGTGATCGAATCGTTCCTAATAGATAGCGAAGTCTTTTAAGTAAAGGTGTATTATTTAAATTTTCTCTATTAAATTTCAATTGATAGTCATTTTTTTCAAAAGTTGTCACAATCAAGCCAATTGTTTTTTCAATTTCCTTATTTTCGATTTCAATAATAAAGCCAAACTTCTCTTTCTCTTGTAAATCAAACATATCATTTACATCTTTTCTATACAAACCAGTCACTTTATAATAAATTCCTTCAAAAATTGGTAGCTTGTATTTTAAAGGTCGCTTGTGCTTTTTATCAAAACCCCACCCTTTGATAATCGCAACGTGCCTTTCTAAATCATTTTCGATTGTTTCAATCGTAAGTTTAATTTCTGGCATTTCATTTTCGTTGTAGGTTTTGTAGTCTCGTAGTGCATGCGATTTTACTTTTTTGATTCCAGATTCTACATCAGGTAGGTCTAATAAAAACTGGACTTTTTCCATTTGATTTTTGGCTATTTCATTTGCTTTCGCCTTTTCAATCCGTCTTTGTTCATTTAATTCTTTGATTTCTTTTTCTTGTCTTTTCGAATAAGCCATCACTGATTTTTCATCATCAGAAAATTCATTTTCACTGATGATATTAAAATATAGTTCAATCGTTTTACCTGCGATTTGGTCCTTCTCAAACGTAAAATATGGATTTTCATCAATTCCACTAAACATATACGTGTTTTTTGTTGCCCAAACTGCATTGGTTTTGGCTGGCTTCACAACATTTCCATTTAACGTTGCGGAAAATTTGATTACTCCTGAGCCTTCAAAAGGGACGATTTTTAATGAATCAACACTATCATCAATTTCGTGCACAGAATATTGATTTTCACCAGTAAATTGATTATATAGAAGTGTAGCAATGGAAACTTGGTTGTTTTTCTCAAATGCCAGTTGAACATGTTTTACAAAATGCGAATTCTCTGGTTTTTTCCGTATCGGATTTTCAACAGGATTCAAACTAAGCGTATAAAAATATTGATATACTTCGCCAAATGGTCTCGTCTTAAATGCATACTGGATTTTTTCAGGTAATTGATCGTAGGTCGTAGCAATCTCATTTTGTCCGACTTGGGAATAGGTGAAATCCTCTATTGCAATATTCAACCCAATTCGTTCAAATAATTGCTCAAAGCCGGGTTGCGTATAAAATGTATTGTGCGTATGATCCAACAACCCGAATTCTTTCCAATCAAGTTCATTATTGAATAAGCCGATTAAAACGGAATTATGTGCTAAATTAGGGAAAGTGATTAAAATTTTCCCTTCAGGATTTAAAAGTTTTTTTGCATTAGCCAACGCCTTTTCTGGATCAACTAAATGTTCCAATACATCCGCAAAAACAATAAAATCAAATCGTTTATTACCAAAATAATCCAACCATAAATACTCTTCGATATTCCCTAAAAAGCCATCAGTGGCAAACTGCATAACAAAATTGTAGAGTTCTTCATCAAACTCTACAATCGATACTTCACAATTCTTTTCTTGCATTAAATAATTTGTCATTCGACCATTTCCAGGACCAAACTCTAAAACAGTCGACCCCTCATAAATCTGAGCAACAATTTTTCCTAAACTAGTATGTTCATCGACAGACATATCAAAATCATATTTCATCTGAGACTGATCCTTTCCATTCGTGGTCTAATACAACAATGCCCTCACCTACATATTTACCGGTAATGAACATCGTTAAGTATTTTGTTTTATAAACAAACGGAACTGTTGCATTTTCTTCAAACAGAGCAACATCAAAATAATATTCTCCTCCGAGCAATGCCATTTTAGTATACTCGATATAAAAAGTGTTTAGGCCTTTTTTCCAAGGTATTGAGACTTTATCGAGCAACGTATTTAATCCACAAACATATTGGTTATTCACAGTACGAATCGCAACACCTAGTACAGGATGCTTAACCTGATCATTTTTCACATCATAGGTTACTTTGATAAATACTTTGCTATCTTGTTCCACTAAATCAAGTGGCTTTAGATTTTCGTCCAATAATTCTGCACTTTTTACATCAACAATATCAATGGCCGAATGTTCTTCCACAATATTCTTTTCACGGTCAACAGTAGTCATGGATTTTTTCTTGAGAAAGTTTTCATATTCCTCGGTGATTTCCATTGTTTCGCCTTCAGCTTCAACAACACCATTCTTTAGCCAATACACTCGATCACAAAAGCGGCGTACTGCATTTACATCGTGCGATACGAATAAGACCGTCTTCCCTTGGTTACGAAATTCGGTAAATTTCTCCATACATTTAAGCTGGAATTCTAAATCACCTACCGCCAATGCTTCATCGACAATTAAAATATCTGGATCGACATTAATGGCTACCGCAAATGCCAATCGAACAAACATCCCACTAGAATATGTTTTTACCGGTTGATAAAGGTGATCACCAATATCAGCAAAATTAATAATATCCTCCACTTTTTCCTGCATTTGATCGCGTGAGTATCCCAAAACCATTCCGTTTAAAAAGATATTCTCATAGCCACTATATTCAGGATTAAAACCAGAACCCAATTCTAATAAGGCAGCAATGTTTCCAACAATTTTGACTTCTCCAGACGTTGGAGTTAGAACACCTGTGATTATTTTTAAAATAGTTGACTTACCAGAACCATTTTCCCCGATAAAACCGACCATTTCCCCCTCATTCACGTGAACATTCACGTCATTTAAGGCATAAAAAACATCATGATAACTCTTTCTTCCAGGATGTAGAGCTTCTTTTAAGCGCGCTGTGGGATTGGCATACATATTATACGTTTTTGTTAGATGATTTATTTCTACTACTTGTTTTTTCATTCTATTATCTCCTTAAAGTACGTCTGAAAAATGAGGTTTTAATCTTTTGAAAATATTGCTACCAAGTACCAACAGTAGCAATGTCACAATCCAAAAATACAATGATAGTGTCGGATTTTCCCAAAACCATGATCCTCCAAAGAAAGCATCACGATAACCTTGCACGACGTAAAATAAAGGGTTTAATTTTAGTACGAATTGTACTGTAGGATTAGAAAATTGATTAATACTCCATAAAACCGGTGTTCCCCACATTAATGCTTGCATTATAATCGCGATAAACTGATTCACGTCTGGGAAAAAAGGCTGAATAGAGGCTGTAAACCAAGTCAGTCCAGTTAAGAAACACATTAATGCAAACATATAATAAAACAATTGAAGAAAGTGCCAGTTCGGATAAATACCAAATGCAACTGATACAACCAGAGCCACTAAAATAAAGAAGCTATGCATGATTAAATTAGATAGCAATTTTGATGTTGGCAAAATTCGAATGTTAAAGACGACTTTTTTTACTAAATAGCTATACTCTCTAAATACATTTGTTGCCGATCCTAGTACATCTGAAAAATAAAACCATGGAACCATACCTGTTAATAGAAATAGGATAAACGGATATTTACCATCTGTGAGTGGTGCTTTCAATCCAATATCGAACACAAACCAATAGGTCAGTACCGTAACTAGCGGGTTAGCAAAAGCCCAAAATATCCCAAGTAACGATCCTGCGTAACGAGATTTGAAATCATTCACCGAAAACTGAATCAACAATTTTTTATTCTGATAAATATCGTGACAAAAATAATAAATTTCCTTAAACATGTACATACCTTCCATATATCAAATTTATTTTATTCTTTCCAATGCTTTGATTTTACATAACAAAAGAGAGATAAGCAAGTTCGCGTAAAATTACTCTTGAATAAGTGCCTATTATTAAAGAATTATTTAAGCTTTTGCGATGAAATCAGTCTCAATTAACGGCAGAAGAACCTAAGTTATCATTTTGTTCCATAAAAAGCAATTCCTTCACTACGCCATCCAAGCTTAACTAATACATCGCGCTCACCAGCACTTGTCGTATAATGATGTGCACCAGGTCCTTTAGCATTAGGATTATATAAGCGATAGACAGGCACTTCTTTGTTGGATGAAGAATAAAATGCTACTCCTTCTTCACGCCAACCAATATCACTTAAATAATTATTTTCGGCTAATGAAAGGGTATAAAAATGCTCCCCACTATTCGGATTATATAGTCGGTATATCGACGCTCCAATTTGAGGAGAAAGCCATGCAACATTTTCTGGTTGCCACCCTACTGAGATAACATTGTCATACTCATAAGTATTTTTAGTGTAGAAATGTTCACCCGAATTAGGATTATAAGCTCGGTAAATTGCATTTGATCCAGCAGAGATAGTAAATCGTCCCTGGTAATCTACAGAAATGTCAAATGTACCTGAAACATTTGGAAATACGAGTTGCGATGACCATTGCCAAGCAGTAAAATCAGTATAAAAATTTTCTTTCGATACCTCAGACGGATAAGCAGCTACCCAGATATTAGAATAACCCAGTGTATCTGCATTTAGTAGTCCCGAGGTGAAGATACTATAAGAAGCATAGTGAGCAACATTCGCATAGCCTTGCTTTGCTAATTCATTGGCAAAAGCTAATGAATCTACAGTATGATTTCCTTTCCCGAGTACTTTAGGCTCTTCAAAATCATTGACCATCACTGTGTTACTATCTAATCCGAACGACTTAGCAGCATTGGCAAAGAATCTAGCTTCTGTGCACGCATCTTCGCTAGTTGTAAACCAACTATAATGGTAAGCTGATACTTTCAGACCTGCCGCTTTCGCATTCTCAATCTGAGTTTTTGCGTACGGATTAATATAAGTAGTATATACAGTTAATTTTATTACAACACCAGTTATCCCATACTCCTGCATTTTTTATAATCAGCCACTGTCAAAGCACCGTTATGGGAAGAGACATCAACAAAGCCTTTTGATAGAGTTTCCGTATTTTCAACTGATATACCTGTATTCACTGAAGCACGTGAAAACATGCCTCCAAAGAAAGTCTTCTGAGTACTATTGTTTTCTATATCTGATCGACCTAATGGAAAACTAAGACCTGCAGAAGAATAAAGTTTATTAACCATAGCCATTCTTTCATTATCGGATGAATCCTCCGTAGTGCTACTTTCCTCAGTGGAAGATTGCTGAATAGAACCAGATACCGTATCCGTGCTTTCTGCTGAATCCTGCGTCGTTTGATTAGCTGATTGCGTATCTTCATTGCCAGGGTAGCATTCACTTGTTTGAGTAGAATTATATGTAGTTATTTCTGTTGAACTTGCGGTATCCGTATTGCTCGTTGAATCTTGTTTATTTTCTTCAGCATGAACACCAATAGAAAACGTGAGACTTGCGAAAGCCAACCCTATCCCAATTTTTTTATCATCTCTTTCATCTTTAATTAACCCCTATCATATTTGTTAAGTTTGGTAGATTTTATAAAGAACG
>NZ_JAMRVB010000001.1:1073505-1075165 GCF_023743875.1 Enterococcus italicus
CCTGAATTATTCATGAAATACTTTTTCCGTCGTTTCATAGGCAGTTGAGTCAATAAAAAGATCAGAAAAACGAGCGAGATCCTCTCATGACGTGCCACTAAATAAAAATCGTACGTTATTTTAAAAAATGGATTGATTCTAGGCAGTACTTTGTCGGTCTATTTTTAGAAAAAGACTGCTAAATCAATAATTTAAACGATTGTATCCTCTGGAATACAGTCCAAAATAAACCATCATAAACATTTGATGAGGCCAAGTGAATCGCTATTCTTCTTGCGTGCTTTGTTACCTTTGCGCCAATATGAATCAACTTAAAGCGTAACGTGGCGATTGTTGAATTTCTTTCTGAATCTGGAAGTACAGTCTTTTTAAATAGATGAATCAAATTATAGGATATGCAAGCTAACGCCATTCGCGCAGAGTTTTCAGTGAAAGTTGAGCTATCAGTCTTATCGAAATAAAAGCCGTTTTTGATTTCCTTAATGAAATTTTCCATAGTTCCCCGTTTTTGATAGAGAGCGAAGACAGTTTCTGGCGATACGTTTCTGAAATTTGAGAGAACAAACTCAAATCTTGTAAAGAGAAAACTTCCAGCATCCCGGATAGCTCTAACTGCGACGCGTTCTGCGTTTTTCCAACTCGCTGCTTGATAGGTGAGAAAGAAATACTGTACCTCATGTGTCCTGAAATCAGTTTCATCACTATAAAGGATATATCGCTCAGCCTCGCTACGTAGACGACTATTCGCCTTCAGGCGAATCACAAAACGGATATCGTTCTCATTACAAAAATTGTAAATTTCTGGTTTTGCAAAACCACTGTCACCACGAACCATACTATTCATATTGCAAGGATGTTTTGAAAAATGAGTGACAATATTTGAAAGAAAGGTCTCGGCATTCCTTGAGGTATAAACGTTACCTGGGCGTAATTCTGCGCCAAGAAACATTCCGGTTAAGCCATCAAAAGCGACAAGAGGATGATAGCCGTTAGTCTGATAGTGGTTGTTGAAATCTGCGCTTTCTTGATTTCCGTATGTGTCCGAATGAGTAGAATCAAGATCAATCACCATGTCTTGGACGTTATTTTGAGCAATCTGCATATCTGCCAACTGCTGGGCCACCTGCATAAACTGAGGGATCGTTTCTTTTGTGATTGCTTGGAAAAAGCGACTAATCGTTGGTTGTGATGCCAGAGTGCTTTTGTTGGAAAAGATAGTTTTGAAGATGGGGTCTAGTCGTAATCGATTCGCTGCGACATCTTTTGAGTAGCCAGCGATATGTTGTAAAAGTAGTTGCTCTATTATATCGTTATACGTATGATCTGGGTTTTTTCGGCTGTCAGTTAGTTTTACCTGCTCTTCAAGTATGCTTGAAAACCCAATCCGGTTCATAAACTCTTTTATCAGAACAAGACCGCTATCTGAAGAAATTTTGCCACCATCGTTGGCAAGTGTAATATTTTTATTGAAAGTTAGTTGTTTGTGTTGTAAAGTCGACATATGGGCACTCCTTGCTTGTATTGTGACGTTTTGGTTGACTTAACAATACCATAAGGAGTGCCTTTTTTTACACCCAAAGGGTGAAAAAAATAATTTGCAAAAACTGTTCAAGCAGAAGGGTTTACAAGGGTTACTGTTAAGTACTGTGAATTATTCAGG
>NZ_JAMRVB010000001.1:1075265-1091652 GCF_023743875.1 Enterococcus italicus
TAAAGAACTCAACCCTTACTAAAATAAAAAAATGCCACTGCAAAATTCCATGTATTATTGTGGTTTCAATACCAATCAATAAGAATGAAATTAAGATGACCTAGAATGAGAGTAACACAGAATCACTTAATGGAAAATACCTTTCTTATACAGGGACTTGATCAAAAGTAGGTTAGATAAGTACAATTACATCATTTATTCCACCGATTTTGGACAAGTTTCCCGTAATAAAGCCTGCATAAATTCTATCAAATACCCAAAAGTGAATGCTATTAGGTTATGACTTACAACACAAGAGATACATTCTTCTGATACACTTGTCCAACTGGTGTTAATTCACAGTTAATGGGTAATCGTCGAACAATAAAAAAATAAAAGTGATTTTTTTGAATTTGGATAACAATTTCTTCATTACTATAACAATATTCTTTTTTTATAAGCAAGTAATCATACTCTATAGATAAAGATTCTTAGACATTATCTTTTTTTATTAAAGCAGTTTTTTTGGCATACTTCTCTTCAATTCATATTAAGAAATACGTTTTTGATCTAGCAATTTTCTGAATTCATCCTAAAATCCATCGATTGTTCAAAATCTTGGCATCCAATTTTTATATAATTTTTGTAGTCTATACATAATTTGATTACTCCAAAACCAACAATAGCGTAATGTTTTCATCACAATACTTATAAAATGACTTAATATAGTAAAAAAGAAGCTGCTAATAGCGATAAATCAACTTTCTTTAGTTAGCACTAATCAGAATTAATACTGACTTAACAATTATACAAGCAGTAACACTTAATGCCACATAGTAACCTGCTATAGGTGATAAAATATTTCTTCGATTTATTTTTGAAAAATTGAATAAAACTGCCATCATAAAAATAACATACGTGAAAAAATAAGTTCGATTACCTGAAGCCCATAGTGTAGGAGAAAAGCCGAGTATCATTCTTATGAATAAACCAACCAACAACATAATTAAACTAATTATAAATTGCTGCATATTAGTGCACGTTACATAAATAGATAATATATATAATATTGAGACAATAGTTACAATTAATGTCAGTGACAAATGCCAGTCTCCGTCTGACAAGTTATAATTCTTAGTTATCTTTTCAATGATAGATTGATTAAAAAAATAAATAACCATTGGTAAACAAGATAGGATTGTATGAAACCAATTACGAAAACGGCTCAATCCCAAGGCAGTTATACTCAAGGAAAAAAATGCAATAAAAGGATCGAGATTGTAATATAAATGCATCAATGTTGTTGTATAGCCTAAATAAATTTTATAAAGTAGAGTATACTCAGGAAAACCCGGTAAAAAAGTTCTTGTTTCAACAATTGTTCGAGCTTCATTTCCGGGACAAGTCAAGATATAAATTAAACTTAAAATACTGACCCCCAAAAATGAGGCAACCAGACCAGTTTTTTTATTTGATTTCCATAATACAAACAAACAACTACTGAAAATAAGAATGAGCAAAATAACCATCTGTTCTTGATTATTTGCATACAGACTCAACATCAAGCTGAAAAAAATCATTTTCTTAGAAACATATTGATCTCTAATATATCGTATGGTTGGATATACCGAAACTAGTCCACATGCCATAACCCAGAGATAATTAGTAGTTGTTGCTACCCATCCAGTCTCTCTGATAATACCAATCGGAATCAATAAAAACAAAAGGAAATTTAAAGTAATGTCAAATGCAGTAGGATTTTTTTTTACGATGAATGCTGGTAAAACGGATACTGTAGTCATTGCTATAGCATTTACAATTCTCCATAGCATTATATGTTGCACAAAAAATGTTAAAAAATATTCTATTATGGATCTTGAGGTCCATTCCTGATATCTGAATTTAAAAAAAGACAAGTAGTTACCATTATAATTTAGTTTAAAGTCTTTTAAAAATATTGCATCATCTGAAGTATTCATATTTTTAATATTTAAATTTATGAATATATATATACAAAAAATACACATAATTACTATTGTATTAATATATTTAAGGTTATTCTTTTCCATTTAAGCATCCTTTCACTGGAAATATTTTCGTTCAGTTTGTTGATTAAATTAGAAACCAAATAGAACGAAAATATTAGCCAGAACATTTTTTGATTTTTTAGAAATTAAATCTGAAAGTATTCGATAAAATTGGTATCACTCAAACTAAACTAATTCTTAACCTGAATAATTCACAGTACCCAACAATAACCCTTGTAACCCCTTCTGCTTGAACAGTTCTTGCAAATTATTTTTTTCACACTTTGTGCGTAAGAAAAGGCACTCCTTATGGTATTGTTAAGTCGACCAAAACGTCACAATACAAGCAAGGAGTGCCCATATGTCGACTTTACAACACAAACAACTAACTTTCAATAAAAATAGTACACTTGCCAACGATGGTGGCAACATTTCTTCAGATAGCGGTCTTGTTCTGATAAAAGCATTTATGAGTCGGATTGGGTTTTCCAGCATACTTGAAGAGCAGGTGAAACTACCTGACAGCCGAAGAAACCCAGATCATACATATAACGATATCATCGAGCAGCTACTTTTCCAGCATATCGCTGGCTACTCAAAAGATGTCGCAGCGAATCGATTACGACTAGACCCCTTCTCAAAACAATTTTTTCAAATAAAAACACTCTGGCATCTCAACCAACGATTAGTCGCTTTTTCAAAGCAATCACAAAAGAAACGATTCCTCAGTTTATGCAAGTGGCCCAGTATTTGGCAGGTAGGCAGATTGTTCAAAATAACAGTCAAAACATGGTGATTGATCTTGATTCTACTCATTCGGACACGTATGGAAATCAAGAAAGCGCAGATTTCAACAGCCACTATCAGACTATCGGCTATTATCCTCTTGTCGCTTTTGATAGCTTAACCGGAATGTTTCTTGGCGCAGAATTACGCCCAGGCAACTTTTATACCTCAAGAAATGCCGAGACCTTTCTTACAAAAATTGTCACTCATTTTTTAAAACATCCTTGCAATATGAACGTGATGGTTCGTGGTGACAGTGGTTTTGCAAAACCAGAAATTTACATTTTTTGTAATGAGAAAGATATCCGTTTTGTAATTCGCCTGAAGGCGAATAGTTGTTTACGTAGCGAGGCTGAGCGATATGTCCTTTATAGTGATGAAACTGATTTCAGGACACATGAAGTACAGTATTTCTTCCTCACTTACCAAGCAGCGAGTTGGAAAAAAGCAGAACGTGTCGCAGTTAGAGTTACCCGTGATGCTGGAAGTTTTCTCTTTACAAGGTTTGAGTTTGTTCTCTCAAATTTCAGAAACGTATCGCCAGAAATGGTCTTCGCTCTCTATCAAAAACGGGGAACCATTGAAAATTTCATTAAGGAAATCAAAAATGGCTTTTATTTCGATAAGACCGATAGCTAAACTTTCACTGAAAATTCTGCACGAATGGCGTTAGCATGAATCTCCTATAATTTGATTCATCTATTTAAAAAGACGGTACTTCCAGATTCAGAAAGAAATTCAACAATCGCCACGTTACGCTTTAAGTTGATTCATATTGGCGCAAAGGTAACAGAGCACGCAAGAAGAATAGCGATTCACTTGGCCTCATCAACTGTGTATGATGAATTATTTTGGACTGTATTCCAGAGAATACAGACGTTTAAACTATTGATTTAGCAGTCTTTTTCTAAAAATGGAACGACAAACTACCGCCTAGAATCAACCCTTTTTTTAGAATACCATACGGTTTTTATTTTGTGGCACGTCATGAGAGGATTTTGATCGTTTTTCTGCTCTTTTTATTGACTCAACTGCCTATGAAGCGACGGAAAAGTATTTCATGAATAATACAGGCTTAAAAAAGTTTTTTAAAATTATAATAAAAAACAATATAAATATTTTATTACCAATTTACGTTTTTTATATTCAGTGTTATCGTTAATTCATTTACCATTATTAAATTCTACTTGATAGTCTGTTCCTTTAATAATTTTTTTATTGTAAAAATCAGATTTTTTTGCGATTTCATCGATATAATTATTTTTCCCTAACTCTTCCATTAACGTTTTTCTTGATGAATAAAGATTTGTTCCTAATCCCAAACGATTACCGTCTATTTTCGCTCCCAAAGCTGCAAGTGTTGTTGGAAACATATCTGTAGCATTAAAGATTCTATTATTAATACTATTTTCAACTTTAGTCGGAGAATTCAAAATAACATTATAAACTGTTCTTTGGTAGTTCGGATCTATATTTTCAAAAAAATCCTTATCCATCGTTGGGTGGTCACCAACTAATATAATCGTTGTATTATCATAAAAGGACTGTTCCTTGATCCAGCTGATAAAGTTATACACTTGTTCATCTGAATAATGAATAACATTGCTGTATTGGTCATTAAATAAATTAGGCGTTGATTCCGAAGCATATCCATCTTCAAAATGTGTATCGGTAGTTAGAAGAGTAAAATTAAATGGTTCATTTTTATTTGCTAGTTCTAAAATAGACTGCTTAGCAAAAGGAAAAAGTTTTTCATCTTCAACCCCCCACCAAACTGAATAACCATTTGGAATAAGACCTTGTCCTTGAATCCAATAGTAATCACGAATTTCATAGTCACCGTGTTGCATAAAATATTTATCTCTACCTCCGAATGAAGCCGGTGATCCAATATATAGCATTTGGTTGTAACCTTCTTTTTCCAGTATTTGTCCTAATGTATACGCTCCAGGCATAAATTCAGAGCCTTCCCCTCCGTAATCATTTACATCCAATGATCCACTCGTTCTTAATGGGAGTCCTGAAGTTTGTGCAAACATTGAGCTTACTGTCTGATTGGCACCAGGAATTGATATCATTCCACCTAAATTTGATGAATTTGAAAAACTGACGCCCTCTTTTAATGCTAAATTAGTTAAGTTTGGTATTAAATTATTTGATTCAGCTCCGCCATACTCTTTTGAAGAATAGCTACTCTCCATCGATTCTAAAAAAATATAAATTAGATTTCGTTTTTCACCATTAAATTGAATCAAAGTATCTTCTGGACTTACATAATATTTCTCGTAGATCTTAGTTTTGTCAAAAAAATAAGCTTTGACATCCTTATATCCCAACATATTTATACTTAAAAAAGATGTAATAATGATACCCAAAATTGTAAAAATACTTATTATAGGAATTTTAAATTCTAAAAAAATATTTCTTTGTTTACTTCTATTCTCACTAAATATAATCAACCCCATTATTACTACTAGCCAAATAGTAATAAAGCTAGCATTCAATAAGGGGCCTTTAATATAATCTGTTATTTGAACACTGCTACCGCCTTCAATAGGTTGACTTAGTGTGTACATTATCTGATCAAAATGAATATTCCCGAAATAACTCATAGTCCATTTACTACTAAAATAAAACAATGCACTGATAAATATTAAAAGGCTGTTAAATAATATATATATTATTTTTTTCCATGAGAATTTAAAAAAAACACAAAAATGAGTAAATCCCCATAGTAATAGAGCAGAAAAAAAGTAAAGAGAAAATGTAACAATTATACTTGAGTAAAAATAGGGTACCAAAAATGGATTTGGTAATATCCATGGGACAATAGACTGAAAGAAACTTAGATCGAGTTTTTTCCAAATAAACAAACTTGATATTAGTACTAATAAAAATAAAGAAACTAAAACTATTAAAAGTTTTTTTTCGCTAACTTTTCCTTTAAAAATTATAATAAAAACTGTGGAAAAAAATACAAATAATAAGAACAATATAAACCTCCCCCTTGGTTTATTAAAATAATTACTTAGTGATTACATATATTGAAAATTCATCTTCATAAATTTCCCAATAATAATTGTCAATAACAAGCATTTTTCCGGTAGTATCAAAATTTGTAAAATCATGAGGTATTAGATTTATATCAAGATTACTATAACTTTTAAAAAGCATCAAATTGGGCCAGTACAAATCTCCATTTTTAGGGATAAGTTTCTGCAGGATAGGATAATTCCTTTCCGAATTAACTACAACATTACTGTCTTTAAAAAGATATCCAATCAAAACATTTTTTCTATTCTGAGTTACAGATTTACTTAGATCATTGGTTAATTGCAGCGATTGAAATTTAAAAGAATCTAATTGATAACTAAGCAACGATGCATAACTCATTGCGAAGCTAAAAAAATAGTAAAACAAACAAAAAACAAAGACTTTACTTAATAAACTTACCCATTTTGTTTTTTCTCTTACAACTAAAATACTTATTACCGCAAACAAAGAACTTATCCCTATTCCATATCTTGGTGTAATATCAATTAATGAATCATTAAAAATGATTAAAACACCATAACTAAGCGGGATTACTAGGGATAAATACATAAATAGTACTAAAAAGTTCCATATTTTTGTATGTTTTTTATTAAAAAAAATGGTTATCACTAAGCAAAGGATGATTAACACATATAGAAATTTCCAAATATTGGCTGATTGATTAATAATAGTTGATACATATGTATATATATTTCTTACAATTACAGCACCAGCTTCATTTAAATTAGCAATTGATGTTGTTTGACCTCGGGCATTAAAATCGAGTATCAATTTTGATTCAATAAAAAATGTTAATAATCCACTTATATATGCTATCGCTGATAAAAATAGTCTATTAAAATCTTTTTTAGAAGCATTATCTTCCTGAATATTTTTAAACATCATACTTAAGGCAATTACTATAAATATTCCAGAAGATGCCTGATATGTATTTGCCATAATTAACACACATAAATAACATATGATAAAAAATATTACCTTCTTTTTTCTCCAGAAAAGGAATGGAACTATAGATGCTAACATACTAATAGCCATATAAGGACTATCAAATCTGAAACTTATTATCTGCAAAGCCCAAGGATTTATTCCCAGAATAACAGAAGCTACAACGCTCCCCCACGTCAATTTGTTTCCGATAAAGAGATAACAAAGAATTAAACTGGAAATTGCTAAAATCAGCCCAGTTAAGATATTTGTTGTTAATCCTAAATCTGTCAGATGTCTACTTCCTTGAACTAACCAAGAGGCAATCTCACTTCCCCATCGAGAATAACTAGCAGCAAAATCAGTAATACCTGTTTCTTGTCTCAAAATATCATCTATATAAGGATAATTCTGTAAACCTATATTGATACATACAATCTGATATACAACAGTAACAAAGAAAATTTTCCATTTGTTTATATCAACGAACTGTTTTATTTTTAAAACTAGATTATTTTCTAAAAAAAAACTGTGTTTCACCATAGCTCATGTCCCTTTTCCTTATCTATCTCTCTTATCAGGTAAATAGGTCTTTTTTTCACTTCTAAGTATATCTTCCCTACATATTGACCCAAAATACCTATACCTAAAAGTTGAATTCCACCAATTAATAGTATTATCGCAAGCATCGAAGTCCACCCACTTGTTTCATTGCCAAAAATAATAGTCCTAACAATTATAAAAATCATCATGATAATGGAAATTACAAATGACACAACGCCCATCCAAGCAGATATAAGCAATGGAGCATTAGAGAAGTTAATTATCCCTTCAATTGAATACTTGAATAATGACCAGAAAGACCACGATGTTTCTCCCGCTACACGTTCTTTATTCTCATAGGACAAATAGGTTGTTTTAAATCCTACCCAACTAAATAAACCTTTTGAAAAACGATTATACTCTGATAATTTCAAAATAGAATCCACCATTTGTCTTGTCATCAATCGAAAATCTCTTGCGCCATTCACCATCTCTGTCTGAGAAATCTTATTAATTAATTTATAAAATTGATTAGCAAAAAAGCTGCGTATAGCTGGTTCACCACTCCTATCCGCTCTTCTTGTTCCAACACAATCAAACGATTCGTTCATTATAAGATTGTACATTTCTGGCAATAGTTCAGGCGGATCTTGTAGATCCGCATCCATCACCGTAATCAAATCACCTGAAGAATAAACTAAGCCGGCATACAGTGCTGCTTCTTTCCCAAAATTTCTCGAAAAGTCCACATAATGAACAATATTCGGTTGAGCGCTATTTAAGGATTTTAGTACCTCTAATGTTTTATCTGTCGATCCATCATTTACAAATATATATTCTCTTTCAACATCCATAGATTGAATGACTTTTTCAGTCTCTTCAAAAAAGAAAGGCAGCGCTAATTCTTCATTATAGCAAGGTACAATTATTGATAATTTCATGTCTTTTCACCTTCTACTCCACACTCTCCAACATCATCGCTAACGCATCTTCCCAAGTCGGAATATCGAATCCAGTTGCTTTCGCCTTACTTAGATCCATGACTGAGTATTGTGGACGAGTCGCTTTTTGTGGGAATTGGTCACTAGTCACTGGTTGAACGTCAACATCGGTATCTTTCAAAATTTCTTTTGCAAATTCATACCAGGTACATGCGTTGTCATTTGATAAATGATAGATACCGTATTCGCTCTTGTTTGCAACGACGTAGGTCATAAATTCAGCTAGCGTACGTGTCCAAGTAGGTCTACCGTATTGATCATTTACAATTGTTAATTTAGGATAAGTTTGGGCCAGTTTTTGCATGGTGAAGACAAAGTTATGACCATACTTTCCAAATACCCATGAAGTACGAATAATATAATACTTACTCATCGTGTTTTGCACGGCTTGTTCACCAGCTAATTTCGTACGCCCATATTCATTTAGTGGATTCGTTTGCGCATCTGTGTCATATTCACCATTTTTTAATTTGCCATCAAACACATAATCCGTACTAATATAAACTAATGTCGCTCCAACTGCCTCGGCTGCTTTTGCCACGTTTACTGTTCCTTGGACATTTACTAGTTCATCAATCTCTTTGCCTTCGTCTTCAGCTTTATCGACTGCCGTATAAGCGGCACAATGATAAATGACGCTTGGTTGGATTTCTTTGATCTTAGCCATTGTTGCTGCTCCGTCAGTGATATCTAATTCACTTGAGTCTGTAGAGATATACTCTTGTCCTTGTTCATCCAATAAATGGCGTAATTCTGTTCCTAATTGGCCATTGCCACCTGTTAATAAAATCATCGTCTTCCTCCTATTATCCGAAAGAAAGGCAGGAAGCGTCCTGCCTTTCAACTGTATCTATACTGTCTTTTACATTTATTGCCCGTTCTTGGCATAGTTGGCTTCGACTGCTTCTTTTTCAGCTTTCCACCAGTTTTCGTTCGTTTGGTACCATTTGATGGTATCAGCTAGGCCATCATGGAAATTCGTAAATTCTGGTGTCCAACCAAGTTCTTCTCTTAATTTTGAAGAATCAATGGCATAGCGTAGGTCATGGCCGGCGCGATCTTTTACGTGATCGTAGGCATGCTTGTCTTGTCCCATAAGTTCAAGAATCAATTCCATGACTGCTTTGTTGTCTTGTTCGCCATCTGCACCAATAAGATACGTTTCTCCAATTTTTCCTTTGGTCAAAATGGTCCATACGGCAGAAGAGTGGTCGTTGGTATGAATCCAATCGCGCACATTTTTGCCATCGCCATATAATTTTGGACGAATGCCGCTTAAGACATTGGTAATTTGACGCGGAATGAATTTTTCAATATGTTGGTACGGTCCGTAATTATTAGAACAATTAGAAATCGTTGCTTGGATACCAAATGAACGAACCCATGCTCTGACCAGTAGATCTGAGCCAGCTTTTGTTGATGAATATGGACTAGATGGGTTGTACGGTGTCTTGTCCGTAAATTTCTCTCCAGGACCTTCCCCATGGCCTGGTAAGTCCTCTCTTAATGGTAAGTCACCATATACTTCGTCTGTCGATACATGGTGGTAGCGTACGTTGTATTTCCGACACGCTTCTAATAATGTATAAGTCCCTACGATGTTTGTTTGTAGGAATGGGAATGGGTCTTTTAGTGAGTTGTCATTATGCGACTCTGCGGCGTAATGCACAACCGCATCTGTGTCTTTGACCAATTGATCCACGATTTGGGCATCGGCAATGTCACCTACGACTAATCGAACGCGGTCTGCTGGTAGACCAGCTAAGTTTTCTTTATTGCCGGCATACGTTAATTTATCAAGGACAGTGACATGCACGTCTGGATGGTTGTTTACGACATAGTGAACAAAGTTTGAGCCGATAAAGCCCGCGCCACCTGTTACAATAATTTTTTTCATGTTGCTCTCCTTATATTTCTCCATAAACAAATGGATTTTCTGCTTCAAACTCTTTCAAGGTTGGGTGATGTTTGTCTTTTTCAGATAAAATAGCTTTGGACTGGTCAATTGGCCACGTAATTGCTAATTCAGGGTCATCGAAAGCAATGCCTCCATCTGCCTCTGCGTTGTAGTAGTTGTCACATTTGTATAAAAAATTGACATTTTCAGTCAAAGTGACAAACCCATGAGCGAATCCTCTCGGTACAAGGAGTTGGCGGTGATTAGAGGCAGATAGGATGTATCCTTCCCATTTGCCATAGGTTGGGCTACCTTTACGGATATCCACGATGACATCTAAGACAGCGCCAGTCACCACACGAATGAGTTTCGTTTGAGCGGCATCTCCCTTTTGAAAATGCAAGCCACGTAAAACACCTGGTTCGGTCGAAAGTGAATGGTTGTCTTGAATGAAATCAAACGCCAACCCTGCCTCTTTAAAGTCTTGATCCGAGTAACTTTCTGTAAAAAAGCCCCGATGGTCGCCAAAGACTGCGGGTTCAATTAATTTGACATCTTTTAAGTTGGTTTCAGTAATGGTTAATTTTCCCATGAGTTTCCTCCATGAACAAGGCGTAATAGATATTGGCCGTATTGGTTTTTCTTTAATGGTTGTGCCAATTCTTCTAGCTGTGCTTGATCGATATAGCCCATGCGATAGGCAATTTCTTCCAGACAAGCGACTTTTAGATTTTGGCGTTTTTCGATTGTTTCGATAAAGGTAGACGCTTCAAGTAATGACTCATGTGTCCCAGTATCTAACCAGGCAAAGCCACGACCCATGACTTCCACAGAGAGGTCTCCGCGTTCTAGGTATGCTTTATTGACATCGGTGATTTCTAATTCTCCGCGGTCAGATGGTTGGATATTTTTGGCAATGGAAACAACATCATTGTCATAGAAGTACAAGCCAGTTACGGCATAGTTTGATTTTGGTTGTGCTGGCTTTTCTTCAATTGATAAGGCATGCATTTCTTCATCAAATTCAACGACACCGAATCGTTCTGGATCATTGACGTGATACCCAAATACGGTCGCACCTTTTTCTTTTTGCGCTGCGCGTTGCAACATTTTTGATAACCCGCCGCCATAGAAAATATTGTCTCCAAGAACCAAGCAGACACTATCGTCACCGATAAACTCTTCACCTAAAATAAAGGCTTGCGCTAAGCCATCTGGACTAGGTTGTACTTTGTATTCAATATGAATACCTAATTCGTGTCCATCGCCAAATAATTCCTCAAATCGTGGTGTATCATCGGGTGTTGAGATAATCAACACTTCCTTGATTCCAGCCAACATCAAGGTCGACATTGGGTAATAAATCATTGGTTTGTCATAGATGGGCATTAATTGTTTTGACGTTGCACGAGTCAATGGGTACAAGCGTGTGCCTGAACCTCCCGCTAAGATAATTCCTTTCATACATAAGCTCCTTTACTTTTTGGCATCTCATCACTATTTTACCGATAATTGTGAATAAAAAAAACCCTTTTTTTATTTTTTCCTAGACTTTCGCCAAACATAGGCCCAAAACAAATGCCAACGCCAACGAAACTTTTGGGTAAAAGAAGCCGTTGTGGCAATTTCACTGACATTATTTGCGTGCCGGCGATAATACGTAAGTGGTTCCTTTAAAAGATACACGTTTTTGTCCGCAAGCATCCCAAGCCACATATCATGCATTGGAATGTTTGGTGGAAATGGCAAGGCTTTGTCTCGGAGTTGTGAGGTGATGGCCATCCCTGCACCTATAAATCCATTTTTTATTAACGTTTGCCATTTGCCAACTTTTACTTGTCGCAAGGCAAAATAGGAAGGATGAATGATCGTTCCTTGATCATCTACAATGGCTAAATCAGCCAGGACAATTTGGACATCTGGATGACTGTCAAATGCTGCAAGCATGCTTTTGACACGATTTGGTAGCCAATAATCATCTTGATCGGCCAAGAAAAGAATATCCCCTCGTGCTTTGCTTAGGACAAACGCGACATTGGCAATTACCCCTTTTTGGGGCCCGTCGAACAAATGAATCCGTGCATCCTGTGCTTCAAATTGCTGCAGTAACGTTCTTGTACCATCGCTTGACCCATCGTCCGAAATTAAGACTTCATCTTCAGGTTTTAACTGCTGGAGGATACTGGTCAATTGTTGATCTAGAAAACGCTCGCCATTGTAAGTCGTCATACAAACTGAAATCATTTCCTCTTCCTCCGCAAATTTTGATAACTTTTCCATGTGGCACGCCAAATCGAACGATTGCCAACTGATAAAAACTGTTTAATTGTTCGCCGCTGCAATTGCTGCAAATGACGTTGCTTCTTTTCTATCTCCACTTCTGTATAATAGCGTGCCTCGGCTGCTAAAATCGATTGATAACGTTCCACGGTCATGGTTTGATAATGAAGAACAGAAAGGTCATGTTCTAAACAAATAGGGAGTACCTCTATCTTTTTGTGATGAACATGCACTTGATAAAACAACCAATGATCCAAAAAATCTAGCGGAAATTCCAACGAAAAACCACCTATTTTTTCTAAAAAATTGACTCGCCAAACACTCGCTGAATTGATTGCCATTACCCGACGATTGGTTACCCCAATTGGAGGGCAATGCCAATTGCGATCAATGTAGGCATCGGCTAATAACGGAGAAATTTGTTTTTGGTTGGCAAACATTTGCGGTACCCGACAAACAACTTCGTCTAAAGGTTGTTTGTCTGTAAGGATAGCCGCCAGATAGTCCTCTGTAAGCGTGGTATCTTGATCAAGTAAAACCAACCACTCATGATGATGCTTGCTGGCTTCTGCCAGTGCCAGGTTATACGCTGGCGCTAGTCCTGGATTTTCGGGATACTGTTGATAAGTAATGTTGGCTTCGCCGACTATTGGGACGTCCTGCATTTCAGGGCCATTGTCAATAATTAGTAAATGATTTCCTGGATATTCTCGTAAAAAGGTACTCAGTAGTTTGTTACTGGCCACAGCTGGCCATGTTTGGCGATACAAAACGAGAACAAATTGTAAACTGGGTTTGCTCAATAGAATTTCCACCCCCATTTTCTAAAAAATTGCGCCATTGAACGCAGAAAAACCAAAAATAACTTGCCACTGCGATGGGCTCCCTTGCCATAAAGATGGGTAACCGTAGCGAACGGTGTATAGACGATTTTGTACCCAGCTTGCTCAAATCGCAAACACAAGTCATTGTCTTCAAAATACATGAAGAATTGCTCATCAAATCCGTTAATCTCTTGAAATGCCGCTAAGTTTATCGCCATAAAACAACCAGATCCCATGCGGATAAGTGAATAGCTGTGATCAGATAGATTGCGACACTCATAATCTGCCAAACGCTGATCAAATCTTTTTTTGATAAATTGAAACGGAATAAATCGTAAGGCGTAATCAAAAACAGTCAACTTGTGGCGGACTAAAAATTGCGTCGTACCATCTTCATTTAGCACTTTTGGTGAAACAACAGCCGTTTTACAAGAAAGCGGATTGTTATAAACAAGATTGGCTAGCTCATCTAATGTCTGCCTATCAACTAAAATGTCCGGGTTACAAATCATAGCAGTTGTCCCTTTTACGTTTCGCAACACTTGATTATGTCCATAGCCGAAACCCCGATTTTCGGATGATTGGATGACTTTGACGAAAGAATAGGTTTTTATTCGTTCAACATAGGCTTGTTCGGATGCATTATCAAAAATAACCACTTGATAAGCAGCATCTGGTAAAAAGGAAGCAAATTGATCCAGCGTGCGAAAGATATCTTTGCTGTTATGTGTCACAATTGATATGATTATTGGTTCCATGGGGTCAATCCTTATCTTTAATTTGTCTTCTACATTCTGGTATTATACCATATTGCCCCTCTGTTCTTTTTAAAAAACGGGAAAAGAAGAAAAATTTGCAAAAACATAAGAAAAGAGTAGCGGGTCATTCTCCTAAAGATCACTTTCACGAGAATGGGGCTACTCTTCTTCCTAGTTGTCTAACTAAAGAAATAATGCTCAGTTAACGATTTTTTGATATCAAAAATCTCTGCTTCAACAAGCGGGGTTTCAGATGCAATGGGCTTGTCAACAAGTTCGCAGTGCTCCACTTCAAAATAAATTTTGTCCGCTGTCACCTTTTGAACTTTTCCTCTGATTGCACGGTGAAATCCTTTTGGTTTCACTTCATAACGCTCACCTATTTGAATCTCTTGAATATCTTTTACCATCTAAGCATCCCTCTTTTTTGTTTTGTCTTCTTATTAGTTTTAACATGTATTGAATAAATAGACAAGTCAATTTTGTAAAAAAAACAACATTTTCTTCTTTAAACCCCAAATAGAAGAAAATGTTGTTGGAAATTATGAACGAACCACAACTGCAAATTTTCGTTCGTCGTAAATGGCTTGGAATTTCGTTAATGGAAGCCAATAGGTACCACTTATTGGATCTGACACATGAACTTGTTGGGTGGTTCGATCAAAACCATCGAGCGTAACAGCATGGTTGTTGTTGGCCGCTCTACCGAATGACCATTTGGCCCATCGTAATGGTTCAAAATCAATGGAGACCCAAGCAATCACGGGATTTCCTTTACCGACTTGGTCCAATAACTCATTTACGGAACAGCCTGAAATATCGCTCACTTCCCCATATGTTTGTCCCCACTTTGCTAATGGCCCCGGATAAATAGCCGTGTAGGTCCAATCGTTTTCTTCAAAAGGGCTCCCAACAAATCCCGTCTCCGGGCTTCCATTTGTTGTTTGGGGTATTTCTCTTAGAAAGGAAACTAAATCCATATTGGTTAGCTTTCCTTTAAATTGCAAAGCCTGTAGTAAGGATGCCCCTTCACAGCCAGTTGGTGCACCAAGCGCGTATTGATCGTAGTTTGTAACATTTAATACTTGGCGCATGTTTCCATCATTCTCACTAAAAATCTGTGCACTTGCCATTTACACGCCTCTTTTCCAAACCATCTAACACAATTAATAACTACTAAATAATTAGATACGTTTTTTTACATTTGCAAGTTATTTTTACGACAATAATTCGTCCCATTTTCAAAGTTATGATAAACCATTGCTGATATCTCAGATTATTTATAAACAAAATTCAAAACAAAGACTCATCCGTAGTTCTCTATGAAATTTTGGTTAACAATGTAAAAAGAATCAGTGTTCCAATAAATAATAAGTTGCTTTTAAATGTCGTTAAATACAATGACTCTTATTAAAATCATGGAAAGAATCTAACCATAATGACCTTAAGTCTAGAACCTTATTTTCTAGATAAAATATGCACACATCAAAATAAAGGTATCCAATTAAAATGACTTTTTACATGATTTATATTACCTTTATTGAATTTGAACGAAGCTATTGCAATTTTCCAATTATATTTAATTGTGAAAAAACATCAGAATACCACAAGAATAGCTATCTTTGAGTATAATAGCAAATAATTTATTAACTTTTATAGCAACTTTTCTACATTCTTCCAAATAATTTTTTTACGGTATGAATCGTTTGATGTTTTACTGGATTGGGATAATAAATAAATGTCCCAATTTTTTGAACAATGTGTCCATTAAAATGCTTTTTAAAATTTAAAATTCCATCTGTACCGTCGAAATTACCAGAAATTCCATAGAAATTGTAAGTAGCAATTTCTTTTTTTATACTTCTCTTCATGGCTTCATTCTGAATAAGGTATGGAGAATATAATTTTCGATATTTATCATTCGTCCCCGAAATAAAATACGTAGTTTCAAATTTATTATATATAATAATTGCACTTGATAATATTGTTTTTTCCTTTTTTTCATCTTTTATCATCTGCTCAATTTCAGATAATCTCTTTTTGTGTGAAGCTATTTGATTTTCATATTCTTTGCGTTTTTTTTCTTTTTTTAATGAAGTACTAGCGCTAATTTTTAATTCTAACTCTTTGATTTTTTCAATCAACTCATTTCTATATACAGAAAAATCAATTTCTGCAACTAAGAAATCCGCTTTTTCACCAAAGTATTTATAAAATAATTGATAATACTCCAATTCTTTATCATGAAAATTATGGAGTTGCGCAGAAGAACTAGTCAAGCTTTTAAAACTGTCTAATTCATTATATTCTAGAT
>NZ_JAMRVB010000001.1:1091752-1100012 GCF_023743875.1 Enterococcus italicus
TTATATTCTAGATTGCGAATCTTGATACCAAAACTGTTGGCTTTTTTTAATGAATAAATTCCATCCTTTTCAAAAGAACTAGTTAGCGATTCATCAGTAAAATTTGATATATTTTTCACATATTGCCATAAAGCAATTGACTGTTGTTTTTCATATCCAACAGGGAATCCTTGATGCCTAAATCCACATTTTTTCATTGTATAAATTAAATCGCTATCATTTTCATATGAAACATTATATTGATTATCATATATCTTATAATCTATATTTGGACTAATTTCTAGCTGGATCCCACCGTTTCTTTTTATGTACGTTTTTAATTTTTTTGAAAAAAATTCACTCAACAGATTAAATTCATTTTTTTCATCCGATAGTATAGGTCCAAAATTTACTTCAAATTTTTTTCCTCCAAATACTTTTATAGATGTTACTAATGCTGCACACATTATTCCATCGTCTTTTAAAGCTAAGTAAATTACTTCTAAACCACGTTCTTTAAAAACATCCCCCATCTCCGGTGTCTGTAAAAAACTATGATGCTTTGTCATGATAAAATTACCATACTCTTCCCTATCAATTACTTCCAACTTCATTCAAATCCCCTAGCTCTCTCGTATATTTTTTTCAGGCTAATGTTCTTCCCCAAATGTTCAAAAACCGGTTTTTGCTATACCACGTATAATCTTAATATATTTAGACAGTAAATAAAAGCACTTTCATAATTTTTTTTAAAGAAAAAATGCATTTTCCCAATAAATTAAGGGAAAAATGCATTTTTATATGAAAAATCCTCAAACTCATCAGCAACTATTTTGCCGTTTGGCTAACAAATAGAACTAAAAATTCTTCACAACTATTAGCTTAATGTAAAAAACTTAATAATCAGTATTTTTAATATAGCTAAAAAATATCGAATGTTCATTACTTTATGGATAAATTCGGTTTAACAATCGTGGGAATGGAATGGCTTCACGGACATGCTCAATGCCGGAAATCCATGTTACGGTTCGTTCTAGTCCTAAACCGAAGCCAGAATGTGGCACAGAACCATATCTTCTTAAATCTAAATACCAAGAATATTCTTCTTCACTTAACCCATGATTTTTAATTTGTTCTAATAAGAATTCATAATCTGTCGCACGTTCTGATCCACCGATAATTTCTCCATATCCTTCTGGCGCAATCAAATCTGCACAAATTACGACATCTTCTCTAGTAGGATGCGGCTTCATGTAGAATGGCTTAATCGCTTTTGGATAGTTCAAAATAAATACCGGGCGATCAAATGAATTGGCAATAAATGTTTCATGCGGAGAACCGAAGTCATCGCCCCATTGAATATCATCAAAGCCATTTTTAATCAATAAATCAATTGCATCGTCGTAAGAGATTCTTGGAAATGGTAAGTTCGTATATTTTTCCAAAATCGCGCGATCTCGTCCAAGTACGTCTAATGCATAATCACAATTATCTAAAACATTTTGAACAAGAAATGCGACATATTGCTCTTGCACTTCCAAACTTTCTTCTTGGTGCATAAAGGCCATTTCTGGTTCAATCATCCAAAACTCAATTAAGTGACGACGTGTTTTAGACTTTTCAGCACGAAATGTTGGCCCGAATGAAAAAACTTTTCCGAATGCCATTGCTGCGGCTTCCATATACAATTGACCAGATTGAGACAAATAGGCCTTTTGATCAAAGTAATTGGTCTCAAATAAATCTGTTGTTCCTTCTGGTGCAGAACCTGTCAAAATAGGTGGATCAATCTTAACAAAATGATGTTTATTGAAGAATTCGTACGTCGCACGAATTAATTCATTACGAATTTGCATAATAGCATGCTGTCTAGATGAACGTAACCATAAATGACGATGATCCATTAAAAAGTCCGTGCCATGTTCTTTAGGAGTAATTGGGTAATCTTGGCTTTCGCCGATTACTTCGACATTTGAAATTCCTAGCTCGTAGCCGAATTTTGACCGACTGTCCTCACGAATTTCACCGGTCACTATGACAGATGTTTCTTGTGTCAGACTTTTAGCTAATTGAAATACTTCTTCTGACACTTCATTTTTAACAACGACCCCTTGGAAATAAGCCGTACCATCACGTAATTGTAAAAAGGCGATTTTCCCACTTGATCGCTTATTAGCAACCCAAGCGCCGATTTTTACGGTTTCACCGACATGGTTTTTTGCATCAATAATTTGAATTTGTTTCACGAAATTCTCTCCAATCTCTTTCTTTCAATCCTTCAATAGCCAAGGATATTACTTTTGCTGCTTTTTTTCAACAAAATGTTTGATTCGTTTGACTGCTTCTTCTAGTGTTGCTAGATCAGCCGCATAGCTTAGTCGGATGTTATCTGGTGCACCAAAGCCTTTACCGGTAACGACAGCGACATTCGCTTCAACTAATAATGCTTCTACAAAATCATTGACATCTTCATAGCCACAAATCGTCATTGTTTCTCGCACATTCGGGAATAGATAAAAGGCTCCTTGTGGTTTTCGTACGGTGATTCCCGGTACTTCACTTAGCCATTGATAGGTCTTTTCCATTCGCTCTTCAAATGCTTGTCGCATGACTTCGACGCTCTCTTGTGAACCACTTAATGCTTCGATAGCTGCATATTGACTGACTGCCGTTGGGTTACTTGAGGCTTGCGAAGCTAAATCGGTCATCGCACGGATGATTTTTTGGTCACCAATCGCAAAGCCGATTCGCCAACCTGTCATTGAGTAAGTCTTTGATACACCATTAATGATAATTGTTTGCGCGCGTATCGCATCGGAAATAGTCGCTATCGGTGTAAACTCAGCATCACCATAAATAAAATGACCATAAATATCATCCGCAACAATCACTAATTGATTTGCGACAGCCCATTCGCCAATTGTTTGCAATTCTTCTTTCGTATAAATCATGCCTGTCGGGTTCGATGGTGAGTTCAGTAAAATAGCTTTTGTCTTTGCACTTTTGACTTGTTCGAGTTGTGACACGGTGACTTTATAATCATTGTCTTCTAATGCTTCGACAAAAACAGGCACCCCATCTGCTAACTTTACTTGTTCGCTATAACTAACCCAATACGGTGTAGGAATGATTACTTCATCTTCTTCATCTAATAACACTTGAAATAATAGGTACAAAGCGAATTTCGCACCGTTTGTAATAATGGTTTCAGACACCTTATAGGTCAAATCGTAATTATCCTGCATATAATCTACGACTGCTTGTCGTAGGGCAGGAATTCCTGCTGTAGGGGTATAGTAGCTTGTCTCACCAAACTCAATCGCTTTTTTTGCAGCTTCTTGAATATTTTTTGGTGTTGAAAAATCTGGCTCCCCAACTGTTAGACTTAAGACATCTTTCCCTTCTGCTTTCAGTGCTTTGGCTTTTGCTGATGCCGCTAAAGTAACAGAAGGTTCCATTTTCAATGCTCGTTTTGACAATTCCATTCGCTTCATTCCTTCCAATTTTAAGAAATTTCACTCACTAATTTTCCATCAGAAAATTGAACGAGGTAATAATGGTATTGATTTGATTCATCTTTTGTAACGATTTCCCATACGATTTGTTTCTCATTCATCCCTAGACTCGCCCGCTCAAAGGTATCTTTTGGTGCTGTCTTTGCAACAACAGCTTTTGCTTGTTGCATACTTAAGCCATCAGACTGGTTCAGCACTTGCACATTTTTACCCGATGAAGGAATGAGCACAATGACTGATTGATCGTTTTTGTTTTCACCAAAAATAGCATAATACGTGCCATTTCGAGTGTAGCGATAAAACGCATCGACCTGCGTGACATCACCATACTTTTCAGCTAATGCCGTCGCTTCTTGTTTTGCTTGTTTCATCGGCTGGGTTGCTTTAAAATAAGTGACCGAAAAAAGAGCCAAGATAGCTAATAACAAAGCAATACACACCAACAAAATAATTGTGATTCGGGACTCTTTTTTTAAATCTCTATGCAAAGGACTCTTCCTTTCTATTTCTGGTTCATATTATAGCAAAGATTTGACCAGTTTTTACAATTTTTCTACTTTTTTTCATGATTGAAGAAATCCGCTAACGCCTGCTTTAACTCGCGCAAATTTCCGCTCTTAATCACTAGCTCTGGTGGAAATGCTCGCTTGATCTTAGATGCATACTTCGCCTGATCCATACGTTCATCCAAAACAATCATCATTCCTCGGTCAGTTGAAGAACGAATCAGGCGGCCGAACCCTTGGCGCAGCTTAATCATTGCTTTTGGCAAGCTTTCTTGCTTGAATGGATTTTGTCCTACTTTCGTCAAATAATGATAGCGCGCAGACACCAAGGGGCGCTTCGGATTTTCAAATGGTAGTTTGGTTACAACGAGTAGTTTTAGCTGATCAGCCGGTAAATCCAGTCCTTCCCAGAAACTATCAGCGCCAAATAAAACGGCAGATTTTGATTGTGTGAATTTCTTTAACAATTTTTGTCGCGAGCCGCCAATTCCTTGCGCGAATATCTCACGGCCATTTTGTAACAGTTCAAAATGGAGCGCTTGGTACACTTCTTGAAGCTGCTGATGAGAGGTGAACAAGACTAGCACTGATTCTTTGTAGTTCATAAGTATCGAACGAATCGCTTCCGTAATTGAAACGACCTTTCCTGTCTCTTCTTCTGGACTCGAGAGGACAAACAATGCACCTTGCGTTTGGTAGTCAAAGGCGACGGGCATGACTTTGATTTGGGCATCGAGTATGCCTAACTTGCGTGCTAAATACTTCTTATCGCCTGGTACAGTCATCGTAGCTCCTAGATAAACAATCCGTTTTACTCGTTTATACCAAACTGTCTGACGTACTTTTGATGCTTCAAAATCAATCAATTCATAAGACAAGGTCTTACTTCTGCTCCGTACGCTTAAGCGATGAACAACGGTAGGCTGCCACTGATAAAACCACTGCTGAAATACATCCGCCGCTTGACTAATCAATTGAAACAAGGCACGGATGCGCTCGATTTCTTCTAGTTCATGCGCCAAGTAAAGCGACTTATTATTTGCTGTACTTTGCATGATTCGCTGTTGAATCACGAGACAATCCTCTAGTGTTTGCATTAGTTTTTGAATCATTCGCTCTTTTGTTGCTGACAAGGTATCGCGAAACTCTTTGGTTAAAATAAATTCGTCTACGATAAAGCGATTGTCGGCGTAAAACGACGTATTCAAGTCTTCGATCGACTCACTTAATTGCGCCAATAGTTGCTCATATAAATCGACTGCATACACTACTTCAGTGTCCAACACGTCAGTTTCAGCCCATTTTTTGAGCCAGTTGTTTTGGTCGATAGCTTGAATGGTATGCAATAATTGGGCTGTATTCACTTGTTTGGTCGCAGTCTTCTCTAATGCATCTGGTAAATGATGAGCTTCATCAATTAGCAGATACGGCGTTTCAGGTAATAGTGGGACTTCACGCTGACTTTCATAAGCCAAGAAGGAATGATTTGTAATCCAGACATTGCTTTGTTTGGCTTGCGCGTATAAAAAGCGCAAAAAGTCCACTTCATAAAACGGATTCTCTGGCTGTAAGTGTTCAACTCCGCGGTGTGAAATACTTTCAAAATACGGATGATTGATACTAAGCAAATTTAATTCATCCAGATCACCGGTTTTGGTCTCTGTTAGCCATACTAAGAGCATCATTTGGAAAAGCTGTACTTGTTTGGCTGACGTAGGCTCTTTTAAAGACTGGGCAAACCTTGCCAAGTCTAAATAGTGACTCTTACCTTTAATAATAATGGCACGTAAAGGCTGAGGTACCACGTCGTTCACTTTAGGAATATCTTGTTGCAATAACTGGTGCTGCAATAAAATCGAGGCGGTGCTAATAATTAGTGGCTGATCAGGCGTCGCCAAAAAACTAGCCGGAAACAAATACCCGATTGTTTTCCCGCTACCTGTTTCCGACTCGATAATTAAGTCTTTGGGTGGTATCTCTTCTGTATAGTGCTTATAGATAGCATTCATCAAGGATTGCTGAGAAGCTCGGTATTCAAGTTTGCCCTTGACCCACTTTTGCTTTGCTTGTTTGCTTTTTGGGTAATTTGATGCATGTAGCATATAGTCAAAAAGTACGAGGTGCTGTTTTTGCAGAGCAATCTGCTCTATTTCAATCAATTCAGGAAATTGATTTGGCTGTTTTCTTTGTTGGACATATTCTGCGATAAATTCACCAGTCTGCATGGACAACGTTTTGCTCAGGCGACTCAGCTCTTTTATTGTACAAAGCGGCAATGAAGCCAATCGTTGCTCCAATGCGATAAATAATTGCGCTGTCACTTCCGCATCGCTATCTGCTTGGTGTGGTCGTTCATGAGATAAGCCCAGACTTTCAGAGAGATCGCTTAAGCGAAAACTAATTTCGGTCGGAAATAATATCTGAGCCAACTCGACCGTGTCGATTCCTTTTAGTTGCAGTCGTTCACAGCCGCACCGCTCTAATTCAGCATTTAAAAACCGATAATCAAAATGAATATTATGGGCGACAAATACAGTCCCCGAAAGAAGCTCATATATCGTAGACGCCACATCTTCAAAGTATGGGGAATGACGCACGTCTTTGTTTGTTGTATGGGTCAAATGTTGAATCTGTGGTGAAATTGAACGGCCCGGATGAATCATTGTTGCAAAACGCCCGACAATTTCACCATTTTCTACAAACACACAGCCAAATTGGAAAATGCGGTCTTCTTTTGGATTGGTCCCCGTTGTTTCAATATCTACAATCGCATATGTCGTCATCAAAAATCTCCTTTTTGCACTGTTGCATTATACTATAGAATAGCGGATGAAACCAAGTCTTGCAATCCACAAAAAAAGCAACTACCTTTCAAAAAGGTAGTCGCTCCTCGGTGTTAATAACGTAAAATAGCAAGAATTTTTTTTCCCATCGGAATATCTTCTGTGTCTAACAAGTAGACCGATCCACTCATCCGAATAATCTCGTTAGCCAAATGATTTAACTCTTGCCGCCAGTCATATTCTTGCTCGGGATCCTCGCCATACCCGTCGACTAAATTAGCTGTCGAAATAAATAAATCCGAGATCCGCCCGAGAGATGCCGCTTGCTTAATGTCGGCTAATTGTTCTACCCACTTACGATTGGCCAAGTTCTGGTATTCCTTTTTCTCCTGTTCACTTAGCTTGGTATCGATGGTCTTACAATTCTCTTGCCACTCTTCCTTAGTTAGTTGATTAGGCGATCGTTTGATTTGCACGTCTCGTTTCAGATAGGCATTCTTTGCTAATTTTGCAAAGAGCGTGACATTTTCTGCGAGTCCCATCATGTACAAAGGAATTCGGCGTTCATTTTGCCATTCATCGCGGAAGAACGCATCAATTGCTTGGTAGTAGTTGCGATGATCGATTTCCTCTTCTTCTCCTTTATCGACTGTACTATGAAAGGTATTGCCTTCTCCACTTGAATGAGTCAAGCTTGCTTTTTTATCCAATTCCTCTCCTAAAGCTTTCTCTAATGTCGTCGGTGCAGATGCCGGTAAGTTTATGGGAACTAAGTTGTGATTACGATTTTCATAAAGTGAAAAGCTGTCACGATTCAATGCTAATAAGAAATAATCATAGTTGAATTGACTGTTCTTGATAATAGCCAAAAGATATGGCTCATCACCAACGTAGTATTGATCATCGACCCGAATGCTTAGACGATGAACAAACGTCTTCTCTGGTGTAAAAATCAACGCGACACTTGTCGTTGCACTCCGCCAAAAATTTTGACTTGCCATTAATTGATCAATCTGCCCTTGAAAAGCAGACCAAGCATCTTCAGGATATTTTTTTTCGAAGCGTTTCTTTGCTTCTTTCGCAAAATTTTTCAGCTTGAGCTGATCCTTTTCTACTTCCTGATGGGCAACGTGCGTATTCAACATAATTGTAACAAATGGGCCGGACTCGGTTTCTGAGGTTAACTGACTAAGTAATTCTTTTCCAATTTTTGTCATTTTCATTCCTCCTCTAGCTTTTGTTGCACTTTTAGTGTATCACGACGCCATATTGCTACCAAGTAAAATGATTACACAATTTTTAGATTAATGAAAAAAATTTCCGCTTGAAGTTGGCACAGTTACGCGTTAAAATAACAACCAGAGCGTTTTTGTCCTCGTAGCTCAGTAGGATAGAGCAATTGCCTCCTAAGCAATAGGTCGCTGGTTCAATTCCAGTCGGGGACGTAAAAAGATACTATTTAGGAAAGAAGTATTCC